>NZ_JBKKHQ010000013.1:0-356529 GCF_046614695.1 Pokkaliibacter sp. CJK22405
TCGGTGATCACTCACTTCACTTCCAAGCAGCTACTTGCTTGATTTTACTCTTGTTTTTCCCGACTTGGCGGTGCGCCGCGTCGTTCAGTGGGGGCGCATTATAGACCTTTGAATGAGTCCGTCAAGGGGTAAAACCAAGAAAAGCCAAATTCAGGCTCATGACGCCCGAAAACGCTCAAACCGACACTGAGAGCCTTCACAGGAAAAGCTGAACCTCACTGCGCGAAGCCAATAACCGAAAGCACAAGCAGCAGATATAAAAAAGCAGCGGCCTTGGCCGCTGCTTTTTTATCAAGGACTTAGCCTTTCTTTTCGTTACGCTTAATGTTTCTTACCAAGCGACGCTTTTTCACTTCCTCACGCATTTCACGAGCGGACTTTGGTTTCTGCTTTTCAGCGAAGGGATTATCTCCACCTTTGAAGCTAAAGCGCACTGGAGTTCCTTTGATATCAAGCACCTGAGCAAAACGATTTTCCAGATAGCGCTGATATGAACCAGGAAGATCCTGTGTGGAGTTACCATGCACAATAAATAGAGGCGGATTAGAGCCCCCTTGGTGAGCATAACGCAGTTTAATACGTCGCCCTTTGACGATCGGCGGCTGGTGATCCTGCACACAGTCCTGTAATAGCTTGGTCAAACGGTTCGTTGACCATTTCGCCATAGCAGAGTCATAGGCATCATTAACCGACTTATAAAGATCACCCACCGCCGTACCATGCAGCGCCGAAATAAAATGCAGATCGGCAAAGTGTGCAAAACTGAGTCGGCGATCGAGCTGCCGACGAATCTCATCCTTCTGGTCTTGAGTCATGCCATCCCACTTATTTACGGCAATCACCATCGCGCGGCCTGACTCAATAACAAAGCCAATCAGATGCAGATCCTGTTCTGAAAGCCCATCACGAGCATCCAGCACACAAATAACTACGTGGGAGTCTTTGATCGCCTGAAGCGTTTTAACGATCGAGAACTTCTCGATGGCCTCATGCACGCTGCGGCGTCGGCGGATACCTGCAGTATCGATCAAGGTATAGTCCTGATCATTACGAGTATATGGAATATAGATGCTGTCACGCGTAGTGCCTGCGTAGTCATAGACTACAACACGGTCTTCACCCAACATACGGTTAACCAGCGTGGACTTGCCCACATTAGGACGCCCTACCACACCGATACGAATACCTTTAGAAGCCAGCTCAAGCTCGCGTTCCTGCTCTTCAATTACAGGATATTCTGCCAGTGCTTCCTCAATCAGAGACCGAACACCACGCCCATGAGCCGCCGCTATCGGAAAAGGACCATGCAAGCCCAGGCTGAAAAAGTCACCCATTGCAATATCGGGATCCAGGCCATCGGTCTTATTCACCACCAGCCAGGCTTTTTTCTCACTGCGACGAAGATGTTGAGCGATCATCTCATCTGCCGGGGTTAGCCCGGCACGACCATCAACCAGGAAAAGAACAATATCAGCTTCTTCAATAGCCAGCAGAGATTGCTCTGCCATTTCCATATCCAGGCCGACTTCTTCGCCGCTGATACCACCGGTATCAACAACAATATAGGCGTGGTCGCCGACGCGCCCTTCGCCGTATTTACGGTCACGAGTTACGCCTGGCATATCTGCTACGAGCGCATCGTTGGTACGTGTCAGGCGATTAAAGAGGGTAGACTTCCCAACATTTGGGCGCCCTACCAGCGCGACGACAGGATTCATTGATTAGTAACCATTCATTGATTCAAATACGCAAACGGCCGTCTGATGACGGCCGCTCGATAGGTAAGAAGCGAGACTCAATAACCGAGGGCTTCTAACCGTCCACTATTACTCAGTATATATAAACTCTGCCC
This sequence comes from Pokkaliibacter sp. CJK22405, assembly GCF_046614695.1. Classification (NCBI taxonomy): domain Bacteria; kingdom Pseudomonadati; phylum Pseudomonadota; class Gammaproteobacteria; order Oceanospirillales; family Balneatrichaceae; genus Pokkaliibacter; species Pokkaliibacter sp. CJK22405. The sequence continues at coordinate 1,853 of NZ_JBKKHQ010000013.1, forward strand.
AGCCGACTGCATATCTCCCGCAATTCCGTCACTATCGACATGAATACGGTTAACAAAACGACCATCAAAGCGTGAAAGCACATGTACGTAGCCTTCAAAATCAGACACAGCCAGCACATCACCCCACACCACAGGCGTACCTAAACTACGGTACTTGAGTGCATTCTGCTGCCAGAGCACAGCACCACTACGACGATCAAAGGCCACAACATCTCCTTCATCAGAGACGCCATATACTGCTGTATCATCAACAGCTACACCATGAGCTGACGAGAAGGGTTTCGACCACAGCACTCGACCATTCGAGGACTCCATTGCCGTGATAGTACCTTGGTAGGTAGCCGTATAAAGCACGTTATCTGCAAAGGCAGGACGCCCCATGGCATCAACCATCCGGTCCAGCTCTGAGCGCCCATCAGGCATACTCAACCTTTTTTCCCAGATAACTGATCCTGTGTCATTCGACAGCAGTGCAATTTTACCTGAGGAAAAGTTAGCGATAGTCGCGTTATTAAATACCAATGGAGACGCTGTACCACGTAATGTCAAAGCAGGTGCAGAGCTGTCATAGCTCCACACTTCAGAGCCGTCAGTGGCTGAATAAGCAACCAAGCTGCCATCGATAAACTGCACTACAATCAGCGATGGACTACCCTGCGGAGGAGCCAGCACTTCGGTCGGCACCTCGCGCTTCCAGCGGACTTCTCCGGTCGCAGCATCAAGCGCAAACAGCTGACCATCCAAGGTCGCCACAGCGATAAGATCACCGTTATAGCCGACTCCACCACTAATACGTGCCTCGAGATCTTTCTCCCAAAGCTGCTTGCCTGATTCACGGTTGTAAGCAACTACACTACCTTCATTGGTAGCAGCAAACACTTCTTTCTCACTAACCGCTGGCATCAAGGGCGTGGGATCATCCGCGTCACTGGAGCCCACATCATGATCCCATAAGGTTTTAACCTTAAGAGTCGCATCAATATCCTGCAATTCTGCAGGCTGGTTTTCAGGAGTGGAACCCCAGAGGCCGCAACCACTCAGCAGCGCAGAAGTAAGCAGGGCACCAGCCAAAAAGTGGAGTTTCATATCAGCTTCCTTTCGCTACAGCCAGATCGTCCAGCTTCATTGCCAACGCTGGGCTTGGCCGACCTGCTTCCTGATAAAGTGCAACGGCCGTGGTATAGGCATCACGAGCTTCCGCTTTTTTGCCAAGGCTGACCAAGATATCGCCGCGGAGCTCCGCACGATCAGCTTCATACGCACCTGGCTGCTCTTGCAGCAGACCCAATGCCTCTTCACCTTTACCATCCGCAGCGAGCACGCGGGCAAGACGCAGTTGAGCCAGCTCGCCCATATCGGTATTCCGCTCTTGCTCATGCACCCAACGCAACTGTTCTTCTGCTTTGCCAAGCTCGCCCGTCTCAACATAGAGCTTAGCCAGCAGCAGACCACCAAAATGCGCATAGCTGGTATCGCCATACTCATCACGTAATTGCTGAGCGGTATGAACCAATGTCGCTTTCTGATCGTCGCCTATTTTGCCGGACTTCAGTACATTCATGCCTTGCAGCATCGTCTGGTACAACGCCGATGCTGCACCATTGTATGAAGACTGATAACGCTTCCAACCTTCCCAACCAAATACAGCGATCAAAGCAATCAACACGCCGACAAGCAGTGATTTGCCATTTTCCTTGAACCAGTTACGGATAAGTTCCAGTTGTTCTTCTTCTGATCTCAGCTCGCTCACTACGCGCTCCTGTCCATTAACCTTTCAATGCTGTCGCGACAGCATCTACGACCTGATTGATCGCCAATTCCTGAGGGGTATCACCTTGCCACAGAGTCGCGGTCAATTCATCGTCGCGAGACTTGATCAAGAGTGTCAATTTGGAACCCGCCATGCGGGCTTTGCTACCGATGTTCTTAAGGCCAGCAAAATGGCTACGAATACGGATCTCGGGAAGTGCATCCCGAAGCTGCTCAGACATAGCCAACACTTGGGGCTGTAACCCTTTATGCTCTGCAGCCACATACACATCCAGCGTCTCGCGCTCAGAAACAGGCACCAGTTCCAGGGTTTCCAGCAACAGAATCAGACGCTCAACACCCATAGCAAAACCGGCACCGGGTGTCGCCTTGCCACCCAACTGAGCAACCAGACCGTCGTAACGGCCTCCTGCACATACGGTACCCTGCGCACCCAAAGCATTTGTGGTCCACTCAAAAACAGTACGATTGTAGTAATCCAGACCACGCACCAGACGAGGGTTAATCACATAACGAATACCCTGAGCCTCCAACATGGCGGTCAGTTCAGCAAAATGCTGCTTGGACTCATCATCAAGGTGATCTTGCAGCATTGGAGCATTCTTCAGGACTTCCTGAGTGGACGGGTCTTTAGAATCCAGCACACGCAGGGGATTGGAATGAAGACGTCTTTTACTATCTTCATCCAGCTGATCCAAATGGGCAGAAAGATAATCGATCAATAGCTGACGGTAAGCCGCGCGCGCCTCCTGGCTCCCCAAGGAGTTCAGCTCCAACGTTACGTGATCAATTAGCCCTAGGGATTTCCACAGGCGCGCAGACAGAGCAATGACTTCGGCATCCAGATCTGCGCCCGCCATACCAAAGGCTTCTACGCCAATCTGGTGAAACTGACGATACCGCCCTTTCTGGGGTTTTTCGTAACGGAACATAGGTCCCTGATACCAGAGGCGCTGAGTCTGGTTGAAAAGCATGCCATGCTCTTCTGCAGCACGAACACAACTGGCAGTCCCTTCCGGACGCAGAGTCAGGCTTTCGCCGTTACGATCCTCGAAGGTATACATTTCTTTTTCGACGATATCTGTTACTTCGCCGATAGAGCGCTTAAAGAGCTGAGTCTGCTCGACAATAGGCATACGGATCTCGCCATAGCCGTAGGCATCAAGCACTTGCTTAACTGTCTTCTCGAAGTACTGCCAAACTGCGGTTTCCTGAGGCAGCACATCGTTCATGCCGCGTATGGCTTGAATCTTTGCCACAGCGTTTGTCCTTCACTTAAATGGATTAATTAGCTTTAAGAGTCAGGCGGACGACTTCTTTACCATCATACTGGCTAAGATCGACAGCCTTATTATTCAGAGAAATTGAGGAGACGCCCGGTGCGTAGCCCATCACGACACGTACAGGTGGTTTGACGTGCATGGCAACCTGGTCGCCAGCGGTCTTGATACCCGCAACCACTTTTTTCCCATCACCATCCTGAACCTGAAACCAGCAGTCTGCCGTAAAGCTGACCTGGAGATACTCCGTACCAGCCGGCCCTGTGGGAATGGGATTATCAATGACAGCCCTTTCGTTACCAGCTTCCGGAGCAACGTCGGCGACGCCTTCGCCCTCAGCCGCAGGAGCAACCTCATCACCCGCCACATTTTCGGCTGACGGTGCTTCTGATGAAGCGCTGTCATTCGCGCCAGAAATATCAGCAGAGGCAGTTCCCTGATTGCTGGTGTCGGTACTTGCAGCAGGAACATCATCTTCAACCGCCGCCGCTGGAGAAGAGTGCTCCATCGCATCCGGAGCAGAGCTGGATTCGGTATTGGTGGGAAGAGGCAAAGAGGTCGTGCCATCCGTTTGCGGATCGGTTAATACAATCTGCTTATCGCCTTCCATAGTGGAAACAGTGATCTTACTGATCAGATTATGAAAGACGTCAGAAGGATTCGTGAACTGACGCTGCTCTTTAAACCACAACAGGGTGATAACAACTATCGTGAGAACAAAGGCAAAGGTCATAAGTTTCATCAACCAGCGACCCGTGACATTGGAATGAGCCTTGCCAACCGTCGGCAAAGGCGCCAGCTTGCTCTCTTTTGGCTGTCCTACAATTTTCTCGTAATAGCCAAGCCATTTTTCTTCAGGCTCACCAATAATGCGGGCGTATGCCTTGAGGTAGCCACGAACAAAGGTCGGATTGGGCAGGCGCCCAAAATCGCCATTCTCAAGCGCCTGCACGTAAAAGCGCGTCAGATGCAGCTGCTTGGCAACGTCCTCTAATGTCAGGCCAAGATTTTCACGCCCTTGGCGCAGTTGGTCTCCGGGAAATCTGCCGTCAGAACTCAGACCATTACGGTTGTCGTCTGTTTCGTTCACTCCGAGGCTCCTGGGGTTGCGGGCTGTGTCCAGTTATTCAATTCATTTAACAGGGACTGATCACCACTGGCTTGCGCAATTTTTTTGCCTAAATCCAGTGATGCATCGGTTTGGCGGGCGTAGCCGCGTTTTACTAACCGGAGGAAAAAGGCGTAATCCGTAGCCGCCTCTTTGTTATCAGACAGCTTGTAATTCACTTGAGCCAGGGTGTACCACGCCTCTGCAGACAGTGGTGACAACTGCACGGCGCGCTTGTAGTGGTCGCGCGCTGTCGTTAAGTCGTTTTGCATTAAAGCACAGCGCCCCAAGTTTTCAAAAGCTTGAGACCGCTGGGCGTACATGGGATCAGCCGCGGCCTTCTGCACCTCGGTACAACCTTGTTCGGTTTTACCAATAGAGAACAGGAATGCACCGAAGTTATTATGAAGGCGGGCATCATCCGGATGTTTACGGATGGCATTATTGAAGGCATCTTCGGCCAGCGCTTTTTCACCCTGAGCGGCATACATCATGGCCCAGGCATTCAGCACTTCTGTGTCATCCGGTGCCAACTCCATGGCACGCTGCAGGGGCTTTACCGCCTCTTCAGAGCGGCCGGTCTTGAGGTAGCCCAGACCGAGGCGAACATAAGCCTCGGCGGTACGCTGATCTTTCTCTTTTTTTTCTGCTGAAGAGAGTGTCGGCTTCGGAGAAATTGCACAGGCTTGCAGTAACATGACCACCAAAATAACGATCCATGCTCTGCCGCGCATGCTAGTCTCCTTTGTCTAGATAGATGCGATATTAGATCAAATACTCGTGATGCCTCCCGCGGCATCAGAGCCCAAGGTTATCACGAACCGTCAATGACTGATCAAGCAATTTAATATAGCGCTCGCTACGACGTGTCCGGTCCGTTACCTGACCCACCAGCTGCCCACAGGCTGCATCTATATCTTCACCGCGTGTTGTTCGCACAGTCGTCACGATTCCCGAACGGTGCACCAGATTCTGGAATGCACGAATCGTCTCGTCACCGGGACGTTCATAACCCGAATTCGGGTAGGGATTGAAAGGAATCAGGTTTAGCTTGCAATCAATGCGCTTGAGCAGCTTGATCAACTCATGGGCATGCTCAGGCTGGTCATTCACATCTTTAAGCAGGGTGTACTCGAAGGTAATACCACGCTTGTCGTCACACTTATCCAGATAGCGCTGACAAGCAGACATCAAATCTTCAATAGGATACTTGCGATTAATAGGGACAATTTTGTCACGCAAGGCATCATTAGGTGCGTGCAGCGATACAGCCAGCGTAACGTCCGTCACATCGCCGAGCTTATCAATCATCGGCACAACACCTGCCGTACTCAGGGTCACACGACGCTTGGAAAGACCGTAAGCGTTGTCATCCATCATCAGAGACATCGCATCAACGACAGGCTCAAAGTTCATGAGCGGCTCGCCCATACCCATCATTACCACGTTGGTCACACGACGAGGACCATTTGAATCAAAGGGTCCGAAGGAGCCAATTGCAACACGCAACTGACCAATAATCTCTTCAGGGCTCAGGTTGCGGTTAAAGCCCTGCTTTCCTGTAGAACAGAAGCTGCAATCGAGCGAGCAGCCTACCTGCGATGAAACACACAACGTGGCGCGATCACCATCAGGAATCAGCACTGTCTCAACGGAGTTATTACCCGCCACTTTGACGACCCATTTACGGGTACCGTCTTTGGAAAAGTGCTGAAAGAGTATTTCCGGATCACGAACCTCAGCAATCTCTTCCAGCTTCTGACGAAGCTTCTTGCTGATATCGGTCATTTCTTCAAAGGAAGAGGCCCCACGCTGGTGTATCCACTTCGCTACCTGAACCGCGCGAAATTTCTTTTCACCAAAACTTTCAAAGAAAGCGATCAGCTTTGGCAATGAAAGTCCGAGCAAATTAACTTTGTTGACTTGATCGTTCATGGGGCACTTCTTTTTTTACAAAATCATGGACCTAAAAGGCCCGGGCATCACTTACCGAAGAAGTATTCAACTTCACGGGCAGCGGATGTTTCGGAGTCAGAACCGTGAACGGCGTTAGCATCGATTGACTCAGCGAAGTCATGACGCAGAGTACCTGCAGCGGCTTCTTTCGGGTTAGTAGCGCCCATGATTTCACGGTTTTTAGCGATAGCGTTTTCACCTTCCAGAACCTGAACAAAAACAGGGCCAGAAGTCATGAACGCAACCAGATCCTTGAAGAAAGGACGCTCTTTGTGTTCAGCGTAGAAACCTTCAGCCTGTTCCTGGCTCAGGGTAACCAGTTTACCTTCAACTACTTTCAGGCCGGCACGCTCAAAACGCGCGATGATTTCACCGATAACGTTTTTCTTAACGGCATCAGGCTTGATGATGGAAAGGGTACGTTGAGTTGCCATTTTATTCTCCAGCTGAAACGCAAAGATTAGGGGGTAAATTTTAAGAACCGGAGATTATACGTGGTTCATTGCTCGCTGAGTAGCCACCCCCCGAAATAACCAAAAACCCGCCTGGGCGGGTTTCGTGATCAGCGAGCTTCTTCAATCCAGGCCATCTGTATGGCCTCAAGAATCTTCTCATTGGAGCGCTGCGGATCATCCTCGAAGCCCTCCAGCTCACAGACCCAGCGGTGCAGGTCGGTAAAACGCACATACTGGGGATCAACATCCTCATGAGCATCAGCCAGCTCGATAGCGATATCCTGAACATCAGTCCACAGCATGGCGAAATCCTCAGTGGCGCTCGGAGGCGTGATTCAATGTGTAACGCGGTAGCTCAACCACCAGATCTTCGTTACCCACCACCGCCTGACAACTCAGACGGGATTCAGGCTCAAGACCCCACGCCTTGTCCAGCATGTCATCTTCCAGTTCATCAGAGTCATTGAGGGAGCTAAAACCCTCACGAACAATGACGTGGCAGGTCGTGCAGGCACAGGATTTCTCGCAGGCATGCTCGATTTCAATCCCGTTGGCCAGCGCCGCATCACAAATAGTGACACCGGGCTCAACGTCGATCACTTTACCTTCCGGACACACTTCGGCGTGAGGAAGAAAAATCACTTGGGTCATGGGTCACCTCAGAATTCATCAACACGATGACCAGCCAGCGCATCATGAATGCTTCTGTCCATACGTCGCGTCGCAAAATAATCACTTTCCTGGCTCAGCTTTTCGATCGCGGCTGAAAGCACACTATGATCCGTCACGCTATCACGAAGCTGACGAACGGCCTCCATACCAACTTCAAGCTGCAGCAACTCTTCTTCTGACAGCAGATGCTTATCCGCAATCAAGGCGCTACGCAGCGCTTCGAGCAGACGATCCGCCTCGACTTGCTGCTCAGCCAATGCTCGCGCAGCCATATCTTCAGCTGCGAAGTTCTGGGATGCGCTCAGCATGGTAGAAATTTCTTCCTCGGAAAGTCCGTAGGAAGGCTTCACCACTACACTACTCTTCACCCCGGAGGTTGTTTCCTCAGCGCTCACAGAGAGCAGGCCGTCAGCATCCACCTGAAAGGCCACACGGATACGAGCAGCACCAGCGGCCAGAGGTGGAATACCATGCAGCTCAAAACGCGCCAAAGACCGGCAATCAGATACCAGCTCACGCTCGCCTTGAACCACATGAATCATCATCGCCGTTTGACCATCCTTGAAGGTCGTAAACTCTTGGGCACGGGCAACAGGAATAACGGTATTACGATCAATAACCCGCTCTGCTAGCCCTCCCATGGTTTCCAGACCCAAAGAGAGGGGGATCACATCCAGCAGCAACATGTCGGCATCGCGCTTGTTGCCGATAAGAACATCAGCCTGCGCCGCAGCGCCCAGCGCTACAACTTTATCCGGATCGATAGAGGTTAGCGGCTCACAGCCAAAGAATTCGGCCACCTGACCACGCACGCTAAGCGTACGGGTGGAGCCGCCGACCATCACCACTTCGGCAATTTCATCGGCCGCGATTTGCGCATCACGCAGTGCTTTACGGCAGGCACGAAGCGTCTTTTGCACCAATGGAGCCAATAAGGCATCCATTTGCACACGGGTCAGCATGGCTTGACGCAGCTGATCCTGAATTTCCACTTTAATATCGACCTGATCATCAGAAGCCAGCTGCTCTTTAGCCTTTTTAGAGGCTTCCTGCAGGTGTCGCCAGGCACGACCATCCAGATCAGAGGCGTTTAATCCCCATTGCTCAACACACCAGCGAGCAATAGCCAGGTCGAAATCATCACCGCCCAGGGCACTATCACCGCCGGTCGACAAGACTTCAAAGACGCCGCGTTTGAGCCGCAGAATAGAAATATCAAAGGTACCGCCACCAAGGTCATAAACCGCGATAACGCCTTCTGCCTTTTCATCAAGACCGTAAGCAACTGCCGCAGCCGTCGGCTCATTCAGCAGGCGCATCACATTCATGCCAGCTAGACGAGCAGCATCTTTGGTCGCCTGGCGCTGGGCATCATCGAAGTAGGCCGGCACGGTAATAACAACACCATCCAGCGGGCCACCAAGAGCCTCCCGAGCACGCGCGGACAGTGCACGCAAAATTTCTGCGGATACCTGAACTGGGGTGACTTCACCACGACGCGTGGTAATGAAAGGCGTACCGTTCTCTCCTTCGCGAACCCGATAAGGCAGGAGAGAAACATCCACATCATTGACGCTTCTGCCCATCAGACGCTTAACCGACATCAGCGTATTTTCTGCATCTTCAAGCAGCGAGGCTTTGGCTTCGACGCCCACCTCAACACCCTCATCGGTATAGCGCACAATGGAGGGAAGAATGTCGCGACCATCCTCATCCGTCAGCGTCACACGCTCACTACTGCGGACAGTAGCAACCAGAGAGTTGGTGGTTCCGAGGTCAATACCTGCGGCACGCTTAAGCTGATGAGGGCGTGGACTTAAGCCCGGTTCAGAAATCTGCAGTAACACCGCAATACCTTCGTGTAGAGTTAGTCGTCGAGGCGCGCTTCGATAGCATCAATTTCAGCCAGCAATTTATGCATAAACTGCATCTGGCGCACGTACTCTTTCGCCTGAGAGAGAGCAACTTCGCCACCTTCTTCGTAGGCGGCCACAAAGCGATCCACCAGCAATTTTTGCGCAGCTTCCACATCATGGCGAACCGCATCCAATGCAGGAAAAGGATCAATGGCGCCTTCAGCGTCAGACAAAGCCTCACGCCATTCCATTTGCTGCATCAGAAATCCTGTATCGCGCGTGGTTTCTGATTCGCTGTTAAGCGGCATTCCCGCCAATTCAAGCAAATACATCGCACGCTTCAAAGGAGACTTGAGCGTAGCCAGGCCTTCGTTGACGCGAGTGGCATACTGCAGTGCAAGACGCTGTTGCTGAGCACCTGACGCCGCGTGCCGATCAGGATGCAGCGTTTTCTGCAGTTCCTGATAGCGCAACTGAATTAGTGGCAGGTCAACCGTAAAGCTGACCGGCACTTGGAAAAGCTCGAAGTAATTTTGCCTGAAGTCCATAGAGATCAGATGTTGAAGCTTTCCCCACATCCGCACTCATTACGGACGTTGGGATTGTTGAATTTAAAGCCTTCGTTGAGACCTTCCTTGACGAAATCCAGCTCAGTACCGTCCAGATAGCTCAGGCTTTTTGGATCGATAAAAACTTTCACGCCGAAAGACTCAAACACTTCGTCTGAAGTATCACCTTTATCAACAAACTCCAGCACATAGGCCAGGCCCGAACAACCGGAAGTTCTCACCCCGAGACGTACGCCTTCACCATGTCCACGGCTCTCGATGTAACGCCCTACGTGGCGAGCTGCCGCTTCGGTCAAGCTAATGCTCATGTGCGTCTTACTCCATCATCTGGCGGCGCCCACGCAGGGCGCTCTGACAGGAAATTACTTGGCTTTGCTGCGGTAATCTTCGATCGCCGCTTTAATGGCATCTTCTGCCAGTACCGAGCAGTGAATTTTCACTGGAGGCAAAGCCAGTTCTTCAGCAATAGCGGTGTTCTTGATCTGGGCCGCCTCATCCAGAGTCATGCCTTTCATCCACTCAGTTACCAGAGAGCTGGAGGCAATCGCAGAACCACAACCATAGGTCTTGAACTTGGCATCTTCGATGACGCCCGTATCACTAACCTTGATCTGCAGGCGCATCACATCACCACAGGCAGGTGCACCCACCATACCGGTACCGATGCTGTTATCAGCGGCATCAAATTTACCCACGTTGCGTGGATTCTCGTAATGGTCGATTACTTTTTCGCTGTAAGCCATCGTTTTCTCCTCAAAGGGTTAGGGTCATCGCCGCACGGTCGGCTTAGTGATGCGCCCATTCAACGGTATTCAAGTCCACGCCATCTTTATACATATCCCACAGAGGCGACAATTCACGCAGTTTGTCGACAGCTTTGCGGATAAGACCAACAGCATGATCAATTTCTTCTTCAGTGGTGAAACGGCCAATACCAAAACGAATAGAGCTGTGGGCCATTTCATCATTCAATCCAAGCGCACGCAGCACATAGGAAGGCTCAAGGCTGGCAGAAGTGCAGGCAGAACCAGAAGATACTGCCAGGTCTTTAAGACTCATCAGCAAAGACTCACCCTCAACGAAAGCGAAGCTGATGTTCAGGTTACCGTGAACGCGCTTGACCTCATCACCATTGATGTACACCGCCTCCATATCCTTCACGCCATCCCACAGACGCTGACGCAACTTGGCAACGCGCTCGTTATCCGCATCCATTTCTTCGCCAGCAATGCGATAGGCCTCGCCCATGCCAACGATCTGGTGAGTAGGCAATGTACCGGAACGCATGCCGCGCTCATGACCACCACCATGCATCTGCGCTTCGATACGAACACGCGGCTTACGACGCACATAAAGCGCACCAACACCTTTGGGTCCGTAAATTTTGTGTGCAGTCAGGGACATCAAATCCACATTCATGGCTTCAACATCAACAGGAATCTTGCCGACGCTTTGAGCAGCATCGACATGGAGCAGAACACCACGCTCACGCGTGATTTTACCGATCGCGGCGATATCAGTGATGGTGCCAATCTCGTTATTCACATGCATTAGGGACACAAGAACAGTGTCATCGCGCAGCGCTTCCGCCAGCGCCTCAGGCTCAATCAGACCTTTATCGTTAGGCGTCAGATAAGTAATTTCGAAACCTTCACGCTCCAGCTGACGGCAGGAATCCAGCGTCGCTTTGTGCTCAATACGGGAAGTGATGATGTGCTTGCCTTTTTTCTGATAAAAATGCGCAGCACCTTTGATCGCCAGATTGCTGGCCTCCGTGGCACCGGAAGTCCATACAATCTCACGGGGGTCAGCACCAATAAGACCGGCCACCTGCTCGCGAGCCTGCTCAACCAACTCTTCTGCTTTCCAGCCAAACATGTGGGAGCGAGATGCAGGGTTACCAAACACGCCATCCATCGTCAGGCACTGCATCATCTTCTCCGCCACACGAGGATCAACCGGCGTAGTGGACTGGTAGTCAAGGAATACAGGCATCTTCATCGTAAACTCTCCAGGGCCTAACCCTTCTTTCACTAATTCACAGTGAGCAGATCAGCCAATCGCGATGCGATCTGCACTCAAGGCTCCGTTAATACGACGTTCCTGTCGCTCTGCGGCGGCTTGCACGTCACGACGAGCGACAAGATCAGCCAGGCTGATGCCGCTAAGAAAATGGTGGATTTGATCACTCAGATCACTCCACAAGTGGTGAGTCAGACAGGTTTCACCCATTTGCTGGCATCCGCCCTGACCTTTACACCCGGTAGCGTCGACAGTTTCATTGACCGCATCAACAACCTGCGCGACATAAATTTGACCGATATCACGGCTTAATTGGTAACCGCCACCTGGACCGCGAACACTGCGCACCAAATCATGGCGGCGCAACTTGGCAAAGAGCTGCTCAAGATATGACAGGGAAATCCCCTGACGTTCGGAGATGTCCGCCAGACATGTCGGACCTTTGCCACGGTGCAATGCAAGATCCAGCATGGCTGTCACAGCGTATCGCCCTTTGGTTGTCAGTCGCATGGTGCAGACTCCCTCGCGCGCTCCTTAGGTGCGGCTTGATGTGTAAATTCCCAAGGCGACACTATCAAAAACATCGTCATCGCCTTTTACGTGCGGGATATTATGCAATTCCCGAGTAATTTGATCAAGTATTCACCCTAGTGAAACACTTGGGTTTAGCGCACCGACTTTTCAATAGCGGAGAGAAAACCACGCAGCACATTCACTTCGATATCATCGGGACGCGCCCGCAGGATCAAACGACGAAGCCGCGACATCAAATGGCGTGGTTTTTCAGGATCCAGAAACTCGACATCGATTAACACTTTCTCCAGATGCTCAAAGAGTCGTTCTGTGTCATCAGCAGTAGCACCCTTCACATCCCAGCAGACACCCCAGTGCGGCGCTTCTTCGTCAACCGTTTCTCGGGATGACAGTGAGGCAAAACGCATTTCATACGCCAGCACCTGAACCGCAGCAGCCAGGTTCAGAGAACTAAAATCAGGATTGGTGGGAATGTGCACGTGATAATGACATTTGTGCAGCTCGTCATTCGTCAGGCCGCGATCTTCACGCCCAAACACCAGCGCCACTTCATCCTGCCCTTCCCCGCTCAGTTCTTTAACAGCTTGAGCAGCTGCTTCGCGAGGGTTAAGCAAAGGCCAGGGCAAGTGACGCTGACGGGCACTGGTCCCTACTACGAGACGACATCCTGCAATCGCCTCGTCCAGCGTAGAAACCACTTCGGCATTATCGAGAACATCTGTCGCCCCGGAGCTCAGCACCACTGCATCCTCGCTGGGAAACTCTTTTGGCGCGACCAGCACCAGCCGTGACAACCCCATGGTCTTCATCGCACGCGCCGCCGAGCCGATATTGGCTGACAGGGTGGTGTGCACCAGAACAATCCGCACTCGATCAAGCATGAGAGAATACTCACAATAAAATGGCGCGCCATATTAGCAGAAAAGGAATATCAAATCTCGACCAAATCCCTGCACTTAAGCCTCAACTGGCGCGAAACAGTGTCGCAAAGCGATAACATTAGGGGATACGCGGGGAGAGTTTTCTGCTATGATTCCCGTCCTTTTGTCCTGACACTCTAGAATTGGTAAATAGTTACCATGCAGCCAATGCTGAATATTGCGATTCGCGCTGCTCGAATCGCCTCCGAAAATCTCGTGCGCGCCATTGAGCGCCTAGACGTCATCCGCGCCGAAGGCCAGGACGTCAATAAATTCATCCGCGAAACCTGCCAGCGCGCAGAGCAAAGTATTGCTCGCAGCCTGCAGAAAGCCTATCCCAACCACAGCGTCACAGGCTCTGTTGGTGGTCAGGCAGGTGAAGCTGTTGCTGAGCCCGAAGCCAGCTGGACGGTCAACGCCCTGAATGGCGAGCTCAACTACAGCCGCGGCCTGCCTTCATTTACCCTGTCCATGGTGGCTCATATTCGCGGCAAGGCTGAGCACATGCTGATCATCCACCCGATGTCGAGTGATGAGTACACAGCCAGCCGTGGCCGTGGTGCTCAACTGAATGGACGTCGCATTCGCCTTAGCAACAAGGCGCAGCTGGATGGCGCAATGGTTTCTCTGTCCTTTGACAACACCATCAGCAACCGTCATCTGTTAAGCACCTATATGAATGCTCAGCGCCAACTGATGATGTGCAACACTCATCTACACCAGACCGGTAGCGCCCTGCTGGACATGGCTAGCGTTGCGGCAGGTCAGGTCGATGCGGGAATCTTCTTCGCCCAGACAGATCTTGAGCTTGATGCAGGCACTCTGTTGCTCCAGGAAGCAGGCGCACTGCTTGGTGATATCAGCGGCAACCCCAGCTATCGCCAAAACGGCCATGTGCTGGCTGGCAATGCCAAGCTCTTCAAAGCACTGATACAGCAACTGCAATCTGTGAGCGGCGATCTGAGCTAATCACGCAGGACAGCCTGACGACAGGCAATAAAAAACGGAGCTATATGCTCCGTTTTTTTTCCTGGCACAGCCCAGGAAAGGATGCTTAAGCATCAACCTTGGTCAGGTTAGCCAACATCCTCTTAGTTGGCAGGTGTACCTTCCTGTTGCGCACGTGCTTTTTGCTCAGCATAAAGTGCATCAAAGTTAACGGGCGCAAGCATAAGTGGAGGGAAGCCACCTTTAACCACCAGACTGTCAACGGCTTCGCGAGCGTAAGGAAACAGGACGTTCGGGCAGAAGGCGTTCAGGGTATGATCCAGAGCATCACCTTCGATACCACGAGCAACGAACAGACCTGCCTGCTCGACTTCCACCAGGAAAGCAGTTTCTTCAGCTGTAGTTACGGTGACAGTCACAGAAACCACCACCTCATAAAGACCTTCGGCCAGCAGGTTTGCACCAGCGTTCAGATCCATTTTCACCTTGGGCTCCCAGTCTTTGGTGAAGATAACCGGGCTGCTTGGCGCTTCAAAAGAAACGTCTTTCAGATACAGGCGCTGCAGAGCAAACTGAGGTTGTTGGGCTTGTGCTTCGTCAGCCATGAGCTTTCCTTAAAACGGGTTAGGGACAAATAAAGACGCCCAAGAGTATCAGCCCGCCAGAAGCGTATCCAGTTTTCCGGCACGCTCCATCGCGAACAGATCATCACAACCTCCCACATGAGTCTCACCCACAAAGATCTGAGGAACAGTACGACTCCCGTTGGCACGCTCTGTCATGTGCTGACGCAACTCTGCATTGCCATCCACAGGAATCTCGTTGAACTCGACACCTTTATGCTGCAGCAGCTGCTTGGCGCGGATGCAGAAAGGGCAAAATTTCGTGGTGTAGATTTCTACTTGGGTCATGATGGATCTCCTGTCTCTTGCTTTCGCCAGAATTAACGAACGACGGGCAGATTCGACGCCTTCCACTCACTGATACCGCCACCCAGACGCACTACGTTGTTAAAGCCCTGCTCTTTGAGAGTTTTAGCTGCAGCACCTGCCGTCTGACCTAAAGCACAGACGACAATTACAGGTTTGTCCTGATGCTTTTTAAGCTCACCAGCACGCTTGGCGATATCCGCCGAAGGGATATTGACACTGTTCACAATATGGCCGGTATCGAACTCTTTTCGGGGACGCACATCAACCACTACAGCATCGTCTTTATTGATCAGAGTAGTGGCCTGCTGAGGCGTTACAGAAGCCCCGCCTTTACGTCGTTCAGTCACAAAAAGGGCAATCAGCACGACAAAAAAAGCCAGCACCCATTCCCAGTTGCGAATTGCGAATTCGATATAACGTTCCATAAATTGTTCGTGTTCCGTCGGATCTGCCAACACAGCTTCGCAGATGGGAAGCTGCACTCATCTAGATGGGCGCCAGTATACACTGCCCACACTTTCAGACCAGCCAAGCACAACTATCACCTTCCAAGAAAACAACTATTGCCACCCTGCTATTGAGCCATATTTGCTGCGCAGAAAGTCGCATAGTGCCTCGGGACTTGCCGGTATCCCGGATTGCCATTAGAGAGTAGAATGAAACAATCAGACTGACCGGACCCAGCCCGAAAGCCGCGCCGGATGAGACAAGTACAAGGGTGAATTACCAATGAGTACCACACGCAAACCTGTAGCCTTGATCATTCTAGATGGTTGGGGTGTTGAGAAAACTGACTCAAGCGCCTTCAACTCAGCCAAAGCGCCTGTATGGAATGGCCTGTGGGAAAACGCACCAAGGTCATTGATTGCCACCTCAGGCCTGGACGTTGGTCTTCCTGAAGGCCAGATGGGTAACTCCGAAGTCGGTCACATGAATATTGGTGCAGGGCGTGTGGTGTATCAGAACCTGACCCGCATCACCCGTGAAATTGAGAATGGCGACTTCTTCAAGAACGAAGTACTGGTCAGCAATATTGATGCAGCGGTTAAAGCTGGCAAAGCAGTGCACATTCTCGGTCTGATGTCTGATGGCGGCGTCCACAGCCATCAGGAGCACATGGCAGCCGCCTGCCAGCTCGCGGCAGACCGTGGCGCAGACAAGATTTACGTTCACGCCTTTCTGGATGGTCGCGACACGCCGCCACGCAGCGCAGAAGGTTCCATCAGTTTCATGGAGGATGCGCTGAAGAAAGTCGGCAAGGGCCGTATTGCTTCCATCTGCGGCCGCTATTACGCAATGGATCGCGATAACCGTTGGGAACGCGTCGAAACTGCCTATAACGTCATTGCTCAGGGTGAAGCAGAATACTCTGCTAAATCTGCACAGGAAGGTTTGTCCGCCGCTTATGAGCGTGACGAAAATGATGAGTTTGTGAAGGCGACCGTTATCACCGATAGCGAAGGCAATGCAGCCGCGGTGGCCGATGGCGATACCCTGATCTGCATGAACTTCCGCCCGGACCGCGCCCGTGAAATCACCCGCCCTTTCATTGAAGGCGAGAGCTTTGACGGTTTCACCCGCAAGGCTACTCCAAATGTGCAGTACGTCATGCTGACGGAGTATTCCTCCTCATTTGATATTCCCTGCGCTTACCCACCAGAGACGCTGCATAACACTCTGGGTGAATATCTGGCAGACAACGGCAAAACCCAGCTACGCATTGCCGAAACCGAAAAGTACGCCCACGTCACCTTCTTTTTCAGTGGTGGTCAGGAAGATAAATGGACGGGTGAAGAGCGCATTCTGGTGCCCTCGCCTAAGGTAGCGACCTATGACCTGCAGCCCGAAATGAGCGCACCGGAAGTCACTGACAAACTCTGCGAAGCGATTCGCGCGGGCAAGTACGACTTCATTTGCTGCAACTATGCCAACGGCGATATGGTCGGCCACTCTGGTGACTATGATGCTGCGGTAAAAGCCGTCGAGGCAGTGGATAGCTGTCTTGGCAAAGTGCTGGAGGCCCTGCGCGAAGTCGGTGGCGAAGCCCTGATTACCGCCGACCATGGCAACGTGGAAATGATGCAGGACCCGAAAACAGGTCAGGCGCATACGTCTCATACTGTCTTCCCGGTAGGTCTGGTCTATGATGGCCCGCGTGATGTGACTCTGGACAAAGGTATTCTGGCCGATCTGGCGCCGACAGTACTGAACCTGATGGGAATGGAAGTTCCCAAGGAAATGTCCGGCAAATCCCTCGTGCATATTAAGTGATGCGATGCCACTGACGTTCTTGCGCTCTCTGCGCGTTTCTCGCGCTTCTGCTTTAATGCTGCTGTTCGCCCTCGCGAGCAGCAGTTTTGCTGTTGAGGCAGCCACCGACCAGGATAAAACCGCGACGCAGTCGCAAATTCGTCAGCTCAAGCAGGACATCAATAAGCTGGAAGGCTGGCTTAAGGATGCCAAGGGCGAGCGCTCGGACCTTAGCTCCGAGTTAAAAACCCATGAGAAAGCCATGGGGCAGCTTCAGCAGCAAATCCGTGAGCAAGAAGCCGAACTCAAGGAACTGGATCAGCAAATCCACTCCCTTGAGGAGAAAAAAAAAGCG
Organism: Pokkaliibacter sp. CJK22405; assembly: GCF_046614695.1. NCBI lineage: Bacteria > Pseudomonadati > Pseudomonadota > Gammaproteobacteria > Oceanospirillales > Balneatrichaceae > Pokkaliibacter > Pokkaliibacter sp. CJK22405. Next base: position 19,480 of record NZ_JBKKHQ010000013.1, read on the forward strand.
CTGAATGAGGCCAGTGCCGAACAAAAAAAGTCCATTGAGCAGCAGGTCCGTGCCGCCTATATGAATGGTCAGGGTGCGGATCGTCTCAAAATGCTGCTGTCCCAATCCTCTCCTGATGCGCTGGCTCGTTTATGGGCTTATCAGAACCGTCTGCAACAGGCGCGTCATGACGAGCTATTCGCCTATCGCACCAGCCTCGACAAGCTTCGACTGGTTCAGCAGGACCTGAATGATAAACGCGCCAAGCAGGTTAAAGCACAGGAAGGCATGGAAAGCCGCCAGAAAGAACTGGCAAAAGTCTATGCGGATCGGCGTAAAACGCTGGCTGCACTGAATAAGCAAATGGCTAACCGCGAGAATCGCCTCTCCTCAATGCAAGGCGATGAAAAGCGCCTGCAAACCATGCTGGCACAAATTGAAGCATCTTTGCGCGCCGCCAAACTCAGTCAGACGCAAGGTAACTTTCCTTCTCTTAAAGGCAAGCTGGCCCTGCCCATTGATGGCCCGATTATTTCCCGTTTTGGTAGTGCGGAAGGCTATGTTCGTAGTGATGGCATTATCATCGGCGGCCCTACTGGCGCCACGGTCAAAGCAGTCAGTCAGGGGCGTGTCGTCTTTGCCGACTGGCTACGCGGCTTTGGCTTACTCTTGATTATTGATCATGGCCAAGGCTATATGAGCCTGTATGGACACAATGAAACCCTCCTGAAAGACACCGGTGACTGGGTTCAGGCGGGAGAAGCCATTGCCACTCTCGGCCGTAGCGGCGGCCAGCAACAGTCCAACCTGTATTTCGCCATTCGTCGCAACGGAAAAGCTACCGATCCACAACCCTGGTTCAAACATGGTTAAGACCTCACTTCGCCCCTTTGTCGCTTCTATGGCACTGGCATTGGCATTGCCGATGTCTGCCATGGCCGCTGATGACTCCTCTGCTGCAACCAGCGCTGATAGCCAGTTACCGATTCAGTCTCTGCGACTCTTCGCTGAAGCTTTCGAGCGCATCAAGCAAAATTACGTCTCCGAAGTCAGTGACCAGAAGCTGATTCAATATGCGATTCAGGGCATGGTGGCCAATCTGGATCCGCACTCGGCTTATCTCGACCCGGACTCCTTCCGCGACCTGCAGGAAAGCACCTCCGGTGAGTTTGGCGGGCTGGGCATCGAAGTGGATGAACAGGACGGCATGATCCGTGTCGTAGCACCGATTGATGACACACCCGCGCAGCGTGCAGACCTGCGTGCAGGCGATCTGATCATCAAGATCAACAATGAGGCAGTCTCCTCCTTGAGCGTGACTGACGCCATCAACCTGATGCGCGGCAAGCCTGGCAGCAGCATCACCCTGACCATCATGCGCGAAGGCGTAAACCAGCCAATCGTTAAAACGCTGAAGCGAGACATCATTCGCGTGAAGAGTGTGCGCAGCAAACTCTACGATAACGGTTATGGATACCTGCGCATTACCCAGTTCCAGGAAGATAGCGGTCAGGAAGTCATCCGCGCCCTGCAGCAAATGCAAGGCGAAGCCGCAAGTCATGGCGGGCTGAAAGGCATCGTGATGGACCTGCGTAACAACCCCGGCGGCGTCCTTCAGGCGGCGGTGGAAGTGGCCGGCGCCTTTTTGGATGGCGGACTGGTCGTTTACACCCAGGGCCGTGGCGACGATGAAGGTCGTACCGACTTCAAAGCCAAGGCAGGCGATATGACCCACGGCGTGCCATTAGTGGTATTGATTAACGGCGGCTCAGCTTCCGCCTCTGAGATTGTTTCCGGCGCACTGCAGGATCGCAAACGTGCGGTCGTGCTGGGTGAGCCAAGCTTTGGCAAGGGTTCAGTGCAAACCATCATGCCACTGGGCAAGGACAGCGCGATCAAGCTGACCACTGCTCTTTACTTCACGCCTAACGGCCGTTCTATTCAGGCTGAGGGCATTACGCCGGATATTCGCGTCAAGGATGTAAAAGTCACGCCAATGAATGTGGATGGTGTGAGCATCAAGGAAGCGGACCTCAAAGGCCATCTGGATAATGCCGGTGGCAACACCTCAAGCTCGGACCAGTCCATTGGTAACCTGATCGAGACGGATTACCCACTGTTTGAGTCCTTCAATCTACTCAAGGCGCTGTCACTGACAAAACGCTAGGTCTGACTGATATTCCCATGACATTTCGTCACTTTCTGGGTCGGGTAGCCGCTACAGCTGCCCTGATTCCCTGCCTTGCGCTGGCCGCAGGAAAAGCCCCGGCTGACGCCCCCGCCTGGCCCAGGCCCCTTCCCGCGGATGCCGATCCGTCCAAGCCGGTACTGGTGCTGATCATTGATGATATCGGTCAGAATCTTGACTACGGCAAACAGGCGCTAGCGCTTCCCGGCCCGATGACTTTTGCTTTTTTACCGCAGACACCCCACGCCGTTGAGCTGGCAAAAGCCGCACGTGCGCAGGGAAGTGGCTTGTTACTGCATGCGCCGATGGCCAACCAGCATCATTACCCGCTGGGCCCAGGTGGTCTAACACTCAAACAGAACCGTGAAGAGCTGCAGCAGACCCTTGAGCAGGACCTTGCCGACTTGCCGCCGGTGGATGGTGTCAACAACCATATGGGCAGCGCATTAACGGAAGACCGTGAGCGCATGAACTGGGTGATGGAAATCCTGAAGCCCCGCAAACTCTACTTCCTTGATAGCCGGACCACCGCAGCGACGGTAGCCACAGCCAGTGCTTTTCAGCACCAGGTACCCTGGCTGCAGCGTGATGTGTTCCTCGATGATGACAAGTCCCTGAAAGCCATCGCCGGTCAGCTTGAGCGTGCGGCGACACTGGCCAAGCGCCACGGCTATGCGATTGCCATTGGCCATCCGTATCCGGAAACCCTGAAAGTGCTGGGAGAACGATTGCCTGAGCTACGTAAAGAGGGTTTCCGTCAAATGTCGACAACTCAACTATTAAGCTGGCTGGATAGCGCCACAGGCAATACTGGCCAGCCGTCGGAGTCCGCCCCTGCGTTGCCTGAACCCGTCGAGCCACAAGCCCCCGGCTCACAGGTCAAACGCCGACCTCCTGCGGTATTACTCTGCATGTCACCACACCGCCAGCACTGGCAGCAGCGCTCCCGCGGCTATCGACCTCAGTGCCCCTAGAGCGTCAGCCACCAAATAAAAAAGCCCGCGAGGAGTAAGTCCATCGCGGGCTTTTTTGTACTGTTTGCAGCAAGAATCCTAGTTGAAGGAATCCGGGCTTTTGGCTTTCACGCGAGCGTCCTCTTTCGTGATCAGCCCTTTGGCCACCAGCTCACCGAGTGACTGGTCCATGGTTTTCATGCCCAGACTCGCGCCGGACTGGATCACCGAATACATCTGCGCAATCTTGTCTTCACGAATCAGGTTTCGGATCGCAGGCGTACCTACCATGATTTCATGAGCGGCAACTCGACCGCCGCCTTTACGCTTAATCAGGGTCTGGCTCACAACACCTTCCAGCGATTCGGAAAGCATGGAGCGCGCCATCGACTTCTCGGCAGCGGGGAATACGTCGATGATACGGTCGATGGTTTTGGAGGCAGAGTTGGTGTGCAAGCTGCCGAACACCAGGTGACCGGTTTCGGCTGCCGTCAACGCCAGTCGAATCGTCTCCAGATCTCGCATCTCACCCACCAGAATGATATCCGGGTCTTCACGAAGAGCGGCGCGCAAAGCGTTAGAGAAGCTGTGGGTATCACGTGCCATTTCACGCTGGTTAATCAGGCTCTTTTTCGGCTCGTAGACAAACTCCACCGGGTCCTCAATGGTGAGGATATGGTGATGGAAGTTCTCGTTTACGTAGTCGATCATCGCCGCCATCGTGGTACTTTTACCGGAGCCGGTCGGGCCGGTGATCAGCACCAGGCCGCGTGGGCGTTCGGATAACTTGCGAAAGATGGGACCCAGCCCCAACTGTTCCATCGACAGCACTTTACTGGGGATGGTACGAAAAACCGCCGCACAGCCGCGGTTCTGGTTAAAAACGTTGACCCTGAAGCGCGCCAGGTTGGGCAGCTCGAAAGAAAAGTCCGCCTCCAGCTCCTGTTCAAAGACATTACGCTGGGCGTCATTCATGATGGAGTAGACCAGATCCAGCACCAGCTTGTTGTCCAGCGGGTCCATCTTGATACGGCGAATCTCGCCATCCACACGAATGAGGGGTGGCTGACCGGCCGACAGATGCAGGTCGGAAGCGTTCTGGTTCACACTGAATGACAGCAGCTCGGTAATATCCATCTCAGTCACTTTTCTTTGCTGGGTGGCACGGGCAATAATACGGGCTTTGCGCCGGTAGAATTACAGGTAGATTCATGAGTATTGCTGAAAACATCGCGCAAGTGTACCGCCAGATCGAGGCGGCAGTGGCCAAAGCAGGTCGCAATCACGACAGTGTCAGACTCTTGGCCGTCAGCAAGACCAAACCCGCCGATGATGTGCGTGCCGCCTATGCCGCAGGTCAGCGCAGTTTTGGTGAAAACTATGTGCAGGAAGGGATTGAAAAAGTGCAGGCGCTGTCGGATCTCGACATCGACTGGCATTTCATCGGCCCGCTGCAGTCTAACAAGACCCGCGAAGTCGCCAGTCATTTTGATTGGGTCCACAGCGTCGATCGTCTGAAAATCGCTCAGCGCCTGAATGACCAGCGCCCTGATGACCTACCGCCACTGAACATCTGCATTCAGGTCAATGTCAGCGGTGAGGACAGTAAATCCGGTATTTCTCCTGCAGAACTGCCTTCACTGGTTGAAGCAATCAGCCAGTTGCCCCGCCTGCGTCTGCGCGGCCTGATGTGTATTCCCGCTCCCGCCGAAGACGAAGCGGCCCAGCGCGAACCTTTCCATCAGTTAGCTGGACTACTTTCTGTGCTGCCAGCTGGCGATACCCTGTCGATGGGAATGAGCGGCGATATGGAAGCCGCCATTGCGGAAGGCGCCACCTGGGTTCGGATAGGAACCGCCATCTTCGGACGTCGCGATTACAGCAATCACTAATTCATCCTACGATTCACCTGTTGCGGCCACCGCCGCCCTAGAGAAGGAAAGACACATGTCGCAAGCGACTCTGGCATTCATCGGCGCGGGCAATATGTCCGGCGCGATCATGGGTGGACTGGTTGCCAATGGCTATCCCAGTGATTTCATCCTCGCCAGCGGCCGAACTCCCGCCAAACTGCTGAACCTGAAAGATGCTCTCGGTATTCGTGTCGCCACCAGTAATGTGGAAGCAGTACGTGAAGCACAGGTTGTTGTGCTGGGCGTGAAACCTCAGGTGCTGGAAACCGTCTGTCGTGAGCTGGCCGGTCAACTGGACCATAAGCCGCTGATTATCTCTGTGGCCGCAGGTATTGGTGTCGATACTATCGGCGAGTGGCTTGATGAAGAACTGCCGATCGTTCGCTGCATGCCCAACACTCCTTCCTCTCTGGGTGTGGGTGCCAGCGGCCTGTTCGCCAACGAATACACCAGTGACCTGCATCGTGTTCTGGCAGAAAAGATCATGAATGCCATCGGTATCACTACCTGGGTGGCCGATGAAGATTTGATCAACGCTGTCACTGCTGTCTCCGGCAGTGGCCCGGCCTATTACTTCATGTTCATGGAGGCCATGGCCAAAGCCGGTGAAGCCCTTGGGCTTAGTGCTGAGCAGTCACTTACGCTGACCGTACAGACCGCACTGGGTGCCGCCCGCATGGCCAAAGAAAGCGGCCTTGCGCCGGATGAACTGAAACGCCGTGTCATGTCACCCAAGGGCACAACGGAAAGAGCTGTTCTGACCTTTGAACAGGGTGGCTTGCATGAGTTAACCTTATCCGCCATGACTGCCTGTGCTGACCGTGGCCGCGAACTGGCGGCTGAACTCAGTACTCCTGCTGTAGCTAACGAGGACTCCCATGAGTGATCCGGTCATTCTGATCGTCAAAACCCTGGGCAGCCTGTACGTCTTTATCGTGCTGCTGCGCTTTATTCTTCAGATGTCCCGTGCCGACTTCTATAACCCCCTGTCACAGGCGGTGGTAAAAGCCACACAGCCAGTGCTGGCGCCCATTCGCCGACTGGTGCCTGGCATGGGTGGACTGGATGTCGCCTCGCTGATTCTGGCCTTTATCGTCTACTTGCTGGTCGCGGTTATCGTGGTCTACCTCGCCGGTGGCGCACAGGCGCTCAACGATTTGCCGCTGCTGATTCTGGCCGCGGCGGCGGGTGTGCTTTATGCCCTGTTGGATATTTACTTCTGGGCCATGGTGATCTCGGTCATCCTGAGCTGGGTAGCGCCACAGGCAGATCATCCTGCGGCGCGTCTGGTCTTCCAGATTACTGAGCCTGTTTACGGCCTCTGCCGTCGGGTGATTCCACCGCTCGGTGGTCTTGATCTGTCACCCATTCTTGTGTTTCTAGTCATCCAGCTGGTGCAATCCTTCCTGGTGCACAGCGTGCCCTATATGGGCTTGGTACGATAAGCATGAGCTGGTGGCAACAGGACAAGGATGATCTGGTACTGACCTGTCATCTGCAGCCCAAGGCCAGCAAGGATGAATTTGCCGGCTTGCACGGCGATGCCCTGAAAGTCCGTATTACCGCACCGCCGGTGGAAGGGAAGGCGAACCAGCATCTGGTCGCCTTTCTTGCCAGCGCCTTTGGCGTACCCAAGCGGTCTGTTTCGATTGTGTCAGGCGAGCTGAATCGTCACAAGCGTGTGCGCATTGCTGCACCTGCGACCATTCCTGCCGCCCTGGAAATGATGATGCGCTCCTGACCTGTTACGTCTGACGGCTCAGGTGCCGGCAGGCGCCCGGAATGAAGCCAGAGGACGTGAAACACCATGAGCCATGATGCCCAACCGACTTTTCCTGCGGACAGCGTAGGACTGGTCACCCCTCAATGTCTGGTTTTCGATGAGCCGCTGACCCTTAGCTGCGGCCGCACGCTGGAAAACTACCAGCTGATGGTGGAAACCTACGGCACGCTCAATGACGACGCCTCCAACGCAATCCTGATCTGCCATGCTCTCTCAGGGCACCATCATGTGGCGGGTTATCACGATGCCAATGATCGCAAGCCCGGTTGGTGGGACAGCGCCGTTGGCCCTGGCAAGCCTATCGATACCAACAAGTTCTTTATCGTTGGCCTGAATAACCTTGGCGGCTGCCACGGCAGCACCGGCCCGACCAGCATCAATCCCGGTACCGGTCAGGCGTATGGCCCGGATTTCCCCGTCGTCACCGTTCAGGACTGGGTGGATACTCAGGCCCGTCTGGCTGATCGTCTTGGTATCAGACGCTGGGCAGTGGTCATTGGCGGCAGTCTTGGCGGTATGCAGGCGTTGCAGTGGAGTATTCGCTATCCGGAGCGTCTGGCTCACGCCATGATCATTGCTTCCGCTCCCAAGCTCTCGGCACAGAATATCGCCTTTAATGAAGTGGCCCGTCAGGCGATCAGTAAAGACCCGGAATTTCACCAGGGCCGCTATGCCCAGCTTGGTTCCTATCCCAAGGTCGGTTTAATGCTGGCACGTATGGTTGGCCACATTACCTATTTGTCGGATGAAGCCATGCGCGAGAAGTTTGGCCGCGAGCTGAAGACCGGCAAGCTGTCTTTTGAGTTCGACGTGGACTTTCAGGTGGAAAGCTATCTGCACTATCAGGGCGAGCAGTTCTCCACCGCCTTTGATGCCAACTCCTATCTGCTGATGACCAAAGCCCTCGACTATTTTGATCCGGCCTCCGAGCATAACGATGATCTGGCCCAGGCGCTGGATCAGGCACGCTGCAAGTTTATGCTCATGTCCTTCACCACCGACTGGCGCTTCTCCCCTGCCCGCTCCCGTGAAATTGTCGATGCCCTGGTGGTCGCTGACAAAGACGTGAGCTACGCAGAAATTGATGCTCCTCAGGGCCATGATGCCTTCCTGCTGCCGATCCCGCGTTACATGGAGCTGATGGATACCTATCTGAAACGTGTGGCTGACACCGGTTTTGCCCACAGCTCGTCCGCAGTCAAGGAGCACTGAGATGTTACGTCCTGATCTTGATCTGATCCAGCACTGGGTTCGCCCCAATACTCGTGTCCTTGACCTTGGCTGTGGCGATGGCCAGCTACTGGCCTGGCTGCAAACCCACAAGGGCGTGCGCGGCTACGGTCTGGAAATTGATGCCGATAACATCCGCCAGTGCCTTGAGCGCAATGTCTGCGTGCTGGAGCAAAACCTCGACAAAGGCCTGGGTAACTTCCGCGACCAGGCGTTCGATACCGTCCTCATGAGCCAGGCGCTACAGACACTGCATCGCCCGGACTCGGCACTGGAAGAGATGCTGCGCGTCGGTCGTGAATGCATCATCACCTTCCCCAACTTTGGACACTGGCGTAACCGTTTCCACCTCGCCCGCCGCGGCCGGATGCCGGTATCGAAGTTCCTGCCCTTTGAATGGTACGACACGCCTAACATCCACTTCTGTACCTTCCGTGACTTTGAACAGCTCTGCCGGGAACGCGGCATCAGCATTCTTGACCGCACCGTAGTGGACTCGGAGCATCGGGATAACTGGGCAGCACGTTACTTCCCGAACCTGCTTGGGGAAGTTGCGATTTACCGTGTGACTCGTTAGGAACAGGACAGCCCACTCAAGCGGAAAATCACTGCCAAGGAGAGCCCTATGCTGCGTCTGGAAGTCGATGAAGAAATCAGCCTGTGTCTTTGCAGTCCGGACATGGCCGAGCCGATCTTCTCCATTGTCGATGCCCAGCGGCCCTGGCTTGAACGCTGGCTGGCCTGGCCACCGGAAATCAAAAGCCCGGATGATGCCCTCAACATGATCCGCCAGCAGCTTCACCTGCTGGCAGAGCGTGAGCTGATGCCGCTGTGCATTATCTATCGGGGACAACTGGCCGGCGGTATTCACCTGCAGCAAATTGACTGGCGTATCGAGACCGGACGCGTGGGTTACTGGCTGAGTGAAGATTGCACGGGCAAAGGCATTATGCGGCGGGCGCTGGAAAAAATGATGCGACTGGCGTTCGAGGAATGGCAGCTGGTGCGTCTGGAGATCCGGGTGGCCTCAGACAACGCCGCCAGCCGTCGGGTGATTGAGCGAGCTGGTTTTCTGCACGAGGGCCGTATCCGCCACGCGGAGAAGCTGGGCAATATCATCGTGGATCATGACATCTACGGCCTGATGAAAGAGGAGTGGCGCGCACGCTAGCGCGCCGGTTCAGGGTAATACCGCTCTAGCGAATCTGCGCAACAAAACGGGAAAGGGCTTCAAACTTATCAGGGTCGTTATCCACAAAGACGATTTTGACGCTGAGGAAGGTGCTTTCGATGCTGCGCTCAGCGGCCTGCACCGAATAGACAAAGCCATTCACCCGCGCCACCTGCTGACCACCTTCCTGCTCAATATCCACCACGGCCTGTTCCAGCACGCCGGGATTACGCTCCTCGACCTTAATCACCAACAGCGCTTCCTGCAGATTGATGTCTTTGATCATGCAGCGCAGGGTCGAACCATCCGGCAGTCGAAGCTGTGCGAGTCCTTTAGGCGCCTGACTAGCCGCCACCTTTTTGCCCGTGCCCTTGGCCGCCGCAGTACCGCCTGTCAAAACGCTCACGGACTCTGCCGCGACGCCCTGGGGTTTGGCCGCCGGTGCCGCTTTCGCTCCCAATAACGCACTCTGGCTGCCACTCATCGCGGCAGGAGCAGCCGCTCCGCCACCCGGGCGTTGCGCCAGCGCCTTGAGGTCATATTTCTTGGAAAGGACTTTGGCCAGCTTGTTCAGCAATTGCTCATTGCTAAAGGGTTTGCCGATATAGTCAGACACCCCGCTTTGCACTGCCTCAACCACGTACTCCTTATCAATACGACTGGTGACCATGATAAAGGGCACCGCTTTATAGCTTTCCTGAGCGCGTACCCATTTGAGTACATCCAATCCGGTCATTTCCGGCATTTCCCAGTCACAGAGAATGATATCGAAGGCCGTTTTATTCAGCAGCTGCAATGCCTGTTTACCATGAGCCGCTTCGTGCACCTCAATACCTGGCAACTTGGTGCGTACCACGCGCTTGACCAAATCCCGGATAAAACTGGCATCATCCACTACCAGCAAACGTACTTCTGCCATTCGAACCTCATTGACTGCGGGAAATCCGCTCCCTGTACCTGATACGACGTAACGCCTCAGGTAATTTTAAAAACCGAGATGGTTATACAATCTGGCAAATAGCCCGATCACCATGACGGTGATCCCTAACCGATAGAGTACATATTCCCCGGCAGAAAAGGCGATGGTAGGCCGCCAGAAATAAACCAGTGAGCGCCAATCTCCGGTTCGGCGGCCATAAAGACTGAAGCCCATGAGTATCATCACCAGGCCACTGACCAGAAACACCGGTTCCAGAATCCCAATCATCGTCATCCCCACTCACCCATCAGGGCGAAGCTGTTGTTAGTGTTATTTTCAGCGATGCCTTTTACCCGACGCAGGGTGAACCAGCGCAGCCTGCGTCGGGGTATCAGAAAAGTTGTAGCAGGGTCAGGCCAAATAATCACTTCCCAAAAGGTTGGGGCAAGCTTCGCCCTGACCGAGCTGAACAAGATTTCGCAGAGTCACCTCGGCAATGCTGCCTAGCGCCTCCTCGGTGAAGAAGCCCTGATGTCCGGTAATCAGCACATTGGGGAAGGTCAGCAGGCGTTCGAAAGCATCATCAGCGATGACTTTGTCGGACAGATCCTCAAAGAAGAGATCCCCTTCCTGCTCATAGACATCCAGCCCCAGATAACCGAGCTGCTCGCTTTTTAGCGCGGCAATCACTGCGGCGGTATCAATCAACCCGCCGCGACTGGTGTTAATCAGCATCACGCCGCGACGCATCTGCGCCAAAGAGTACTCATTAATCAGATGGAAGGTGTCCCGGGTCAGGGGGCAATGCAGGGAAATCACATCGCTGTCGGCATACAGGGTTTCAAGACTGACCGGCTCGATGCCAATCGCTTTCGCCGCCTCGCTAAACACCTGATCAAAACCAATCACCCGCATCCCCAGCCCCTTGAGAATACGCGCAGTGGCAAGGCCAATCTTGCCAAGCCCGATCAGGCCTGCCGTGCGTCCGTGAAAGTTAAAACCAAGCAGCCCCTGCAGCGCGAAATTGCCATCACGCACCCGCTGAAAGGCGCGGTGATATTTTCGGCTCAGGGTCAGCATCAGCCCAACCGCATGTTCTGCCACTGACTCTGGCGAATACGCCGGAACACGGACTACGCTAATACCCAGCTGGTCCGCCATTTTCAGATCCACGTTATTGAAACCGGCGCAGCGCAAGGCGACAAAACGCAATCCATGACTGGCCAGAGAGGCCAGCACCGGCGCGGTGAGTTCATCGTTAACAAAGACACAGACCGCCTCAAAGCCTTTGGCCAGCTCCCAGGTTTCGCGGTTGAGACGGACATGAAAGTAGTGAAGATCGTGACCGGCTTCACCGAGGGCCTGATTGGCCGCGCTGAGAAAAGCCTGGTCATAGGGCTTACTGCCGAAAACCGCCACACGCATGCTGAACCTCCCGTTCAGTTCATGAGGAACGCCGGCGAAGACTTGAACTCCCCGTTCGCAAGCGGCAGATACCACGTTAGTGACGTGGAACCTGTCGGAACGACCTTAGAGATCCAGGGGGATACCATGAAAAGCATCCGCATACATGCCTTCGGGGGCACAGATGTCCTGCAGATTGATGAAGTACCGACGCCCTTGCTGGAAGCCGGTAATGTCATCGTCCATACCCGCGCAGCGGGGGTCAACCCCATTGACTGGAAGACTCGCCAGGGCGGCGGCGCTGCCATGGCCTCTGAAGGGCTGCCACTGGTATTAGGCTGGGAAATGTCCGGCGTCGTGGATTCCGCCTCTGCCGAGGTATCGATCTTTCAGCCCGGCGATGCCGTCATGGGCCTGCTGAACTTCCCCTCCCCCGGCCGCTGCTATGCCGAGGAGGTTTCCGCCTCTGCCGGGCACCTGATTCACAAGCCGGATAACCTGAGCTTTGCCGAAGCGGCCGCACTGCCGCTGGCCGGGCTGACCGCCTGGCAGGCACTTTATGATCAGGGACACCTGCGAGAAGGCATGCGCGTGGTGATTCTGGCGGCCGCCGGTGGTGTTGGTCATCTGGCCTGCCAGATTGCCCTGGCCGCGGGTGCCGAAGTGATCGCGGTGGCCTCCGCCTCTCATCATGATTACCTGCGAAGCCTGGGCATCAAACACTGCGTGGACTATCACACCACCGATGTGGCCGAGATGATTCAGGATGCCGATATCGTACTGGATGGCGTGGGTGGCAGCACGGGGGCCAAGGCCGCACGCTGCCTGAGCCATAACGGCATTCTGGTCACCCTGCCCTCACGCACAGCCGAGGAAGTGATTGAAGCGGTAGTGCAGCAAGGCCACCGGGCCACTGGCCTCAGAGTCGCACCTTCGCATGATCAGCTGGAATCCCTGCTGGAACTGACGCAGGACCGTAAGCTCAAAATCCAGCTGGAGCACAGGATTCCGTTTGAAGAGGTCGCCCGTGCACACACGCTGAGTGAGTCAGGCCGGACCCGCGGCAAGATTGTACTCACGTTCAAAGAGTAACTGACGAGGACGGAAGAGACCTGCTACCGCTGAACTCAGGCGTCGTGATGCGCCGCAGGTTCAGCGGCCAGCCAGCTTTCCGCAGGGCGCGGATGGCCGAAGTAGTAACCCTGGAAGAGATGACACTGATGCCGGCGCAGGAATTCAGCCTGAGCCTCCGTCTCCACGCCTTCAGCCACCACCTGCAGGTTCATGTGCTGAGACAGGGTCAGAATCAGCGCCACCAGTGAGGCATCGCTGGAGTCTTCCGGCAAATCACGAATAAAGCTTCGATCAATCTTGAGTTCATTAATCGGCAAACGTTTGAGATACGCCAGCGACGAATAACCGGTGCCGAAGTCATCAATGGAAAGACGCACACCCTGCATCTGCAGGCGCTGCATGATCAGGCGAACGGCATCAAAATCCTCGATAACCAGACTTTCCGTCACTTCCAGCGTCAACTGATCCTGAGCGATACCGTAGTCGCGCAGCAGGGTTTCCACCCGCTGGACAAAGTTGCCATGCAGGAACTGCAGGGCACTGACGTTCACCGCCAGCTTCAGGCCCGGATGAGCCGCCATCAGTCGGCAGCTTTCCTCCAGCACCCAATCGCCAAGGGGAATAATCAGCCCGGTTTCTTCGGCCACATCAATAAAGTCACCCGGCATCACCATGCCACGCATGGGGCTCATCCAGCGCAGCAGCACTTCATAACCGATGACGTCCTCTGCCAGCGATAATTGTGGCTGCAGATAGAGCTGTAACTCCTGCTGAACCAGGGCACGACGCAGCTCGGCCTCAATAGCAAAACGGTGCTCGACCTTGGCGCGCATCGCTGGCTCAAACCACACACACTGGTTTCGTCCGCGCTCTTTGGCCTGATACATGGCCATATCTGCCTGTTTCAACAACTCGCCGACATCTTCGTATTGCTGATCAAACAGCACGGAACCAATGGAGCAGCCGACTTTCAGCTCCCGATGATGCAACGACACGGGCATAGCAATATGGCGAATCAGCTCGGCGATGGCACTGTCAGCTTCCGCCATGGCCTTACCGGGATGATCACCCAAACCGTTGTAGACGATAACGAACTCATCGCCGCCGAGACGCGCCAGCATATCCTGCGGACGCAAATGGCGGCTCAGACGGTTGGCCATCACCTGCAGCAACTCATCGCCGGTGGCATGACCAAAGACGTCATTAATATTCTTGAAGTGATCCAGGTCGATAAACAGCAAAGCGCCGTATTCGCCGCGCGTGCGCAGCCCCGAGGCCAGCTCCTGCAGTTTCTTCAGCAACTGGGTACGGTTGGGCAGATGCGTCAGCACATCAAAGAATGCGAGGCTTTCGATCTGCTGTTCGGTATGGCGGCGGGCGGTCACATCCCGGCTGATGCCGATAATACCGACGATGCTGCCGTCCATATCGCGAAGCGGCGCTTTCAGGGTATCAAAGAGGTAATCCACCCCACTTTTGGAGCGCACTTCCTGCTCATGGGTGGAGACTTCGCCACTCTTGATGACTTCCAGATCACTGCGTCGATACATTTTGGCGGTTTGGGCATTGACCAGATCCGTATCAATCGCCCCGACAATGTCTTTGCGGTCCATGCTCATAAAACGGCAAAACGCTTCATTACAGCCGATGTATTTGCCTTCCAGATCCTTGAAGAAAATCAGATCCGGCATGGAGTCGAGCAGGTTCGCCATCAGCAGGCTTTGCTGATTCAGGCGGTTTTCTGTGCGCGATTGCAGGCTGGCGCGACGATAGAACACCACAATCGCGATCGTCAGGATCAATACAATGGCCATCAGCGCGCGGTTGATAATACGCGTCGTGGCGGAATTGTCCTGCGTAGGAATATCCAGTGCGGTACTGGGCGGCGGCTCACTGCGAAGCGAGGTTTCCAGCGGCCGTCCGGTAATGTCCTGCACGATGGCAAAGCGCAGTTCGCGCCCTTTCACATACAAGGGCCAGGAGTTGACCTGCATGGTGCGAATGCCGCCGTCGGCAAGACGATGCAGCGCAATGATGTAGTGGATATTGTCCTGTTCGGCCTTCTGCCGCTCGCGGGCAGAGGTTTTGAGATCGGTCATGTTGATCTGCTGGATATTCATCCCTTCGAGATCACGACCATAGCCATAAAAGGCGATAGCGCTGTCATTCGCGCGCAGAATCTGACCGCTCTTGGGGTCAAACACCAGCAGTGGCGAGGTTACCTGTTCGAACAGGTCAGCCGGAATCAGCACATCACCCGGTGTGTGCGCATAGCTCGATGCCATGCTCGCCAGCAGCAAGCATGCCGTCATCAGGAGCTTTGTTATCCAGCCCTTACAACCCATATCAACCCGTTAACGCTCTCGACTCGTTAAAAATTTTCTCAAAGCTCTGTCGGCTTCGTGCAGAAAATCAGGAAAATTTACGTTATGAGAAAGCCTCTCAAACTACCAGTCTCAAACCGTTTGGATGGACGCAATGACGCCAAGGCGCGCTTATTCGTCAGTAGAACGCGCATTACGATGCCAGCGGCAGTCTATGCTATACAGTGTGCAAGCCGATCACCCCGGGACAAGGATTGACGCCCTGAAGATGATGCCGTTATTCAGAGGATTGCTGACGAGCCTGCTGCTGCTCGCCTGTACGGTGGTGTGTATCCTGCCGCTGATTCTGCTGGGCCTGATCAAGGCACTGCTGCCTTTCCCGGGCGGACAACACCTATTGGGAGTGGGCGTCCGTTTCTTTGCCCGGAGCTGGGCGCGCATCAATCGTCGTATCCTGCTGGCTCTGCTGCCGACGCGCTGGGTCATCGACGGTCGTGAGCATCTGCACGCAGACCGTTCGGCGCTGGTGCTGTGCAATCACCAAAGCTGGGTGGATATTCCCTGTCTGGTGGAGCTGATGCTGGATCGCGCGCCTTTCTTTACCTTCTTCCTTAAGCGCCAGCTGATCTGGGTTCCCTTTGTGGGTCTGGCTTGCTGGGCGCTCGACTACCCTTTCATGCGCCGTCACAGCCGTGAGGCCATTGCACGCAACCCCGGCCTCGCCCATGAGGATCTCGCCACCACGCGCCGTGCTTGTGAGAAGCTGCGCGGGCGTGCTGTCTCGCTGGTGAATTATGTCGAAGGCACACGCTTTACACCGGCCAAGCAGGCGGCGCAGCAATCCCCCTATCGGCATCTGTTACGTCCCAAAGCCGGCGGCGTTGCTTTTACCCTCAATGCCATGGGCGATCAGATCAGTACCGTGCTGGATGTCACGCTGTTTTATCCACAGGGGATTCCGAACTTCTGGCAGTTTCTCTCAGGGCAGGTCCAGGAAGTGCGAATGCAGGTCGTAGCACATGAGGTACCTGCCGAGTTTCGTGCAGGCAATTATCAGCAGGATGCCAGCTACCGTCGGGCAGTACAGGACTGGCTTAATGGGTTATGGCAGGAAAAAGATCAACGGATCGCGCGCTGGCAATCAGGAACGGCGGAAGAGACCAAACGCGCAGAGTGACAGGCCGACCAGCGCCATCAGCGCACTGGCTTCCATCAGATAGGTGTGGCGTTCGGTAAAGGAGCGAAAGACCACCAGCCCCTGGACACACTGGCCCGTGCCGTAGTCATAGGCTTTGCCCTGTTGCAGACACTCACTGATATCGCGCCAGTCCAGGCAATACACCAGGATGACACTCAATAGCGGAACGCCCAGCAAACTGAGACCCCAACGCACCACTCCCATTCTCCTCAATCACTGCCGTTTGAATACCGCAATGCTAAGGCCTAAACCGAGAGGCGGAAATCCGGTGTCAGGCATTTCCCCATTAGATTCTACTTTGTCACCTGATCCGGCCGCTGATGTGCACATTGGTCGTCATTACTCGCTGACTTCCGGCCCCATCAGTGTCGAGATCACCAAGGTGACGACAATAATCGCCAGTACCAGAGCCTTCTCCGCACGAATTGAGCGAAGCAGTAAACCACGGGTACTCGGTAAACGCGGCACCAGCAGGTTACGGTTCAGCAGTGCCAGTAAGAGTAACCCTACGACCAGTACCAGCTTTAAGGCCAGACCTTCTCCATAGGCTGTACGCCAGAGTGCAGGCAGGTTGCCCGCCGCAAGACGCCAGCCCACCCAGGCTCCCGCCAGTAACAGGACAGGAACCAGCACCGTCGCCAGCTTTCCGAAGCGCGTCAGCAGCTGCTTGGCCAGCTCGTCCTGTTCCCGTCGCAGCTGCAGCCATAAAGGCAACAGCATACCAATCCACAGCAAGGCAATCAGGGCATGCGTTCCCAATGCCAGCTGCACCCACAACCCTTGTTCAGCACTGTGGCCGCTCTGGCTGAAAGATACTGCTACTGCCAGAAAGCTCACCAACATCAATAGCCGTTGGCCGACGACCGATAAGGTACGAATACACAGCAACAGCAGAGCCATGAGCGCCGCCAGTTCACGCCATGCGAAAGTGGAGCCGACACCGGATTCCCACAGCAAAGAGGCCAACATCGGGTCCACCATGCCACGGAGACCATTTTCTGCCAGCGCGCCCACCTGTACCAGAAAGTGCAGCGACACCAACAACGCTGTGCCGACCGCACCCACCAGAGTGTAGCCACGAATCCAGCGCTCAGTGGCGCGCGTCGCGAACCAGCCGGAGGCCAGTAGCCCTCCACAGAGAGCCGCGAGCGAAAGGTAGCTACCGCCTTTCATCAGCAACGTGCCTGTTTCCCACAGGGTCATTACGTCCATTTCCTGTTAAGGAGCAATGCTGAATGCAAAATTGCCGCTCATTTTATGGCCATCACCACCGAGGCAGGTCCATTTAACCTGATAGGCACCGGCAGTCAGCGTAGGAACTTTCACTTCATGATGGGTTTCCCGGGCCTTGCGATTGACCTTAAGCTCACGCTGTTCGCCGCTGGCATCGGTCAGGGTCACACTGATGAGATTCACCGCTTTGGAGAAATCCAGACTCAGTGCTGCAGGAGCAGAGGTCATCACTTGCTGATCAGCCGGCTGAGAGCCTGTCATGGCCATATGAGCCTGAGCCATCCCCGCCAGCAACATGCCGGCAGCGAGTACCAGAGGGCGAAAGCCCTGCGCAGCGCGCGTTTTTATCATCGTTGTTCTCCTGGTCAGAGGTGAAAGAAACCTGCAGGTGGCAGGTATCAGAATGCCAGACTAATACCTATCACACCGTAGGTCGTTGCGGTGCGTTCGCCATGATGTTCAGCCAGATTCGCCGTCTTGCCGTACTTCTGCTCCCAGTGCACGCCAATATAAGGGCTAATGTCTGGTGTGACACCATAGTGAAGACGAAGTCCCAATTCAGTGGAGGTCAGCCCCGCCCCCTGATCAATGGCCTCGTCATCCGCTGCGGCGAGATTAATCTCAAGGGCAGGCTGCAGCGTCCAGCGGCGTGTCAGCGCCAGATCATGTTCAAGCTCAATCCGGGCACTCAGACGACCTTCATCACTGAGATACAGATCCGCATTGGTTTCAATCCAGTAGGGCGCCAGACCATCCAGCCCCAGTACTGCGTAAGCACGTTGTGGCGCGGGTTCATGGTCATATCGGAGTCCGGCATGCACATTAAAGAACTCACTGGTCATGTGCTGCCAGAGCAGGTGGTTCTCGGCCTTTTCCGTATCACCGCCTTCCAGCTGCTCACCCTTGAAGCGCCACAGCAGCGCATTTTCATCGTTGCCGATACGTAGCTCACTTTCCCAGGCCAAGACATCACTGCCCTCACCTGCACGCCACTCAAGACGATCCAGAGTAAAGGATGGGAGAACCATACTCCCCATCATCTCATCAGCCATCGCCGGTGAAACGGAGGCCAGCAGAGCGGAGGCAGTCAGCCAGGGAGCCAAATGCCGACAAGAGCGGGCGAAGTGCGTAACTGCAGGCTTAGTGGACATGCTTCTCTCCTGACTGGCTCATGTTCATTGCCGGCGTGCCGGTGGGGGCAGTGCCGGGCCGGTCGACAATGATCTTACGGAACATGCCAGCGGCCATGTGGTACATCAGGTGGCAATGGAATGCCCATTCACCCACGGCATCCACCGGAACATCCACGGTCAGCGTCGTGCCGGGAGCAACGTTCACAATATGTTTCAGGGGATTAAAGGCGCCCTTGCCCTTGTCCAGCTGCATCCACATCCCATGCAAGTGCATGGGGTGCATCATCATGGTGTCATTAACAAAGCGGATGCGCACACGCTCGCCCAGGGTCAGGTGCAAAGGCTCTGCATCCGTGTATTTGATACCGTTAATCGACCAGATGTAGCGCTCCATATTGCCCGTCAGACGCAGTTCGATTTCACGATCCGGCTGGCGATATTCCTTAAAGGGTTTAACGGCTTTCAGGTCACCATAAACCAGAAATATGCCGCCATTCGCCGCCTTGGGCTCCAGCCCGCTACCGGGAGCATAGTCCGACTCACGAGAACGCGAAGCAGCCCCTTGGTTCATGTTGGAATGATCCATGGTGGAGTGGTCCATACTCGCCATGTTATCCATCGCCATATCACCGTGGTTCATCTTGGAATGATCCATGGTGGAGTGATCCATTCCGGCCATGTTATCCATCGCCATATCACCATGGTTCATCGCACCATGACCCATACCGTGTGACATCCCCATATCGGCCATCGTCAATACCGGCACCGGGCTCATGTCCGGCACTTTCGCTGTCATGCCCGCTCGGGGTGCCAACGTGGCACGGGCAAAGCCACCGCGACTTACGGTCTGAGCAAACAGGGTGTAGGCCTTATCTTCCGTGGGTTCGACAATCACATCGTAGGTTTCCGCCACCGCTATGCGCAGTTCATCAACGCTGACAGGCTCGACCTGATTACCATCTGCCTGAACCACTGTCATTTTCAGTCCGGGAATCCGCACATCGAAGTAGCTCATGGCAGAGGCGTTAATCAACCGCAGTCGTACCCGCTCACCGGGTTGGAAAAGCCCGGTCCAGTTATCCGCCGCAGATTTGCCATTAATCAGATAGGTATAACCGCTGGAGACATCAGAAATATCAGAATCCATCATTCGCATTTGGCCCCAGGCCAAACGGTTATCCAGCGCCTTGCCAAACCCCTGATCCTTGGCTTGAGCAAAGAAATCACCCAGAGTGACCGGACGGTTATTGTAGTAATCACTCTTGCGTTTAAGGTTACGGAAAATGGTAGCGCCGCTGTCCTCCGCCCAGTCTGACAGCATCACCACATAGTCACGATCGGCCTCAATCGGGTCTTTCCCGGCAGGATCAATAATCAGGGCACCGTAGATACCATCCTGCTCCTGAAAACCGGAGTGGCTGTGATACCAGTAGGTTCCGGACTGGCGCAAAGGGAAGCGGTAGGTAAAGGTCTGGCCTGGCTGAATAGGCTTGAAGCCACTAAAGCCTGGGACACCGTCCTGATCAGCAGGCAGAATCAGGCCATGCCAATGCAGGGAGGTATCTTCTTTGAGATGGTTTGTCACATTGATCGTGACCTCTTCACCCTCACGAAATCTCAGGGTAGGCCCCGGCACACTGCCATTGATGGTCAGCGCTTTCTGGGCTTTACCGTCAATAGTGAGAGTCTGCTGGTCAATCGTCAGATCATAGGTACCACTCAGGGCCAGAGTCGGCACTACAGCCAGAAGGCCAGGTACACGACGCAGCCAGCGCTGCCAGGTCAAGGTCGCCATATCCACTCCTGCGAATTAGTCTGACTCAAGCTTACTGACCCGACCTTGCCCCAGGCTGACGTCAACATTACATTTTTGTCAGATTGACACTTTTGCAGCCTGCCAAGGGCATAATGGCCCAGCCACGCCACAGGATATGCCCATGCGTTTACTGATTATTGAAGATGATCCCCGGATCGCGTCCTACCTCCAGCAAGGTCTGATGGAGGAAGGCTTCAGTGTCAGTATGGCAGCGTCCGCTGCAACCGGCCTGCAGCTGGCTCTTAATGACCCGCCAGAGCTGATTATCCTGGATGTCATGCTGCCGGATCTGAGTGGCTGGGAGGTGCTGCGTACCTTGCGAAGTGCGGGAAAAACTCTGCCCGTGCTGTTCCTCACCGCCAGAGACAGTGTGGATGACCGTGTTAAAGGTCTGGAGCTTGGCGCGGATGACTATCTCATCAAACCCTTTGCGTTCAGTGAGCTGCTGGCGCGTATTCGAACGTTACTGCGCCGGGGCCAGCCTCAGGCGGTGACCACTCATCTGCAGGTTGCGGATCTGGAGATGGATCTGCTGAAACGCCGGGTGCAGCGGGCTGGGCAGCGCATTAGTCTCACCGCACGGGAGTTTGCGCTACTGGAGCTACTGCTCCGACGCCAAGGTGAGGTGTTTTCCAAGTCCCTGATTGCATCCCAGATCTGGGATATGAATTTTGACAGCGATACCAATGTGGTCGAAGTCGCTATCCGGCGGCTGCGCGCCAAGATCGATGATCCGTTTACGGTGAAACTGATTCATACCGCCCGCGGAATGGGTTACTGCCTGGAGCACAGAGAGTGAAGCCCCACTCACTCACGGCCCGCCTCAGTCTGATGTTCATGCTGGTCGTCGGTAGCGTTCTGTTGCTGGCAGGCCTGGCCTTCAATCTGGGCACCCATCAGCACTTCGTACAGCTTGATCAGAAAGATCTTCGCCAGAAAAATACCGCTGTGACTCACCTGCTCACCAGTCTGAAAGCAACAACCTCTGTCTCCACACTGAAGGATGAACTGAATCTGCTACTCGGTGATCACGGCGATATTCAGGCCAGACTCTGGCATGCCGACCAACTTGTCTGGAGCTCAGCCTCGCTTGGCACCAGCGCGATTCCCCGACACACCAACACCTCAGACACCGCTGTCCGGCTGTGGCAATGGCAGGACTCACAGCAGCAATACCGCGGGCTTTCCAGCGACATTATGACGCCGGGCTTTGCGGAATCCTGGCATCTGGAGCTGATCAAGAATGTCACTGTGCATGAGCACTTCTTTCACCAGTTCAGGACTGGTCTCTGGCTGGGACTGGGCATATGCCTGCTCCTGAGTGGCCTGCTGGGCTGGTGGATGGTTCGTCTTGGCCTTCGCCCCCTGCGCCAACTGACAGAGCTGGCGGAGGATGTCTCAGCCAGTCGGTTGCAGCACAGCCTGCGGGAAAACGACATGCCCACGGAACTGCGACCTCTGGCTGGCGCCTTTAATGCCATGCTGCATCGCCTGAACGACGACTTCGACCGCCTCAGCAGTTACAGCGCAGAGATTGCCCATGAGCTTCGCACCCCGGTGACCGCGCTACAAACCCGCACGGAAGTGACTCTCTCCAGACCACGTGACGTTACTCAGTACAGCGATGCGCTCTATGAAAACCTTGAAGGTCTGGAACAGATGCGCCGCCTGATTGACGATATGCTGTTCCTGGCCAAGGCCGATAACCATCTGCAACTGTTTCAGTCCAAACAGATAAACCTGCGTCAGCTCGCTGAACAGGTCATGGATTACTACGACATGCTCGCCGAGGAGCAGCAGATTCAGCTAGCCGTGACAGGTGAAGCCACCTTGTCGGGCGAAGCAAAGCTCCTGCAAAGGGCGTTTAATAATCTGATCTCCAACGCTATCCGCTACACTCCGCTCGGCGGTCGAATCGAGATTCACCTGCGCACTCAGGCAGAGGGCGTGATCGTCGAAGTGGAGAATCAGCACCAGAGGCCTCTTGAAGCAGAGCAGCTTAACCGTCTCTTTGAGCGCTTTTATCGAGGCGCTCCGGGAACCCAGCAGCGCGATCATAGCCATGTGGGCTTAGGTCTGGCCATCACTCGCGCCATTGTCGAGAACCATCAGGGCCGGATTAGGGCTGAGTCAGATGCTCGCAGCACTCGCTTTATCATGATGTTTCCCCACTGAATCCTGCCAGCCGCCCACTTCATCTATATGAATAGCTTTATCTGTTATCCCCTTTGGGTTTAGCTAACGTCGCTCACAGATGCGCCGCAATGCCTTACCGTTGCTCATTTCTGGGGCAGACAGGAAAAATAGTAAACGCCGAAACACCCGCCATTTATGACTCTACAGGCATTCGTCAAGCCAATGTAAAAGTCATTCAGGCGTGGAACTTGCTTCGTTAGAATCCACTGAACATAGGATTGGACAGTATCTAGGGGCTTGTCCGCAGTAGGCCGCGCTAAACCGATTCAGGTTGAACTCATCGCGGACGTTCGTTGCCTGCACACCTAACAATCAGGAGTAAAATTGTGACCGGGGTGTTAAAGAATCTCACTGTACGCATGAAACTCATGCTGCTTCTCGTGCTGATGGCGGCTCTCGTTATCGGCGCTACCACTGTTTCACTGCTGAAACTGCGTGAACAGCTACTGGCCGAGCGCCAGACTCAAACCCATAACGTGGTGCAAACAGCACTGGCGAGCGTCGCGTCCTATCAGACGCTCAGCAGCTCCATGGGTGAGGATGCGGCCAAACAGGCAGCACTGGATGCCATCGACAAGCTTCGCTATGGCAACGGCAACTACGTCTATATTCTTTCCATCAGCGATAACACCATGCTGCTGGACCCTCCCGCTCCCAAGCTGAATGGTAAAGCTGCTTCCAGCATCAAGGATTCTGAGGGCAAGCCCTTCCTGACTGACCTGATTAATCAGAACAAGGCCGATGGCCATGGTGAAAGTGTGTACACCTGGCCTCTACCGAGTGGCAAAGGGGTCTCTACCAAACTGGTGTACGGCGAGCTCTTTAAACCCTGGGGCTGGGTGCTGGCCACCGGCGTCTATCTGGATGATGTTGATGCCCTGTTCTGGAAAGAAGCGCGTCTGAACCTCATCGTGCTGGGGATCAGCCTGCTGATTCTGGTGTATCTCGGCGTACTGATTTCCCGCTCCATCACCCGTCCACTGCAACAGGTGAGCGAAGTGCTGGCGTACATGGCCAAGGGTGACCTGACCCATCGTCTGGATTACCAGAGCAAAGATGAAATCGGCGTGGTGTGTAACAACATCAATACTTCCGTGCATGGCCTGCAGGAGCTGATGACCGCACTCGGGGCTCAGGCGCACCAGCTGGAACAGACCAGTAAAGAGCTGGGACAAGCGGTGGAAGCGGGCTCACGCGGGATCGAACAGCAGAACGGCGAAACCACACAGCTGGTGACCGCTATGCAGGAAATGGCCGCAACCTCCGTGGATGTCGCGGACAATGCCCAGTCCACATCAATCACAACCGAGGAAGCGAATAAGCGCACCCAGACCGGTTATGGGCTGGTGAACACCACCATCAAACACATTAGCGATCTGGCAGAAACCATCAGCCAGTCCGCTGAAATGGTGCGTGCGCTGGAAGAACACGGCGAACAGGTCGGCTCCATTTTGCAGCAAATCACCGCCATTTCTGAACAAACCAACCTGCTGGCATTGAATGCGGCCATCGAAGCGGCTCGCGCCGGTGAACAGGGACGTGGCTTTGCCGTGGTGGCCGATGAGGTTCGTACTCTGGCGATGCGTACCCGTACCTCCACCGACGAAATCAACGAGCTGAACAACCGCCTGCGCCAGGCCTGTCAGGATGCGGTGGTATCCATGCAGAGCGGCCTTGAGATTGCCGAAACCAGCGTCACTCAGGCCAACGAAACCGGCAGCCAGTTCAGTGCCATTACCGGTAGCATCACCACCATAAAAGACATGAACAATCTGGTGGCGACCGCAGCGCAGCAACAGAGCGCCGTGGCGGATGAGATGAGCCGAAATCTCACCAACATTGCCAGCATCAGCCATGAATCTGACCGCTCCATCCGCCAGATCGCTGACCGTACCCGTGAGCTGGAAATGAGTGCAGCAGAACTCAAGCAATGGGTCGGACGCTTTAAAGTCTGACCCCGCGAGTAGCGGCTATAAAAAAAGGGCGCTCAATGCGCCCTTTTTATTTCTGAAACACTCTCGCTTTCAGTGCCTTAGTAGACATCGCGCAGGTAGCGCTTTTGCATTCTCATCTGCAGCAGATACTTGCCTGCTTCCGCCTGATCCAGACCGCCACCTTCAATCAGTACCTGTCGCAGCGCCCGGTCGACGTCCACCGCCATACGCGACTTATCGCCACAGAGGTAAATCACCGCGCCGTTTTCCAGCCACTCATAGAAGGTCCGGGCCTGCTCCAACATGCGATGCTGCACATAGATCGGCGAGTCCTGATCCCGCGAGAACGCCAGATCCAGTCGATCCAGCACGCCCATCACCTGCCAGCGCAGAAGATCCGCTTCATAGAGGAAATGAGTCTGGCGATGACGCTCACCAAAAAACAGCCAGTTACGCCCTTTCCCCCGGCGCAGCTGTCGCTCCTGCAGGAAGGCGCGAAACGGTGCAATACCGGTACCGGGGCCAATCATGATGATGTCAGTGTCCGGGTTTTCCGGCAGCGAGAAGAGCGGACTGGGCTGCAGAAATATGCCGAAGCGGTCGCCGGGTCGACTCTGGGCCAGCATGCCGGACGCCGTACCGGTCACCCGCCGCTCATGCTTTTCGTATTCCAGCGTGGCAACCGTCAGGTGCAGCTCATTGGGATGCGCCGCAGGGCTGGCACTCAGGGAATAGTAACGGGGTAACAGCTCGCTCTGGCGGGCAAGAATCTCCAGCGGCGGCACTTTATCGGCAAAGCGTCGCAGCACATCGGCCAGATCCTCCTTGAACTGAAACTGACAAAATGCCTGAAACTGCGTGGGTTGCAGCAAGCCCAGAAGCCAGGGCTCCTGAGTTTCATTCGCCAGCCATTCCAGCAAGCCCTGTCCGGGAGTGGTCAGCTCAATATGACGCTGCAACATCAGCCGTACCGGGCCAGCCGCTTCACCGCGATCCAGCCACTCATTGCCGGACAGCCCGGCCAGCTCCAGAATATCCTGCACCCGGCGCGAGTCATTCTCAGGCATCAGGCCCATGCTGTCGCCGCTACGGTAGGCGATACCGGAACCTTCGATATCCAGCACATAATGGCGAACGTCTTTATCAGCGCCGGGTCGGGTCAGGCGGTGCTGATGCTTGAGACGAGCCTGATACGGCGCCTTGGCCGAATAGGTTTGCTGGAATGCCAGCAGATGCTCAGGCACATCGAGCCCAAGATTGGGCAGTAGCTCACTGACCCACTGGTTGTAAATAGGCTGGTACTGGGTATCGGCTTCTTTTAGCGGCTGAATAGCCTGCGCGCCCTGCTCTGTCAGCAATCGTTCCAGCTTGTGCCCGGCCTCACAGAAGGTTTCGTAGGCTCGATCTCCCAGCGCCAGAATCGCATAGGGACGGCCATTAACCTGCAGGCGAGCTGCCCGCAACTCAGCGAAAAAGGCCGCACCATTAAAGGGAATATCGCCAGCGCCATAGGTACTGGTCACGATGATCAGCGGCGCATTAGCAGGAAGGGTATTGGTCGCGAGGGTTTGCGTCAGCTCATCCAGGGCAAGGCAGATCAGCTCAGACTCTGGCCAGCCCTGCTCAAGCAACAGGCTGGCGAGGTGCTTCGCCAGCGTCTCGGCATTGCCGGACTCACTGGCGAAACCTAACAGCAATGGCCGGGCGGCCATTACTCTTCTTCGTCGCAAATCCCGATGGCGCTGTAGCCATCGTTTTCTGCGGCCTCACGAATCTCATCAATCCAGGAAGCATTAGGGGTAGGATGCTGACGCAGTTCTTCCAGCAGCCAGGCAACATAGTCATCCTGCTGCTGCATCATTTCGTGGGTGTTGATCAGACGTACCAGCTCTTCATCGGACATTTCGTCGTTAGGAGCGGTGAACTCAACATACCCGGCGATACATTCCTGCACGACCTGGGCGCCAGAAGCAGCATCAAAGGCTTCACCGCTGTCGAGGGTCGTCAGTGCGATATTGACTGCCACGCAGGCATCCAGCGCCGCATGGGCACCGTACATATCGAACTCATTCAGGTCAGGCGTGACTTCATCCAGTGCATCCAGTAATTCTTCCACGTGCACAACCTTGCGGCGTGCAGCGAGGCGATCCCAGAGTTTGTCCAGGGCTTCACGCAGCACCTCGACATCACCGAACTCGGCAACACGAGAGAACAATGCATAGTTGGGGAACAAGCGCTCCGCCATAGAGACGGCAAACAGGGTACGCTGCCACTCCGTGCATGCTTCCAGTTGTTGTTCGATATCGTCGAGCAGATACATGAAGTACTCCGGCACAGGATCATTGAGGCGGCATTTTACCCCAGCGCCGACAGTCAGGTACAGGCTAACTGGCTAAAAAGCGCGCAATCCCGCCATTTTCTGCCCGCGTGCGAAAAAAACCGTCGCCCATAAAAAACGGCCTGCAAAGGCAGACCGTTTTCTTCACACAGCGTCAGAAAATCAGGCGCGATTTTCAGGCGCAGTCAACGCACTCAGGCTGTTGATATCGGCACCCTTAAGGCCGATTTCCGACAGCAGAGAGTCCATCAGTGGTGCCTGGGCACGATAACGCAGGGCACTGTTGACCATCTGGTCGGCCAGTGAACCGCCTTTGCCGTCTTCGGCACTCGCGCCCTGACCATCGCTGCCGCCCATACCCTGAACCTGCAGAATCTTGATATCGCTGATCTGCTCCATGGGTTTGACCGACTCGCGGATAATCGCGGGCAGCTGCTCCAGCAGGGCCAGACGCACCTGCATGGCGATCTGATCCGCCGACAGCAGGTTGTTGGCCTCGTTCACCGCACGCTTACCTTCAGCCTCAACCGCGTATTCACGGGACTTGGCATCGGCACGCAGCTTGGCAGCTTCGGCCTCACCTTCTGCCTTGATACGCGCCTGCTGAGCTTCAGCATCCGCCGCGATACGCACGGCTTCGGCTTCATCGTTGGCCGCTTGCTTGAGGGCTTCTGCCGCCACAATTTTGGAGATCGCTTCGGTTTCTGCCAGCTGACGGGCATTCACCAGCTCGATGGCCTTGGCACGTTCTGCGCGCTCGGTATCACGCACTGTGACCACGTTTTCCTCTTCTTTCACCGCCGCCGCACGGGCACGGTCAGCCTCGGCCTTGGCTTCCGATTCCGCACGGGATTTTTCAGACACCGCGATGGAGCGCTCCTGCTCCGCCAGCTCGATCGCCTTGCGACGTTCGATTTCAGACTGCTCAAGGTTCCGTGCCTTGGTGATTTCCTGTTGTTTTACCGCCAGCTCTTTCTGGATGTTTTCATTCTGGATATCACGCTCAGCACCAATGCGACGCAGGTCGATTTCACGCTGCGAAGCGATTTCCGCTTCTTCGGCTTCACGCTTTTTCTCGGCCTGTTCACGGGCAATCTCGGCAGACTGCGCGGCACGGCGGACAGAAATCTCACGTTCCTGCTCAAGGCGGGCATATTCTTCATCACGGGAAATCTGCAGCTTGGTACGCTCGGTTTCGAGGTTCTTCTGCTTGATCGCCAGATCCGTTTCCTGCTCGATGTCGTTACGCTTTTTACGGCGTGACTCGATGGCCTCGGTCAGCTTGGTCAGACCTTCGGCATCAAAGGCGTTCTGTGGGTTGAAGTGCTCAAAGCCCGTCTGGTCAAGACCCGTCAGGGACACGGTTTCCAGCTCCAGACCGTTTTTCAGCAGATCCTCAGAAACCACCTGCTGTACTTTCTGGACGAAGTCGACACGTTTCTCGTGCAGCTCTTCCATGGCCATTTCGGCAGCAACCGCACGCAGGGCATCAACGAACTTACCCTCGACCAGCTCTTTGAGCTCGTTTGGGTGCATGGTTTTCATACCCAGTGTCTGCGCCGCGTTCGCGATGGACTCTCCCAGAGGTTTAACACGCACGTAGAACTCGGCGGTCACATCCACACGCATCCGATCACGGGTGATCAGCGCCTGCTCCGCCGCACGGCGAACCTCCAGGCGCAGGGTGTTCATGTTGACGGGAATCACTTCGTGCAGGATGGGCAGCACGATGGCACCGCCGTTAACGATGACCTTTTCACCGCCAAAACCGGTGCGGACAAAGGACACTTCCTTGGTGGCGCGACGATAGAGACGGACCAGAATCAGGCCGATTGCCAAAAGAGCGACGATAATCACTCCGGCAATAATCGCGATGCTGACAAGATTGTTCATGTTACCCATGAGGGCTCAACTCCTTTTGAGGTTGATCAACGAGGTTTAGTGAGTACGCCCAGCTCAGGCGTGAGTCGAAGAAAGATGGGAATGGGGATTGGGAATCACCTGATAGCGGCTGCCCAGGCGCTGCACCAGCAGCACTTCCTGCCCTTGCGCAATGCTGATGGGCTCCAGTGGTTCCACCATGACGTAATGGGTCTGACCGTACTGATCACGGGTACGCGCCTCACTCGGGCTGCCGACGCGCGCCTCGCCCAGAGTAATCACCGCAATCTGGCCGACCAGTTCATCCCCATTAACCGCAGTGGATTCATCCCGCGGCATGATGCGACCCAAACCTCCGGACAGCCAGCGGGTGAAGGGCAGGCTGACAATCAGCACCGGCCAGACAATGATCCAGCCCGGCAGCAGCGCTCCGGTGATACCGGCGATGACCGACTGGGCGCCAAGGCCCATCAGGCCAAACACCGTCAGAAACACCACCAGCACGATCAGCATCGGCAGCTCGCCGATACGCAACCAACCCAGCAGCCGTGACAGCGCACTCGGCGCCTCTGGCATATCGGCGTCGATATCCATGTGCAGGCTCGGCATCATCTGGTCGAACAGGTGGGATAACCCATGCCCCAGCAATACGCCCACCCCTTCGAGTACGGCCAGCAGCAGCATGACGGCCAGTGCAATGGCGAAAATCAGGTTCTGATCAGCAAGCAACAAATCAAACATGGGCAGGTATCCGGCGGAAAGTTGGCATCAGCAGCGGTGCCTGCCGAAGGAAAGTCAGAACGGCCATTGAAGGAGCGCGCATCAGCGTGGCTCCCCAGTGGCGTCAGAAGGATCAGAAAGGTCAGAGCCATCCACACTACCGCTCATTCGAGCGGTCAGCTGTTGCTCGCGCAGTGCTTTGAGGTAGTCAATCTTGCGTTGCCATTCAAGGCCATCATCGAGGGTACTCAGGGCCAGAGCACGCGCTTCATCGAGCGTCATACCGGCTTGTTGCGGAGCAGTCAGCTGTTCGCGGGCCTTTTCCAGCGCGCGGATAAGAATGCCGTAGTCCTGCTCTTGCCGGAGGGTCTCATCACGTTTAAGACGCTGATTGCGCAGGCGTTCCTCCAGCACCAGCTGAGCGCGCATGTCATCCTGCGCATCGCCCTGCTCGTCGGCCCTGAGATGCTGCTGAATAGCGTCCAGGCCCGTATCGTGCTGTTGCTCCAGCCGGGCAACCTCAGCATCAAGCAGGTAGCGCGCCGCCGTGGCACGGCCATTTTCCAGACGCAGCAGCGACAGCGCCTGCTCAAGAGCCGAGGTCAGGCCGCCTGCATCGGTGGCTTCCAGTTGCTGGAGCCAGAGATTTGCATCCTGACGAAGTTGAGAAAGCCATCCTGCTGCCATCGACATCCCTTCTGAGGTGTTTGCCATCATTCATTCGGCAAACCTGCAGTCTGTGTGAGCAGGGCCACCCGTCGTCAATGACGGTGTTTCTTCGACGCCCCTGCCTGAATGCGGGCTATTTTTGTTTAAAAGAGTAACAACTGCAACTGTTTGTAAATCCTAAAACGGCGTCGCTTTCTTTGCCCAATCCCTATAAAAAGGCCTAAGGTGTTGATAACACTAGCCTGTTTGAATTCCCCGTAGCCAAAACCGGCAGGACTGGGGCACACTGGCACCAAGCCATATCAACAACAAGGAACGACCATGGCAGAAGCACTCCTTACTCTGGTCACCCCGCCCGTTCTGGAAACTCGTGCCTATTCGGATGCAGAAGCTGCCGTTGAAAGGCTGATCGAAATCTACGAACGCAATACCTCCTGGCTGCGCCAGCGCTTTGATGAAGTCATTGAGGGACAGCACCCCGATACCCGTCATCGCGCCTGCTATCCGATGATTCATTTCGAAACCTCGACCCACTCCAGTGTCGACTCCCGGCTGGCGTACGGCCATGTGCCAGGCCCCGGCAGCTACAGCACCACGGTGTCGCGTCCGGGCCTTTATCGGAATTACCTGCGCGAGCAAATTGAGCTGCTGATTCGCAATCACGAAGTCGACGTGGAAATCGGTGAAAGCGAGGTGCCGATCGCGTTGCATTTCGCCTTTGATGAAACCGCCTATGTGGATGGCGATGCCGTCGAGACCCTGAAGCGCCCGCTGCGTGATCTCTTTGATGTGCCGGATCTGGCGGTGATGGACGATGCCATCGTCAACGGCACCCTGATGGTACCACCCGGTGAGGAAATGCCACTGGCACCTTTCACCGCACCGCGTGTGGACTACTCCCTGTACCGCTTGCAGCATTACACAGCGACCCGTCCTCAGTACGTGCAGAACTTCGTGCTCTTCACCAACTATGCATTCTACGTCGATGAATTTGCCGCCATGGCGCGCAAGATGATGGCCGACGGTGGCAGTGAATACGTCGCCTTTGTGGAGCCGGGCAACCTGATTACCTATTCCGGCGACAGCGCGCCACGGGAAGGTCAGGCTCCGGCACGACTGCCGCAAATGCCGGCTTATCACCTGCTGCGCGAGGATAATACCGGTATCACGCTGGTGAATATCGGTGTCGGCCCCTCAAACGCCAAAACCATTACCGACCACATTGCGGTACTGCGTCCTCATGCCTGGCTGATGCTGGGCCACTGCGCCGGTCTACGTAATACCCAGAAACTGGGCGACTATGTCCTGGCCCACGGTTATGTCCGTGAAGACCACGTGCTGGATGCCGACCTGCCCGCCTGGGTGCCAATCCCGCCGCTGGCCGAAGTGCAGGTGGCACTGGAAGAAGCGGTTGAAGACATTACCGGCCTTAACGACTGGGAGCTGAAAAAGATCATGCGTACCGGTACGGTGGCGACCATCGACAACCGTAACTGGGAATTGCGCGATCACCGCGAACCGGTCGAGCGCTTCTCCCAGTCCCGTGCAGTGGCGCTGGATATGGAATCCGCCACCATCGCCGCCAACGGTTTCCGCTTCCGTGTGCCGTACGGCACGCTGCTGTGTGTCTCCGATAAACCCCTGCACGGAGAGCTGAAATTGCCCGGCATGGCCAGCGAGTTCTATCGCCGTCAGGTCGCTCAGCACCTGAAGATCGGTATTCGCGCCATGGAAAAACTCCGTGCCATGCCGCCGGAGCGCCTGCACTCGCGCAAACTGCGAAGTTTTGTGGAAACCGCTTTCCAATAAGAAGGCCTGCGCAATTCACAGCGGGTGCACTCAGGCGTCTTCGGACGCCTGAGTTTTATCCACAGCGGCCATTCACGACAAACACACCACACCGACAACCACCGCAGGAGAATAGCGCCCCATGACCAAGCTCGCCGATACCACACTGGTTCAGGGTGATGACCAACGCTATCGCTGTGACTGGAGTGGCGAGACGGATGAGCTTCGGCGCTATCACGATGAAGAGTGGGGCTTTCCGGTCCTCAATGATCGCCATCTGTTTGAGAAGCTGTGTCTGGAAACCTTTCAGTGCGGCCTGAGCTGGCGCACGGTGCTGAACAAGCGCCCGGCCCTGCGTGAAGCATTCGCTGATTTTGACTGGCAGCGCATGGCCGCTTTCACCGAGACGGATAGTAAGCGTCTGCTGGCCAACCCGGCCATCATCCGTCATCCCGGCAAAATCAATGCAGTGCTCAACAATGCCCGCCAGATGCCGTCAATACTGGCCGAATTCGGCTCCCTTGCGCGGTTTCTCTGGCGCTTCGAGCCGGATGAAAACACTTTGCCGCCACCACGAAGCCAAACCGTCAGCGCGGAATCCAAAGCATTGGCCAAGGCGCTTAAGCAACGCGGCTGGCGTTTTGTCGGCCCAACCACAGCCTATGCCTTTCTGCAGTCCATGGGCATGATCAATGATCATGTCGAGGGCTGCTGCATTCGCTCTCAGGTCGCTCAGGCACGTGCGGCCCTGATACGGCCTTAACCCCACCCTCTCAGCCTGACCTGCCAGCGGTGGATTAATTGTCATTCGCCCATGAAAACTGATGATTTTTTGTGCAAAATAGCGCACCTTCAAGGAAGTGGTGCTGCATGAGGGTGAGAGCATGTCCAAGGATATCGTGACCGAACTGGTCAACAAGTTTTCTGAACAGGTGCGAACCAGCGCCCAACTGGCTGACTTGCCGACCCTGCGACAGGACTTCGACACCTTCTGTCTGCAGCAATCGCCGAACCTGCGCACCAATATGCTGGAGCGGCTCTGGCAACACTATCTGGAGCAACGCCTGCGCATGACGCCGGTGCCGAGCCCCCAAAAAGCGCCCTGGTATCTGCGCCGTCACATGAAACGCCACGGTAATCAGGTTGAGCTGGATCTGCCCGTGGGGACGCATCTGGGCAATATGGTGCTCACCAATGTGATCGGCATCATCACGCTGGGTCTGGCCGTCTATTTCTGTTTCTTCTTTAAATTCTGATCAGGAGCTCAGCGGATATGGATATCCTCAATCCCCCTGCCTTACCCGAATTGAGCGCCCTGCGCGTCTCTCTTGCGCATTACATCGAACTGACTGACAGCTATCGTCGCCTCTGTGCGCTGGTGGATGAGCAGCTCGATACGCCCGGAATGCCGATGCTGAATAAGGCATTTCTGCGTAAACGCACCACCTTCAAGAAGGCAGTGGAGAAGATCCTGCCGGAAACCAACGAGATCGTTGAGATCAATAACCGGCGCCAGCAGATTCAACAGGCGCGCGCCGAACTGGAGGCCATGCCTGAGCCGCCGTTTTCCTTTCAGGAACAGTCGCTGGCCGATGCCAGTGTCGAGGCCCATAAGGCCGTCGAGGCTGACCAGTCGCTCTATCAGCAAATTCACCGTGAAACGACCCACAAACTCGAAGAGTTCGCTAACAACCCCTACTACCGCTTCCTGCTCAGCCGCCACTTCAATACGCCTGAGTACAAAGCCAACTGGCTGGAGAAGATCTACCACCATCGCATCGCCACTCTGGCGAACTTCTGGCAGAACCAGGTCAAGGAAGAGCAACTGCGCCAGATTCAGGCCCACAATAATCAGCGTCATCAGGCCTTGCGCGAAGCCTATGAGCAACAGCTGCACGCCTATGAAACACACTATCGGCAGCGTCGTGATGAAGCCGGTCTTACCGATGCCGAAGCACTGCTGGAAGAATTAAACGCCCATGCTGCCAGTGACAACATCCAGCGCCGCAACCTGACCCGCCGCACCGCGCGCCGCTACAAGGCAGTGGCGGAGCGTTATCATGAACTGCAACACCACATTCTGGGATTACTGCGAAACCAGACCATGAAGCCACTCTGGGCTGACTCCGAAACACGGACCGCAGAAATAGCGGCAGCGGTACATCACCTCTATGCGTTGCTGGATGTTCTTCAGCCCAAACCGGAAGCCCCGGCAGAGGACATCTCAGAACAACAGTCTCTTGCACCCGCAGCCGAGGGCACTGCAGCCCTTGCCAGCTGAGGCAAAAGCCGGATCATTAGCCGTCATCACGGCCATCGGTTATCTCTTATAGAGGCAACGGATAGCCAACGGCTCTATTCAGTTCAGGTTGTTGCTGTGACTCCACGCCCTTTCTCCGACCCGCTTGCCGCCTACGACTATGCTCTTAAACATCTGGAGTTTGTCGAAGACTCCGCCCAGCGTGAGGCGGCGACGGCATTAAGTGATTGTTTGCAGGCACTGCATCACTGGCAGAGCCACCGGCAAGGCCCCGCACCCCAGGGCGTCTATCTCTGGGGGCCCGTTGGCCGTGGCAAAACCTGGCTAATGGACCGCTTCTGCGAAAGCCTGCAGGTGCCGGCCTGGCGCCAGCATTTTCATCACTTTATGCGTCATCTGCACAAGCGTCTGTTCGCCTTTACCGGTCTGCCTGATCCTCTGGCAATTGTCGCCCGTGAACTGGCTGCAGAGTACCGCGTCATTTGTCTGGATGAGTTTTTTGTCGCGGATATTGGCGATGCCATGTTACTCGGCCGTCTGATGCACGTTCTCTTCGCCGAAAAGGTGGTGCTGGTCAGCACCTCCAATTTACCGCCGGATCGCCTCTATGCTCACGGCCAGCATCAGGATCGTTTTGACCCCGCGATTGCGGCCATCAAGGCCAGAATGCGTATTCAACCGGTGGATGGCGGTGAGGATCATCGCCTGCATCCCGGTCAGCCGGTGCAACGTTTCTGGGTGAATGATCAGCCCGCCATGACAGCCGCCTTTGATGAGCTTGCGGCCCGCCAGCCGGATGCCCGTCAGGAAGAGACTGAGCTGGCACTGGGTGCCCGTCGTCTGGCGGTGAAGCGGCGGCAAGGCAACCTGCTCTGGTGTGAATTCTCCGTCCTCTGCCAGAAAGCCTGGTCGGCCGCCGACTATATTCAGCTTTGCCAGCAACACCGCGCGCTCTTTATCAGCGGCGTGCCTTGCCTGAGTGCAGAAGGTGAAGAGGTGCGCATCGCGAGAGGAACGGAAGACGGCGCTAAGCTGGTCGAGGCCGGGGAGCGCAGTTTCCCGATGCTTTCCAAGGAAGATGACGGCGCCCGACGTTTTATCGCCCTGGTGGATGAATGCTATGAACAGGGCGTGCCGCTCTATGTTGAAGCGGCGGTACCGCTGCGTGAGTTGTACCCGCAGGGTTTTCTGGCCTTTCCTTTTCAACGGACATTAAGCCGTCTGCAGGAAATGCAGTTCGAACGCTTTGGCCGCGGGATTGAGGCGCCCGAGCCACGTTAAGCGCCAGCTGACCTTTCGACGAACAGGATTACAGCGTTCCCCGCCATAAAAAAACCGCGCTCATTGGCGCGGTTTCTATCAGCATCCTGTTCTCAGCCTGGTCGCTCCGCGGATCAGATCACCACGTAGCCTGGCTCGATTTTCAGCTCCAGCGGGTAGCCGCCAAGCTGCTTCGGACTGTAATGCTTGCGCAGCATTTCGCTGACTTTCTGCGTGTCATCGACGCTGACGAAACGTTCAACGTGCTGCAGCTTTTTCAGATCCTCATCCCAATGGCTGAGGTAGACCCGGTTGACCAGCGGGCCTTCCGGTACATTGTTGCCGCCCGGCATCAGGGGCAACCAGCGGCATGACTGGGGATGAACCACCTGAAAGCCGTGTTTGTGATACATCATGAACTGCCAGAGCTGGTAAACGTCTTCCTGTACGTAACGCTGAGACTTCTCTCCAAACAGATTCATCACCGTACACTCGACGAGTGCAACTCCCGTTTGAGACGACATCCGGATCTCTCCACTGGGCATCGATGGCAATTCCCACCATGCCTAAAGATTCTGACAGAGGGTGCAAGGGCTGCCATTCTCCTCTGGTAATGGGTTCACAGCATAATCCTTTAATGCGCAAACACAATGCATTCGGTCAAGAATCTTGACGTACAACCCCACGAATCATGCCGATTAGCGCCGTTTTCGAGGCGTTTCGTCAATTCCTTGTAAAAAGAGCTTACACGAACACATATCAGGTTTTCTTATAGGCAATAAACAGGCAAAATAACGCCCGCTGACGCAGGTTCATCTAACGTCAGCCGTAGAGACCAGTTCCGGCTTGTCCATCGGCAAGGAAGCGCCCCAAGGGGCATCGCAATACCTGAGAATAACGCGCATGTCAGAAAAACCTCTTATCAATATCCGTGCCCGCAGTGCAGCTGGTAAGGCTGCCCGTCGTGAAAGCATCCTGCAGGCGGCAGAGTCCCTGTTTTCTGCCAACCCCACCGTCCTGCCCACGATCGCTGAGATTTCCGATGCCTGTTCACTGGCAAAGGGCACGATTTATATCTACTTCCCGTCCAAGGAAGCGATTTTTCTGACCTTGCTGGAAGAGTCCATCCTCAAGTGGACTGCAGAAATGCGCCGCACAGCGCTGGAAGCCAAAGCCGCGCCAGCCGTGCTGGAAGTCCTGTGTGATCACGTCAATGCGCACCCGCGCCTGATGCAACTGGCCTGCCTGAGTAATGGCGTGCTTGAGCCGAACGTGTCGGATGATCTGCTGGTGCACTTCAAGCAGACCCTCTGTGATGACTTCCATCTGACCGCACGGGAAATGCGTGATCTGTTCCCGGATCAGCGTCAGGAACAAACCATTGTGCAGACACTGCTGCAAAGCTATGCGCTGCTGATCGGTCTCTGGCAGCTGGCCCACCCGACCCACAGCGCTCGCGGTGTGGAAAGCCCAACCCTGGAAACCCTGCGTCCGCCGTTTGAGCCGACTGCCCGTGAAGCCCTGAACCGGCTTTGGGGTGCGGCTGCCTGAGGTTGTCATCTCAGGCTTTACACATCCGGCATAACATAGCAGGCTACTGCGTGAAGGCGGCCCACAGGTCGCCTTACTGTTCTGGATGATGCCTATGAATTCTTCTCCAGCCTCAGCGTGGTATCACGCCCTCGACCGCCAGAGCTTCACCACCGCGGTGCTCACCTGGGCAGCTTTTGCCTGGTTGTTCGATGCCCGCACCAGCACCCTGCTGCTTTTGGTCGTCTTCGTCCATGAGATGGGTCATCTTCTGACCATTCGGGTAATGACCGGCAATGTGGCGAAAATTCGTTTTGTGCCCTTTCTCGGAGGCTACACCCAATATCAGGGCGGCTGGTTAAGCCCGCTGCAGAGTGGTTTTTTTGCGCTCGGCGGCCCCGCCATCGGTACCCTTTTTGCGCTGGGCTGCCTGATCGCCTTTCACCAAACCCACGAGCCTTTGCTCTGGCATCTGGCCTGGATTGGCGTGATCCTCAACGGCCTGAACCTGATTCCCCTGCCGCCTCTGGATGGCGGTCAGATCACCCGTTGGCTCGGACGTGGCTGGTGGCTGACCGGTGTGGCGCTGGTGCTATGGGTGGCCTGGTGGCAACAAACGCTGTGGACAATGGCCTTCGTCGCGCTGCTACTGTGGCAGGCGTGGCAATACCATGATGCCACCAAGGTAGGCAGCTTCTGCCCACGCTGTCAGTCCTCCCTTCGTCAGCATGCCCTCAACTGTGAACGCTGCGCCCTGAAACTGCGCCTGAGCTTCCGCCAGAAAGTTCTGCTCTGGGGCTGTTACCTCGGCACGCTGATCGTACTGGCTGGCATGATGAGCACCATGGAATAGCCGGCACGACGGATCAGACACAAAAAAGCCCCGCACTGGACGGGGCTTTTTTGTGCGTTACGGCTCACCGACAACGTCTTAGCTTAAGGGTGTCAGCTTCGCCATGGAGAGAATCAGCCACTTGCTGCCGACATCATCAAAGTTCACTTCGACCCGCGCCCGCGGGCCCTGACCTTCAAAGTTGATCAGCACACCATCGCCGAAGCTGGCATGGCTGACCCGCTGACCAAGATAGAACTCCGTCTGCGGCACTTCAGCTTCGTCAAACACGGACGAAGGCATCTGGCGCTGGAATGACAGGGGTCGGCGAATACTCGCACCGAGACGCACCTCTTCCAGCAACTCCTCGGGGATTTCATTGAGGAATCGCGATGGCGCCCGGCGCTCTTCCTGACCGTAGAACCTACGCGACTCCGCCCAGGTGATCATCAGGCGCTGACGTGCGCGGGTGATACCGACATAGCAAAGGCGACGCTCTTCCTCGAGACGGTCAGGGTCTTCGGCAGACATGGAGTGGGGGAACAGGCTTTCTTCCATGCCCACCATAAACACCAGCGGGAATTCGAGGCCTTTGGCGGAGTGCAGCGTCATCAGCTGAATGCTGTCGGTGAACTCCGCCGCCTGGGCATCGCCTGCATCCAGTGCGGCCTGGTCAACAAAGGCTGACAACACTTCCTGCGGGCCTTCTTCATCAGGCACCCAGTTCTGTTCAAACTGACGCGCGGCACTGACCAGTTCCTGCAAGTTCTCAACGCGGGTCTCACCCTTGTCTTTCTCCTTGCCATGATGCTCGATCAGCCCGGTGTGGTTCAGCATCTGCTCGCAGATTTCATTCATGGGCAGACCCTGCGCTGACACCGCAAGGTTATCCACCAGTGTCAGAAAGCCCTGAATCGCCGTGGCAGCGCGGCCAGAAAGCAGGCAGCGCTCCAGTGACTCCACCGATGCCTGCCACAGCGACACCCGCTGCTGGCGCGCCAGATCACGCACGGTTTCCAGCGTTTTACTGCCAATCCCCCGCGCAGGAACGTTAATCACGCGCTCAATCGCCGCATCATCATCGCGGTTCTGGATCAGGCGCAGATAAGCCAGCGCATTACGGATTTCCAGCCGGTCATAGAAGCGCTGGCCGCCGTATACGCGGTAAGGCACTGCGGCTCGCACCAACGCATCTTCCAATACGCGGGACTGGGCATTGGAGCGGTAAAGCACCGCCACTTCCTGACGGGAACCGCCCTCTTCCACCCATTTTTGCGCTTGTTCGACGACAAAGCGCGCTTCTTCCTGCTCATTGAAGGCGCAGTAGACCTGAATCTTTTCGCCAAGACCGGAGTCCGTCCATAACTCCTTGCCCAGTCGTCCGGTGTTGTTACGGATCAGGGCATTGGCGGCTTGCAGAATGGTGTCGGTGGAGCGGTAGTTCTGCTCCAGACGAATGGTCTCAGTGCCTGGGAAGTCAGCGTCGAAATTCTGGATATTCTCGATACGGGCACCGCGCCAGCCGTAAATGGACTGGTCATCATCGCCCACGGCCATCACCGGCAGCTCTTTACCCGCCAGCACCCGCAGCCAGGCGTACTGAATTTTGTTGGTATCCTGAAACTCGTCCACCAGCAGCGCCTGAAAACGCTGCTGATAATGCCGCAGCAAGGGCGGATGGTTGAGCCACAGCTCATGGGAGCGCAACAGAAGTTCGCCAAAGTCGACCATGCCACCGCGCTGACAGGCCTCTTCATAGGCGCTGTACACATCAATGCGCACCTGCCAGTTGATGTCGCCATAGCTGTCGAGATGTTTGGGACGCAGACCTTCGTCTTTCTGGGCATTGATAAACCAGGTCAGCTCTTTCGGATCCCAGCGCTTTTCATCGAGGTTCAGCTCGCGGCAGATCCGCTTGACCAGCCGCAGCTGATCATCGCTGTCCAGAATCTGGAAGTTTTCCGGCAGATTGGCTTCACGGTAATGGGCGCGCAGCAAGCGATGCGCCAGACCATGAAAAGTGCCCACCCACATGCCGCGTGGCGTTGAGCCCAAAAGCGCCTCAATACGGGTACGCATTTCCTTGGCGGCCTTGTTGGTAAAGGTCACCGCCATAATGGCGTAGGGAGAAATCTGCTCAACCTGAATCAGCCAGGCAATGCGGTGCACCAGCACGCGGGTCTTGCCACTGCCTGCCCCTGCCAGCACCAGACGACTGGCCAGCGGTGAGGATACGGCATCACGCTGGGGTGGGTTCAGGCGATCAATGAGGTGGGATACGTCCATAAAACTCTCGTCACTGGCGGCGGCAAAAGGGCTATTGTGCGCGAATTTGGCACCTTTTTGAAATCGGACAGGTCAGTGGTATCAGGCAAAGGTCGTAGAGGGCCTTAAAACACTGGCAAGGCGTAAGGGCTTTTTGTATGTTGCAAAGTGATACCCGCGTTTCTGGCACGTTGACAGCGTCATTTTCCCGGGTGGAGTTCATGTGAAGACAGGCTGGATAAAGCCCGCTCATGTTGGCTTTATCACTATAAAAAGAATACGGCAGGCTCGGCCCGCCACAGCGATCAAGCATAACGACTATGACGAACGATTCTTCCTCGGTACGCCGGGTAATTCGTGGCATTGATGCCATTAGCGAATTCACCGGGCGCTGTATCTCCTGGCTCACCCTGGCGATGGTGCTGGTCACCTTCTACATCGTGGTGATGCGCTATCTCTTTAACGAAGGCAACATCGCCGTGCAGGAATCGGTGATCTACATGCACG
The DNA here is from genome assembly GCF_046614695.1 of Pokkaliibacter sp. CJK22405. Lineage (NCBI taxonomy): Bacteria > Pseudomonadati > Pseudomonadota > Gammaproteobacteria > Oceanospirillales > Balneatrichaceae > Pokkaliibacter > Pokkaliibacter sp. CJK22405. The sequence continues at coordinate 59,978 of NZ_JBKKHQ010000013.1, forward strand.
CCTGCGTTTTCCTGATTGGCGCGGCCTATACCCTGCGCCATGACGGCCATGTCCGCGTTGATATTTTCTACCGGCCCATGGGTGAACGCGGCAAAGCCTGGGTGAACCTGTTCGGCAATCTCTTCCTGCTGATGCCGGTCATGATCTTCTTTTTTTGGATTTCCTGGGACTACGTCGCCTTGGCCTGGTCGATCAAGGAAACCTCACAGGAAGCCGGCGGCATTCCTTATCGCTACGTGCTGAAAGGCACCCTGCTGCTGATGCCGGTGCTGGTGATACTGCAAGGGATTGGCGAGCTGCTGCGCGATCTGCTGGTGATTGCCGGCAAGACCCATCTGGTGGATGAGAAGGAGGCCGTTCTATGATCGCGGAAATCATGCCTCTGCTGCTGTTCGTCGTCGCCATCTTTATCCTGCTGATCGGCTATCCGGTCGCTATCTCACTGGCGGGAACCGGACTCCTGTTCGCCGGTGTCGGCTATATGTTCGACCTCTTTGATCCGGTCTTCCTGCAAGCCGTGCCCAACCGTATTTTCGGCATCATGAACAACGAAACCCTGATCGCGGTGCCGCTGTTCGTGTTTATGGGTGTAATGCTGGAGAAGTCGAAAATTGCCGAAGAGCTGCTGGACACCATGTCCCTGCTGTTTGGCCCGTTGCGTGGCGGTCTTGGTATTTCCGTCTGTCTGGTGGGCATGTTACTGGCGGCCAGTACCGGCATCGTCGGTGCGACCGTCGTGACCATGGGCCTGCTGTCGCTGCCGACCATGATTCGCCGCGGCTATGACCCCAAAGTGGCAACGGGCGTCATCTGCGCCTCCGGTACTCTGGGGCAGATTATTCCACCCTCCATCGTGCTGGTGCTGCTGGGCGACGTGATCTCCTCTGCTTATCAGCAGGCGCAGCTGGACATGGGAATCTACTCCCCGGAATCGGTCACCGTCGGTGATCTGTTCCTCGGCGCACTGGTGCCTGGCCTGCTGCTGGTCGTCGCCTATGTGCTCTATCTGATCTACAAGGCAGTGGCCTCGCCTGAAAGCGTCCCGGCCATTCCCGAAGAAGAGCGCGGTCAGGTCAACGACCTGGGCATGCGTGTCCTCAAGGTGCTGTTGCCACCGCTGATGCTGGTGGTTCTGGTGCTGGGTTCCATTCTGGGTGGGTTGGCAACGCCCACGGAAGCGGCATCGGTCGGCGCCATTGGTGCGATTGTGCTGTCATTACTGCGCCGCAGCCTGAGCTGGCAGGTCATGATGGAAGTGATGCGCAGCACCACTCAGGTCAGCTCCATGGTCTTCATGATTCTGGTGGGGGCAGCGGTCTTCTCACTGGTGTTCCGTGGTTACGGCGGTGATGATCTGGTGCGGGACTTCCTGCATGACATGCCCGGCGGCGAAATCGGCGCCATGATCATCGTGATGCTGGTGATGTTCTTCCTCGGCTTCTTCCTCGACTTTATCGAGATCACCTTCGTGGTGGTGCCGATTGTCGCGCCGATTCTGCTGATGATGGGGATCGATCCTATCTGGCTTGGCATCATGTTCGCCATCAACCTGCAGACCTCGTTCCTGACGCCGCCCTTTGGTTTCGCGCTCTTCTACCTGCGTGGCGTGGCACCGGATACGATTTCCACCGGCACCATCTACAAGGGTGTGATTCCGTTCATCATTATCCAGCTGCTGATGCTGGGCGTACTGGCATTCTTCCCGGCGCTGGCAACCTGGCTGCCTCATGCTGTGTATGGCTAAAGCCACTTGGCAGAGTCACTGCTGCATAAACGACAACGGCGCCTCAGGGCGCCGTTCTTGTTAATTGCGCCAAAAGCGCTTAGCGTTTCAGCCCCCAGCGCAGCTGACGCCAGACTTTGCAGGCATCGGCATTCATAAAGCTCCAGGCCACACAACGGCTTTGTTTATTGCCTTGAGCCATCGGGATGATTTCCACTCGCGCAGCCCCGGCCTTTTTCAGCGCCGCTTCAATGGCAGGCAGATGATTGCTGCGCGCCACCAGCGAGGAGAACCACAGGACCTGCTGAGCAAAGCGCTGGCTATCGGCGATCATGCCGAGAATAAACGCCTGCTCACCGCCTTCACACCAGAGTTCATTAGCGCGGCCACCAAAGTTCAGCTGCCTGCCCAGTTCGGCCTTGCCCAACTGACGCCACTTGCGACGGCTCCCCGCCATGGCATCCGCTTCGGAGTGATGAAACGGCGGGTTGCAGAAGGTCACATCCAGCGATTCCTTACCATCGATAATACCGGTGAAATAGGCCGAAGCATCGGCCTGATGACGCAGCTCCAGCCGCTCTGCCAGTTGCGGGTTAGCGTTCAGAATGCCCTGCAGATGAGCCAGTGAACCCTGATCAATATCCGCGCCGATGCCGCCCCAGCCATATTCCGCCGCGCCCAGCAGCAGATACACACCACTGGCGCCGGTGCCGACATCCAGCATGCGAATTTTCCTGCCTGCAGGCAGCTTGCCACCGGCATCCGCCGCCAGCAGATCGGCCATCACGTGCACATAGTCTGCACGACCGGGGATTGGCGGACAGAGCGCATCTTCCGGCAACTGCCAATCGACAATGCCGTACTCTGCTGCCAGCAGCGCGCGGTTCAGGCAGCGCACCGCCTCAGGCTGAGTAAAGTCCAGCGTCAGCTTGTCGGCCACGTGGGCACTTGGTACCAGAAACTGCGCCAGTGCAGGTTCAGCTTGCGTCAGCCGGGCAAAGTCATACTGCCCCTGATGACGATTACGGGGATGCAGCGAAGGGCGTTCGGAATCTTTGGCCATGGCAATGAGCTATCAGCGTCGGTAAAACAGGTCGGCCAGTATAAAACAGTGGGGGAAATATAAAACCGCCAAGCCTGCCGTCACGGGGAGGAACATGACGGCAGGCCTGGCGGTAGTGCACTGACTCAGATCAGTGCTGAAGGGATGACGCGCGGCTTAACCCAGCAGCGCATCAATATCATCAGCCTCGGCACGCAGTACGGTCAGCGCAGCCACTGCAGCTTCTGCCGTTACGCCCACCGCGGTCGCCAGTCCCTGCGGGAAGCCCGCGATAATGGCCGCATCGTCCTGGTGTTTGTGTTCAGCCGACACCAGATAGATCGACAGTGCAATCAGCACCGCATAAGGCGACGGGCTGGCTTCACGCTCAGGGTGCACGTGCTGGCGCACGGCCTTTTGAATTTCATCAGGAAATTTCCAGCGCAGCGCCAGAGACTCACCGACTTCACCGTAGTGATAATGCAGGCGGTCGGTTTCCAGATCCGCACGATCCTGCCCCTGCTCCACCGCAGAATCAATGTCCCTGGCCTGATCAGGTTCGCCCATGTGAATCAGCATCTCGCCGATGTTGTGCATCATGCCGCAGGTAAAGGCCAGCTCAGGATCAAGCCGCGCCTGCTTTGCCAGCATTTTGCAGAGAGTCGCCACCGTGAAGGTGTCTTTCCAGAAACGGCGTTTGTCGAGGTTAGGGACTTCCTTGAACGCGGCGGTCACGCCCGAGGCCGTCACCAGTGTTTTCAGGGAATTGGAACCCAGCAGCACAACGGCATTATTGATGGAAGCCACCTTGCGGCCCACACCATAGCGGGCAGAGTTAGCAAGGCGAAGCACACGGGCAGCGAAGGTCTGGTCCTTGGCGATGATGGTCGCGATACGGTCCGCATTGACCTGCTCGGACTCAAAGCAGTCCATCAGCTCCCGGACGATTTTAGGGATACTGGGCAATTCATTGACGTTGGAAAAAAGCGTTTCGACTGACATTCCCATACTCTCCTGGGTCACTGACTACCGCCCCCTTGGCTTATGGCAGTCATTCAAAAGGTAACCAGCCACAAGTACGAGGGCGGCCTGACGATAGAGAACGGGCAGCACTGACTGCTCTGCCACCAGGCCGAAACAAACCACATCAACCGAATCGGCCCTTACTACAAATAAAGACCCAAATTACCGTTATGACAACAGTTCATCGATGTCATCTTCCTCTCCTTTGAGGACAACCCATTCACCAACCACGTCGGCAGGGATAAGCCGCAAGCGTTCGGCTACCTCTTCAGGGAAGTGGGCGAGCAATTCGATCTCATCCCAGCCTTCGGCTTCACCTTCCAGCAGATAGTTCGCCAGAAAGATCAGCGCCGCGTAGGCAGAACGGGGCGACGCCAGCGGATCAAGCTGACCGGAGACGGCGTATTGGATCTCTTCGGGGAATTTCCAGCGGCGGCTTAAGACAGCGCCCACTTCGGCATAGTCATAACCCAGCAGCGCGTGTTCCGCTTCAGCCCGGGTCCTCTGGCCACTGGCGACCTGCTGGTCAATCAGCGCGCACTGGTCAGGCTCACCCATGTGAATCAGCAAAATACCGATGGAGTGCATGATGCCGCAGGTGAAGGCCACTTCCGGGTCACAGCCTGAAGGACGGGCAAAGCGACGGCAGATCGCGCCAACGGTGAAGCTGCGCTTCCAGAAGGCTTTCATGTCGAGACCGGGAACTTCAGTAAACGCCGCGCTGACACCGGTCGCCATCACCAGCGAACGCAGGGCAGAGACACCCAGCAGCACCACTGCGCTCTGGATTGAGGCAATCTTGCGACCGACACCGTAGCGGGCGGAGTTCGCCAGTCGCAGCACCTTGGCCGCGAAAGCCTGATCTTTGGCGATCATCGCCGCCATGGCATCGGCATTGGCCTTATCTGAGCCGAAGCTCGTTTGCAGGTCCTGAACCACCTTGGGAATACTTGGCAGGTTGTGGACATTGCTGAACAGCGTATCAAGCGACATGTTCCCTCTCCGCAGGGCAATGCTGGCCTTATTACCAGCAAATGCATCAAAACCTGTCCCTTATGCCACAAACTCCAGGTGTCGCCTAGTACTCTTCCCCACTTCCGAAAACCGCAGGAATACGGCGCAAAGACAGGAAAACAGCGGGTTATCTGCCCGCTGTAAACACAATGACAGCCCTCTTGCTGCCCACAACGGCAGGCAACCTCAGTCGCCTAAACGGTTCTTCACTCCCTGCTGGCGTAGCAGCGTTTCATTCAGGGCCTCCGGCATACCGGCAGGTTCCGGCTCAGGAATGGCCGCAGCAAAATCGCGCAGGGGAATGTCCGCCTTGCGGTCATTTTTAAGGGCCAGATCGCTCATCAGATACGCCGACATCAGCCGCGAGCAGGATTCCAGCGCATGAATGTGAGTACGCTCATAGCCGTGGGTGGCATCCGTGCCGAAGGTGATCAGCGCCGGACGGATATCATGACCGGCCTGTACTGCTGACACCGCATCACTGTAATAGAAGCGAAAGACATCGCGCTGCCAGGGAATATCGTGCTGACGGCACAGCTCAATCAGGTGATGACTCAGGTGGTAGTCGAAGGGGCCGCTGGAGTCTTTCATCGCCACGGTCACGCCGGTTTCCCTGGCATTCTGGCCGCTGGCGACCGGGCCGATATCAATGCCGACAAACTCGGTAATGTCATCCGACAGGGCATGACCGGCGCCGGAGCCCACTTCTTCAGAGACGGTAAAGAGAATCTGCGTGGTCAGGCGCGGGCGCAGGTTCTGGCGTTGCAGCGCCTCAAGGGAGGCCAGCAGCGCCGCTGCACCGGCCTTGTTATCCAGATGACGCGAAATAATAAAGCCGGTGTCGGTAATTTCCGGGTTCGGATCGAAGGCTACGTAATCACCGACTTCCAGCCCGGCCGCACGGACATCCTCAGCGGAACTGACCGGAAAATCGAGGCGTACCTCGACCTGTTCCCAGCTGACCGGCTGAGTATCAATTTCTTCATTAAAGGCATGGCCCGCCGCCATCAGCGGCAGCACCGTGCCACGGTACTGGGCATGTTCACCGAAGAGTGACACCCGGCCACCCTCAGCAAAACGGCTCGACCAGTGGCCGATGGGGGTAATGGCAATACGGCCATTGGGTTTGATCTCGCGCACCATGGCGCCGATGGTATCCAGGTGCGTCACCAGCGCGCGCTGCGGCCCGGCCACCTCACCATGCAAGGTCGCGCACAGCGTACCGCGACGGCTGAGGGTGTAATCGACCCCCAGTTCTTCAAGACATTCGCCGACATAACACACCACACTGTCGGTAAAACCCGTGGGCGATGGAATGCTCAGCATCTTCATCATCTTGTCGATCAGGTACTGACTATCGATAGTGGGAAGATTATGGGACATAACAAAACTCCTGACGGGACTGCTGGGGCGTGTCACTCACCCCTGTTATTCGTTGGGACGCGGCCGGTTAAAGCCTCGCCAGAGCGATGGATTACCCCTGACGCGTGGTTGGAAACAACATGTCGATAAAGCGCTCGGCGGTGGGATGAGGCTCATGATTCGCCAGCCCCGGCCGCTCGTTGGCCTCGATCAGCACGTAGTCGGGTTCGGCCGCATCAGGCACCAGCATATCGATGCCGGTGACCGGAATCTGCAGCGCCCGCGCCGCTTCAAGCGCAGCATCACGCAGTGTCGGGTGCAGGATATCAGTCACATCCTCCAACACGCCGCCGGTGTGCAAGTTGGCCGTCTTGCGCACCGCCAATGCCTGACCTTCCGGCAGGATATCCGTCAGGGCATAGCCTGCTTCCTCAACACAACGCTGGGTTTCACTGTCGCGCGGGATGCGGCTTTCTCCACCGGTCATGGCGGCACGACGACGACTGGTTCGGTCAATCAGGGTATTGATATCGTGCTGACCGGTGCCGATGACGGTGGCCGGTTTACGAATCGCCGCCGCGACCACTTCATCGTTAATCACCAGAATGCGCAGGTCATGCCCGCTGCAGAACGGCTCGACCAACACCTGCGAGGAATAGCGCCGCGCTTCAGCGACAGCCGCTTCAAGGGATTCCGGCGTGCGGATATCCACCGCAATGCCTTTGCCCTGCTCGCCGTTATGGGGTTTCACCACCAGACGCTCACCGAGGTGCTCAAACAGACCATCAGTGCTTTCCTCCCACTCCAGCAAGCGGCCCTGTGGAGTACGAATTCCCGCCCGGTTGAGGCAGCGCTGAGTCAGCCACTTGTTCTGACAGAGAGTCATGGCAGTGGCCGGGGTGAGATCAGACAGGCTCTCGTGGCAGCGGATATGCCGCCCGCCCCAGCTCAGCACAAAAATATTGTGTTCAGCGTCTTCCACATCCACATGAATGCCGCGACGCAGCGCCTCATCAACAATGATGCGTGCATAAGGATTGAGGGATTCCAGCGCCGTGGTATCGGTATACAGCGCCTGATTAATGGCGTTGCGCTTTTTCACCGCGAAGGTCTGAATCTGCCGAAAGCCCAACCGCTCATACAGGGTGATGGCGGCAGTGTTGGTGTGCAGCACCGAGAGATCAAGATAGGTACAGCGAAGGGTCAGCAGCTTTTCCGCCAGATGGCGCACCAGCGCTTCACCTACTTGGGGCAACGGGCAATCCGGATCGACCGCCAGTGACCAGAGACTGGAGCCGGATTCCGGATCGTTAAAGGCCAAACCGTGGTTGATGCCGAGAATCGCACCCAGCACACGGCCATCGCGCATATCCTCAGCCAGCAGGTAAATCTGCTCGCGGGAGTGGCGAAGCGGCATCACCACCTCAGGATCAAGGCACTGCATGCGGCAACGCTGGTAGATCGCATTGACCCGCTGCAGGTCCTCCTCCGTGCGCAGACGCCGCACCCGAATGCCCTTCACCGGATCACGCTTGGACTGGTATTCATTCAGCCACAAACGGAAGCTGTCAGAAGGGTCAAGAAACAGCCGCTGCGGGTCCTGACTGACCACCACATGGGGACGCGCCACATAAAAGGCGATGTCCCGATCACCCCTGGTTTCCGTCAGCAAGGCCGCCGCCATGGCTTCCTCACTCTGGAAGGTGTGACCAAACAGCAGTCGTCCCCAGCCGCAGTGCAGGCTGACATCAGGCTTGATGTCAGGCGTCTGCTCCGAGCCGCGGTGACGAGCCGCCTGCAAATGGTCATAGGAAGGTTGGCGGCGTTTCAGCATGCGGGCACGGTGACTGATGCTCACGGTCAGATTCCTTGTTCCTGCAACCACATTTCCAGAAGGCCGAGCTGCCAGAGCTTGGAGCCACGCAGCGGCGTAATATGCTCATCCGGACGCGCCAGCAAATGCTCGACGTACTCCGTACGGAACAGGCCACGCTCGCGGGCTTTCTGCCCCATCAGCGCTTCCTGCACCTGATCCAGCACATCGCCGCGCAGGTATTTGAGCGCAGGCACCGGGAAGTAACCCTTCGGACGGTCAATCACCTCATTAGGAATCAAACGGCGCGACACCTGCTTAAGAATGCCCTTACCGTCCTGCGCCAGCTTGTACTGGGCGGGAATTCGCGCGGCATACTCGACCAGCTCGTGATCCAGGAACGGCACGCGGGCTTCAAGGCTATGCGCCATGGTCATGGTATCCACACGCTTGACCGGGTCATCCACCAGCATCACCTGCGTATCCAGGCGCAGGGCTTTGTCGACCGGATCATCGGCACCGTAACGGGCAAAATGACTGCGCACGAACTCACCGGCCAGATCCGCCGTCTGCCAGGCAGGTTGCACGGTCTGAATGAATTCTTCGTAGCTGCGGTCGAAGAAGGCGGCGCGGTAGCTGTTCACCGGGTTGATGGTGCGCGCCAGCGGCGGATACCAGTGATAACCGGCAAAGATCTCATCCGCACCCTGACCACTCTGCACCACGCGGCAGGTTTTGCTGACCTCTTCAGAGAGCAGATAAAACGCCACGCAGTCATGGCTGACCATCGGCTCAGACATGGCGCTGATCGCTTTGGGCAACGCCGACATCATGCGCTCGGGGGCGATCTGGATTTTCTCATGTCTGGTGCCGAAGTGACGGGCGATCAGGTCGGAGTACATAAACTCATCGCCCTTCTCACCGTTCACCTCATCAAAACCGATGGAATAGGTGTGCAGATCCGGCTTTACCTCATGCAGCAATGCCGTCAGCAGGCTGGAATCCACGCCGCCGGACAAGAGCACACCGACATCCACCGCCGCGACATTACGACGCGCCACGGAGGAGCGAAGCTGTTCCAGAAGACCGTCTTCCCAGTCTTTTTCGGTACGGGCACGGTCAGCTTCCTGCATGCCGAACTCCAGCTGCCACCAGCGCTGGGTGCGGGTACGGCCATCGGCCAGCACCTTCATCCAGTGACCGGGTTCCAGCTTGCGAATGGCTTTCACCATTGTCAGCGGCGCAGGCACCACGGAATGGAAGTGCAGGTAGTAATGCAGGGCTTCCGGGTCCAGCTCACGGCTAACGCGCGGGTCTTCCAGAATCGCGGGCAGGGTCGAACCGAACACCAAGTGCTCAGCGTCCTGACTGTAATACAGCGGTTTGATGCCCAGACGGTCGCGGGCCAGCGTCAGCTCCTGACGCACCTCATTCCAAATGGCGATGGCGAACATGCCGTTAAAGCGGCTAAAGCAGTTTTCGCCCCAGGCATGAAACGCCTTGAGAATCACCTCGGTATCGCCGTCTGAGTGGAAGGCATAGCCCATGTCCTGCAGCTCATGGCGCAACTCACGGTAGTTGTAAATGGCGCCATTGAACACCAGGGCGAGGCCCAGGCCCTGATCCACCATCGGCTGGGCCGACTGATCGGATAAATCCATTACCTTCAGGCGACGATGGCCGAGGGTAATGCGGTTTTGATGAAAAATACCTTCCCCATGAGGTCCACGGGCGCGGTGGCGCTCGTTCATGCGTTCCAGTACTGCGAGTTGGCTCGGTCCGTCGGTAAAGCGAAGCTCTCCTGCTAGGCCACACATGGCGGGTATCTACCTCTCTTATTATCAATGTCTGTCATGGCAATAATTAGAGTTCTATTTATTGCTCAAAGCCAAATACCCTAACAAACCCTGACAAATGGCTCAACCAAGGCATTTAAAACGGATACTGACCGTAAAATTTAAATCGAGCTGTAAACAATTACCGAGAGTGAATCTCATTTGGTTAAGACGAAATTCCGGCAACAGCCTGTGAATAGGGGCCGACAGCGGCTCGAACAACGCCAAAAGACGCCAACTTCGCCGAACCGTTCAGAGCGCAGAAAAGACGATAAAGACAGGATAATCTGCCTGATGGAATTTCATTTCGACGAAAGGAAAATCGGCAAGCACAGTGAAGCGTCACACATGACTAAACTCCCCACTTGCCGGAGCAGAACCTTCGGAGTATGTTGCCGGGCATCACGGATGATGAATATTTTTTGGCCTCGCAAGGCTGCCAGCAGGAGGGTGAAGCACCTCCTCATTCGCACCTGATCGATGCCAATTGTCAGCTGTTCTTCCGCGACTCAAACGCACTTGGGTGCGTTTTCTGGCTTTATCGGGCAACAAGGACAGACCAATGGCCAAGCTTTATCGCAATAATCGCGCTCCACTGAGTAACAAGATCACCCTGGTAGCGGGTAACAGCCTGCCGATCAAAGTAGAAGGACTGGGCAGCAATCGCCGCCATATCATTCTCAAAAGCCGTAACCCTCAATTGCTGAAGGTCACTGCTGTTCAGGTCAATGACCGGATGCTTGAGCAGTCACTGCGTATTGATGTACGTCGTGAGGGCATCGTCACCCGCCAGCAAACCTTTCTCGACGCCTTCATTAATGACGATACCTCACCTCAGCCTAAAAAAGACCCGACAACAGCATCACTGGAAGTAGAGGTGCTCCCAGAGATAAAGCTCCCTGCAGAAAATACAGACGAAGGAATGCTGACGCGCATGCTGCTGGTGGAGAATATTACGCCTGGTTTGCCGGGCTATAACAGTAGTGAAGTTGAGGAGTGTATGAAATGGATGCGCTTTGTATTCATAAACAGAATGAAACTAGGATCGGAGTTTTTTGGTGCTGGCAAGGATATTCATAATCTGTTCGATTTTATTAAAGCACCAAATCAAGTAGAAGGCTTTTCAAATTATCCTAGACTATCTTCTACACTTAGTGAAAATCTAGCTAAATATATTAAGATTGCAAATGATGGTTCCCATATAAAAAATAAAGAATATCGGAACTACATAGAACTGGCTATGGCTACTGCACGCTTAAGCGAAAGCAATCTTGGAGAAGACCCCTGCATAACCAAACTGTATGCATGGAGAAGCAGTGGTGCGGCATCTCCGGGTAAGAACTTTGTACTCTTTTCCAGCAAAGGAGGACAGGACTTCTACACGCTTACCGAGTCTTTTATTCAAGAATCAAGCAAAGGCAGAAAATAACATGACACCTTACCTTTTATTTAAAAGATATATATTAGTATTTTCTTTTATCATCTACTCTTTAGCGTTAAATACCGCATTTGGTAGCGACATACCCAGTTCCCCATTTAGCTCTGAGAATCAGCCAAAAAACCGTTTTGACACATCAGCGAACGAGTACTTTTCTTTTCCCGAGCCTTCCATTAAGACTCGTATATCAAGATTCAACAAAAATGATCAGACAAATCATTTCTGTATTGTTGGTTATCAGTGGACTAATGGAAACATGCAAGTATGGGTACACTGGCAAGAACAACTGGAAATTATTCTATGGCAAGGCGGAGATGATGAGGAGACCCAAGTCGACAGCATGGCATTAGCACGGAAAGAGCTGGTCTTAGGACGTGATACCGTCAAATCTGAAGACGATATCAATGGCAGCACCTATCTTATTACTGAAGCGGCTTGGCACGGAATTGTAGATGACTGCGAAAAAAATGGTGAAAAGTATACGATCCCACCATTTTCTCCAGAAAACACCGAATAGAGCACAGATGAAGTGCTGGCATAGTTTATGTCAGCACTTAAGAGGAAACTGAGCCAAAACCCGCGCCGCAAAGCGGCGCGCCAGAGGATCAGCCGCGGCGTTCTGCCAGCGGTGTAGAGAAGGCGTATTCCATATCCCAGGGGAAGCGAATCCAGGTGTCCTGACTGACCTCGGTGATAAAGGTATCGACCAGCGGTTTGCCCGCGGGTTTGGCGTAAATCGTCGCAAAGTGCGCCTTGGGCAGCATTTCCCGCACCGCTTTGGCGGTTTTACCGGTATCGACCAGATCGTCGATTAACAACATGCCTTCGCCGTCACCCTCCACGCCTTTAAGCACATGCACATCCCCTTGCTGCTGCGCTGCACCGCCAGCGTGCTTGCTGGAGTAGCTGACCACGCAAAGGGTGTCGATCAGACGCAGGTCCAGTTCACGGGCGATAATCGCCGCGGGCACCAGTCCGCCACGGGTAATGGCGATGATGCCTTTCCATGGGCCCATTTCCAGAAGTCGCCAGGAAAGCGCCCGGGCGTTGCGGTGTAACTCATCCCAGGACACAGGAAAGTCTTTGCTGTAAGGCGAATGCGTCATTAAGCGTTTCTCTACTGATACAGGGCCTCGTCCCGGAGACCCGTTTCGCGAGCAAAAAATGCTCATTCCAAACCGAAAGGATGGAATTGTACTCAAGTCATCGCAGAAATGGCAGCGCGTTTCACTCTGAGTTACGCCGCTTAGGCCTCAGAAGCTGCCTCGGCGAGATATTCATCCTTCAAACGCACGTAGTTACCGGCGCTGTAGGTGAAAAACTGACGCTCCTGCTCGGTCAGCGCGCGCGCCTGTTTGGCAGGGCTGCCGACATAGAGATAACCGGATTCCAGCCGTTTACCCGGTGGCACCAAGGCACCAGCACCGATGATGACCTCATCCTCCACCACGGCGCCGTCCAGCACTCGCGCGCCCATGCCGACCAGAATGCGACTGCCTAAAGTGCAGCCGTGCAGGGTGGCCTGATGGCCGATGGTGACATCGTCACCCACTGTCAGCGGATAGCCATCAGGGTTAAAGCGGCTTGCGTGGGTGATGTGCAGCACCGCGCCATCCTGCACGCTGGTGCGCGCACCTATGCGGATACGATGCATGTCGCCACGGATCACCGCCATCGGCCATACCGACACATCGGCGCCCAGCTCGACATCGCCAATGACCACAGCACTGTCATCCACCATGACGCGCTCACCCAGAGTCGGCGTCACGCCACGAAAGGTTCTGATCTTCATCGCAGTCTCTTTTAAGTTCCAGGAAGGATGAACTGAGCCACATACCATCAAAGGCGCTCAGTGTACCGGATTGTCTTTCGCGCCATTTTTGTCAGCGCGGCACGGTTTTAACAGTTACGCGCGATTTTTGCAGCTCATCATCCTGCAGAAGCCTTTTCCTGCAGGCAAAACCCGCCAATGGCAATATCGGCGTGAGCCTGAACACAGGGAGATCAGATCCGCCATGTTCGCGCTCAGCCCGCCACAACATTTTATTCCATGGGTAGAAAGCGACGATTTCGTACCTATATAGTGCAGATAGAGCCAGCGCAGAGTTTGCGCTGCAGAAGGCCAGCACACGTGCCCTCTTCCCCTTCACCGTTTAAGGATGATTGTATGTCTCACGAGCAGCACAACCCCTTGCTGGAAAGCCACGAACTTCCTCCGTTCAGCGCCATCAAACCCGAGCACGTCGTGCCCGGCACCAAGACGCTGATCGCCGATGCTCTGGCCGAGGCCGATCGCCTGAGCCAGCAGGATTCCCCGGGCTGGGACACTTTTGTCGCCCCGCTGGAAGAAGCCTACGACCGCCTGAACTCCGCATTTTCCCCTGTTGGCCACCTGAATGCGGTTGCCAACTCCCCGGAATTGCGCAAAGCCTATGACGAAACCATGCCGCTGCTGTCCGAATACAGCACCCGTCTGGGCCAGCATCAGGGTCTGTTCAAGGCCTACCAGCGTCTGGCTGACAGCCCTGAGTTCAGCCAGCTCAATGCGGCACGTCAGGCGACCATCGAACATGCCCTGCGTGACTTCCGCCTTTCCGGTATTGATCTGCCGGAAGAGCAGCAAAAGCGTTACGGTGAGATCAGCCAGCGTCTGTCGGCCATCACCAGCACCTTCTCCAATAATGTGCTGGATGCCACACAAGCCTGGACCAAGCGCCTCGACAGTGCCGACCAGCTGCCGGGCGTACCGGAATCCAGTATTGAGTTGCTGGCACAAAATGCCGAACAGCGAGGTCAGGAAGGGTATCTGATCACTCTCGACTTCCCGGCCTTCTATCCGATTCTTAACTTCTGTGACGACCGCGCCCTGCGTGAAGAGGTGTATGTCGCCAACAGCACCAAAGCCTCAGAAACCGGCCCGAATGGCGGCGAGTTCGATAACTCCGCGCTGATGACCGAGATTCTGGAGCTGCGCAAGGAAGAGGCCGAAGTGCTGGGCTTCGCCAACTATGCCGAATTGTCGCTGGCGACCAAAATGGCCGAAAGCACGGATCAGGTGGTGGATTTCCTGCGCGAACTGGCGACCCGTTCACGCCCTGCCGCCGAGCAGGAACTGGCTGAGCTGCGCGCTTATGCCAAAGAGGAACTGGGCATCGACAGCCTTGAAGCCTGGGATGTGGCCTATGTAAGCGAGAAACTGCGCGTGGCCCGCTACGCAATTTCTCAGGAAGACCTGCGCCCGTATTTCCCCGTTCCAAAGGTCATTGATGGTCTGTTTGCGGTGGTCGAGCGCCTGTATGGCATTCAGGTCAAGGAGCTGACCCTGGAAGACACCTATCACAAGGATGTGAGCTTTTATGAGCTGAGCCGCGACGGACAGCCCATCGCCCGCTTCTTCCTGGATCTGTACGCGCGCCAGGGCAAACGCGGCGGCGCCTGGATGGACGACTGCCGGGTTCGCCGTCAGCGTCTGGATGGCAGCATTCAGCTACCCATCGCCTATCTGGTGTGCAACTTCACGCCGCCCGTCGGCAACAAGAAATCCCTGCTGACCCATAACGAAGTCACCACCCTGTTCCATGAGTTTGGCCACGGCCTGCACCACATGCTGACGCAGGTCGATGTGGGTAGCGTGTCCGGCATCAATGGCGTGGCCTGGGATGCGGTCGAGCTGCCTTCGCAGTTTCTGGAAAACTGGTGCTGGGAGAAAGAAGCGCTGGACCTGATGAGCGGCCATTACCAGACCGGCGAGCCTCTGCCTGCAGAGCTGCTGGACAAGATGCTCGCGGCGAAGAACTTCCAGGCCGCGATGATGATGCTGCGCCAGATTGAGTTCGCCCTGTTCGACTTCCTGCTGCACCGCGACTATCAGCCTGCCGCTGAAGGCAAGCCCGGCACTGATGTCCAAGCGGTACTGGATAGCGTCCGCAAAGAAGTCGCGGTGATGATTCCGCCGAGCTACAACCGTTTCGCTCACTCCTTCAGCCACATTTTCGCCGGTGGTTACGCCGCAGGCTATTACAGCTACAAGTGGGCCGAAGTGCTGTCGGCGGATGCCTTCAGCGCCTTTGAAGAGGAAGGGATTTTCAATCAGGCAACGGGCAAGCGCTTCCAGGAGTGCATTCTGGAAAAAGGCGGCAGCCAACCGGCGATGGAGCTGTTCAAAGCCTTCCGTGGCCGCGAACCCGACATTGAGCCCTTGCTGCGTCATTCGGGTCTCGCTGCCTGAGGCACGACAACGACTGACACCCGCCCGAGTGGCCCGTATACTATCGGGCCGCTCTGAGGCGGAGGAGAAGAACCGTGATTAAACGTTTTATTGCCGGTGCGGTGTGCCCACGCTGCGCCAAACAGGACACCATCCGCATGTATCGCGACGAAGAGCGTGAATATCGGGAATGCGTGGCCTGCGACTTTGCCGATTCCATGCGACTGGACGGCCAGCCTGACCACAAGGAAGAAGAGCTGATTCAGACCCGGGTCAACCAGGGACCAGCCGTTCGTGAAGATGGTGTTCAGGTGCTGAAGTTTTTTGACGCCACCACAAAACACTGAGTCTTATCATCGGGACCGGAGCGTAATTAGCGCCTCCGGCCCTGCTTTTCTCTTGCTCGCTGATCCCACTTGCCATGGCTTGCCTGCCACGATACTCACCACTGAGTCATCCGCCTTTCTGAGCAGGGCATCCTCGCACCATAAAAACGCCTGCAAAGTCGCGCGACTTCAGCATGTATCGCCTTTTTCGCATATCTCTTCGTGCCCACGATTCGTCCTCATAGCAGCCTTGCTTGGCCCCTGTATTGGTGCACAGAAAAGCATTTCGCAGGTGCGAATTACGCCACCTTTTGCTCACTAATTAGCCGGTTTTACTGGCTATTAACTAACCAAGTGGTTGATTTCCATTAATAAATGAACGCAAGTTATTTCTTGTCAAACCAAAGTATTACGAGTATTTTCAGCGCGCCCTAAAACCCAAGAAGCGGCCAGTATGATCGACATCCGGTCACATTAGGCCGACAAAACGATGCCACCACAGCGGAAGCAAATTTTCCTGTGCCTGTGTGCAGATAACGATAAAAATCACCATTGCATGAGGTCCCCTCTGACATGGCTAACATTGTCGACGTGCTCAATAGCTACATCTGGAGTAACTACCTGATCGGCCTTTGCCTGCTGGTAGGTTGCTACTTCTCCCTGCGTACTCGCTTCCTGCAGGTTCGCCACATCAAGGAAATGGTTTCCCTGATGTTCGAAGGCAAACCCTCTGCAAGCGGAGTCTCCTCTTTCCAGGCCCTGACCCTGTCCCTGTCAGGCCGTGTAGGTACCGGTAACATTGCCGGTGTTGCCTCTGCGATCACTTTCGGTGGCCCTGGTGCCGTCTTCTGGATGTGGGCTGTTGCCTTCCTCGGCGCGAGCACCGCGTACGTTGAAGCCACGCTGGCGCAGATCTACAAAGAAAAAGAAGATGGCCAGTACCGTGGTGGCCCTGCTTACTTCATCGAGAAGGGCATGGGTCAGAAGTGGTATGCCATGATCTTCGCTTTCGCCACCATCATCGGTGCCGGTCTGCTGCTGCCAGGCGTTCAGGCGAACTCCATCGCTTCCGGTGTTGAGCATGCCTTCGGCATCTCCACTTCTGTCACCGGCGCGGCCGTGACTGTGGCGCTGGGCCTGATCATCTTCGGTGGCATCAAGCGTATCGCCAGCTTCGCGGAAGTTGTCGTACCTTTCATGGCGCTGGGCTACATCATCGTGGCAATCATCATCATCGCCATGAACGTTGAGCAGCTGGGTTCCGTTTTCGCACTGATCTTCAAAAGCGCTTTCAACATGGAAGCAGGCTTTGGTGCGGTGATCGGTCTGGCCGTTCAGTGGGGTGTAAAGCGTGGTATTTACTCCAACGAAGCCGGTCAGGGTACTGCGCCTCACGCGGCAGCGGCGGCTGAAGTTTCCCACCCTGCCAAACAGGGTCTGGTTCAGGGCTTCTCCGTGTACGTTGACACCCTGTTCGTTTGTACTGCCACCGCGCTGATGATTCTGCTGACCGGTGCTTACAACGTGGTTAACCCTGCAGGCGGTTTCCTGGTGGAAAACCTGAAAGGTGTTGAAGCGGGCCCGGGCTACACCCAGATGGCGGTTGAAACCCTGCTGCCAGGTTTTGGTGATGCCTTCGTTGCTATCGCGCTGCTGTTCTTCGCTTTCACCACCATCATTGCCTACTACTACATCGCTGAAACCAACGTGACCTACATCACCAACCGTCTGCGTCTGCCTGGCCTGAGCCTGCTGCTGCGCGTCGTGCTGATGGGTGCGGTGTTCTACGGCAGCATCAAGTCTGCCAGCGTTGCCTGGGGTATGGGTGACGTCGGTGTAGGGATCATGGCATGGCTGAACATCATCGCCATCCTGATCATGCAGCGTCCTGCGCTGCTGGCACTGAAAGACTACGAAGCCCAGCGTAAGCAGGGTCTGAACCCGGTATTCCGCCCAAGCAAACTGGGCATCAAGAATGCTGAGTTCTGGGACGAGCGCGTTGATGCTGACAAGCAGTAAACGCTCCGCCTGAATAAAAAAGCCCGGCTGATGCCGGGCTTTTTTGTATCTGTGCGATTGCTTGCGCCTGCTCTAAAGGGCTCAGACAGGTTCGGTACGCCGTACCAACCAGTCACGCGCACTGCCGCTTACCTTGGGCAGCAAACGCTCGCGCACCAGCGCATGGTAAGTATTGAGCCAGGACTTCTCATCCTCCTGCAGCAAGCCAAGATCCATACAACGGGTGTCAATCGGGCACAAGGTCAACGTTTCAAAAGCCAGATAGCTGCCGAACTCAAGCTCGCCCAGATCCTGATTCATCACCAGATTCTCAATGCGCACACCCCATTTGCCGGGTCGGTAAATACCGGGCTCGATGGAGGTGATCATGCCGGGCAGCATGGTGGTCTGGGGCGCAGGCTGGGCATGGTAGGAAATCACCTGCGGGCCTTCATGCACGTTGAGGAAATAACCAACGCCATGACCCGTGCCGTGGCCATAATCGATACCTTCTGCCCACAGAGGCGCACGGGCAATGGCATCCAGTTGCGGCGATTTGATGCCGTGAGGGAATTGCGCCCGTGACAAGGCCATCATGCCTTTGAACACCAGCGCCACATCGCGTTTTTGCGCTGCAGAGGTTTCACCAACAGGCACCACGCGGGTGATATCCGTGGTCCCACCGAGGTACTGACCACCCGAATCGATCAGCAACAGACCATCGCCTTCAATCACACTGTGGGCTTCCTGCGTTGCCCGATAATGCGGCAGCGCGCCGTTGGCATTGAAGCCCGCAATGGTGGCAAAGCTTGGGCAGATATAATTCGGCCGACGGGCACGGGCAGCGGTAATCTGCTCATCAATGGTCAGCTCGGTAATACTCTCGCCCCGCGCCAGCGCCTCTTCCAGCCAGGCGAAGAACTCACACAGCGCCGCGCCATCCTCGGCCATGGCTTCACGGATATGCGCTGCTTCCGCTGCCGATTTGCGTGATTTCAGTAGCGTCGTCGGGCCAATCTGCTCAACCCGTTTTACGCCCTCTGCCACGGCACCGACAATGCCGCCGGTCACTCGCGCCGGGTCATACATCAACGTGGCATCCACAGGCAGGGACGACAGCGCCCCGGCAATGGCATCGTAAGGCTCGACGGCGATGTCATCATCTTCCAGCGCCGCCAGCAGTGCCTGATCCACCTTGCCCTCGGCCACGAATAACAGACCGCGTTCCTGACCGAGCAGCAAGTGACCGACAAACACCGGGTTGTAGTCGACATCAGCACCACGAAGCCCCGTCACCCAGGCCAGATCATCCACGGTGGAGATCAGCAGCCAGTCCGCACCGGCGGCCTTCATCGCTTCGCGTACCTGTGCCAGACGATCCGCACGGGAAGCCACCGCGTAGGGTTCAGGATGTGGATAGACCGGCGCCTGCGGCAGGCTCGCCCGGTCAGGCCAGATACTCTCAAGCAGATCCAGATCCGCCCGCAGCTGAATACCGGTGCCCAGCAGCTTTTGCTCCAGCAGACGGGTGAGGCCAAGGCTCAGTACCTGACCATCCACAGCGATGCTGTTGCCATCGGCCAGATGCTCTGCCAGCCAGTCAACCCAACCGACCTGCTGAACCGCCACCAGCTTCATCAGCTCAATGCCGGTGCCCGCCAGTTGGCTGGCCGCCTGCTCCCAGTAGCGGCTATCAACCCACAGACCCGCCCAGTCTTTCAGCACAATCAGCGTGCCGACCGAGCCGGTAAAGCCGGACAGCCAGGCGCGGCCTTGCCAGCGTTCGGGCAGGTATTCAGAAAGATGAGGGTCAGCGGAAGGAATCAGGCAGGCATCAACGCCTGCAGAGTGCATCGCCTGGCGAAGGGCCGTCAGACGGGAGTGAACCTGGGAAACCGTGGTTGTCATGCTGCGTCCTGTCAAAGGCATGGTGAGGCAAAATCGGCGCTGCCCGCAGACAGCATTGCCCCTCAGCATAACACCCACCCGCCGAGACTCAACGGCGGGCGGGCATCACTGCGTTGATTCAGACTACAGGCTGGTAGCCTAGAGCTGAATCCTATAGGTGCGCGTTAATTCCGCTCAGAACTGCGCGTCTTTCAACAGCATTTTCAGAAGATCACTCAGTATCACGCCTTCGCTCAGGGTGGTGCAGGAGCCCAGCGCCTCGCCTTCCGGTGCAGGCAGTGTGGCGGCAGGCGTCGACTCCACCGAAAACTGGCGAATATAGTTTTCTTTGGCTTGTGTCAGCGGGAAGTTGGCAGGCTCGGAGTCGTTCTTCTGGAGGTAATTGCGGTTATCCACCCAATTGTGGAACGCCATGGGTTTTTCCAGGTTAATTTGGCGATGATCGGCCACTTTCCTGCCATCGACCAGATACTGCACACCGTCATAACGCAGCTCGATTTTATAGGTGTGCCAGTCATAAATGCTGAACTCCTTCGAATCGAGCACCGTGGAGCAATAGCGCAGGCTTTTGCCATCTTCCGTGCGGCCGATGGTCTGCATCAGCAGGGTGCGATTGGACTGGCCGTCCTTAGTGTCGCTCTGCGGCATGCTGTACTCCATAAACCACGCCAGCTGCATCATGCCCGGGTCCATGGTGGTATTCCAGAACCCCCAGCCACGGCTGCCACCCTGATTTTGGGTGGTCGCACGGATCTCGGTGGTCAGCAACAGCGAATCATTAATATCCGCCCGGTACGGGTTGTTAAAGACGATATCGCGGGTGGCTTTCCAGTCGGCTTCGACATCATAGAGCGTCATCGATAGCGGATTCGACTCAAGATGGACCGGCGCGTTATGGCTCCAGGAGGAAGTGATGCCTTTGGGGGTGAGAGGGCTTTTGGCACTTTGGTACGGATAAGGCTGATCACACAGCGTGGTAACGTGCCGCTGCAACGCCTTGCCCCAGACACTCAGGCCAAGGGTCGCCAGCTGCTGGGAGGCATCAGCGGAGGTCGCGGCCTCTGTCTGCTGGGCTTTACCGGCTTTCTCCGCTGAGGCACCGACGGCCTCTGCGGCTTTATCCACAGCAGCCATTTTGCTGTCCGAAGCACCTTTGCTGCAGCTGTTGTTGTACATCTCGGCGTTGGTGTAGGCCGTGTTCACCGCATAGGCGCTGGCCGTGAGAGCCACGCAGGGTTTTTCCGCCGTGCAACCATCCACATCGCTGACATTAAAGCGGTGACTGGCGGCGGAGTCCTCACGCCAGAACCAGGTATTGAAGGTCGAATTTTCCGGCGTTTGCGAAGCGTAATTGAAGGAGTCCTGATCGACAGTCATCCAGGTCGCGGCGGCACTGATGCCGGGCAGACCGCAGGCGCCGATCACCAGCGCGAGGGCAAGTCGGCGCCCCATCGCGGGAAATGTCGGGGAGGAAAAACGGGAGTTATCGGCAAACCCGGCTTTGCTCAAAGCCTTGTTAACGGCTGCCTCTGGAACTGCATAGGCGCTCATACATTGCTCTCAAGGTATTTTTTAGGTGTAACGCCTTTCATACCTTATTTGTGCGATTCACGCCAAGCAATTGATTACTTTTCGCACACTGACAATGCGGGATATCACCTGCGGGTTTGCGCTAGCGGATGAGCGAGGAGAGGTAAGGTTACGGTGAAATAGAGCAAAAGCCACCGGACGTAGCGTCCGGCAGCCTTGTTGTTGCCTCAGCGATGAATTTTGCCGACGCGATAAACAATGTGGGAATCCCCCTCGCGGAAAGGGTTCAGCTCCCAGTCACGGAAACGAGCCTGCACTTCAAGGCCCGCCTCATAGAGCAGACTTTCGAGCTGTTCCTGCGAGGTGTAACGCAGGCGCACCTGCTGGTGCTCTTCCTCACCCTTGCGCAGGATGCGCTTATGCCAGGTCTGGCACTGGCTGATGCTGTCGTAGTAGCGCGTGGCATACTCCACCACTTCATGACAGCCCTCATCCAGATACCGCGCCAGCTCAACTTCTTCCTCGATGGGATGCAGCTGTTCCGGTGTCGGCAAGCGCAGATCGAAGACAAACACGCCCTGATCATTTAGCCAGTCGGATACCCGCTCAAGGCAGCCCTGCAAACGGGTTTCATCCAGCAGATACTGCAGCCGATGATGGCTCATCAGCACCAGCCCGAAGCGCCAGGGTGGCTCGTATGCCAACGGGTCAGCATGGATAAAGCTGATGCGCTCGGCCTCTTTTTGCTGTCGGGCATGGCTGATCAGATCCCCATCACCATCGACGCAAACGATGTCCAGATCACCGCCTGCCGCGCGGGCCAGCCGTAAGCCATCACTGTACTGCAACCCCAGCAACGGACCGCCCACCTCGGGCAATAACTGGCTCAGGTAGCGGCGGGTCACTTCATCCCGACGAGGCAGATCGCCCGTGTCGGCTTGCGAACGCTTATCGCCGTAGCGCAGCGTCTCTGACTGTCTGAGCGTGTCCATCCTCGTGTTTCTCCATCGTTAGGTCGCCGGGCTGAACTCAGCGGTTCATGACTCCGGCACCGGTGTCAAAAGTTTGCCTCCGGCAAAATGCGCCTCCAGATTGGCGTGAGCCAGCTGCGCCATGGCCTGACGGGTCTGCCAGGTGGCGCTGCCCACGTGTGGTGCCAGCACCACATTGGGCAGACTCAGGAAACGCTCATTAATGCCGGGTTCGGTGGCGAACACATCGAGCCCTGCCCCCGCGATACGACCCTGCTCCAGCGCATCCAGCAGTGCGGGTTCATCAATGATGGAGCCGCGGGCAATGTTGATCAGATAGCCTTTCTTGCCCAGCGCTTCGAGCACAGACTCATCCACCAGACCTTCAGTGCTTGGGCCACCGTAGGCGGCAATCACCAGAAAATCTGACGCCGTGGCCAGCTCGTTGAGGGAGTCGTGAAAGGTGTAGTCCACATCGAATTTGCGGGTACGGGAGTGATAGCCCACGTGCATACCGAGGGCTTCGCCGCGTTTGGCAATGGCACGCCCGATACGGCCCAGCCCCATGATGCCAAGACGGGCACCGGAGACTTTACGCTGTAACGGGAAGGCACCCTGCGCCCAGTTGCCATCGCGCACAAAGCGGTCGGCGGCGGGCAGTTGGCGGGCAATATTGAACATCAGCGCCATGGACAGGTCGGCCACATCGTCCGTCAGTACATCCGGGGTGTGGGACACCGGAATACCTCGGGCCTTGGCGGCGGCGACATCCACCTTGTCGTAGCCCACGGCGAAAACGGAAATCACTTCCAGCGCGGGCAGCTGATCGAGCAGCTCTTTGGTCACCGGACTGCCGCCACCGACAATCAGGCCACGTATTCGCGGTGCGATTTCAGCAAAGGCGGCAGGATCTTTCTTGTGCAGCCGGTCGTGGAATTCGAAATCCTTCTCCAGCGGCGACTGTAAAAACTCCGGTAGGGCCGAAGCGCCAAGTACACAGGGGCGTGCCATTGTCATCATCCTTTTTGTCATGGCGGCGCTTCACTGCGCACAGCGAACACCGCTGTTGAACTTGTGCTGTCAGTCCTGACCTTCAGCAAGTGAGAGGGCATAGAAACACGTATCAACCTGCATCACCGGGAAACGTTCGGGTAACGCCTCAGGTTCAATGCGCAGAAAGCCGTGTTTTTCATAGAAACGGTGAGCCGCCAGAAAAGCGGACGTCGTCCCCAGATAGATTTCCTCCAGCTGTTGCTCCCGCGACCAGGCAATCAGGGTCGCCAGCAATGCAGCGGCGACACCGCGCTCGCGGCCACGGTACTCGGGGTGAACGAACATTTTGCGAAGTGCGGCCTGATCATTGCCGATATCCAGCAGCGCAATCGACCCCACCACCTTGTCGCCATCCAGCGCGACCCAGAAATTCCCCTTGCCATGCTGGTAGAAGCTTTCAATCTGGCGAAGATCCGGCTGGTCCTCAAAGGTAATGGGGATATTGAACTCCTGCTGCTGGATCGGCACGATCAGCTCGGCAATGCCGGTCTGATGGCGCGCTGGCTGGCAAATCGCGATCTGCACCGCGGTGGCCGTGCCGTTAGTCGTCTCTTTCGCTACTTCAGTGTTCACCCGAATGCTCCTCAGGTCAGCGTGTCGCTTAACTCACTTGGAAAAGTCAAAAACAGATAGGTTCAGCACAAAAAAATACCCGCACAGGGCGGGTATTCATTATTCCCCTGAGTCCGGCTCAAGGGAACGCTGCTTTTGGCAACGCTGAGTCATTGGGGAGATAGCATCACACCAGCGTGTTAATCAACAAGCCCTGCTGTGCCTGACGGTCACGCTGTACTGTCAACGCAGCCTGACCCAGCACGGAATTCTGCGACTGTTCGCTGATGGTGCTGGCGTAATCGGTTTCGTTGATACGCTGACGCGCCGCCGCAGTATTCACGGCCACCAGCTGATAGGTATTGGCCTGACTCTGCAGCGCGTTGGAATTCGCGCCGTTGGTGGTCGCAGCATCATTCACGGTGGAGAAAGCACTGTTGAGGGTGCTTTGCAGGGCTGCCGGGTCAGAGGCACTGACGCCTGAGAGGAAGTTATCCTGTCCCAGCGCTTCGGAAGCCAGTGCATTAGTGCTGGCCGTCAGGTTATCCAGCTCCTGCTGAATCGCATCAGAACCGGCATACAGCGGGTTTCCGGCTTTCACTGACAGCTCGTTCATGCGCTGAAGGTTATCGTTAATCGCGCTTAACTGGCTGTCCTGAATGTTATTGAGGTTAATCTGGTCCAGCGAGTTGTAGGCGCGCTGAGTTGCCTCAGACTCTGTGGACGTCAGGCGGTTGGCGATTTGCAGACCTGCTGCATCATCGGCCGCACTATTAATCCGCAGCCCCGATGCCAGCTTTTCGTTCTGCTCTTTCTGCGTCTGCTGGAAACGGTCCAGTGCTGACGTTGAAGTATTGGAAGAAAAGGAAATGGCCATGGGTTAGCCCTCGCAGTTAAAAAACGGCACTATCTGCGCCGTTGACTATTCTTTGATCAATTATAGGGACTGACTGCCTAAAAGACAGAAGATCATTGCACCTTTTTTACTCCCTTATGTAACCATTAACAATAATTGTGTAATTGAATATTTCTCACGCCCTGCGGGGAACCTGTGATTCCAGGCATCCACTGAGGGGCAGATGCTTTTTGTCGTCAGGAATCCGACATGCCCTTGCCTATTCATGGTCTCTACGCGCCACCCATCATTGCCGGCAACTCGATTCATGCAGGCCAGCAGGAGGAGCCACAGTCTCCCGCCAGTACCATCAGTGATGCGGACAGCCTGATGCACCCGCTGACCAGCTGCCAGCCGCCAAGTACGCCGCAACGGCCTAAGTCGCCGATTCCTGAGTTCAAGCGCCACGCCTACGAGAGTCAGCAGCTGGGCGATCCGCAGCACCTTAATGGCCAGTTGCAGCTGAAAAGCAAAAAGTACGAGAACGAGCTTAACTACATCTACTGTCGCCATCTGGCGGTGCATTACCTCTATCCCGACCTGAATAACGACGGCCCGGCCGAAGCCTCCAATGCCATCTTTAAAAAGGCGTTGCGCGAAGCGGCCATCGCTGCAGGGGAGCCTCTGGAGGAGAAAAGCTATCCGCCGTACAGCGCCGGGCGTGATTTTCTGAACGAAGGCGCCGCCAGTCTGGACAAGCTCCGCGAGTATTTCAGCGATTACGATGAAGCGGAGGACCGCACCGCAGGCATCCAGAACACCCTCGTTGCCAGTGCCGATGGCAAAGCCAACCTGCTGACTGCCGGTGGCCTGGGGAATTATCTGGCCGATGCCGCCCAGTATCTGCGCAGCAATAACAAGCGCGAGGGGCGCATTCTGTTGCTGACGGCCACCCACGCCATGGCCGTGCATCTGCAAAGCAAGGATAACGACCGCCGTATTACCGCCAGCTTCTATGACCCTAACATCACCAATAAGCACCGGCGCATCGTCACCGATGACATTGAAAGCCTGCGCAAGCTGACGATGGCAGAGGCCCTGCCGTTCTTCTCCCACTACACCCAGAGCAAACCGCCCGCTAAAGACGTGACGTTTTCCCTGGCGCTGAGTGAAGACATTCCGCCGCTGAATAAAAAAACGGCGTACCTGATTCCCGACGGCGCCTCGGTCAGTGATACCGTTTCACCGCACCTGATCGAACAGCTGGTCAACCACAAACAGCACCAGACCATGAAGGATCTGGCTGAGCGCATGAAGCAGGACGGAATTACCGGCGCTGCCGCTGTGCCCTACTTCGACACCTCACCGAATGCCACCCTGGGCGCCACGAACTCGCTGATTGCCTCCCAACTGCGCTTTTCCCCGGAAAGCTCCATTCTGGGCGACCTGTGCGAGATGATGCGCACGCTGGAACTGCCCGGCGCCAAGAAAGCCGATGTGCTGACCCAGAAGTGTGATGGCCAGACGCCGCTGGAATCCCAGCGCAAATCCCTGGATGACTTCAGCACCCTGCGCGCCGGCAACCCTGACTTCGCCCGCTACTTAAAGCTGCTGGACAAAGCCGGGCTGCCCATGGCCGATGTGCTTCATATCCTGCGGCCCGAACAGTCCGGCCCGGTGCTGCAACGCCTGATGGACGCCAATAACAGCAGTGGCCTGACCGCCTTGTTTGATCTGCTGAAAAAGGCTGGCCCGGAACACCGGGAGGCAGTCAAGGCCATTCTCGATATCCGCACCCCGAGCGGCGACCCGGCGTATTACAGCGCGATGGAGCACGCCAGGACCCGCGCCTGTGATGCGTATCTGATGGGAGTGTGCGAGTGCCCCTGTCTGAATACTCAGGACAAACAAAGCCTGCTGCGCGCCGAAGTGGATGGCTTTACCGCTCTTGGCATTGCCGTGCATCAGGGCAATATTCTGGGCGCCGCCACCTTTCTGGGCGGCCTGCCTTTTATGGGCATGAAGGAAGATGAACTGGGCGAGTTGCTGCATCAGGGCAATGCTCATCCCCTCGCCCTTGGGCCTTCGGAGTTCACCGCGACGCTCGAAAAGGCACTGGAAGTACTGAACTACCACGACTACCCCGCCAATATCCGCGATCTGGTGCTCAACCTGCGGGATGATCAGGGTCTGACGCTACCGCATATTCTTTGTGCCAACGGTATGTCGAGCCGTCTGGAAGCCCTCGGTACCGGGCTTCGCCCGCTCAAGTGGGACGCTGACACCGCGCGTAAATATCTGAACGACAGCGAGAAGGATAAAGGCGCGCTGCACCGCGCTCAGGCCCAGGGGTTTTATTACATGAGCAGCTCGCTGGATCAGGCCGTCGCCAATGCCACCGCGCCCAGCCGCCCCGCAACGCCGGTCGATAGCAGCGCTGCCGTTACGGGGCTGGGAATCAGCGGCCTTGATCTTGGCTGACACTCAAGCCGCGCCCGGTTCATAAAAAAACCCGCCACACGGCGGGTTTTACTTTGTCAGCTAAGCGGTTCGCTTAATAACCGATCGCCGCTCCCGCAGGGCGACGTGGGTCATTGGCACCGTACAGATAACCTTCGCGGACCTTGCCGGACACCGCGCCATCGTTACCGGAACTGGCGGTATCGCCCTCTTTATGCGGCAGGCCAACCATAATCAGCTCGGCTGCCCCCCAGGGAGTTTGCTCCTTCAGGGTATAACCCATCTGCGTCAGCAGTTTCTGGGTATCGGGCGACAGGCCACCTTCCTCGAAATACACCACATCGGGCTGCCACTGGTGATGAATGCGTGGCGCATCCACCGCCGCCTGCGGCGCCATGCCGTGGTCGATGATATTCATCACCGTTTCCAGCGTGATGGTGATAATGCGCGAACCACCGGGTGAGCCAACCACCAGATAGATCTTGCCATCCCGCGTCACCAGCGTCGGCGACATGGACGACAGCGGCCGTTTACCCGGCACGATACTGTTTGCCTTGCCCTGCACCAGGCCATACATGTTTTTCGCGCCGACTTTGGCGGTGAAGTCATCCATCTCATCATTGAGGAAGAAGCCGGTACCGGGCGCAATCACGCCAGCGCCGAAGCGCCCGTTAATGGTGTAGGTCGTAGACACCGCATTACCGGCTTCATCGACGATGGAATAATGGGTGGTTTCGGGCTTCTCATGGGGGCCGACACCGGGCTGAACTTCGCTGGAGGGCGTGGCTTTATCGGCCTGAATCTCTTTGCGCAGGGAGGCGGCGTAGTCTTTGCTCAGCAGCTTTTTCAGCGGCACATCGACAAAATCCGGGTCGCCCAGCAGGGTGTTGCGGTCAAGGTAGGCGTGGCGCATGGCCTCGGTCATGTAATGCACCGACATCGCCGAGCCGTAACCCATGCCCTTGATGTCATAACCTTCGAGGATATTCAGAATCTCGCACATAGTGGTACCGCCGGAGCTGGGCGGTGGCGCAGAGATAAATTCATAGCCGCGGTAACTGCACTCGACGGGCAGGCGCTCGACGGCCTTGTAGCTGGCGAAATCCTTCGCCGTCAGGATGCCGCCACCCTGACTGGACGCGGTTTCCACGGCTTTGGGAATCTCGCCTTCGTAGAAAGCACTGGGGCCTTCTTTGGCGATACGCTCAAGGGTGTTGGCCAGGTCCGTCTGCACCAGACGATCACCCGGTTGCATCGGCGTACCGTCGGGGCGCAGGAAGATTTTGGCGGAAACCGGATCAGCCTTGAACTTGTCGATGGAAGTATCCAGCACATCGGTATCGGCGCGGGTCAGCACAAAGCCGTCGCGGGCAAGTTTGATCGCCGGCGCCATAATCTGTTCACGGCTGAGTTTGTGGCTACCGTACTGCACAAGGGCCATTTCCAGACCGCGCACCGTACCGGGCACGCCGGCGGCCAGATAACCGTAGAGGCTCGCACCTTTTTTCAGCTCGCCCTTGGCATCCAGATACATATCCGCCGTCGCCGCGGCCGGTGCCTGCTCACGAAAGTCGATAAAGGTGTCTTTGCCATCGGCTAAGTGCAGCGTCATAAAACCACCGCCGCCGATATTACCGCAGCAAGGGTTCACCACCGCCTGGGCATAGCCCACGGCCACGGCCGCATCGACCGCGTTGCCGCCGGCTTTCAAAATATCGACCCCAATCTGCGAGGCCAGCCGCTGGGAACTCACCACCATGCCGTGCTGAGCCTCGACCGCAGGCAGGGACGCTGCCTCGGCCACCGGCAGGCCGGAGAGGGCAAAAATCGACAGAGGAATCGCTGCGGCCAGTGGTCGCAACGCAAAGGAAAGGGGTAAGCGCATTGAAGGCTCCTTGCCATCAGATCAGTCGGGTTCGCCGGGCGCCTGCACGCGGTGCGCAAGCGGCCAGCCTTTCTCCACAGCCTGAATGACTATAGGCCAAAGTGCGGTGGCTGCGCTTTCGGCTGCGGCTCAACAGTCTGTCTTGCGGCAGCCGGTTTCACTGCCGGGAACGCATCAAGGCGTTATGGCCATGTTCTCAGGACGCTTCCGTCACCTTGCGACGCTCATCAAACAGGCTCAGGTTGTCATCGCCCCACGCCTTCAGCGCTTCCAGAATTGGTGACAGGCTCTTACCGCGTTCAGACAGACTGTATTCCACCTTGGGCGGCACCTGCGGATACACCTCTCGCTCGATCAGCCCATCGACTTCCAGCTCACGCAGCTGGTTGGTAAGCATGCGCTGGGTGACGCCCGGCAGATTTCGGCGCAGTTCATTGAAGCGCAGCACGCCGGATTCACGCAGGTGCCAGAGAATCACGCACTTCCATTTACCGTCAATCAGGCTGATGGCGGCTTCCACGGCGCAGCCGGGGTTACAGTCGAGGCGGGAATGTCGGGCTTTGGCCATTACAGTATCCTTTTTGATACTACCTGCACTTTTTGTCACTACTGGTGAAAAACTTCACTAAGTACAGATAAGCACACTAGTAGCGTTTTTTGTGCGTAGTCGCATTTTTCTCTGTACGTCATTGTAGAGCCTCATTTGACAGAAGGAAGCCCTGCATGAAAACCATCGCCTTCACCCACAACGGCCCCATCGACCGCGCCGATGCCCTGCAACTGCTGGAACTGCCCCGCCCTGAAGCCACAGGCCGCGACCTGCTGGTGCAGGTCAAAGCCATCTCCGTCAATCCGGTGGATGTGAAACTGCGCCAGAATGCCGACCCGGCCAGTCGCCCGGAAGGCTATCGCGTACTGGGCTGGGATGCGGCGGGTATCGTGACTGCCGTGGGGCCTGAAGTGGAAGGCTTCGTGCCGGGTGATGAAGTCTGGTACGCCGGGGATATCACCCGCGCGGGCAGTAATGCCGAATATCAGCTGGTGGATGAGCGCATCGTCGCCAAAAAGCCGACTACCCTCGACTGGGCAGCGGCGGCGTCTCTGCCGCTGACGACCATCACCGCCTGGGAAGGCCTGTTTGACCGCCTGAATGTGAACCGCCCGGTTCCCGGTGCGACGCCCGCCATTCTGATCATTGGCGGCGCCGGTGGAGTGGGCTCCATCGCCATTCAGCTGGCGCGCCAGTTAACCGACCTCACCGTGATTGCCACCGCCTCCCGCGAGGAAACCCGCGCCTGGGTGAAGGAGCTGGGCGCCCACCATGTGATTGACCACAGCCAGCCACTGCCAGCACAGATCGACGCCCTCGGCCTTGGCGCACCGGCCTTTGTGTTCTCCACCACCCACACCGACCAGCATCTGGCGGACATTGCCCAGCTGCTTGCCGTGCAGGGCCGACTGGTACTGATTGATGACCCGGAAACCCTGGATATTCGACGCTTCAAGGAGAAATCCCTGTCAGTGCACTGGGAGCTGATGTTTACCCGCTCTCTCTTCACCACGGCGGATATCGCCGCTCAGGGTGAGTTACTGGCCGCCGTCGCCCAGCTGGTGGATGAGCAAGTGATTCGCCCCACCCTCAACAAAACCCTGTCGCCGATTAATGTCAGCAATCTCATCAGCGCCCACCGCGAAGTGGAAAGCGGTTCGATGTGCGGCAAGCTGGTGCTGGAAGGATGGCAAGCCGATGACTGATACCGGGACTTATCTGATCCCCACAGCGCAGCTGAGTCTGCAGGCTGCAGAAAACCTGTTGGCCCGGAGTCTTGCCGGAGCTCGCGAGGCCGGTTTCCCGGTCGCCGTGGCGGTGGTGGATAGCGGCGGCGCCTTGCGCGCTTTTGCCCGCAGCGATGATGCGCCCTTTCTGACGGCGCAGGTAGCGATGGACAAAGCCTGGACCGCCGCCTCCTTTGGCTTCTCCACCGCCGAGTGGAATGACTATATGGCCAACCCCAGAGTCGCTCCGCTGGCCAATACTCCACGCATGATGCCTGTTGCCGGTGGCATTGCCCTGCGCCGGCACGGGCAGATTATCGGCGCAATCGGTATCTCCGGCGGTAGTTATACGCAGGATGATGAACTGGCCCGCTCGGCCATTGCCGCCCTCGGGCTGGCTGAGTAACGACTTTTTCAGGATCAGCGAACGCGCGCAAAGCTCAATATCACCGCGCCAGAACGCAAAACGGCGAAGGAGTCACCTTCGCCGTTTTTGTTTTCACCGGGTAGCGTTGCCGCTTAACGTTCTGCCGAGTATGGGTCCGTCGCCAGCAGATAGGCACGCACATCGGCCTTGCGCGGATGACTGTTCAGCCAGGCGCGGATTTCCTTCACGCGGGAGTAGTCCTCATCACCAAACTTGCCCTGATACAGCTCGGTAAAGGCTTCCTTGGCGGTGGTGTTTTTCAGCTTCTTTTGCCAGTGCAACGTCAGGATGCTGTTCAGCGAACCGGCCAGGCCTTCGCTTTTCAGCAGCTCCCACTCGCCTTTATCCAGCCAGATGCCACCCACAGTGGCGCTGTAATCCAGACGATGGTTATGTCGGGCCGACATGCGGTAACGCTGCATCAATACGCCGGAATCCGGGCAGAGCATCGCGCTGGGGGTATCGACGGCATCCGCTTCGCTGAAAAGGAGCGAGGTCGAGAAAGGGTAATTCGGGTGGTTATCTTTCCAGGCGACGAAATCCTCAATCAGGATCCAGTTACCACCGCAGTGAGAGCAGGTGTGCGCGCGGAAAAGTTGGTCCATGTTACCTTCAACCAGCGTACCCGCTTTACAACTTGTGCATTGCATCGTGCCATTCCTTGTTTGATCACGTATCAGCCGCGCCATACTTTGCCCGTGAATGTCAGGACTGACAAGTTAAAACACCCCGTCCACAGGCGCTGAAGGCCAAGGTTGCAGGCTTTATCCACAATCGATCTGGAGAACACACCGCGGTCACGGCGAGCGCGTTTTTCCGCTAACGCTAAGAAGCTCCGTGGAGTTCAGCGCCTTTAATGAAGCCTTCACCTGTCGCATCACACTGCCCGCCGTCAGGCTGCGCCACGGGTGCAACGGCAAACCGCCCTCGGTAAGCATCTGCGCCGTCCAGCGGTTACAGGTGTTGGTCAGGTAATAGTGGCCTTTGGCCGCGTAGAAATAGCTTTTGCCGTAAATACCGGGCTGGGTGATCACCCCGTGGCCCTGAGCATCCAGCACAAAGGTCGCCAGTACCGACTGCTGTAATTTCGCCATGCCCTCCTGAGACACCGGCACGGCCACGACCTTGCTGGCACTAAAATAATCCGCTGGCGCTTCCGGCACCGACACCACATGCAGAATGCTGTCCGTTGGCCAGAACATCGCCTTCAGGGTCAGCTTGACGGTAATTTCCGGCGCCTGATAAAAGCCCTTATCGCCCCAGCCAATCTCGACATAAGGCCCGTCGACAAAATCTTCCTTGAGGAAGTTCAGCGCAGGTAGCAGCTCTGCCGTCGGCAGAATAATCCCCGTATGCCAGTCATGACTCACGACATAAAGGGTTTGCTGATTCGCCGCCGTGGGCGGGTGTTGCCAGGGTGAAGTGCTGCAGCCGGTAAGAAAAAGAAAGCCGGGCAGCAAAAGCCAGAACAGGCGCTGGCAGAGGCGATTCATGGTTTAAGGATTGCTGTCGCTGATGGCGTTCCGCACATCAACAACAGAGCTATTTGTAGTGCTCTCTAAAACTACTTTAGGAAATAGTGCAGCATAAGATCTTGACTGTGTATGTGGGCCGTTTAAACGCGGGTGAAGCCGCTTTTTAAGATCCTGACTAGTTTCGTGTTCGTTAACACGCTCACCCAAAACATCCAATAAAGCACCTTCGAGAGACTGTGGCGACCAGAGGATAATATCAAATCCGCCTTCTCTAGCCTTTTTACTATCTTCTGCATTTGGTGGAAGATCAGAATCTAATACAAATAACTTACAATCATATTCATCCGCTTTAAAAGTACGCAATGCATTGGTAATTATATTACCGGCAGACCCACCATCTCCTGACTCAATTTTTGGCCCTTTATTGCCCTTTTGACGACGAAAAAAAAGTTCTTTCATATGGTTAATAAAAGCCTCATCGTCGGCACCTTCACCAACAATCAAGAGAGTTGTCTTAACAATGGGGCGTTTCGCTTTCCTTGCCATCCATGACACCTCTATTCAAAGATCAGGTACAGCACCGAGGGCGCCTGCCATATATTTTGCGTAAAGGTTGTCGTCAGCACGCAAACCTGTCATTTCATCTAAACGCCATGCTTCACTTCGTTGATTATATTTTTCGACCAAATACACTTGGTGTTTTTGTAACCGATTTAAAATTTGAGGGGCATGACAAGTGAAAATCAACTGCGCTTGATGAGGGTTGGTATGCTCTAACCTGAACCACTCCATTAGCTGAGGCACAAGGTGTGGATGAAGATCATTATCTAATTCATCAATAACGGCAATTCCCCCATGATGAAGAGCAAATAAGATTGGCTCTAAAAGCACAAATGCCGATTGAGTTCCGCTAGATTCATCAAAAAACGCCAACTCAAAAGAGTTTCCATCTTCATCACTATGTTTTCCAAATGGCAAAAAGAATGATACTTCTGTACCTTGCTCATCCGTTCCTTTTACCTCCCGAATATCTATACTACTAATACCTAAATCAAAGCCACATAAAACCTCAGATAAACGTGGCAATAAACTAGGATATTTAATAAAACTTTCTGCAGCCCCAACAACATGACCATGCTCAAAATGACGTCGACCTATACGATTAACATTAGTCATAATACGTTCAAAAAATTCAACAAAAGGTCGAGCTTCTTTTACATCATAGCTATGAGCCGCAGCGATTAAAGAAGCATTCCCTCTTAATTTTTCTGCTTGGGCTTTATTAAACGGAAATCCCTTTTGCTTAAAGCTATATCCGGTCTCATTTTTCTCACGCTTGAAAATATAACTATATTGGCTACTGGTTTTAGCAAACATAGCCTCAGAAATAACCTCTCCACGCGTTAAGCTAACTTGATATCGATATTCGCGATCATTCAGCACAAACTCGATTTCGAATCGAGTAGGTTCACTCACTTTGAATCTATGAGGTTCGATAGGATTTTTATCTTCTGGTTTCGCTGATAGAAATGAGTGTGCGATAAACCATCTTAGAAAGGCTAAAGGTTTAAGCAACTGTGTCTTACCAGCGCCATTGGCGCCCATGATAGCGATGGCTTTGGTGTAACGTTTATCTCCGATCGATAGATCATAGCCGGAAGGAGTCGGCTG
Organism: Pokkaliibacter sp. CJK22405; assembly: GCF_046614695.1. Lineage (NCBI taxonomy): Bacteria > Pseudomonadati > Pseudomonadota > Gammaproteobacteria > Oceanospirillales > Balneatrichaceae > Pokkaliibacter > Pokkaliibacter sp. CJK22405. Next base: position 94,302 of record NZ_JBKKHQ010000013.1, read on the forward strand.
TTTCCCTACGCTAAAGTCGATGACCGTCTCATCAGCAAAGCTATAGAAGTTTTCGATGGTCAGCTTAGTAATCATATTCTTCAAAAACCAACAATGTTTTGTTGATATTGCAGATACACAAACCAATTAGCAAGAGACATATCAGCCAACTACACACATATCAAGCTCGCCAACATGTTCGCCACTAAGCAGTGTGCGCACTGCAGTTAACAAAAAAGCTCCCCGAAACAACTACCACATCAGGCAGGTTTCGGGGAGCTTTTTTTAGCACGGCGGCCGCCTAGGCAGCCGCGTGTTATTGCAAACTTACTTCTCTTCGAGCTGTGGCAGCGCGCTGGTCACAGAGGCAGAGAGCAGGCCGCTTTTCGCGTAGACACCCAGTTTCGCGCGGGTGTCGGCGATATCCAGGTTACGCATGGTCAGCTGGCCGATACGGTCGTTCGGGGAGAAGGCAGACTCGCCTTTTTCCATGGTCAGACGCTCGGCTTCGTAGGTCAGGTTGGGGGATTCGGTGTTCATGATGGAGTAGTCGTTACCACGACGCAGCTCCAGCGTGACTTCGCCGGTGATGGCAGAAGCCACCCAACGCTGTGCGGTTTCACGCAGCATCAGGGACTGGGAATCAAACCAGCGGCCCTGATACAGCAGACGACCCAGACGAATACCGTTGATGCGGTATTGCTCGATGGTGTCTTCGTTATGGATACCTGTCACCAGACGCTCGTAGCAGATGTGCAGCAGCGCCATTCCCGGAGCTTCGTAGATGCCACGGCTCTTGGCTTCGATGATACGGTTTTCGATCTGGTCGCTCATGCCGAGGCCATGACGGCCACCGATGCGGTTCGCTTCCAGCATCAGTTCAACTTCGCTGGCGAAGGTCTGGCCATTCAGGGCCACAGGACGGCCTTCTTCGAAGCGCACAGTCACGGTTTCAGGAGCGATCTTGACGCTTTCGTCCCAGAACTTCACGCCCATGATGGGGTTAACGATATGCATGCCGGAGTTCAGGAATTCCAGATCCTTGGCTTCGTGAGTCGCGCCCAGCATGTTGGAATCGGTGGAGTAGGCTTTTTCGGCTGACATTTTGTAGTCGAATCCGGCCTTGGTCATGAATTCGGACATTTCCGCACGACCGCCCAGCTCTTCGATGAAGTCATCATCCAGCCAGGGCTTGTAGATTTTCAGTTCAGGGTTAGCCAGCAGGCCGTAACGATAGAAACGCTCGATATCGTTACCTTTGTAGGTGCTGCCGTCACCCCAGATGTTGACGCCGTCTTCTTTCATGGCGGTCACCAGCATAGTGCCGGTCACAGCGCGGCCCAGCGGGGTGGTGTTGAAGTAGGTGTTGCCACCGGTAGTCACGTGGAAGGCGCCACACTGAATCGCGGCGATACCTTCAGCCACCAGCTGCTTGCGGCAGTCGATCAGACGGGCATCCTCGGCGCCGTACTGCTTGGCCTTACGGGGAATGGCAGTGTAGTCGTCTTCATCGGGCTGGCCCAGGTCTGCCGTGTAGGCATAAGGAACCGCACCCTTGAGACGCATCCAGTGCAGCGCTGCACTGGTGTCCAGGCCGCCAGAGAAGGCGATACCCACACGTTGGCCGACAGGAAGGCTTTTGAGGATGGTGGTCATGGGTTTTGAGTCCGCGGAATAATGAGATGAGATGGCCGTGCACAGCCGGAAAAAACGATGGGCAAATACTATCAGCCCGCTTCGGTCTGTCAAATCCGGCGGCGCTCACCACACCGATCACGACAGGCCTTTCACGCCACTGTTCGCGTTGGTTCGCAGGTTTTTCAGGCGATATTGCACGCAGTCGCCCTCAGGCCGGAAAACAAAAAGGGCGACCGCGTTAGCGTCACCCTTTCCTTAAGTTTCCTGCCGATGATTCTCTATTTACGTCCGGTAATCATGGCGCGTACCAGCCGTTCGCCGGTTTTGTGCATGGTCCAGAACACCGCAGCAATGTGAACACCGGCGAAGACCAGAATGGCATTGGCAAAAAAGCTGTGAATGCCGTGCATCAGGTCATCACCCCAGAAGGTATCGGTGGTGAGCAGGTAGCCGGTCAGGGAGGTCATAAACACCAGAAACAGCAGGGCAACAATCATCGCGCCGCCCGCCGGGTTATGGCCTTCATATTTGGGGTGCTCGCCTTTCCAGAGTTGCTGGATATACGCCTTGAAGCGGCGTGGCCCCGGCACGAAGTGGGCAAAACGGGCATGATGGCTGCCGATAAAGCCCCAGATCACTCGTGCCACGACCAGTCCGCCGAGGAAGTAACCCACGTAGCGATGGTTGGTACGCCCTTCTTCCAGCACCATTTCATTCAGAACGATGCCGATGACCAGACTCCAGTGAAACAGGCGGACGAAAGGGTCCCAGATCCAGCGCTTAGTCGTCATTAGTCTTCCTCTTTGACCTTGTTCATGGTGACGGGATCAAAATAGATCTCGACACGTTTGCCTTCGGCGCTTTTGCCGTACAGCTCATAGCAGCCGGTTTTGGTTTCCTTGAACTTCTTGATGCTGTAGCCCATTTCCTGAATCTTTGCCTTGGCCGCGTCCTGGGTCATCCACTTGTCTTTAGGGGCATCGGTACAGGTCGGATCGGCCAGTGCCACGTTGCCAAGAGCGGCGCCCAGCAGGGTCAGGGCCAGGGTCGACTGCAGTAATTTTTTGTTCATTGTTGGTATCTCTCCAGATCGAACACATCGCAAAAGCGTCGATGTGCCATTGACGGTAGGCGTGCAGTCTTAAGGCAAACTTAAGCCGCTCTTCACGGAGTGTGACGACTTTTTTGCACTGTCATTCATGTCATTGCGAACGCAATTCACTTAATTTTTCGTTAAGTAATGAACTCCAGGATGTAGGTCAGACAGCGCTGATGTTGACCCATGGATGACCCTTCCCCTGTGATCCCTGCGGTCATCGTCACGCCCTGCCAAAGACAGAAACCCGCGCGTTTACGGGCAACAAAAAAAGGCCATCTGCGATGGCCTTTTTCATTAGGTCGGGATATCCGGCTGCGCCCGGCTGGTGTCCCTGTAGCGATGCTCAAATCCTGGCTCCCATTTCCTATGTTTCATAAAGCGTTCGCAGCATGCCGTAAATATCGCCCATGCCAGAGGCATGCTTTAGACTCAGCAACATTAAGCGGTATGCCGTTTTTTCGCGTTTACGCCCCCATAGAAGACTAAATTCCTCGTTCCTGACCAAGGTAGTTATTGTGAAAAGCTGCTTTTTAAAACGCTCATTGCTGACGCTTGCCTTGATGGCGCTTTCGCTGGCGAACCCGCTGGCCCATGCTGAGGGGTTTATTACCCGGCTGCTGAACCATCCGGTACCGGGTGGAGTGGCAGTGGTGGATCTTGGTGAGGGCACCAGCGCGCCGGATGCCCGGTATGAAGGCAAGCCGGTGCTGCGCATCAGGGAGGATGACCAGCGCTGGATTGCCATTGTCGGCATTGACCTCAAAACCGCGCCCGGTCGCCAGCAGTTGCTGGTGAACGGCCAGCCGCTCGCCTTTACCGTGGAGTCGCGCCATTACAAAGAACAGCACATCAAGATCAAGGACAGCCGCAAGGTCGATCCGCTGGCTGAGGATTTGAAGCGCATCAACCGCGAAATGGCCGAACAGAACAGCGCCTATGCGGTGTTCAGCCCGGATCAGCCGAGCAATCTGCTGTTTGACCTGCCGGTGGATGGCCCGCTCTCCAGCCCCTTTGGTCTGCGCCGCTTCTTTAATGGCAAGGAGCGCAACCCCCATTCCGGACTGGATTTTGCCGTCGGCGCCGGCACCCCGGTGAAAACCCCGGCGGCAGGCAAGGTGCTACTCACGGGCAACCTCTTCTTCAACGGCAACACGGTGTTTATCGACCACGGTCAGGGGCTGATTTCCATGGTCTGCCACTTATCAGAAATTGATGTGAAGAAAGGTCAGGTGCTGCCGCGCGGTGCCGTGGTCGGCAAGGTCGGCCAGACCGGTCGGGCCACCGGCCCGCACCTGCACTGGAATGTCAGCCTCAATGGTAACCGCGTCGATCCGAGTATCTTTATTGGCCGTTATACCCCCTGATCGACGCCGTTTTCGATGATTTAGCACGGTTATTTGTCCTTCACCGACCCGCGCGGGGAACTCGCCCCGCTTTGCCTTCACTCAGTCAGGGAATCAGCACTTTAGCTATTTTCGGGACCTGCTTACCTCATGTGCATCGTCCCGATTCTTTTTTCCTGAAGTGACCGCCCGCGGCATGGATGTCCACGCGAGCACTGTGAGCACTGTCACCCCAGAGCCACCTGAGACGGGATTTCCATGATCCGTACCATTCCTGCACATCACGCTGCCGGTGACCTGATCAGCAGCACGCCATTACAGACCCGCCCTGGGCTTCAGGGTATCGCCGGGCCACACCAGAGCCAGGACGATGTCGACCTGCACCAGCAGCAACAGCTGCAGGCCAAACTCGAACAGCTCAACCAGCACAGCACTCAGCGCGGTGAGATTGATACCGATGTGCAGCGCAATCTTGAGCGCCACTGGCGGCATGATCGCAGTGTGCATCAGGACTGGCTGGCGAGTTCCCCTCACAGCGAAAGGCGCCGTCAGGAGCTGCATCAGCTGCCCGGAGGCGAGAAGCTGGCCGGTCAGTACGGCCTGTCGATTTCCATGGCGAAAAAGATGGAGCGGGAAATTAACCCGCAGCTGCGCATTACCAATCAGGTCGATGCCCACTATCAGCGCGATGCGCCCTCCCAGGCTTTTCGTCAGCGCTGTCTGGATATTTTCGCCAAACAGGGCGGCAATCCGCGCTCGCCGGTGGTGTTTATCAACAGCATCAACGCTGCAGAGCGGGTACTGACGCATTTGCCGAAAGAGCATCTGGATGGCGAGACACCGCGACAATATCTCAACCGTAACCTGAAACCCTTACAGGCCGGGCTGTTTGCCCTGAAGCTGGATTCCCGCGAGGCCCAGACAACGGCCAACTATTTCACTTACGCCTTTGGCGGTACGCCGTCGCTGTACGGTGCGATGGAAACCGCACTGCCGCCGATGAAGCACACCCAGCCGCCCCGGCCCCTGAGTAATCTGGCGCTGGTCGATACCCTTCGTGGCGAGCCGGGCACCAATGTGATTGATCGCCTCAAGGGCCTGCCCCGCGACCACAATCTGGCGGCCTTGTCGGATACCGCCGGAGCGATGATCGACACCCTGCTGGACACCATTGAGGATCATCAGGACAACCCCAGGGTGCGCAGTAATCCGCTGCTGCATCAGGGGCTGACATCACTGCGTAACATCGCCGATGTGATGCCAAGCCTGACCCACGACAGCCGCAAGTTCATCAGTGCCTACCATGCGCTGGTCGAGGAAATCGGCATTTGCCTTGGCGCCTTTCAGCCCTACAACCATGAAGGTTTTATTGAAGCGGCCTCAGACATGCTGCCGCTGGATCAGCTCTCGCCGAACATTCCCGTGCCGCGACCTTACCTCACCTCCTCAGGCATGGGGGCGATTACCCAGGCGGTTGAGCTGGTCAGCACCCTGACGGGCAAGCCGGATATCCGCAACGCTTTCTCCGGCAAGTACGGTGAAAGCCCGGCCTATTTTGAGGTGGATTACCTGCGCCGGGTGATGAAGTTTGGTGAGAACAGCCGCGAAGCCATTTACGCCACACTCAATCACAGCCTGCCCGGCATCAAGGAAGATGACAGCCAGCGCAGCTGGGATGTGGACGGCGTGATTGATGCCACACGGCGCTCTCTGGGGAAAACCCCCAATAACAAACCGCTGCTACTGGTGCTGGATGCCACCCTGGAGCGGCCCAATGATCTCAGCAAGCTGGCCGGGCATTTCTCCCGCGAAATTGAGGATGGCAAGCTGCGCCTGCTGATCTGCAAGAGCTATCAGAAGTATTCCAACCTGGGCACTGCCAAGGTGATGGCGGGGAGCATCTCGCTGATTTCCAAAGCCGATGGCCCGGCGCGTGAGGCGCTGATGCAGCTGCGCGCCAACGAGAAGGATCTGGCCTGGTATCACAATCCGGAAACCCAGTTGCTGACGCACCTGCTGCGCCATCGGGATCAGGAGTTTGCCCAGCTTAATCAGGCCACGGCCAACGCCCGCTTTGTGCGGGAGAACTTCTTTAACGGCAAGAATGGCAACACCCGCTTTGACGGGGTCGACAGCCACCTGCCTTTTAGCCTGCACAAGGACAATCCCGCCGAGATGAAGCACCGCTTCAGCTTTAACCTCGGTGGACAGGCTCAGCGCGTGAGCTTTAACCGCAGCGGCCATCTGAACAAGGAAGCGGTGCGCTACCGTGACAGTTTCGCCTTTGCCAACACCACCCGCGCCGGTATCCCGATGGAGGATGACAAGCTCGGCATGCGCCTGTGTTACGGGCAGGAAAGCCAGGCGGAGCTGACTGAGAGCTTCTACATGGCGGGCAAGCTGATGCATGCCAAGGGCAGCAAGTGGTCAGTGACCGATGCCCACAAGGAAGTGAACCTGCTGATTAACCAGTCCCTCGGCAACAAGGCGGCGCTGTCGACCGCGCCGCTGCTGCAGAAACTCAACGACGTCGCCAAAAAAGAGTACAGCACGACCTCGCCGATCATGGATGCGGTTTCCAATGTGGAAACCCTGCGCCATCTGCGCGAGGCCGACCCCAAGGCGGGTCGCACTTTTAACAAGATCGCCTCGGTACTGATTCACGCCTCCGGGCTGATCCGTGAATACGTCAGCACGGCGGACTGCTGTGGTGGCGCCGACCGGAGTCTGCTCGATGAACTGCTGAATGCCATGCTCGATAGCGGAATGCCGGGCGTATCCTCTTCCGGGCGCGGCAGCATTCTGGCGCTGTATAACCATCTGGCGGTGGCCGACATGACCCAGGGCAGCCCGGATCAGCAACTGGATGCCATGAAACGTCTGGCCCGTGCCGCCCAGCGTTATCCGGCGCAGGCAGGCAATGCCGACATGCTGACCACTATCCCGGACCGGCTGTTTAAACGCGCCGACAGTGCGGATCAGCAGGCCGTGATTGACGCCATGTTTTCCCCTTTGGATGCCAAGTCCAAAGTCGGCATGATCGATCATCTAATCAAGAAACATCACTTCGCCACGGCCGAAAGCTGCATTCAGCGCTTTGAGCAGCAGCTCGACAAACTCATGCTGGCGCCTTCAGGCACGCTGGCCAATACCGCCGAACCCGGCGTCGGGCCGCACTCTCTGCCGATGGCGGACCGTAAGGCGATTCGTGACCGGTTGATTCAACAGCAGCTGGAAGCACGCCGACCGCCCGAAGGTGTGCCCACGCCACCGCCGCCGGAAAGCTGATTTTTGCCCCGGTGCAGCGCATCGGGCAGCAATAGCACTCAGGGAACCCCGCGGCCTGAGTCGCCACCTACAACCAACAAAGAAGGCTCCGATCTACGGATTGTGGAGCCACCGCGTCGTCTCATTTGCAGTGGTCGTAACTTATGGCAATCAATATCAATGCACTCGATCTGGCACGTCATGCTGCCCTTGGCCATGTGGATGAGACGCCCCACCCTGCCCGTGAAGAGCGGGCCCGACCGCCCGCTGGAACCCTCGAAGCACTGGAGCAAAAGCTGGAGCAGCTGAAGCAAATGCAGCAACGGCAGCAACTGCCTATGCAGAGTGGCTCACTCGAGCATGCGATACGCCTGCACCTGGCCCATAAAAGCGGCTACGAGCGCATGGTTAATGCCGACTGGCTGAGCACGCCTTTCGTCCAGCGCCGCAAAGAGGAATACAAAAGTATTCCCGGTGGCGAGGATGTCAGTGCGCAATACGGCCTGTCGATGGCGCAGGCCAACAATAACCTTCAGCACCGGCAGATGAAGGTGAATACCGAAGCCGATGCCATCTATAACCGTGCCACCGATCATCACGGCATGAACCGCCAACTGATGATGCTGCTGCATGCACGTGGCGGTAACCCCCGCGAACCCCATGTGTTTGTGAACAGTCAGGCCATGGTCAACAAGCTGACCCAGCGCCTTGGGCCGCAGTTGCATCAGCCGTTACAGTCGGCCGAGCTCAACCCCGGTGTCTTTGCGGTGCGCTGTGAAAGCATCGATATTGCCCGCAAAGCCAGCCGACTGATCACCGTACTCGGTGGACGCCCCTCGGTGTATCAGATGATGGCCAACCGCAACGGCCCGCCCAGAGACCGCGTCTCCCTGCCCGGCACCGATGTGCATCAGGTGTTCGGCCATTTAAAAGGGCTGAACGGCAAACCATCGGTGGCCGATCAGCTGCGCAACCTGCCGGAGAACCACGGCCATGCGGCGGTCTGCAATGCGGCGGCCAAAATGATTGATGAGCTGACCAGCACCATGGAAGCCAAGGGGCTGCAAAACCAGCGCCGCCGTGACCCGATTCTGCAGCGCGGTCTGCAGGGTGTGCACATGGCGGCGATGCAGATGACCACCCTGCACGGGGACAGCGCCAAACTCTTTAGTGCCTTTCAGATTCTTGCCGAGGAAATGCAGGTCTGCCTGACCCAGTGCAAACCCTATGGCCTGCAGGATTTTCGCAAAGCCGGTTCGGCCATGCTGGCGGGCGACAAGCTTGCCCCTTCCGCGCTGCCACCCACCATGTTCCTGACCACTTCGGGCATGGGTGCGCTCAGCAATGCTGTGGAAATCGCCGGTAGCCTGACCGCAGGTAAAACCCTGGAAGAGCGCGGTGTTGCCGTGCTGACCAACGGCGAAGGGGAAAAATCCCCGGTCTATTACGAGATGAATTTCCTCAAGCCCAAGGTTGAACCACGGGCGTTGTATGCCACCCTCAATCAGAGCCAGCCCGGCCGCGAAGGTCTGCACAAGCACAACTGGGGCGTAGAGGATGTGATCTCCGGCCTCTGTCATCACCTCGATAACAAGACCAGCCCGGAGCCGACGATTCTGGTGCTGGATGCCACCGTCGAGCGCAAGGATGACATGGACAAGCTGGTACACAGCATGAAGGCGGACATCGAGTCCGGCCAGCTCAAGATCATCGTCAACAAGAGCTACCAGAAGTACACCAACCTTGGCACCGGCAAAGTCATGGCCGGTGGCACCGGCATTATCAGCAATGATGATGCACTGGGCTGGGAGATCACCAACCGTCTGGCCGACCACGAGCAGGGCCTGAACTGGATCAAAAACCCGGAAACCCAGCTGCTGACCCACATGCTCAAGTGCCGTGATCAGGAACTGGCGCTAATCGAGCGTGGCAGCGATAACGCCCGCTTTGTGAAAGAGAACTTCTTCCACGGCAAGGACGGCCATGTGGAATTTCTGGGCCACGATGATCACCTGCCCTTCGCCACTTTCCTCTCCGAGCAGGGTCAGGGTAACCACCTGATGCACATCGACCTGATCTCCGGGCCGGGCTTTCCCCATGCTGCGGATACCAGCGATGAGCCCTTCTCGGCGCTGGATCACTTAAGCGAAAACCGTATCGGCTCGCGCGCCAGCTTTGGTTTCTCCATGACCACCTTCAGCCCCCTGGGCAACATGGATAATGAGACCGAGATGCGCCTGTGCATGGGTCAGGAAACCCAGGCTGAGCTGACGGAAATCTTCTATATGCCAAGCCGCCTGCTGACACCGGAGGGCTCCCTGTGGGATGCCAACCGCGCAGAGGCACTGATCAATGAACTGGTCCGCGATGCCTTGAAACAGCACCCGATGCCCCCCGGTCAGGAGCGTGCGTCCCTGGCGCAGAAACTGGAGCATATTGCCCGTGCGGAGCAGCCCAGGGTGACCGATGAGCAGCGCATGAACGATCCGCTCAAGACCAAGCAGCTGATCGGTCAGGATGGCGGTGCCTACACCATTCACAAGGTCGCCTCGGTGATGGTGCATCTGGCGGAATTCATCAACAAACACATCAGCCCCGAGGACTTTCCCTGTCAGGCACCGGGCCGTGGGCAGATTGATCACCTGTTGAAAAGCATGCTGAATTCCGGGATGCCCGGCATTTCCATGCCCGCACGCATGTCGATTCTGGAGCTGCAAAGCCGCCTGCGCTTAAGTGATATGCACTTTGATGGCGATAACATGATCGACCACTTCCATGCCTGGATGAATGATCTGGAGCGTTACCCCAATACGCCGATCCGCATGCAGTCGCCACTGGATCTGCCGCCGCACCTGTTTGACTACCTTGGCACCGAAGACCGCAGCCGCCTGACCAAACAGCTCTTTAACGGCACCGATCTGTCATCGCGCATTCAGTTTGTCAGCCGCATTCTGCACATCGGTGTGCAGATTGATCTGGCCGAGCACCTGCTTGCTGAACTGGATAACGAGCTGGCCCGCGCTGCCCGTCATCCGCGCGCCAATGACAAGGCAATACAAAACACCGGCCTGCAGCTCAGCCACCTGCGCCAGCACCTCAATATGCAGCTGGATTCGATCCGCTCTGAGGAGGAAATGGACTTTTCGGAAGATGGCTCCGAGATGTCGGATTCGAGCGATAACGACTCGACCACGACGGAAGTGCCGACCAATCAGTCCATCGCAGGCTCCGTCAACCAGGGTATCGCTGGCTCAATCAACCAGGGCATCAACCGTACCCAGACGCAAATGACCCTGAACAGTCTTCGCACCGTCGCCAGTGGCCCGCCCATGGGTAGCCCCGGGTCCGCCTCCGGCAGTGGTGCCAGCACACCACGCGCCGCAGCCGCGCCCTCGGACGATGTGGAAATGACGGATGTGGATTCCACCAGCGAGTCAGAGTCCGATAGCGGCTCGGATTCAGAAATGACAGACAGCGACAACTGAGTACAATGCGTGCCGCCATGAGTCAGCGGTACGCTCAGGCAGGGTCTGGCCCTGCCTATAAAAACAATAACGACTAACTGCAACGACCCCGAACATCCGCAAGGAATGACCCAGGTCAGGAAACAACGATGTCTAGATTGTCCGGGCTGGATTTAGCCAGCCGACACTTGGCCCACGCGGCCCTGCAGGAAAATCCCTCGCAGGTGAAACAGCTCAAGGAGCAGCCGGAAGCGGGCACGCTGGATGCGCTGGAAAAACGTCTGGCGCAGCTGCGCGAGAAGTCGCCGGCGGCCTCCAGTCTCAAAGCCGGGCTGGATGCCCACCTGCATCAGCTGTTTCAGCATCAGCGCGCAATCGGCAAGGACTGGGCCGGTCACTCGCCCTACGTCACCCAGCGTCAGGACGCTATTGAGCGCGCGGGTGGTCTTTCCATTGCCCGCCAGTACGGCATAACCCTGGCCGAGAACCGCGATGGCGAGGACCACGGCGACTATCGGCAGTTGCACGTCTTCAATGCCACGAACTCCACCTACAACCGCATTACCCAAAGCCCCGGCACCCGGCAGATGATGCGTCACCTGTACCTGAGCGCAGGCAACGGCAACAGCCACAATGATCAGGTGTTCTTTGCCAACTCCATGACCAGCGCCCAGCGCGTCATCGCCCATGCCGGTCTGGAGCACAAAGGCCGCACCCTGACCCAGCTGGCACCGGGACTGGTTTCCTGCAAGGTGGCGACCGAGAGCGATAAATACGCGGCGGAAGATGAGCTGGACATGCTCGGTGGCCGACCCTCGGCCTCCATGGTGATGTCCGCCTATTCCGGCGGCGTCCAGCCCATCCCTTCGGATTCTCGCATCAATAACCAGCCGCTGATCAAGCAGCTGCGCGGGCCGGATTCAGCCGCCGCCAAACTTCATGACATTCCGAAGGATCATGGTCGTGCCGCACTTTCCCACACCGCCGCACTGCTGCTGGAACATCTCGGTAGCGTACTGGATGCCCGCGAAGCCCGTCAGGACCGGCAAAACCCGGTGCTGAACGAAGGCCTCAAAGGCCTGCTGGAAATCGCCGATCGCCTGCCCAGCCTGCATAGCGATGCCACCACCTTCGCCAATGGTTTTCATATTCTCTGTGAGGAGCTGCAGGTCTGTCTGGCCTCCATTCAGGCCTACAACGAGTCCGACATGCATGATGTCGCCTCGAAGATGCTCAAGGAGCTGCCGCTACCGGCAGGCCTGATCGAGCCGACCATGCATCTGGCCTCCTCCGGCATGGGCGCGCTCAATACCGCGCTGGACAACAGCCGCGGCTTTACCGGCCAGAAAACCATTGAAGTGCTGACCACACCCGAGGGTGATCGCAGCCCGGTGTACTACGAACAACACATGGAGAAGGCGCCACGCAGCCGTAACCTCTTTGCCACCCTGAATATCAGCCAGCCCGGCCATGCCTTTGAGCACAAACCCGGCTGGGGGGTGAAGGATGTGATCAGCGCCCTGGATCAGCGCCTGAAAAGCGCCACAGCGGAGGAAAAACCGCTGGTACTGACGCTGGATGCCACCCTTGAAGTCCCGGGGGATCTCAAGGCCCTGACCTCGCATTTCTCCGAGGCACTGGCGGATGGCAGCCTGAGCGTGCACGTCTGCAAAAGCTTTCAGAAGTACGCCAACCTCTGCTCCGGCAAGGTGGTCGCCGGTGGCGTTGGCGTTCTCACCAAGGACGATACCTTCGGCAATAACCTCAAGGGCGGTCTGGAAATGGCCGAAAGTCTGCTGGAGTGGTCAAAAAACCCCGACATGCAGCTGATGACCCACCTGCTGGAATGCCGTGATCAGGAAATGGCACTGGTGGAGCGCTCTGTCGCTAACGCCAATTTTGTCGCCGATAACTTCTTCACCGGCAAGGATGGACACCAGACCCTGCAGGGCCATGACCGTCACCTGCCTTTTCTGAGTTTTCTCAGTGAGCGAAGCGGCAAAAACCAGCAGGAATTTGAGCTCAAGCTGGTCAGCACCTATCAGGGCAGAGAAGCCGCTGTCACCCAGCAAATGCGGGACTCGGCGCTGGATCACCTGAGCACCCAGATGGTCAACGAGCGCGCCAGCTTCGGCTTTGCGCATACCACCTTTGGCTTTCTCGCCGGTACGCAGGATGCCAATGAAGTGCGTCTCTCCTTTGGTCAGGAAACCCAGGCGGAGCTGACGGAGCTGTTCTACATGCCCAGCCGCCTGATGAACCACGAAGGCTCGCAATGGAGCGCCTCTCAGGCCGCCCAGCATATTTTTGATCTGGTCAAGGAAGGTCTGAAGCAGTACCCGATGCCACCACAGATGGGCCACGTCAGTCTGGCGGAGCGCCTGATTCACCTTGCCCGCGCCGAGCGTACCGAACCCGGCCAGCCGGGCCGTGGCGCTCACTCGGCCGAACAATTACTGCTGCAGGGTGGCCGCGACCGTGGCGCCCCCATCATTAACAAGATCGCCTCGGTGATGCTGCACCTGTGCGAAAAGGCCAAGTCAGAACTGATTCAAGAAGAGGAATGCAAAGGCCCGGACCGGCAGACCTTGGATCACCTGCTGCAGGCCATGATCCAGTCCGGCATGCCGGGAGTCTCGGGTCAGGTCAAAGACCGCATCGCCACCCTGCAAAGTGAGCTTCTGGTGAGCGATATGACCCACGGCCCGCGCGGCCAGTCGGTCGAGACGGCCAAACAATGGCTGGATCATCTCGAACGCTTGCCCAGCATGAAGACCAATCTTCAGCAGGTGCACATGATTCCGGAAGACACCTTCAACATGCTCGACAGCGCCAACCAGCTGCGCTGTGCCGATCTGATCGTCCGCCATATGGATGACTTCACCCGCTTTAACGTGGTTAACAGTGCCATCCGCCGGGAAGCCAATCTCTCCCTGACCTCCGCGCTGCTGTCAGCCATGGAGCGCGATCACAGCAAACAGCTGAAAGACCCGGCACGTCAGCAGCCGACCCCGCGCGAGCATCTGCCGGCCATGGGCTTGCAGCTTAACCTGCTGCGCAGTGCCCTGACGGCGACACAGTCCGCCATGGCCGTCATTGATGACAAGGATGATGACGATAATCTCAGCATCGCCAGTGAGGACAGTTTTGCCCTGGGCGACAATGATGTGCCCATCATTGATGTGGAGGATGGCCTGATCGAGGTGGATGGCTTTTCCAGTGGCACCACCACGCCTTCGCGGGTCGACAGCCCGATGCAGGAGATGCCACCGGGATTCCCACGTCCGCCCGGTCGCCCCGAAAGCCCGGATGTGGAATACCGCTCGGTGCTTAACCGCCCACCCACGCCCTGGCCGTTCCGTGAATTGCAGAACATTCCGGCCGATGAAGGCGGCCCGTCACGCCCGACCAGCCCCGCGGATAACCGCGGTGATGATCAGCAATCGGGCTAAGTCATTCTCCAGGCTCTTTTGTCTGCGCTCTTTTTTTCATTAGCAGTCTTTGCATCAGCAGCACTAACGCCCGGTGGTTAACCACTCTGGCGCTAGTGCTGTTTCATCCCTGACTCCGCCCCCGCCAGCAGGGCGCTGTAAGCCACGCCCTACCTGATATCCAAAGCGTTACTGTCAGCATTGCTTTACTGCATTCGCCGTTTATTGATCGACGTCGGACTCCGTTCATTAAAGCTTGCAGCCCGCCCTTGCATGAGCTACACCCAAAGGAATCTTTTCGCGCCAAAACCGCGACAACCCCTATGGATAGCCCATGAAAAAAGACGCCAGGATCAGCCTGACCCTGCTGGTCAGTAGTGCCATTGTTGTCGCCATGCTGACCCTCGCGGTGGCGCTGATTCTGGTGTCCTACCAAAGTAACCGTCAGCTGCTGATCAACGCGGCGGAAGAGAACGCCCAGCAACTGGCGCGCAATATTGATATTCGCCTTGAGCACTTCACCCAGCCGCTGATCAGCAATCTGCACTTACTGGAACTTGATCCCCTGCTGGATGCCCGCAGCCTGCCCGAGCGCCTGCAGCGTCTGCCGCTACTGGCCCGCATGCTGGATGCCAGCCCGCTGATCAGCGCCCTCTATGTCGGCTATGACGATGGCGACTTTTTCCTGCTACGCCGCCTGCCCATGCCGCGTCCTGCGCAGCTGATGGGCGTCCCGGACGGCGCCCAGTTTCTGATGCAGACCATCGACCGCGATGCCAGCGGCGAAATTCAGGGTCGCTACTGGCAATACTTTGATGATGACCTGCAACCCCTGGGCTTTGGCGACAGCCGCCAGTACACCTACGACCCACGGGTGCGGCCCTGGTTTACCCAAGCCTTTACCAGCACGGGTCCGGTACTGACGCCGCCCTATGTGTTCTTCACGACCCGTGAAATCGGCACCACCCTGTCGCTGCGCAATGAAGCGCGCCATGCCGTCATCGGCATTGATGCCTCCATTGCCGATCTCTCCAGCCTGCTGGCCTCCCTGAAAACCAATCCAAGCCATGAGCTGGCGCTGATCAACGGTCAGCAGAAAGTCATCGGCTTTCCCTCGAAGAAGACGCTGGTCACCACCGCGCCCGATGGCCAATTGCACCTCACCAGTATCGGCGACCTCAATGAACCGGCGCTGACTGCCCTCGCTCTTGGCCGCCAGAACGATAAGCTGCGCCGCTTTGAAGCCGATGGGCAGGAGTATTTCGGCCTTAAAACCACCGTTGGCCATGACCAGATGGGGCAACTGCGTCTGCTGTTTGCCATTCCTGCCAGTGAATTGCTGACCGCCGCCACCGCCCAGCGCAATCACCAGCTGCTCTGGTCGGCGATGCTGATTCTGGTGCTGGTCGCCCTCGGAGTGCTGGTGGCCCGGCGCATCAGCCGTCCGTTACAGCAACTGGGCGAGCGCGTGCATGCCCTTAGCAGTTTTGACTTCAGCCAGCGCCTGAAAATTGATTCGCGGGTGCGGGAAGTTCACGATCTGGCCGCCCTGATTGACCGCATGACGGCGGATATTCAGCACTTCCAGAAGATCTCCCGCACGCTGGCGCGGGAGGAGAACCTGGATCACATGCTCAGTGAGGTGGCCCATCACCTGATCAGCGTTACCGGCGCGGAAACCGGCGTGATCTACCTGCTCGATCAGGATGAGGAACAGTTAAGCCTGATGGCCGGTAGCTGGATGCGCGCCCCGGCGGAGCTGCATCCGCAGGATCTCGGGCTGGAGACGTTCTCCTCGGAGGACTTGCTCGACCGGGTACAGCAGCACCTCGGTGATAGCCAGCATCCGCTGATCGCCACCGCGCTGGAGGACAGGCACCAGCGTCTGCTCGGCATTCTGGTGCTGATCCGCCCGGCAACGGCGGCTTCGCGCGGACAGGCCGATGACGATGCCCAAAGCCGTCAGTTCCAGCGGGATTACCGCAAGTTTATCGAGGAAGTCTCAGGTTCGGCCGCCACCGCGCTGGATACCCGCCAGCAGGTGCTGAACCAGCAGGCCATGATCGAGGCGATTATTCGGCTGCTGGCCGATGCCATTGATGCAAAATCCCCCTACACCAGCGGCCATTGTGAGCGCGTGCCGCAGCTGGCCGAAATGCTGATTCTCGCCGCCCAGCACGACACCCGCCCGAACTTTGCCGGGTTCCGGATGACCACCGAAGAACTGCGGGAGTTTCGTATCGCGGCCTGGCTGCATGACTGCGGCAAGATCACGAGCCCGGAATACGTGGTCGACAAGGCCACCAAGCTCGAAACCCTCTACAACCGTATTCATGAAATCCGCACCCGTTTTGAGGTGTTGTGGCGGGATGCAGAAATCACCTACTGGCAGGGCCTTGCTGCCGGGGGTGACAGCGAGTCCCTGAACCGCAAGCGTGCCGAGTTGCAGCAAAAGCTGCAGCAGGAATTCGCCTTTATTGCCGAGTGCAATATCGGCGGTGAGTATCTGGATGACGCCAGCAAGGCGCGGCTGAAAGAAATCGGCCAGCGCCACTGGCGCCGCCAGTTCAGTAAAACCCTGGGGCTGTCATGGGAGGAGCGCCAGCGCTTGGGCAACCAGCCCGATACCCTGCCCGCCCATGAAACTCTGCTGGCCGACCTGCCCGAACACTGTATCGGCTGGGGCGATCGTCGACCGCCGGTGGAGAAGGACAATCCGGCCAATACCTGGGGCTTTGACATGGACCTGCCGGAGCATGCCCGTAATCTCGGTGAGCTTTATAACCTGAGCGTCGAGCGCGGCACCCTCAATGAGGAGGAGCGCTTTATGATCAACGATCACATCGTGCAGACCATCCGTATGCTCTCGGCCCTGCCGCTGCCCGATGAGATGAAGCGCATTCCCGCCATTGCCGGTAATCATCATGAGCGCATGGACGGTCAGGGTTATCCGCGCAAACTGGTGGCTGCGACCCTGAGTCTGCCTGAGCGCATCATGGCGGTCGCCGATGTGTTCGAAGCTCTCACCGCCGCCGACCGTCCCTACAAGGAGGCCAAAACCCTGTCTCAGGCCCTGACGATTCTGGCCTACATGGTGCGCGAAGGGCACATTGATGGCGAGGTCTTCCGCCTGCTGCTCGACTCCGGGGTGTACCGCGACTATGGCCGCCGCTTCCTCAACCAGCAGCAGCTGGGCCCGGTGGATATCACGGCATTGCTGACAACCGCAGGGCTTAACCCCGCCGGGGAACCATAACGCGTTCCCGCCTACATAAAGCACATCAGCGGTGGGGTTTGACCCCACCGGCGAGCGCCGGCTCCGGTCACAGGGGACATTGTTCAGACAAGAACCCTGCCCACCGGAGCTTCTTTCATTCATCACCGGCACAACAACAGAGCACCCAGCGCAGACGACCGCCTTATTGTCACGCCAATATTCGCCTATAATGCCCCGCCGGATTATTCGTGTCGGGCAGCAAGCGGATGCAGGGCAGGTGAGCCTAAGGATGCCACGCTGCAGATGTCAGGCAACCCCGGTGTGAATCGCAACAAATCAGGCAAGGTGTGCAACATGGTCATACATCTCGGCGGCTTTCGTGCAGTCAGTGAACCTCCCGTTCTTAATCCGCAACAGGAACCGGTGGCTCAGGCGCCGCGCGCCAAGGACGAAATGGCCCTCACGGCCCAGCGCCAGCAGCTGGATCAGCGCCTGCACATGCTTTCCCGGCATCCGCAGCCAGGCTCGTTGCAGCATCAGCTGCTGCAGACACTGGAGCGCCAGTGGCGTTTCCAGCGCACCGTCCATCAGGACTGGCTGAATAACACCCCCTATGCCCAGCAGCGGCGCAGTGAACTGCGCAATCTTGCCGGGGGTGCCCGGGTGCAGAACCAGTACGGCCTGAGCTTTGCCGCCGCCAGGCAGGATGCCAAATCCCAGTCGCACCAGCTTCGCATCGGCAACCAGAGTGATTCGGATTACCAGCGCGACAACCCCTCGGCGCAGTTTCTCAAGTGCTGCCGCGAGCTGTACACGCGCAAAGGCGGCAACCCGTCAACGCCTGTGCTCTTTGTGAACCATGAGGATGTGGCGCGGCGTATTCTCTGCCAGATTCCCTCCCGCCATCTGATGAGCGGTTCGATTCCCGGGGATCTGCAAAAGCACTGCAAGGAGCTGGCGCCCGGTGTACTGGCGCTGGAAATGCGCTCCGGCAAAGCGCTGGAGCGCGGCAAAGAGCTTTGCTACACCTTCGGCGGCACGCCATCGGCCTTTCAGGTGATGCGCGGCCTGAGCCCGGCGAATATTTCCCGTGGCCCGCGCAGGGTCGATAACCGTCCGGTTCTGGAGCAGCTACGCGGCACACCGGACAATAACGTCTGCGATCGCCTGCGCCGCCTGCCGCCCAACCATGCCATGGCACCGCTGGCGAATATCGCCGCCAACATGATTGATGACCTGCTTTCACAGATTGAAGACAGCCCGCGCAAGAACAGCCTGCTGCAAAGCCCGCTGCTCGGTAACAGCCTCAATGCCCTGCACAAGGTGGCGGATGGCATGCCGCTGCTGACCGGCGATACCCTCGCCTTTACCAACGGTTATCAGGCGCTGATGGAAGAGCTGCAGGTCTGCCTCACGACCGTCAAGCCCTACGGCGAAGCCGAGTTCCGGGAGGCGGCATCAGCCATCGTTGCGGATGGACTGTCGCCCACGCTGCCTGCGCCGCAAACCTATCTGATGTCCTCGGGCATGGGCGCCATGGCCCAGGGCATGGAGCTGTTGGATGTACTGACGGCCCAACCGATGATGAAGCCTGCCGTGTGTCCGATTCTTGGCACCACGCCCATGTATTACGAGCTGGAAAACCTGCAGCACGATACCGGCAATAACCCCGAAGACCTCGATGCCGGTGCCATCTTCGCCACCCTCAACCACAGCCTGCCGGGCGGTGCAGGCCTGCATCAGGCGGGCTGGGGCGTGGATGCCGTCATCAGCGCCACAGAAAACCATCTGTCGGAGCACCTGAGTAACCCCAACCAGAGCGATCCAATGGTGCTGATGCTGGATGCCACGGTGGAAAAACCGGGGGATATGGAACGTCTGCTCAGCCACTTCAGCCCGGCCATCGAGCGTGGCGAGCTGCGCATGGTGATCTGCAAGAGTTACCAGAAATACGCCAATCTCGGCGCCGCCAAGGTGATGGCAGGCGGGATTGCGCTGGTCAGCCGCGATGATGAAACCGCCCGCAATGGCCTGGGTCTGCTGGCCGATGCCGAGCAGAAACTGAACTGGGCCCAGAACGATGAAAGCCAGCTGCTGACCCACATGCTGCGCCATCGCTACGGCGAATTTAATCTGCTGGAACATGCCACCAGCAACGCCCGCCATGTCTCGGAGACCTACTTCAACGGCAAGCAGGGCCACGCCCATTTTGACGCCGAGGAGGAGCACACGCCCTTTACCCTCTATGTGGAAGGCAACAAGCACCGCTTTACCTTTGCCCTCGGGGAAATGGACCGGGCCATGAAGTTTCCCCGCTCAGCGCATTTGCCGACAGACATGATCGGCATGCGCGACAGCTTCGGTTTTAACACCACCTCCCTGACGGATATTCCCATCGGCGACAGCAGCGGTATTCGCATCTCCTTCGGCCATGAAAGCCATGCCGAGCTGGCCGAGCGCTTTTTTATGCCCAGCCTGCTGATGCATAAACAAGGCAGCAGCTGGAGCCCGCGCCAGGCCTGCAAACTCTTCAAGAACATGGTGGATCAGAGCCTGCAGCATTACGGCATTCGTGCTCAGGGCATGAGCATGAGCCAGAAGCTCACCGCCATCGCCCAGCGCGAGCAGGCCACCATCAACGCCAGCGACCGGCTGGAATCCAGCCCCGAACAGCTGCGCCAGCTGCTGCAGGAGGATGGCCAGCGCGGCACCACCCTGAACAAACTGGCTTCCATTCTGATTCACCAGTCACAACTGATCCGCAAGATGACCGACCCGGAAGAATGCGAAGGCGGCCCGGACCGGGAAGAGCTGGATGAGCTGCTGGAAGGCATGATTCAGGCCGGTCTGCCGGGTATTTCCAGTGCCGCCAGCCAGTCGATTCTGGCCCTGCACCGGCACTTCTGCCTCGCCGATATGCTCTCGCAGGATGCAGAGCTGGAACAGAGCGGCTTTAACCGCCTGAGCGAAGCCGCCCGTCGCCTGCCCGGACAAAGCGCCAATGCAGAATCCCTGCTGGCCGTGCCCGACGATGTCTTTGCCAGTGCCGAGGAAAAAGAGCAGCAGGTGCTGCTGGATGCCTGTTTCCGTCCGCTGGATGCGCAATCCAAGCTGCTGGTGATCGGCAAGCTGCTGGAAGAGGAAAACCTCGGCAAGGCCGAAGCCTGTATTGATCTTTATGAGTCCCAGCTGGATAACCCGGCGATGCTTTCCCCCAACACCCTTTACAGCAACTCCGGTCGCTCAAACCAGCCCCAGCAGATCAGTGCCCGTCAGCGCGAAAGCCTGCACGCCAGCCTGATGAAACACCGTCTGGCGCTGGATGAAGACCCGATGGAAACGGACTAGCGCCGTGGCGGATGCCTTCGCTGCAACGTGAAGGCGTCAGTTGCTGCAACGAAGACGACGACAACCCGCCACAAACGGCCAACGTTCAGTTGTACGCCTGCGTGGCGGGAACCCTGCCAAAGCCAATGCCCACCCAGCTGTGTCACCACTAAGCGGAAGTTCCCATGAAAGTCCCTGCCTCGCAGTCGATGATCGCCTCACTGCACCTGATGGAATCCAAAGCCGGTCAGGCGCACAACAGCGCCCCTCAGGCCGCCAGTGTCGGCATGAGCGATCAGGAACGTCTGGCCCGCGCCGCACTGCTGTCCAGTCAGCTGGACTCCCTCGCCCATGCTCCGGACACCCAGTGGCAGCACAATCTGCAGCGGGTATTGCAGCAACAGTGGCGGGTCCGACACACGCGCCAGCCCCTGGGTTTTCAGGAACGCCCCTTTGCCGCCGCGCGTGCCAAGGCGTTAGGCCAACTGCCCGGCGGCAAACTGGCCAGCCGCGAGTACGGCATCAGCTTTGCCAACGAGCAGGGCAACAAGGCCGATATTCAGAAGAACCTGCAATTCATGAATCCGCTGGAAGGCGACTATCACCGCGATAATCCGGGCAACCGCTTCCTCGATGCCTGCCGCAAGCTCTACCAGCAGCAAAACCGTGGCCGTGGCAGCACCCGCCCGCTGTTGTTTGTGCACAGTGAACACGCCGCCACCCAACTGCTGGAGCTGGTGCCGGAACACATGCTGATCGGCGGCAGTATTCGCGCCCATCTTGATGAAGGGCTGGATGGTCTGGGCCTTGGGGTCTATGCCCTGGAGCTTAAGGACAGCAATGTCTTCAACATTCTCAAACCGATCAGCGATCACATGGGCACCCTGCCCTCGCTGTATCGGCTCTGTGAAGCGCTGGAGTCTCCCGAGGCGCAGGCAACCCAGCGCCGCCGTCCGGGGATGCAGCGCGGTGGCGCCATTGCCACGACACAGACACCTGCCGCTATCGTCAATAACACCGCCAGACTCGATGAACTGCGCCATAGCGGCGTCAGTGACCGGTTGCGCCAGTTGCCGCCCGGCCATGCCCACGCGGCCCAGTGCCGCATCGCCGCCAATCTGGTGGACGACCTTATTACCCAGCTCGACAAAAAAGGCCTGACCGACGCCCAGAAAAAAGACCCGGTGCTGGCCAATGGCCTTGAAGTACTGCACAAAATCGCCGACAGCCTGCCTTCTCTCACCCACGACACCCCGACCTTTGCCAAGGGCTGCCGTGCGCTGGCAGAAGAACTGCACCTGTGCCTTGCCGCCACCAAACCCTATACCCCGGCGGATTTTCGCAAGCGTGCCGAAGGCCTGCTGGCACCGGAGCATCAGCCCGATAACCTGATTCCCCCCCGCGTGTTTATGGCCAGCTCCGGCATGGGCGCGATCGGGATGGGTATGGCCGCCGTGGGCGAGCTGACCGGCAACTACATGATTGAACCCTTAAGCAGCGACAGCCACGGCACCTCGCCGCTCTATTACGAAGCTGCGCATCTGCAGGAGCTGACCCTCTCGGCACGGCAGGAAGGCACCCCCGTGCGCACGGTGATGGCCAGCCTCAACCACAGCATGCCCGCCGCTCAGGGCGAGGCTTCCTGGAATGTCGACAAGCTGATTGGGGCGCTGGATGAACGCCTGGGTAAAACCGAGGCGGCGGACAAACCGCTGGTGTTGCTGCTGGATGCCACCCTTGAGCATCGTGATGACATGGCCAGACTGACCAGCCACTTTAGCGATGCGCTGCAACAGGGTGAGCTGAAAATGGTGGTGTGCAAGAGCTACCAGAAGTTTGCCAACCTCGGCACCTCCAAGGTCATGGCCGGCGCCATCGGCCTGATCAGCAAGGCCGATGAGCAAACCAGCAGCGCCCTGCAGGTGATTGACGAGGCGGCAGGTTCCTCCCAGTGGGTGAACAACCGCGAAACCCAGCTGATGACCCATTTGCTCGGCCAGCGAGACGGCGAGTTTGCACTGCTGGAGCACGCCGTCTCCAATGCCAACTTTGTGAATGATCTCTTTAAGGACGCCGGCGGCAAGCCGGATCATTTCGAGCCGCATTTGCCCTTTGTCGCCGTGACCGATCAGGAGGACCGCCGGGTGCCGTTGCGCCTTCATCTCGGTGAAAACGAAGAGCTGCTGCGTATCCAGCGCAGTGACCAGATGCCCGATGACATCATGCACACCCGCGACAGCTTTGCCTTTACCGAAAGCACGTCCGCCAGCATCCCCATTGATGCGGTGAACGATATTCACGCCACCCGCTTCTCCTTCGGTCAGGAAAGTAAATCCGAGCTGATGGAGCGCTTTTATCTCGCCAGCCACCTGCTGAGCCAGCCCTCGCCCCAATGGAGCGTGGGTCAGGCCGATCAGCATATTCAGGCACTTATTCAGCAGGCGCTGCCCCGCGGCGAAGGCGGCTCGATGGCGCAGAAACTTCAGGCCATTGCCCGTCACGAGCAGTTCAGCCCGGATGACAACCAGCGTCTCACCAGCAGCGTGCAGTCCCTGCGCCATGCAGGACAAAGCGACGGTGCCCGTGGCATGACCCTGAACAAGATCGCCTCGGTGATGATTCACTTGGCCAACGTGCTGCCGGTTTATGCTGAAATCTCCGGCGACAGCCACGGCCCTGACCGTCAGGTGCTGGATGATCTGCTCAAGGGCATGATCGACTCCGGCATGCCAGGGCTTTCTGATGCCGCACGAAGCTCCATTCTCAGCCTTGATTACCAGCTCACCGGCGCCGACCTGCTGGGGGATGACCCACAACGCCAGCAACAGGCGCTGGCCCGTCAGGTGGAAAGCGCCCGCCGCTATCCGGGCCTTGCCGTGAACGGCGATGCGATGCTCAACAGCGTGACCGATAAAACCTTCAGTGAGGCCAGTGAGCCGCTGAAGCAGGACTGGGTCAGCGCCATGTTCCTGCCGCTGGATCACGGCTCGCGCGTCACGGTCATTCAGGAAATGATCGACACCAACGAATTTGCCAAGGCTGAAGCCTGCCTTGAGGCCTATCAGCAGCACTTTGGCCGACTGCCCGCCAGCGAAACCCTGACGTCAGGTGCCTCGGGTAACAGCGCCACGCCACGCCGCCCCACCGCCGATGAATACCGACAGCTCAGCGCCCAGCTGATTCGTCAGCGTCTGGCCCTGTCGTCGTCCGATGACGGCTCCGATCTGTAAGAGACCTTTGCCATGTTTAGAAATACGCCACTGACGCAACGCTCCCACAGCCTGGCACCCCACGACCGGGTGCCGATGGCAGAGGACTCGAAAAAGAAACATAAGGACGATCTGGCGCTGATCAAAAAACAGGGCCAGCTCACCGCGCGTCTGGAAACCCTGGGCTCCCAGGTACAGCAGCCGGAAAGTCTGAATCTTGAGCAGAGCCTGCATCAGTCACTGGAGCGGCAATGGCGTCATGATCGCGGTGTGCAGCAGGACTGGCTGATGACCTCCTCTTTCGCCAAGAAACGCCGCAACGACTTGCTGAGTATCAGTGGCGGCCACCGCGCAGCAGGCCAGTACGGTCTTTCCATCGCTTCCGCCCAGGCGCTGAAGCGGGAAATTAACCGCAATATGAAGATTTCCAACTCGGCGGACTCCGACTACCAGCGCGATGCGCCTTCGCAGGGGTTTCTGCAGCGCTGCAAGGACATTTACCTCGCCAAAGGCGGCAAGCCAGACACGCCGGTGCTGTTCGTGAACTCAGGCTACGGCGCGGCACGCATTCTGACGCAGATGTCCTCCCGCTATCTCGACAAGGGCAGTCTTGAGAGCCACCTGAGCAAGCATCTGCAGGAGCTGCAACCCGGCCTCTTTGCCCTGACCTTTGATTCCGAGCGCGCCCTGAAAGAGGCGACCAGCCTGTCCTACACCAACGGCTCGACGCCCTCGTCCTACACCGCCATGTCGCGTCTTTACCCGGCGCGCGGCAAGATTATCGACAACCCGAAGGTGGATAATCTCAAGCTGATCAGTGCCATTCGCGGCACCCCCGGTGACAGCGTCATCGAGCGCCTGCGGGACATGCCGCCGGATCATGCCCTCGCCGCCATGAGCAACACCGCCGCGTCCCTGATCGAAAGCCTGCTGGATGTGCTGGCGAAAAAAGGCGTGGATGTGGAAGAGAAGCACAACCCCTTGCTGCGCGAAGGTCTGGAAGGCTTGCATAACATCGCCGATATTTTGCCCAGCCTGACCCATGACAGCACCAAGTTCACCAACGGCTATCAGGCCCTGATGGAAGAGCTACAGATCTGTATTGCCGCCGCTGACCCCTACGATCTGGGGGATTTTCGCAAGGCTGCAAGCAAGATGCTGGCCGCCGACAAGCTGCCGCCCTCGATTCCCCGGCCAAAGATGCACCTGATGACCTCAGGCATGGGTTCGCTGTCCATGGCCCACGATCTGGCCGCCATCATGACCGGCAACCCCAATGTCGAGAAAGCCTATACCCGCCGCCACGGCGAGACGCCGGTGTATTTCGAGGTCAATCACATCCGCGAAGCCAACAATATCCGCTCCAAGGATGCCGATACCCTGTTCGCCACCCTGAACCACTCTCTGCCCGGCGGCACCGGTCAGCATCAGCAGGGCTGGAACGTGGACTCGGTGATTGCCGCCACCGACAAGCGCCTCGACCAGATGGACCGCAGTGATCCGCCGCTGGTGCTGATTCTGGATGCCACCGTCGAGAAGCGTGGCGATATGGAAAAACTCATGAGCCACTTCGCCCGGGATATCGAAAAGGGCGACCTGCGCATGGTCATCTGCAAGAGCTATCAGAAGTACGCCAACCTCTGTTCCGCCAAGGTGATGGCCGGTGGCATTGCCATTGTTTCCAAGGAAGGCAAAACCCTCGACAAGGCCCAGGACCACCTGCGCAACATCGAGAAGCAGATCGGCTGGATCAATAACGATGAGGTGCCGCTGCTGGTACACATGCTCAACAACCGTGAGCAGGAATTCCAGCTGCTGGACCATGCGGTCGCCAATACCAACTTTGTCGCCGATACCTTTTTCAACGGCCAGAACGGCCACGCGACCCTCGACAGTTTCGAGCGCCACGTGCCCTTCAGCCTGCACCGTGAAGGCAAGGAGCGTAACCACCGCTTTGATTTCCATCTCGGTGAGAAAGACGATCACGTGAATTACCAGCGCACGGGCCATCTGCCCAAGGACACCATTCGCGGCCGCGACAGCTTTGCCTTCGCCAATACCACCACCGTCAATATTCCCATGGGCAATCATGAGAAAGGCACGCGCCTGTCTTACGGCCACGAAAGCCAGGCCGAGCTGACCGAACGCTTCTATATGCCAAGCCTGCTGATGCACGAGCAGGGCAGCCGCTGGAGCCCACGCCAGGGCGCGCAGCTGGTACAGCAACTGGTCGATAACGCCCTGCGCGGTGTGAAAGTCCCGCCCACGGCAACACTGGCGCAGAAGCTTCAGGCCATTTACCAGCGTGAAATTCCGCCCATGCCGGATGAGGTGCGTCTGAACGGCAGCGCCGAGCAGCAGCGCCACTGGCGCGAGCGCGATGGCAACTTCAGCAAGACCCTGTGTGAAGTGGCCTCGGTGCTGATTCACCAGTCCGAGCAGATTCGCCGCTCCACCGACTTTAAGGACTGTAGCGGCGGCCCGGACCGGGATGTGCTCGATAACCTGCTGGAGCAGGTGATTCAGTCCGGCATGCCCGGCATTTCCTTCGCCGGCCGCGCCAATATCCTGGCGTTGCAAACCCACTTCTGTCTGGCGGACATGCAAAACCCGGATTCGCCGGAAGCGGCCCGCGCCACGCAGCGACTGGTCTCTGCCGCCCAGCGTTTTCCCAACATGCCGATGAATGCCAGCTACCTGCGGGATATTCCCGACAAGATTTTCGAGAACGCCACCGACCGTGAAAAAGCCCAGATGCTGCGGACCTTCTTCACGCCACTGGACTCCAAATCACGCCTCGGCATGATCGATTACCTGATCGACTACAAGCAGCTGAAAAAGGCCGAGGCCTGTATCGAGTATTACGAGCACAACCTCAGCGATGCGCCACTGGAGGCCGCCAACTATCTGCCCGGCTACGGTAAACCCGGCACCGGCCCACGGCCCATGACCGATGCGCAGGTGGAACGTTTGCGCGGTGACCTGATGCGCCAGCGTCTGGACCTGCGTTAAGCGCAGGCTTAGGGCACGCAAGAGAATACGAAAGAGACAAAGACATGATTGATCACCTGCGCCGCAGCGCTTCCTTTTCCCAGCTCAACCTGCACGCCACCGCAACGCAGGAGAAAGCAACGGACACCCCGCCCCGCCGTCCCCAGGATGACGAGTCACTGGTGCGTGAGCGCCAGCAACTGGAAGCGCGTTTTGCTCAGGTGGCACTGCCCGGACAGGCCCAGCCCCTGACCGCACGACTGCGCCAGCTGATGGAGCAGCACCGCCGTCATGATCGGGCCTGGCAGCAGGACTGGGTGGGCAGCCAGTCCCACTCCAATGCGCGTCGTGAACATCTGCAGAGTCTGCCGGGCGGCCACCGTCTGGCGGCGCAATACGGTTTTACCTTTGCGCTGGCCGATACCAATGACAGCTGGCGCACCCAGCACTCGCTGGAGATCAAGCACCCGACGGATTCCCACTATCTGCGGGATATGCCCTCGCGGGACTTTACCGAGAAGTGCAAGCAGCTCTACAAAAAGCAGGTGCCCTACAGCATCAACTCACCGATGTTTGTGAACAGCCGCGCCACGGCGCTGCAGATTCTGGAACAGATGCCCATGACGCAACTGATGGGCAAGAGCACCGATGAGCACATGGCGAATCACTGTAGAGAGCTGGCACCCGGCGTCTTCGCGCTGGAGTTTGACTATGACTCCATCGCCGCCAAGGCCGAGAAGCAGTCGATCCATATGGGCGGCACCCCCTCGGCCTATCAGGTACTCGCGGCGCTGCAGCCAGAAGGCAAGCCCTGGGCTGCCGACCCCGGTATTGATAACACCTCGACCCTGAATCGCCTGCGGGGTCTGACTGCGACCGCCCCCGGCGCAGCAGCCACCGTAAACAGCACTGCGGCCATCAGCCATAGCCTTAGGCAGATTCCGGCCAATCATGGACTGGCCGCCATGGGCCATACCGCCGCTGCGCTGATGGATACCCTGCTCAGTCAGTTGGCTAACACACCGCTGAGCGAGCACCAGCAACATGACCCGCTGCTGGCCGAAGGCCTGAAAGGGCTGGAAGCCATCGCCGGCACCCTGCCGACCCTGACCCATGACTCCCAGCGCTTCAGCACCGGCTATCGTGCCCTGATGGAAGAGCTGCACCTGTGTCTGGCCGCCAGCAAGCCTTATAGCCTGGAGGATTTTCGTGCAGCCTCCCGCGCCCTGCTGGCCCCTCAGGCCTTACCCGCCAGTGTGCCCCAGCCGCAGATGCATCTGATGACCTCCGGCATGGGTGCCCTCAATGCCGGGCTTGAGCTGGCCTGCCAGCTGACCGGCAGCAGCGAGATCAAGGATCTGGAGAGCGAGGCCACCGGCTTGACCCCGACCTACTATGAAATGAAATACCTGCGGGAAAATGCCGAGATCAGTAACAAGGGCCAGAATGCCTTCTTTGCCTCTCTCAATCACAGCTTGCCGGGTGGCCTTGGCGGCACGCCGCAGGGCTGGAATGTGAACTCCGTCATCAGCGCGCTGGATCATCAGCTCAAGGCGCGAACGGATACCGGCAAGCCTGCCGTGCTGGTTTTGGATGCCACCGTTGAGAAGCGCGATGACATGCAAAAGCTGATGTCTCACTTCGCCCCGAAGATCGCCAGTGGCGAGCTGCGCATGGTGGTGTGCAAGAGCTATCAGAAGTACGCCAACCTCAGCGCTGCCAAAGTGATGGCCGGTGGTATCGGGCTGGTCAGTGTCGAGGATGAGGCCGGTAAGCGCGGCCAGCAGTCCCTGAACGAGCTGGAAGCCGATATCAACTGGATGCAGAACGACGAATCCCAGCTGATGGTGCACATGCTCAGGCACCGCGACCGGGAAATGGCGATGCTGGATCAGGCGGTCGCTAACTCCGAGCGCATCAACCAGCGCTTTTTCCACGGCGAGGAAGGTCACGCCACGCTGGAAGCCAAGGATGCCCACCTGCCCTTTATCGGCTTTGATGCCAGAAGCGGCAGCCGCCACACCTTTACCCATTCCCTTGGCCGCTCGCCGGAAAACTACAGCCGCTCGCGCACCAGCCAGCTGCCGATGGATCAGATTGTCAGCCGCGACAGCTTTGGGTTCTCCAACACCACCTTAGCCTTTATTCCCATGACCGGCGGCGGCAAAAGCTGCCGTATTTCCGTGGGGCACGACACGCCAGCGGAAATGACCGAACGTTTCTGGATGGCCAGCCGCCTGATGCACAGCGACGGCAGCCAGTGGGATATCGGCAAGGCCGATGCCCTGATCCGCGATATGGTGAAGGAAGCCCTGCCGGTGAATGCGCCGCCCAATCAGAGTCTGGCGCAGAAGCTGGCGCTGATTGCCAAGAGCGAACAACCGAAAATCAGTGATGCCGATCGCCTGACGACCGACCCCCTGATCCTGCGCCAGCAGCAGGAGGCCCAACAGCCGACCGACCTGACCATCAGCAAGATCGCCTCGGTAATGCTGCACCTCTCCAACCAGATTCTGGAGCACGCCAGCATGACCCGTCTGCGTGGCGGCGTTGACCGTCCGGTGATGGATGCCCTGCTGGATGCCATGATCGATTCGGGCATGCCGGGGGTCTCCCAGGCAACGCGATCCTCCATCCTGCAGCTCAAGGCACGGCTGTGTGAATCGGACATGTGGGGCAAGCTCGATAACCCCCGCACCTTCGAGGCGCTGCAGGATCTGACCGATGCCGTTAGGCGTATGCCGGGCGTACCCATCAGCAGTGATTATCTGGAACGCATCCCGGATGAACTTTTCGCCAAGGCCAGCCACTCACAGCAGCAGGACATACTTGATGAGCTCTTTAATCCGCTGGACAGCGAGAGCCGCTCGGCGATGATTCATCGCATTCTTGATTCCTATGACCTGCACAAGTCAGCGGCCTGCATCAAGCGTCTGGAGCAGCAACTCGACCGTTTCCCCGGCAAGGACAGCCAACTGCTGGAACCCGCCAATCTGTCGCGCCCCACGGGCGGACCGGATCGCGGCCCGCAGACCTTACAGGCGGCCACCGAACAGGCCCTGAAAGAGCGGCTGCTCAAGCAGCGCACCGAGTGGAAAAAAGAGAAAGGCGACCTCGACAGTCGCAGCCCCTCGAGGGCGGGCGACAGTGATGCCATGTCGATTGACTGATCGGCAGGCAACACCTGCATCGCCCGATGCCGCACTCGCTAGTGACCCAACAGTGAACAGCACCACCCATTAATCACCGGAAGCCCCATGATCAGATCGCTGACCCATTTCCACTCCAGCCCCAATCTGGCGCTGGATGCAGAACGCGCCCGCGAACATCAGGCCGCCACGCCGGCTACCGCCCGTGACGACAGCGCTATCGGCGAGCAGCGTTTGCACCTGCAGGACCGTCTGCATGTGCTGACCCAGCAGGCGCAGCGCCATGGCGGGGCACAACCGCTGCGTCAGCAAC
Source organism: Pokkaliibacter sp. CJK22405 (assembly GCF_046614695.1). Classification (NCBI taxonomy): domain Bacteria; kingdom Pseudomonadati; phylum Pseudomonadota; class Gammaproteobacteria; order Oceanospirillales; family Balneatrichaceae; genus Pokkaliibacter; species Pokkaliibacter sp. CJK22405. The sequence goes on from NZ_JBKKHQ010000013.1 coordinate 124,729, forward strand.
TGCATCAGGAACTGGACCGCCTCTGGCGCTTCGAGCGTACCGGCCGTCAGGACTGGGCCTCGGAAACCCCCTATGCCCAGAAACGCCGCTCCGAACTGAGCAGCATCCCCGGTGCCGAGCATATCGCCGCCCAGTATGGTCTGAGCTTTGCCAAACCCCAGCAGCATGAGCCGGAGCTGCAGCGCCATCCGCGCATGGATAACCCCGGCGACTCCTTCTATCAGCGTGATAACACCGCGGAAAGCGTGACGCAGCGCATGGAGTTTCTCTATCGCCAGAAGCACGGCAAAACCCACTACCCGCTGCTGTTTGTGAATTCGCCCTATGTGGCCGAGAAGATTCTTGGCCATCTGGAAGGCTCCCGTCATATTCAGGGCGGCGATGTGGAGCAGCACCTGCAACAGCATCTCAAGCCCCTGCAACCCGGCGTTTATGCCCTGGAAATGCTGTCCGACACCGCCAAAGAACATGCCGAACCGCTGGCCCATATTTACGGCGCGACCCCCAGCTCCTATGCGGTGATGAACGGCATGCAGGGGCCGCTCAAGGCCATCAGCTACGATGCCCGCATTAATAACGGCACGCTCCTCAGCGCCCTGCGCGGCAATAACGATGGCAGCAGTATCGTCGCGCGGCTGCGGGCAATTCCGGAGGATCACGGCGCCAAGGCCATGGCCGATACCGCCGCCAGCCTGATCGAGACTTTCCTGCAGACGGTCGCCAGCACCGGCCTCACCGAGCAGGATCGCCATAACCCGATTCTCGCCAATGGCTTGAAAGCCCTGCACGCGGTGGCCGACAGCCTGCCAAGCCTGAGCCATGACTCAAACCGCTTTAGCAGCGGCTATCAGGCCATGTTTGAAGAACTGCAGGTCTGCCTGAGTGCGCTGCAGCCTTATGATCTCGATGATTTTCGCGCCGCGGCCAGCCAGATGATGGCCCCGGCACAGCTGCCCGCGCATGTGCGCCAGCCCAGTGTGCACCTGATGAGTTCGGGCATGGCCTCGCTGGCGCTGGCCCATGATATTGCCGACACCCTGACCGGCAGCAACCGCGTTGAACTCCTGACCCACCCCAAGCATGGCCAGACCCCGCTTTACTTTGAGGTTAAGGATGTCCGTCATTTCAATCAGGTCGAGGAGTATCAGGCCCCCACCCTGTTCGCCACCCTCAACCACAGTCAGCCCGGCGGGCTGGATTCCCACAAGAAAGGCTGGAATGTCGACTCCATCATTGAAGCCATGCAGGAGCGGCTGGCCCAACATCCGCAAGGCCCTCATGCCGACAAGCCGCTGGTACTGATGCTGGATGCGACCCTGGAGCAGCGCGAGGACATGCCCAGGCTCATGCACGCTCTGGGCGGTGCCATTGGTGAAGGCAAACTGCGGGTACTGGTGGCCAAGAGCTATCAGAAGTACGCCAACCTCGGTTCAGCCAAGGTGATGGCCGGTTCACTGGCGATGGTATCCGTGCCGGATCAGGCCGCCCGCGAAGCCCATGAGGAAATGTCGGAAGCGGCCGGGAGTTACAACGGCCATCAGGGCAATGACTTCCAGCTACTGACCCACATGCTGAAAAACCGCGAGCAGGAATTCGACCTGCTGGAGCAGGCCTGCGCCAACGCCAATTTTGTCGCCGATAACTTCTTCACCGGGCTTGATGGCCATGCCACCATCGACCGCCATGAACCGCAACTGCCGTTTCTGGCCTTTAACGAGAACGAGCACGAGACCTTCAAGTTCAGTATTGGTCTGGGCCTGAGTAACTATTCGGCCCAGCTCAAGCGCAGCGATCACATGCCGCAGGAGCTGATTCGCGGTCGCGACAGCTTTGGTTTTAATGAGTCGACGGTGTCCTATATTCCCCTGTCGCCCGACACCAACGAGCAGTCTGCGCGCATTTCCTTCGGCCAGGAAAGTCAGGCCGAACTGACCGAACGCTTCTTTATGCCCAGCCGCCTGATGCAGGCCAAGGGCAGCCAGTGGAGCGTGGCCATGGCCAGGAATTACTTCAATGAACTGCTGAACAGCCAGCTGCGCTCCACCCCGCTACCACCGCAGGCGACCCTGACCCAGAAGATTGCCGCCGTGGCCGAGCAGAACGATCCCAAGCCACCGATGACCGTCAGCCTCTCTGCGCGCCCGGCACAACAACGCCAGATGCACCAGACCGCCGGCGAGTTCAGGCTTGGCATCAACCAGCTGGCCTCGGTGCTGATTCATCTGGGGTCACTGGTGATGAGTGCGACCGACTCGGAAGACGCTGATACCGGCGCGGATAAAGACACTCTTAATCAGCTGGTCGATGCCATGATTCACTCCGGCATGAAGGGTGTTTCCAGCACCGGCCGGGCGCACATCATGGCGCTGCGCTTCCACCTCTCCAACGGTGAGATGAGCTCGACCCGCATGCCGCTGCAGCAAAAGGGGCTGGAGAGTCTGGTCAGCGCCATGATGCGCCAGCCAGGAACGCCTTCCCATGCCGCGATGCTGCTGGAAATTCCCGACGATGTTTTCACGGCGGCCTCGACCCAGATGCAGGATCAGATCACCGAAGGGCTGTTTTTGGCCCTGGACAACCTGACGCGTCTGGCCCTGATCAAACAGATGATGAGCAACGGCCAGCTGGACAAGGTCGATCATTGCCTGAAAGCCATGGAACGCAGCCTCGACCGCCAGCCACCGCTGTCGGCCCAGACCCTGCAACCCAATCTGCAGCGTAAAGGCGTGCTGGCCACCAGCGGCCCGCTGGAAATGGCCCATCTGCAAAGCCAGCTGGCACGCCACAAGGTCGAACTCAGCGAGTCTTACGACATGATGGCGCAGATGGATGGGCTGGAGCTGGACATCAGCGATGAAGATTTCAGTGATGAGGATTTAAGCGAAGAGATGGAAGTCGACTCTGACGACATGGACCTGACCTGATTCGCCCCGTCACCCCTGACGACCCAAAGCGGTACGCCCGCCATGCGCACCGCTGACAGGAATGAACCCGCCGCTGCCCGCCCCTGAGCCACCCTCTCAGACGCGCGCCGCGGTATGACCGATTACGCTGTTCGGCTGCTTGCAGCCACCAAGGAAAACCGCCATGCCTTCACTGATTTCCGGACTGGATCTTGCCCGTCTTCGCCACCTTGATCATGCCCATGAGGCACAACCTGCCGATCAGGCCGACGGTGCCCGGCGCTCACATCCGGCCCCTGCGGGAACCCTTGAAGCCCTGGAGCAGCGGCTGGAGACATTACGTCAGAGCACCTCGGATGCAGGTTTACTGCAACATGCCCTGAACGGTTATGTGCAGCATCATCAGCGTTTTAACCGCCAGCTGGTGCAGGACTGGACGTCCGCGCCCTACATTCAGCGCCGTCGCAAGGAATACGCCGGCATTCCCGGTGGCCAGACGATCAGCAGCCAGTTTGGCCTGAGCCAGTCGATGAACTTTCAAAGCCGCCAGACCTCTGAGTGGCGCCAGCTGCGGATGGATCATCCGGCCAACACCCTCTACAACCGTGCATCGGTACGCGGCGGTCTGCGTGACCAGTGCCTTGAGCGCTACAAGGAACGCGGCGGCAATCCTGCGGACCCGGTGGTGTTCGTCAACAGCGCCTACATGGCCGATCGGATCGTGCAAAGCGCCCGCGCCGCGACACGCCTGCCCCTGACCGATGCCCGGGCTCAGCAGCTCAATCCGGGGCTGATTGCCCTGCATCTGCCGGACCCACGGGCGATTCAGGCGGCGGAAAAGTTTATCCCGCTGTTTGGCGCGACGCCGTCAGCCTATGCGGTGATGCAACCGACGCAGCCCACCAGTGCCCGGCAGATGCATGGCCGCGCTGATGCCGTGGAGATGCTAAGTCAGCTCAAGGGCATAACGAAGGATAATGTCTTCGAGCTCCCGGAGGATAATGTCTGCCAGCGCCTGCGTAATCTGCCGATGGACCACAGCCATGCGGCCCTGAGCAATACCGCCGCCGAACTGATTGAGCAGCTGATCAGCGATTTTGAAGACAGCGCCAAGGCCGAAGAGCATAAGCATGATCCGCTGCTGCACATGGGCCTGCAGGGACTGCGACTGGCGGCTGAAGCCATGTCCACTGAGCACAACGACAGCCACAGTTTTGCCAACGCCTATCAGCTGCTGACCGAAGAGCTGCAGGTGTGCCTGAGTGCCACCCGCCCCTATTCCATTGAGGACTTCCATGACCGCGCCAATGATGCGATCCGGCATGCGCCCCTGCCTGCCAGTATCCGCGAGCCGCAGAGCTTTCTGACCAGCTCCGGTATGGCCGCCATCACCCAGAGCGTGCGTAGCGCCGGTGAAGCCATTGGCAGTCCGGGCGTTAACTACCTGCGTACCGCCGCCGGTGAACAAACGCCGATCTACTATGAACTCGCGCCGCTGCGCCATAACCCCAATGGCCGCGTGCTGTTTGCCACCCTGAACCAGAGCCTGCCCGGTCGCGAGGGGGTTCACAAACCCGGCTGGAATGTTCGCGATGTCGTCGATGCGGTGCAACACCAGCTGGTCTCAACCGGCGCCAGTCCGGCTCAGCCGCAGGTGTTGATCCTCGATTCCACCATTGAGCATCAGGATGACCTGCCGCAGCTGTTCAAAGCCCTGGCCCCGGCGCTGGAGAATGGCTCCCTGCGTCTGATCCTCAACAAGAGCTATCAGAAATACGCCAACCTCTGCAGCGCCAAGGTCATGGCCGGCGGCATCACCCTGATCAGCCCGGAGGATGAGGTCGGCCAGAAAATGGCGGCCAGTCTTAACCAGCATGAACAGGCGCTGGACTGGATGTCCGGTCCGGATGCGCAACTGATGACCCATTTCCTCGGCTGCCATGAGCAGGAATACGCCCTGCTGGAGCAGGCGGTGGATAACGCCAACTTTGTCCGCGAGGAGTGCTTCCACGGCAAGGATGGCCACGCCAGCTTCCTCGCCCATGATGATCACCTGCCCTTTGCCACCTTTTACTCCGAGAGCATGGGCACCGAGAGCAAGCACTTTATTGATGTCGAGATTGGCTACGGCGAAGGTTATGGCACTGCCGATGACACCACCAAAGAAGGTCGTACGGTGCTCGACCAGCTACCGGATGCCCGCACGTCCCTGCGTGGCAGCTTCGGTTTTGCCAACACCACCTACGGCAACCTCACCGGCGCGGATGAATCCCGTCAGGAAATCCGCCTGAGTTTTGGTCAGGAGACCAAGCCCGAGCTGATGGAAGCCTTCTTTATGCCTAGCCGCCTGATGCATGAAGGCGGCAGCCAGTGGAGCGTCAATGAGGCTGAAAAGCTCATCCACTCGCTGGTCAATGAGGCCCTGAAAGAGCACCCCATGCCCGGCCAGCCGCGCGCCTCACTGGCCGACAAGCTGCGTCATATTGCCCGGACCGAACAGCCCAGCCTCAATACCCGCGCCTCGGCCCAGGCGCCGCTGGAACAGCTAAGCCAGACCCACACCACCGATGGCTCCCGGCAGAAGTACACCATCAACAAGGTGGCCTCGGTGCTCTGCCATCTGTCGGAGTTCATTACCGCCAACGCCGACCTGATCGACCGTCCGGCCGTCGGCCGTGACCGCGAGGCGCTGGAAGGCTTGCTGCGCGGCATGATTGACTCAGGCATGCCGGGCGTTACCGGCCCCGGTCGCCAGAGCATTCTGAACCTGCACAGCGAGCTGCAAATCAGCGACCTGCACCACGGCAGTGGCGAGCAGACCGGCGAGATCTTCCGCAACTGGATGGATGAGCTGGAACGTTTCCCCAACACCCCGGTGAAATATCAGGCCCTGACCCGCCTGCCGCTGTTCCTGATGGATGAACTGGAACCCCGCGATCAGGAGCGTTTCCGTCACTTTGTCCTCAACAATCTGGACCACGACACCCGCCTGCAAATGATCGAAGGACTGATCGGCAATGAGTATTACAGCCTCGCCAGCACCCTGCTGAAAGGAGAGGAGGAATACATTGCCACCGCCAACAGGGACAAGAGCAGTCTGGCGTCCATGCAGCAGCACCAGCTGGAGCGACAGTCCCTGCGCGCGGTGATGCTGCGCCAGCAAATCAATGACAACCAGATGAACGACGAATAACGCCGCACAGATCTGCGCCGCTATCAGGCGTATAATGCGGCGCGCCCGTTATGGGCATGTCATTGAATATTCATGTTTTTTGGGCAACCAGGACGGTTGCCTTGCAGGCGGGAGAATCTGATGCCCTCATCCATTGGCGCACATCCGGGACTGTCACGGGCGACCACCATCAACAGTCTGGATCTGGCGGGCCACGACGCCAACGACACGCCTGCAACAGCTCCGCGCACCGTCGACCCCGGCACCCTGGCAGCGCTGGAGCAGCGGTTGGAACGGCTTCGTCAGCAGCCGGTGAAAGCGAACAGTGTGCAGCATCACCTGATCCGCTATCTGAACCATTACACCCGCCATCGCACCATGATTCACCGCGACTGGATTCACGATACCGCCTTTGGCCTGGCCCGGCGCAGCGAGCTTAAATCCGTGTCCGGCGGCGGCCCGGTGTCGGCCCAGTATGGCATTACCCTCGCCACCACCTATGCCTCCAATAATGCCCACACCCTGCGAATGATGCGGCTCAACCACCCCATTGAGGCCGGTTATCTGCGCGCCTATGGCGAAGAGTATCTGGAGCAGCAATGCCACAAGCTCTATGAAGCCAAGGGCGGCAACGCCGATGACCCGGTGGTGTTTGTCCATCGCCGCGGCGCCGTACCGCGCCTGCTCAAGGCGGTGGTGAGTGACCATGAGGCGCACAAGGTCAAAACTCAGGAAGTCGCAGCGGGAGTGTTTGCCGTGCTGCTGCCCAGCGCAGAGTATGTCGAATCCGCTGAAGACTGGCTGTGCAGCACCGGCAGCCGCCCTTCGCCCTCGCGCATCATGGCTGCCACGGCGGATGAAAATCCGGCGCCGCCTTCCGGCCCCATCGACAATATGGGCCTGTTCCAGCGTTTACTCGGCAAGGACTCCAACGACATCCGCACCCGCCTGCGTGATCTGCCGAAGGATCATGGTCACGCGGCCGTCAGCCGCACGGCGGCGGCGTTGCTTGAGCAGTTTTTGCAGGTGGGCAAAACCCGCCTGCGCCCTGAACATCAGCATGACCGTCTGCTGCACAAGGGCCTGTCGGGCCTGAACATTTTCAGCGAACAGATGACCACGCAGCACAGCGACAGCATGGCCTTCAGCAATGCCTTTCAGGTGTTTTGCGAGGAGCTGCAGGTGGCACTGGTGGCCGCAGGATTTTATGACCTCCGCGATTTTCGTACCGCTGCCTCGGCCATGCTGCAGAGCAAGAAGCTGCCACCCAGTGTGCCCACCCCGGCGATGTTTCTGGCGTCCTCGGGCCTGGGCGCCCTGCATGAAGCGCTGCACACCGCCGAGAAAATGACCGGCTACAATACCGTCAATCTGCTATGCACCCCTGAAGGCGATAAAACCCCGGTGTACTACGAGCTGAGTGATGAGCTGCGTACCAGCCAGTCCAGCCCGGTCATCTACGCCACCCTCAATCAGAGCCAGCCCGGCCGCCGCGGCGTACATAAACCCGGCTGGGGCGTGGATGATGTGATCTCGGCCCTGCAGCATCACATGGACAAGCACAAGGACTCGCCGGTGACCCAGGTGCTGATTCTGGACTGCACCCTGGAAAAATCAGCGGGGGAAGTCTCGCTCCTGATTGATCATTTTGCCGACGATATCGTGCAGGGACGGCTCAAGATGCTGCCCTGCAAGAGCTACCAGAAATTCGCCAATCTCGGCACCGCCAAGGTGGTGGCCGGTGGCGTCGGGCTGGTTTCCTGCCGTGACACCATGGGTCAGGATGCCAACAAAGCCCTCAGCGCCGCTGAAGCCGATCTCGACGGCATGGGCAATCTCGACAGCCAGCTACTGGTACACATGCTGAATTGCCGTGAGCAGGAGTTTGATCTGCTCGAGCGCGCCGCCAGCAACGCCGCCTTTGTCGATGAGGCTTTCTTCCATGGCAACCACCAGCACGCGCAAAGCCTCGGCCATGATGAGGGTCTGCCCTTTGTCTCGGTGGCGACGGAAAGCCACAGGCTTAAGCAGGTGTTTGCCTTGCATCTGGGGGAAACCTCACAGGACAACAGCGCCAGCCCACGCGGAGCGCGGCATCAGTTAAGCGAGCTGTTCGTGCCCCAGCGCTCAAGCTTCGGTTTTACCCACACCAGCTTTGGCTTTATGGGCCAGGTCGATAAGCTGCGCGATGAGGTACGCATCAGCATCGGTCAGGAAACCCAGGCCGAACTCACCGAAATGTTCTATCAGCCCAGTCGGCTAATGGATGCCGAGAAAGGCTCACGCCTGACCTGCCCACAGGCCCTGCAGGACATGAAGCAGCTGGTGCGGGATGCCCTCAGGCGCCACCCCATGCCGCGCGGCGCCAAAAAGCCGGCGCTCAATGAAGTGCTGATACATATCGCCCGCAAGGAGCAGGAAACCCGACAGGCGCCTGCAGACCAGAGCCTGGATCAGCTCCGGCATCAGAGTGGCCGCGACAGTCAGCGTCCCTTTGCCGAGTCCTTCACCCTTAACAAGCTGGCGTCGATCATGATCCACCTGATTGATCAGGCTGAGCGCCAGTTTGACCTGCTGCTGGAGCCTGCCGGCGGCCCGGACCGCGAGCCGTTGGAAGACATGCTCGATGCCCTGATTTACTCCGGCATGCCCGGAGTCTCGGCACCGGCGCGCAACATCATCGCCGACTATCGCAGCCAGCTGCACCTCAATGACCTGCATTTTGGTGACGATGAGGATCTGCAGGATACCTGTCAGGAATGGCTGACGGATCTGGAACGCCTGCCCGGTATGGCCACGGCGCTGACGTCACCGGCACAGATGCCGGAAGGCGTGTTTGAGCGCCTCGATCTGCAGGATCAGGACCGCATTATCAGGCTTATGACCAGCTCGCTGGATAATGACAGCATCCTCTCCATCATCCGCGACGCCCTGCGTGAACAGCAGCAACTGCCGATGATGGAGCGCCTGATTGAGACCCTGGAGCAGCGTATGGACCGGCGCCAATCGACACCGCGTCAGCAGCAACAGCGTGCTGACATGAACCTGTTACGCCAGCGTCTGCAGGGGTTCCTCAACCCGGCAGGCAAAGACGCGACCTCGCAATAACCTGATAACGCGCTCTGGCGCAGGAGCCCTTATGGTCTCTCGACTCAGTGGACTGGATCTGGCCCGCCACACCCAACAACCCGACCCGCTTGCGGCTGAAGCGGCTGCGGCACGTCCCGCCCGCGAAGCAGACCCGGCCACACTGGAAGCCCTGGAGCAGCGGCTGGCACAGTTGCGGCAACAGCCGCCTAGCCCCCTGGCGCGCAGCATCGAGCAGCACTTTCGCCAGCACCAGCGCTTCAATGAGTCGCTGAGTCAGGACTGGATGCATGAAAGCCCCTTCGTCGATAGCCGCCGCCAGCAGCTAAAAGCCATTGCGGGTGCAGAACATATCGCCGCCCAGTACGGCAGCACGCTGGCGAAAGACCAGACCCGTGACAGCGTCAAAAGCTGGCGCGCCCTGCGGGGCGGCCACCAGACCGACAGCTTCTACACCCGCGCCAACGATGAAGGCGGCATGCACCTGCTGTGCTCCAATCTTTATCGTCGTCAGGGTGGGCGCGGTCGTGATTCCGTCTCCTTCGTCAGTAGTGAAGCCATGGGGCGGCGGGTCGCCAGTTATGCCCAGGCCAAACCCGATGAAGTGCATTACCGCACCCTCGCACCCGGCATTGTCGCGGTGATTTTCGATGACATGATGGCCGGCAACCGCGCGGATCATCAGGTCGATATGCTGGGCGCCCGGCCCTCACCCAATATGGTGACCTCCAGCAGTCTGCGCCCGCCCCGCCCGATTGTTCCCGACTCCGGCATCGACAATGCACCGCTGCTGACGCATCTGCGCGGCAACGCTGCAGAACCCTCGCCCAGCGCCCGTCTGCGTGATATGCCCAAAGACCACGGCCATGCCGCCATGGCAGAAACGGCCGCGCAGCTGCTGGATCAGCTCGTGAGCGTGCTGGATAAGCGCAACGAACTGCACGACCGCCGCAACCCGGTACTGAATGAAGGGCTAAAGGGCCTAACGGCGCTGGCCGAGCAGCTGCCGACCCAGCATCAGGACACGCTGCAGTTCACTAACACCTTCCAGCTCCTGTGCGAGGAATTGCAGGTCTGTCTGGCGGCGATTCGCCCCTACAGCAGTGATGACTTTCACACCCACGCCAGCAAGGCCCTGCACCCGGAACTGCTGCCGCCCAACGTAAAACCACCGGTGATGCACCTGACCTCCTCCGGTATGGCCGCACTGACGTCAGCCTTGGATGTGGCCGTGGAAGCCGAACACAGCGACGGCGTTGAACTGGCGCGCACCGCTGATGGCGACAAATCCCCCGTGTATTTTGAGCTGAGCATCGGCTTTGAAGAGCAGAGCCCGAGCCTGTTCGGAACCCTGAATATCAGCCAGCCCGGCGATGCCACCCGACACAAGCCCGGCTGGGGCGTGAACGAGGTGATCAATGCCATCGACCAGCGCCTGAAGGACGACGGCATCACCTCGGAAAAACCCCTGGTCGTGACGCTGGATGCCACCATCGAGCATCAGGGCGATCTGCCCGCGCTGCTGCGCCATTGTCATGACGACATTGGCAGTGGTCGCCTGAAGCTGCTGATCTGCAAGAGCTACCAGAAATTCTCCAACCTCTGCGCGGCCAAAGTGATGGCCGGTGGCGTCGGGCTGATCACCGCCCCGGATGAGATCGGCCAGAAAATGGAAGCCATGCTCAGTCGCGCCGAGGAAGAACTGAACTGGATGCGCAACCCCGAGAGCCAGCTACTGACCCATATGCTGAGCTGCCGGGAGCAGGAATTTGCCCTGCTGGAGCGGGCCGTCAGCAATGCCAACTTTGTCCGTGAGCATTTCTTCACCGGAGAAAACGGCCATCAGCCGTGCCGCAGCCATGATCCGCATCTGCCTTTTCTGACCTTCAACAACGAAAACGATGCCAGCAAGCACAGCTTTACCCTGAACCTCTCCAGCGCCTCCGGCCATCGTCAGCGCGGCGATGCCCAGCCGCTCTATCGCGATACCCTGCAGCACCTCTCGCCCGGCCTTATTGGCGAGCGCGGCAGCTTCGGCTTTGGCCACATGACCTACGGTTTTCTTGGCAGCGATGAGGATCACGAGGAAGTGCGCCTGAGCTTCGGGCAGGAAACGCAGAATGAACTGACCGAACTCTTCTATTTGCCCAGCCGGCTGATGACGCCCGAGGGCAGCGAGTGGAATTGCGATGAAGCCCTGAAAGAAGTGAACCGGCTGGTCGATGGAGCGCTTAACTCTTCGCCTCTGCCTGCACGTTCACCGGCGGATCTGGCAGCGAAGCTTAACCATATTGCGCGCCAGGAAAACCCGGGGCTGTCGGCCACAGAACACCGCCAGGCCACGCCCGAGCAACTGCATCTGCAGCGTGGCCGTGATAATGCCCCCCAAACCATCAATAAAGTCGCGTCCGTGGTGCTGCACCTGACGGATCGAATTCAGGGGCTGTTAAGCCTGCAACATACGCCCTGTCAGGGGCCGGATCGCCAGAAGATCGACACGCTGCTGGGCGGGCTGATTCGCTCCGGTATGCCGGGGGTGTCTCAGGGCACGCGCCAGCGCATTCTGCGCCTGCAGAGCGAGCTGCATTTCAGTGACATGCTGCACAGCGAACCGGCGAGTCAGCCTGAGCACGCCCGCGCCTGGCTGGATGATCTGGACCGCATGCCTTCACTGGGCAGCAGCCTGGCCCTCGCGCCGCTGATTCCCGACAGCCTCTTTACCCGGCTCAGCCCGCAGGATCAGGAGCGCCTGTGCAAACACCTGCTGGCGCCCTTATCCGACAGCCAGCGCATCACCATGCTTGAGCAAAGCCTCGCCCTCAATAACCAGCTGGCGATGACGACACAACTGCTGGCCACCATGGAGCAACAGCTCGGCCAGCCACGGGTCAACCCGCAGGTTATCTCCTCCCGCGAACCGCCGATTGGCCTGCAAGTGCGCATGCTGCAACAAACCCTCAACATGCGCCTGAACCCGACCAGCTGGAGCGACAGCGCCACGGAGAATGAGCTGTCCGAGGAAAGCGATTTGAGTGATGGCCGCCCACACCACGCGCAGGACAGCGACAGTGACGGGTCGTATTAAGTGAGTAAAGAGTTACTAAGCATATTTGAGGCCACAGGAGCTGACCCTGAATCCCCTTAAGTATTGATGAGGGCTTCGCATATTCAGACTAGGGCGCATAAAGATCAGAAATAAAATCAGTCAACTCTCAATTTATTGCTTTAAACTGGCAAATCACTAAACTATTACTTCAGTCGAAAATTTTAAAAAAAATCATCTAACCTTTCTTTGAAAATGGAATTCAAATATAAATGAATTGGTTAAGCAATGCCCGTATTATTTCAATCATGGCAGTAATCATACTTCATGCAGCGGCAAGTAATGTAACTAGCAATACCATAGGCAGTTTTGACTGGTGGGTTGGTAATTTTTACGACTCGTCAGTGCGATGGTGTGTGCCAATCTTCGTAATGATTAGTGGAGCATTATTACTCGATCCTAGTAAAGATGAGACGTTAAGCGTTTTTTACTTAAAAAGAACATCAAGAATACTAATACCTATTATTTTCTGGAGTATTTTTTACTTGTTACTATTGGCATATAGAAGCTCAATAGATAGTGCGGATAAATTTATTCTTTTCTCCTTGAAAAGGATAATACTAGGCACACCTTATTACCATTTGTGGTTTCTTTATATGATTGCGGGGCTATATATATTTGTGCCTTTTTTTCGAAAGATAACAAAAAACTCTAGTAATAAAGAGATTATTTTTCTTACATTAATACTCTTCGCCGTTTCTATTACAACATTTAGTTATAGTTTTTATAAAGATAGCTACACCCCTTTGGCCGTAAGTCTTTTTATATATTACATTCCTTATTTTTTCCTTGGACATGTTTTAAATAAAAATATAGTAAACATGTGCTTTTCTATCACTGTATTTCTACTAACATTAACAATAGTTTTAACTGCTATAGGTTTTTATCTTGTTGCACAGAATTCAGGGATTAAATTTGGACTCTATTTTTATAGTTATCCGAGTATGACTGTTACAGTGATGTCTTTCCTTGTTTTTATTTTACTCAAGAATATAAAATACAATCTATATTTTCCAGCCACATCAAAATTGACATTAGGAATCTATCTATTACACCCACTATTCCTTGAGTTCATTCAAAATAAATTAGTTAGTCATTTTTCTCTTACACCATTATTTTCAATACCAATAGTTTCAATTATAACTTTCTTATCATCACTAATGTGTGCATATATACTATCTAAGACTCCATTCTTAAGGAAAACAATATAATTGTCTTTGAATTATACATATCACACTTAACGATAAGATTAATTACAGGTCATCTCCTCCCGCGAACCGCCGATTGGCCTGCAAGTGCGCATGCTGCAACAAACCCTCAACATGCGCCTGAACCCGACCAGCTGGAGCGACAGCGCCTCGGAGAATGAGCCATCCGAGGAAGGCGACTTGAGTGATGGCCGCCCGCACCACAGGCAGGACAGCGACAGTGACGGGTCGTATTAAGTGATTACAGAGGAGCCATCGGGCTCCTCTTTTTTAGGAGGTTGAGGGCAGTTTGCTCGCGTGATGGGCTAGTGAACCGACGCCCTGGAAAACAGATTCAGTATCAGCACACCGGCAAGAATGCAGGCCATGCCGACAAAGCCCCACAAGTCGATTTTCTGGCCATACACCAGCCAGGAAATCAGCGTAACCAGCACAATGCCGAGGCCCGCCCATACGGAATAGGCAATCCCGATCGCAATCGTATTCAGCGATAAGGACAGAAAGTAAAACGACATGCCATAACCCAGAAACACCACACAGGTCGGCAGCAGCCGCGTGAACCCCTGGGTCGATTTTAATACCGAGGTCGCAATCACCTCACCTGCGATGGCAATCAGCAGGAGCAGCCAGCCTTTCATACCAGAACACCTCCGAAAAGTGTCCGGCAAGGATAGTCGCCCCACCGCCAAAATAGCAGTCTTGTTTCTTCCTCCGGTTTCTGGGCATAAAAAAACCGCCGAAGCGGTTTTTTATCAATATAAGCATTCAAAATATTCGAATCTCACTGCAAATTTTTCCTATATATTCTTTAAGCTTATTAAGCGAATATATTAGTCAATAAGAAGTGCTTTCTGTTCTGATGTAAAATTCAATAAGTCTGGATACTGAGAAAAGAGATCAGACATAACATTATCGTCAAGAATTCTTTCGTTTATCCTAAGCTTATAAAAACTAAGCTTTTTAAGAAGACTACTTTCGACTATCCTATTTGTATACTTCTTATTGCCGGACATAAATTCTATGATAAAAACTGCAAAAATGCTGAGTAAATCATCCTGATCCAGCTCTAAATTTCCGAAAATTAAAAAATCATTCAATTCATCATTTATGCTATCTTCTAATGCAATTTCAGCAACCATTCTTCTTAGATGAATATTTATAGACAAAACATAATTTAAGTAAGTCTCATAACCATTGAGCTCGGAAAAAGCAATAGAATGCATAGCGTTTATATCTACTTTTCTTCTTGAGCGAAAGCCCCTATAGCCGTGTACTATTTTATTAAAAGCATATGGGGATGATTGTCCTTGACTGCCCACGGGCTCTCCGACTTGGTCATAAATATCATCACCAAACTCATCAACTTCAGCTATAAAGCATGTTGAATTAGCTCGTAATTGCTCTTGCTTAACCGAAGCTATTGCAATGAAATTATCCAACCTTGCTTTCTTATTTGTTATCTCAATATTTTTCTGAGCATGATTTGAAGACTTCATTTCAAGTCGAGTTAACTCTAACTCCCTTTTACTAAATTTATTTTGCTTAGCCGAGTAGAACAAAGAAGCTACTAGCAAAAAAATACTAATAAAAGTTAGAAATGGATTAAGCAAACCACCAACAGCATCACCCAAACTCCCAAAAAGCTCGCGATATTGCCTAGTAAAGTCTGAAGCATCTAATGTAGGAATGAAGCCACCGCCATTATTCGTATACTCAATACCGACCCAGACTAACCAAATGGCTCCAATGATTAATATTGCGACAATACAGGCTGAAGCAACAAACAGAAGCCCACCTAGAATGTTGTCCCAGAAGTCCTCTCTACGGTACTTATCTTCTAGTGCAGTACGCTCTTGCTCAAGATCCATCTAACCCCTAGCTCCCCATCACCAGAAAAAAAGACAGCATAGCTTTCACTACAATGGCTTTCTACTCCTGAGGGTCAGCTAATTAACTGCGCGGCAGATACTGCCCTGCAATGCGGGTAAGCCATTGTAGACTGGCTTCCATTACCGTAAGCAGGCTGTGCGCCGGGATCTGTTCATTCACAAAGCGGGTCAGGTTTTGTGGGTCTTAGGTTAACGGATACCGCTTCAGCAGGGAGCGGCGCTCTCATTCTGGCGATGCTCTGGTGATATTCAGCCAGCAGCGCATCCAGCGTCTTGAGCAGATTAAGATCCAGTAAAGCAAGATCTGGCATGGCGAGGTTCTCCCGTGAGACGAACCGCACTTCAGAGTAGAGTTAGCGGCAGGGCTGCTGTAGGTTCTTGGCATTCGGTGAGTATCAGGTGCTGATATATGTGGTGCCGTCGTATTCACCCTCACATAAGGATGTGTATGAAGATTGTATTTATTATCTCAAAGGGGCTTCTAATGGCCTCAACTCCTTGCTTTTCCATGACTTTACGCGCCACCAGTGGGCGTGGAGAGTGCATGAACAAGTCCTCAAATGCATGTTTGATTAAGCCTTTCGAAGGCCCCATCCCAGTTGGGAAATATTACATCTCGCCGACAGAGTTCAGTGATCCCGGTATCACTAGCGATCTGGCTCGTAGAACGCGTGGAGACTGGGGTGACTGGCGAGTCCGGCTGCATCCAGTGCCTACCACAAAGACCTTTGGGCGTGACAATTTCTTTTTGCACGGTGGGGATATGGAAGGGTCAGCCAGCTGTATTGATGTGGGTGGCGGGGTTTTGGGTAATCAAACCACTGACCGCCTAGCTGCCATGATTCAGGCCAGTCAGAAAAAGATAGAAGTTGAGGTAAAGGGGTGAAGGCTTATCTGTTGGTGCTGACCATTCTGGCCCCCTCACTTTGCTTCGCTGAGGTAGCAGACAAAATGCCGTCATATCCCTCTATGTGGGGGTTGGCATTGGCGCTCTGCATGGGATTCTCGCTACTAGCACGATTGTGGAAAGGCTTTCTGCTACCGGCCATTCTGGTGTCGTTGTTTATGGCCTACGGTGTTTATGATACTGGTTCTGATCCGAATTTCCTGAGTGCGGTAGAGTCAGAATTTGGGGGCTATTACCAATTGAATGGCTACCTGTCGGCGTTAATTATTGGCCTTATGCCAATCCTCTTTAGCCTGTGTAAAAGAAAGTCTAACTAATTGTTTTTATGAATTTTCAGTGGAAAAGAGCCCGGAATGGGCTCTTTTTGTCACTACAAACCATCAAAGATCAGCCAGCGGGTCTTAGTTATCCGGATGACAATGGTTTCGGACATTACTCTGCGCTGGTGACACGCGGGCCTGCGTAACGCTCCAGCCAGTAGGTGTACTGCTCCGGCAGAATCGCGGCGGCGTTGTCGACGCCAAGGTCACGCGCCATCTGATAGACCACATGCGGGTTTGCCAGATGGCCCTTGCCGATCAGCACCAGATCCATCTGCGCTTCCGTAATGGCACGCTCACCGTCGGCAGGCACATCCATGCCCCAGGCCGTCGCCACAGGCAATCCGGTTTCTTCACGCACGCGGGCGGCAATCGGCGCCATAAAGGCATTCGACCAGGGAATCTGCGCCTTGGGATTACAAAAGCCCATGCTGACGCTGATGAAATCCAGGCCAATGGCTTTGAATTCCCTGATCAGGGCGATGGACTCGGCCAGGGTTTCCTCATCACGACCATCAAATTCCAGCACGCCAAAACGCAGGGTCAGGGGCAGGTGTTCGGGCCAGACCTCACGCACGGCCGCCAGCGTCTCCCGCAGGAAACGGCCACGGTTTTCGGCGCTGCCGCCGTATTCATCGGTGCGCTGGTTGGTGTTCACGGAGAAAAAGCTCTGGGCCAGATAGCCGTGAGCAAAATGCAGTTCGAGCCATTCGTAGCCAGCCGCCAGTGCACGTTGGGCGGCGCTGACGAAGTCATCACGCACACGGGCGATGTCATCCTTGCTCATGGCCGTCGGCACCTTGGGCAGAATGTCAGTACCGAAGCTCACCGCCGAAGGGGCGATGGTCTGCCAGCCGCGCGGATCATCATTCGGGATGTGGTTATCCCCTTCCCATGGACGGTTGGCGCTGGCCTTGATACCGGCATGACCAATCTGAATACCGGGCACTGAGCCGGCCTGTTTGATGGCACGGGCAATGCGCGCCATGCCGTCGATCTGGCCATCTTCCCAGAGGCCGGTGCAGGCATGGGTGATGCGCCCTTCGGGAGAAACAGCGGTGGCCTCGACAATCACAAGACTCGCGCCCCCACGGGCCATGCCCGCATAGTGCGCTTCATGCCAGTCGGAGATGTAACCATTCTCGGCGCTGTACTGGCACATGGGCGGCACCGCCAGACGGTTGCGCAGGGTGACACTTTTCAGGGTGTAAGGGGTAAACAACGCAGACATCGCGGTGCTCCTTTTTCAGTAAGTCAGTCTTTCGATAACAGATCATCGCTGCTCAGGGTGAGCAGCAATAACGCTCCGGCTCGGGCAGGTTTAGGCGTAGGCACCGGCAGAGTAGGTCAGCTCATAGCTGTGGCTGTAGATCTCCAGAATGTTGCCGAACGGGTCTTCCATGTAGACCATGCGATAGGGCTTCTCACCGGGGAAGTATTCCCGCACCGGCATCCGCTGCTTGCCACCGGCCGCCACGATTTTGGCTGCCAGCCCTTCGACATCGGGGTCCTGCACGCAGAAGTGAAAGACGCCGGATTTCCAGTAATCAAAGTTCTCTTCACGACGCTCGGCATTGGCAAACTGGAAGATTTCCACGCCAATGCGGTCGCCCGTCGACAGATGGGCAATGCGGAAGGAACCCCAACCGGGGCCAAAGACGTCAGAGCACATGACGCCGATGGCGCTGTCATCTTCACTGATGGTGGTTGGCTCCATAATCAGATACCAGCCCATCACCTCGGTGTAGAACTTCACTGCGGCATCCAGATCGGTAACAGACAGGCCAATATGAGAAAAACTGCGGGGGTAGGGACTCAACACAAAAGACTCCATGAATGGTTTAAGCTATGGGCAGTTACCCTAAGGAGGATGCCTGCCCCTTAACAGGCAGCAGCGCTAATAGCGGGAATAAAAATTCCTTATAGCGATACAAAACCCTTATCTGACAACGACTTAAGAGCACGCCATGCTGAATTCACAGTGGGTCCACAGCTTCTCGATTCTGGTGGAAGAAGGCAGTTTCACCCGCGCAGCGGAGGTGCTGGACCTCACTCAGGCCTCGGTCAGCCAGCATATTCGCCATCTGGAAGAACAGCTGGGGCCGCTGCTGATCCGCCAGCCGCGCAAGCTCGAACTGACACCGGCCGGTCAGGCGTTACTCGGTTATGCCCGGGAAATGCAAGCGGCGGCGCGACGCCTGCAGGTGCAGATTGATGATGAGGAAGACGGCCCTTTGTGCGGTGAAGCGCGCATTATCAGCCCTGGCAGCTGTGGCCTGAGCCTTTATCCGCGGCTGCTGGATATGCAGGCCGAACACCCGCAACTGATCATTCATCACCGTTTCGCGCCGGACCCGGAAATTCTCGATGCCGTGCTGGATAACCGCTTTGATCTCGGCATCATCACCTACAAGCCCGATGATGCCCGTCTCACCGCCCTGCCTTTTTGTCAGGAAGAGCTGGAGCTGATTGTGCCGGCCAACGCCAGGGTAAAAGGCTGGGACGATCTGGAAGCGCTGGGCTTTATTGATCACCCTGATGGCCGCGCCATGGCCACGCGCTTACTGGCCCGACAATTCCCCGGCAACCCCGGTTTCCAAAGCCTGCCCATCACCGGCTTTACCAACCAGATCAGCCTGATTCTTGAGCCGGTGGCCCGAGGCTTTGGGTTTACCGTCATGCCGCGTCTGGCCCGGCAGGCCTTCGCCCGCCAGCAGGATATTCAGGTGATCACCGCGGCGCATCCGGTGGTCGACAAGCAATGGCTGATCTACCGCTCCGAATGGCCGCTACCGCGCCGACTGCAACGAGTGATCAGTCAGCTCAGCCACGTGGTGGATGATCAGGACGCCTGATTCAGTAATGCCAGCATCGCCTCAGCCACCGGCGCCGATGACGCTGGATTTTGTCCGGTCACCAGCAAACCATCCACGACGGCCAGGGGAGCGAAGTCGCTGGTGCGTTCATGCAGCGCCCCCTGCTCTTTCAGGGCGGTTTCCAGCAGGAAAGGCACCTGCCCGGTTTTTCCGGCCAACGCTTCCTCGGTGTTGGTAAAGGCGCTGATGCGTCGCCCCGCCACCAATGGCTGATCCAAGGTATCCTTCACGTTCAACAACCCCGCCGGACCGTGACAGACAGCCCCCAGTATTTTGCCCTGCGCCCAAGCCTCAGTGAGTAGCGCTGCCAGCGTGGTCGAGGTCGCACAATCCCACATCGTGCCATGGCCGCCCGGCAGGAAAATCGCGTCGTAATCCTGCGCCTTCAACGCATCAATGCAGAGTGAATTCGATAATGCCTGCATCGCCGCTGTATCCGCCTGAAAACGCAGAACGCTTGGGCTGTCATCCAGAGAATGCGGGTCAATGGGCACTTCACCACCTTGAATTGAGGCCAGCGTCACGTTCACTCCGGCCTCCTGAAACAGGTAATAAGGTGCGGTAAGTTCCTCAAACCAGACGCCGGTCGCGGCCGCGTCATCGGCCTGGGAGAACGCCTTGTGGGACGTCAGAATCATCAAAACATGAGGGGCAGACATCATCGTCTCCTGATCTTTAGCTGAGGTAGCTGAGAGAGCACTGAGATAAGAAAGCTCGCGCTAAAGAGGCGGCTATCAGGCGCGGGCGGCGCTCACCAACCCATCAAGCCACTCCTGATGCCCATTGATCATGGGGTTCGGCACCGTCGCTGCCAGCGCTTTGGCGGGTTCACCCTGTTGGGTTTCCTGAGTGAGAATACGTAACCGGTTGGCCGACAGCTCCTCGACAATCCAGGCATGGTGGACATTCAGACGCTCCGCACCTTCACCAGCCCAACCGTGCCAGGCGACTCGCCCTGCCTGTCCGGCCACCGGTGCGATGTATTCCACCACCTCAGCCTCGACCGGGAAGCCGAAGGTCTCAAAGTAGAAACGATCCCCCAGCGCCAGCATCGGGCCGCGCTCCTCATAAAACCGTGGGTGGGCGGAGTTGGCGTAGTAACCAGACCACTCGGCGGGGGTGACCAGCAGCGCCCAGACCTTGTCGATGGACAGATTCGCCACGATCACTTCGTTGGAGCAAAAATTATCGCTAAAGCCCGGCACATAACCGGCGGGCCATTGAATGGATGTCATAGGGAGTTCTCCGTCAGTGGTGATCCAACACACGACGAAGCCTAAAAGCGGGGAAAAATAACCACCATGGCCTGAACTTGTTGGCGGTTATTGCTGAGACAAATAACAGAAACCTGCGCCAGATCATGGCAGAGGCTGTTCTGACTGACAGCTTGGGCAGGATTAGCCTTTATTACCGTTATGGGCGGAACCGAATTCCACCAGATGACACTGAATGCGTATGACTACGAGCATTCGCAATACCATCAAGCTGTACGATCAATTCGGGCACTCTGAGGCATCGCCGCTGGCGGTCGCCTCCAGTAAACCGGAGCACTTTATCGTCTGTCAGAGCCATGTGCCCGAGCGAACGATGGAGTGGCTGAAGATCGGCAACAGCGTCGCCAAAACCATCGACAAATTGTGCGATAAAGGCAATCAGGTCGACAGCATCTACGCTACTGAGCGTGATTCGATGCTGCGTACCTGGCTGTTGAACAACGCCAATACGCCGCTGGATGGCGATATGGTGCGCAACCACTTCTGGACGGGGAACTGTCAGGATCTGCGCGATCTGGCTGAGCATATTCTGGCGGCCATCAGCGATGACCGTCGTGCCACCGGTACTCACTTTGCGACCCTGCCGGTGACCCGAGTGTCCTGGCCGAGTATGGACCACACCAGCTCTCTGATCGGTGATCCGCGTATGCAGCCTTTGAATGAGGTGGTGCTGGTCGATGGCTGGGTCATGCGCCCTGCGGCGCAAACCTTTGAAGAGAGTGGTTTACAACACACGCCCAGAGACGTCTCGTCCTCCACGGTCAGTGAGAGCCGCTACTATCTGGACAAGAGCAAAGAAACCCTCGACACCAAAACCCTGTTTCAGATGCACAAGAGCAAGCATTTCGTCGAAACCCGGTTGAAGAACCTGGATAAGGACAATCTGAAAGAGCTAAACATCGTGAAGAATCCCAAAGAGACGGCCGGCAAGCCTCTACTCTGGGATGCTCAGTGGATTGATCAGCAGAATCACCGGCGCACCTATTACTCGTCGGATTCTCAGGGCCCTATCAATTTTGACTACATGCCGCGTCAGCAGCTGGAAGAAAAAGAAGCCACCAGCAAGGCCGCCGAAGGCCTCTACCCCAACGCGGTACGAATCCACCTCTAGAGGCCCGGCCGATGACCACCATCCGTGACACCCTGACGACCTATCAGCAGTTCGGTCATTCGGATGCCCCGGCCGACGCGGTCGCCCTGACCAAGCCTGCCAAAAGCTACATTCATGTGAACGCCGTCTCGGACGCGACCCTTGATCGCCTGAATCTGGCCGATAGCGTCGCCAAAACCGTCGACAAGCTCTGCGAAAAAGGCAACCAGCTCGACAGCGTTTACACCAGTAAAACCGGCTCGGCCTATGTGCTTGATCTGATGCGCAGCAAAAGCATTCGTGGCGACATGCTGCGTAATGGCATGTTCCGCGGAAACTGCCATGAGCTGATGGAGTTCAGCGAACATATTGTGGCCGCCCTGAACACCGAGCGGCTGCGTCAGGGCAAGCAGGCCTACCCTGTGACCATTGCCGATTGGCCCGACCATATCGCGCTGCTTATTGGCGACCCTCGGGAAAAGTCCAGTAAGGAAGTGGCGATTGCCGATGGCTGGGTAATGAAACCGGCCGCCCAGACACTGAATCACTCGCTGTTTGGATCTCCCCGGGTACTTTCCTCCACTCAACAGGAAACCAGTGCGTATCTGGATAAACAGATCCTTCGCTTTGAGCTGCGCGATATCGTCAAGCATACCGAAGGCCGGTTCTTTGTTGATCGCAAGATGCGCAAACTGGAAAAGCAGCATGACAGAGAGCTTGAACACGGCAGTCGCTTTCTCTGGGATGTGCAGCACGTTGACAAGAATAATGTGATTCAGGCCTACCATTCGCCTGAGAGCACGACACGTATTTACGACATGCTGCCCAGCGACGAGGTCGCGCAAAAAGACGCTGACCACCGGGCGGCAGAACAGCATTACCCCGGCATTTTCAAAATGCGGGTTAGCTAATACCTAACCGATTATTCACCTGAGCTACCACCACGGAGGCGAAGAGATGGTAGATACCCTGCGCGCCCACCTGAACCACTACAGCACCTTTGGCCATAGTGATTCTCTGGGTGACATCAGCTGTACCAAACCCAACACCCAGTGGACCCATGTGACCCAGGTGGACGACAAGATCATGGAGCGGCTCAATATTGCCGATGCCATCGGCAAGACCATTGATCGCCTCTGCGAAAAGGGTAACCAGCTCGACAGCATTTATGCCTCCGGCGGTTATTCCCATTACCGGGTGGAGCTGTCGCGTAAGCATCATCTCGAAGGCAACATGCTTAAGCATGGCCTGTTTGCCGGAAATGGCAGCGAACTTGAGCACTTTGCCGAGTATATCGCCTCAGCCGTGAACACCGACCGTCAGCAGCAAAACCGCACGGAAGGGACTAATCATCCCAATATTCCTCTGACCCGCATCACCTGGTTTACCCATGAAGCCCTGCTGCTGGGCGACCCGCGCGCTGAAACCGGTCTGGGTTGTGTGATCGCCGATGGCTGGGGCATGCGCCCTGCCGCCCATACCCTGGAGCATGGTCTCTTTATTGATGACATTCCGACGGTACATTCTGTCACCCACCAGACACCCTCTTCCTATCTGGATGAAGTGCTGAACAAGCGCGATATGAAAAGCGTGGTCGAAGAGTACGAAAGCGGCTTCTTCAAGGAACGCAAAATGAACAAGTACCCGCAAAAGCTGAGCGAGGATATTCGCAAGGGCATGGGTATTTACGATGTTCAGTACAACGACCGTGAGCGCAACACCTTGCAGTTCTATCAGGCACCGGGCAAGGCGCCGCGTAACTTTGACCGTTTGCCGACCGAAGAGCTGCGGGAAAAAGAGCGCATCCACAGCGAAGCCCAGCAGCAGTTTCCCCGCCCCCGGCTTTATCAGCCCTAAGGCGCAACGGCTACGGCCACATACAGCAAGGATGATTGTCTCAGCCACATCGCCGCTCTCCCATTCCCCAGGAGTGCGGCCTCTGGCATGATCTGCAGCCTGTTGGATTTAACTCACAAGGAATGTTGTTATGAAAGCCATGATCTGTGCTTTGCTATTGATCGCCCCTGCCCTGTCCTTCGCCGATAAAGCCCGAAGCGACTATATGAAAGCCGCCATGCAGCGCTGCAAAGCCGAATACACCACCAGCAAGGAACGCGGTGCCTGCACCCAGAAAGCCTTCAAGGAATACAACGACACGCACTCCACCACGAAAAAGTAAGCGCTGATGCTGCCTGGTGGAACGATTAGGCTGGCCGTTCGACCTCAGCGAGAGACTCATCATAAGCGGCCTGCGCGATCTCCATCGTGTAACAAGCCATCTGATTCAATCATAAAAAAAGCCCATCCATTGGATGGGCTTTCGCCTTCATTCACAGGCTTAACCGAAACCTTGCGCGCAGCCTTAGATCAGCTGCAGTACCACACCGGCACACAGGCCGATCAGCACCGTCGCACCCGCACCCAGAGCAATCACCAGTGAAGGGCCCGCCAGGGTGGCTTCATCGGATTCCAGCAGAATGTCGGTGGGCAGTGTTTTCGCCGGTGCCGAGAAGAACACCAGCAGCACACGCAGGTAGTAGAACAAGGAGCTTGCCGCTGCCAGGGTGGCAACCACCACCAGACCCAGCTGACCTTCACTCAGCGCCTGAGTAAAGATAAACAGCTTGGCGAAGAAGCCCGCAGTCGGAGGAATGCCCGCCAGTGACAACACCGCCACGGCCAGTGCAACACCGATCAGTGGATAACGACGGCCAACACCACGGTAGCCCTCTAGATCGGCAGTCGGGTTAATTCCCGCCAGCAGGCCGATCACACCAAAGCACACCAGATTCATCACCGCATAGGTCAGACCGTAAAACGCGGCAGACTGGAGCAGATCGGCATTGGCATCCAGGTCACTGCTGATGGCAGATAGCGCCAGCAGGACGTAACCAAAATGCGCGACGGAGGAGTATGCCAGGAGGCGCTTGAAGTTGCGCTGACGCATGGCCGCGAGGTTACCCCAGACCACACTCAGCACCACCATGCCGACAATAATCGGCTGAACAGCAGGCCAGATATCCGCCAGCTGCGAGGCCAGATTCAATGCAAACAGCAGCATCGCGATCTTGCCCACGGCAGCAATAAAGGCGGTGACCGGCGAGGTTGAGCCTTCAAAGACATCGGCCAGCCAGCAATGGAATGGCGCAACGGCCAGTTCAAAACCGATCCCCACCAGCAGCATGCCGAGACCGACGATCA
This sequence comes from Pokkaliibacter sp. CJK22405, assembly GCF_046614695.1. Taxonomy (NCBI): domain Bacteria; kingdom Pseudomonadati; phylum Pseudomonadota; class Gammaproteobacteria; order Oceanospirillales; family Balneatrichaceae; genus Pokkaliibacter; species Pokkaliibacter sp. CJK22405. The sequence goes on from NZ_JBKKHQ010000013.1 coordinate 149,759, forward strand.
CCAGGGTTTCGTTGGCGCGTGGCATGTTGATGGCATCGACAATACCGTCGATATAGAGCGTGCCACTACCGGCATACATCAGAATGATACCGAACAGCATGATGGCGCCCGCAACAGTGGAGGTCACTGCATACTTAAAGCCGGCCTCAATGGCACCGCGACGCTTGGGCTGCCAGGCGATCATCGCCATCACCGACAGCGCGGTGAGTTCCATGCCGAGGAAGGCTGCCAGCAGGTTGCTTGCCGCAGAGAGGATGAAGGTTCCGGTCACCGCAAACAGCACCAGCGAGCAGAACATTTCATCGACTTCACCGCTCAGCTGCTGATCACGCCATGCCAGCAGCAAGGTCGCCACACCACCGGCGGCAAACAGCAGCCAGCCGTGACGGGTCACCGGGTCCAGCGTAATGAAGTTCTCGACCGTGGCAGAGCCATGAGGAATCAGCAGTACCGCAATGGCCGCCAGTAGCAGCGTGATACTGCCGTAAAAGGCGGCAGTAGCTGCATTGCGTGCACCAGGCCAGACGCCGATCAGAAGAACAATCAGGCCACCGATGCCCGCCAGCGCGGGCGCAAGGACGGGGTAAAAATCAATTGGCGGCATACACACCCCCGGTCATCAGGTGCAGGGCGCTGGCAATCATATCCGCGCCCGGCAAGTGGATAGCATCAATCATCAGCTGTGGCAGCAAACCAACCACCAGCACCGCAATAATCAGCAGGCTAAGCGCCGCTTTTTCACGCACGGCCAGATCCGGCAGTGGCTGACTGATGCGCGGGTTATCACCGCCCAACATGACACGACCATAGACTTTCACGCCGTAGATTACCGACAGCAAAATGGTCACGGCAGCCACGCTACCCCAGCCAATATGACGGCTGATGGCACCGGCCAGAATCAGTGCTTCGCCTGCGAAGTTGGCCAGGCCCGGCATACCGACAGTGGCAACGATGAAGAACAGAAAGCACATGGACAGCTTGGGCATCTGACGATAGAGACCGCCGACATTGGCGTACTCACCGTCAAGACCGCGATCCAGCAGCAGCGCCGCAATCGCAAACAGGCCGGTAACGGACAGACCGTGCGCGATCAGCTGCAGCGCCATGCCGTTCAACGCCTGTGTCTGCCAGGCAAACAGCGCCAGAACGGCGATGTTCATGTGGCTGATACTGGACCAGGCAATAACACCACGAAGGTCGGTCTGACGAATCGCCTGCAAGGCACCGTAGATCGTGCCGATAGCACCAATCGCCATGCCACAGGTGGCGAAGGCTTCGGTGACATCCGGCATCAGCGGCATGGTGAAACGCCAAAGACCGTAGATACCCGCGTTAGCCATCGCGCCGGAAAGCATGATGATGGCGCTGGGATCACCCTTGCGATAGGCCAGAGGTGCCCAGAAATGCAGTGGGAACATCGGCACTTTGACACCGAAACCCACCAGCAGCCCACAAAGCACCAGCCACACAATCGACGAAGTACCGCGCAGTGGCGTCTGCACCAGCTGACCATAGTCAAAGGTGTACACACCGGTCTGGGAGCCGTGAACGATAAACAGCAGAATCAACGCCACCAGCATCAGCAAAGAGGCGGTCACCGTCACCAGCATGAAGCGTGTCGCTGCCACCCGTGAATCACGCTCGCCCCAGAAGGACAGCATGAAATACATGGGGATCAGCATCAGTTCCCAGAACACGTAGAACAGGATCAGGTCATAGGCCGCGAACAGGCCAAGCATGCCGCTCAGGGTACCGAGCATCAGCGGGCCAAAAGCTTCCCAGCGCTCGATACGTTTCCAGCCCACCAGAATGGCAATCACCGCCAGCGCACCACTCAGTGCCGCCAGCACCAGACCCAGTCCGTGCAATTGCAGGTGGTAGTGGATGCCATATTGCGGCACCCAGAGTACATCCAGTGACAAAGGCTTGCCGCCAAGGGCCAGACCAAAGAGCACCAGGGTTTCAATGGACGTCACCGCCAGCGTCAGCGAGCGGGCAAGATTCCCCTTGCCGCGGCAGCCAAGCCAGATGGCCAGTGCTGCCAGGAGGGGGAGATAAATCACAACGTTAAGCATTTCCCGCTCCTTCCTTAACCGCTGATGACAGCGTTACTGAACACCAGCAGTGCAATCAGCAGCACCACGCCAATAATCAGTACCTGCACATAACGGCTGATCGTCTGTCCCTGGGCCCGACTGGCAAGCGCACTGCCACAAAGCATGACCCTGCGCACACCGTGCACCAGAATACCGTTCAGCAGCAGCCCATCGACCAGCAGCCCCACTACCGCACAGAGACCGTTGAAGGGTGCGATAATCAGCACTTTGGCAAGATCGTCGATATAGAGGGCACGGGTCAGGAAGCCAAGGCTGCCCAGACCACGACCGGTACGGGCCTCGGACTTGGACAGCGGCCAGGCCACCAGAATACCCACCACTGCGGCCAGCGCACCGAGCAGTTCCAGCAACTCGCCTGCATGACCTTCTGGCAGCGCCACGCTGCTAAGCACAGGCTCAAGCCAAGGCAGCAGCAGATGCGGGCCGAAGTCCCAGCTGTCAGGCAGCTGAATAAAGCCAAGACAGATACTGCCGATGGCCAGCAGGCCCAGTGGCAGCTTCATCGCCCAGGTCATTTTGTAGTCATGGATTTCAGTACGTGGCTTGCCGGTGAACACCAGGAAGTACATACGCATGGAGTAGATACCGGTCAGCAGTGCCCCCACCAGACCCAGGCCAGCAAGGAAGGCACCGTGTGGCGCAGTAAAGGTCGCAGCAATGATGGCATCCTTACTGTAGAAGCTTGCGGTCACCAGCGGCAGCGCCGCCAGTGCCAGACTTCCGGCCAGATAGGCATAGCTCAGGAACTTCTGCTTCTTGTGCAGGCCGCCCATGTTGCGGATGTCATGATCATGATGATAGGCCTCGATGATGACACCGGAGCTCATGAACATCAGCGCCTTAAAGCAGGCATGCACCGCCAGATGGAACAGCGCCAGTGAGTAGGCACCGACACCCAGCGCAGCAAACATGTAGCCGATCTGACTGATGGTGGAGTACGCCAGAATGCGTTTGATGTCGTTCTGGCCGAGCGCGCTCACGGAGGCATACAAGGCGGTGAAGGCACCGACCAGTGCCACCCACCAGCGCACATCCGGCACCAAGTCAAACAGCACATGGGTACGGGCAATCAGGTAGACACCGGCGGTGATCATGGTCGCTGCGTGAATCAGTGCCGAGACCGTTGACGGGCCGGCCATCGCATCAGGCAACCACACATGCAGCGGGAACTGCGCTGACTTGGCAAAAGCCCCCAGCATAAAGAGGATACAGATCGCTGCGATCATGCCGGTGGGCGCCTGAGGCGCGGCATCGAAGATCGTCTGCAGATCCAGGCTCTGAAACTGCATAAAGCACAGGAAGATACCGATGGCCAGCGCCGTATCACCAATACGGGTGGTGACGAAGGCCTTGCGACCGGCATAGACGTTCTGCTCTTTACCGTAGTAATGGGACACCAGTGCGTAGGAGCACAGACCCATGATTTCCCAACCGGCGTACAGCAGGATCAGGTTATCCGCAGTAATGAACAGCAGCATGCCGCCCACGAACAGGTTGAGGTAGGCAAAGTAGCGACGCTCACCAAAGTCATGGCGCATGTACTGGGTCGAGAACAGGTGGATCAGCAAACCGACCCAGGCACTGACCGAAGCCATGACCAGGGTGAAGCGATCAACACGGAAGCCGACATGCAGGTTCCAGTTGCCGATATGCATCCAGGTGTAAGCTTGCTGTACCGGCATATCCCAGTTACCGCTCAGCCACAACAGGGCCACCAGCACCGCAGAGACCAGCACCATCAGCGTGGCGATCACGCCGTAAACACGGGTGGGTAAACCCTCCAGCAGGATAATCAGTAGCGCACCCAGTAATGGCGCGCAGGGAATCATCCACAGCAGCGAGTGCATCATCGGCAGATTCATCAGGGCATCACTCATAGCAGACGCTCCTTCTGTTCGAGGGAGTCCTGCAGTTGATTGAGCTGATCGATGCGGCTGACCTTGAGGTAACGGTAGCTCATCATCGCCAGCAACAGGGTGATCGCCAGCTCACTACCGGCCACCAGCATCATGAACAGGCTCAGTACCTGGCCATCGGCACTGTGCCAGTACTGGCCAGCAGCGACAGCGGCCAGTACGGCGCCGTTGGTCATGACTTCAATCCCCATGAGGATGAACAGCATCTGACGGCGCACCAGCACGATGGCGACACCGAGGCCGAACAGCAGAAAGGAGACAAACAAAATGGCTATCAGATTCACGCCTGGCCTCCTTGGCTGACGGGTTTCTTCAGCGCATTGGCATGGGCGTTTTCCACCTGCGCCTGCTGGTCATGCTGAAGATGACGGGCGAAGTACAGCACTCCCACCAGCGCCGCCAGCAGCAGTGTGGAGACCGCTTCAACGGCCAGTTTGTAGTGACCAAACAGCAGTTCACCGACCTCTTTGGAGTTGACCATGTGTGGATCAACCATATTCACATCGACACCACCAAACAGCACCAGAGCCAGTTCAACCAGCAGCACCGCCAGCAGAATCAGACCGGGCCACAGGCTCTTGTCAGCGCCATCAAAGGGAAAGGTTTCCTGTACGGGGCTGAGCATGATCACGAAAACAAACAACACCATGATGGCGCCGACGTAGAGAATCAGCTGCATCATTGCGATAAAGGGCGCGCCCAGGAGATAGAACACCAGCGCCAGCGCCACCATCGACGAGGTCAGGTAGACCGCGCCATGCATGGGCTTTCTGACAAACAGCAGACTGCCCGCGCAGATGACTGCAACGGCCAGTGCCAGCCAGAAGACGATTTGCCACAGCAACATGGATGTCTCCTCCTCAGGGCAGTAGCGTGTAGACGTCGACCGGGGGCTTTTCGTTCGCACCCTCGCCTACGTCCTTGCCACGAATGGGAACCCCGGCGTTTTTGAAATAATCAAACTCCGGGTACTTGCCGGTGTGGTTCTCCAGCAACCGTGACTTGTCATAGACCAGTTCCGCGCGGGAGCTGGCACCCATTTCAAAGTCATTGGTGGTCTGGATCGCACGGGTCGGACAGGCCTCTTCGCACATCCCGCAGAAAATGCAGCGGGTGAAGTCGATCTCGAACTTCTCGGCGTAGCGGCGCTCGTCATCCTCACGCTCAGCACCCTGAATGGTGATGGCGTTGGACGGACAGACCGACGAACAGAGGTAACAGGCCACGCAGCGCTCTTCACCTTCCGGGGTCACGGTCAGGATCAGACGACCGCGCCAGCGCTCAGGCAGATCGGGTTTTTCGGCGGGATAGCACACCGTGTCACGCTCTTCAAACGCGTGTTTCAGCGTCGTCTTGAACGCACCGGTGATCTCGCCGACCCAGTGTTTCAGGTTTTTCATGATGAACTCCAGCGCCCGTCTTTTCCGGTCAGAACCGGACGGCGACGCTGTGCGCCGCCTGACAGGTCAGTAAAGGGTAATTCCGTCGTGAACCCCATGGTTTACATCCAGATCGCCGCGACCAGCGCGGTGCCAATGATGTTGACCAGGCCCAGTGGCAGCAGGTATTTCCAGCCGAAGTTCATCAGCTGATCCCAGCGCACACGAGGCACACTGGCGCGCATCCAGATAAAGAAGAACAGCAGCGCCAGGGTTTTCAGGGCAAACCAGACCACACCGACAATCGGGTAGGTCTCTGCCCAGGGGCCATGCCAGCCGCCCAGATACAGGGTAGTGGTCAGGCAGGAGATAAAGATGATGCCGAGGTATTCACCGAGGAAGAACATGGCGAATGGCATGCCGCCGTACTCGGTGTTGAAACCGGCCGCCAGCTCGTTTTCAGCTTCGGGCAAGTCAAAGGGCAGACGGTTGGTCTCGGCAATACCGGCAATAAAGAACACGATAAAGCCCAGCGGCTGCAGGAAGATGTAGGCAATGTGCTGCTGCAGCACGATGTCTTCGAGGCTGAAGGAGCCGGCCAGCAGCACCACACCCAGCAGCGCCACGCCCATGGCCAACTCATAGCTGATCAGCTGGGCGATGGTACGGATGGAGCCAAGTACCGTGTACTTGGTGCTGGACGACCAGCCACCCAGGAAGATGCCGTACACGTGCAGCGAGCTTAAGCCGAGGATAAACAGCAAACCGACGTTGAATTCGGCGGCAAAGCTGATGCCCTTGCCGATCGGCACGACCACAAAGCTCAGGAGCACGGTCACAACGACCAGCACGGGCGCCAGCTTGTAGAGTTTCTGGTCAACGAAGCCCGGCAGGAAGTATTCCTTGGTCAGCAGTTTGACCGCATCGGCAATCGCCTGCAGCAAACCGAAAGGCCCGGCCTGGTTGGGGCCGTAGCGGTTCTGCAGAAGGCCAAGAATACGGCGCTCACCGAAGACGGTAAAACCGGCCGCCAGAATCAGGCCCAGAATCACCACCACCATGGCAATCAGGATCAGGGGCCAGTAAATCCATGCGCTCATAGACTCGCTCCTCCATGGCTGCTGGTACCGGGGGTGAACTGCTGTACGGCAGGATCCGTCACGCTATCCGCTTCCGCCAGTTTCATGGCTTGCGTCAGGGTGATACCCAGACCCGGACGGCTGGCCAGCTCACCAAAGGCGCGACGGGAAATACCCACACAGCCTTCGGCCATGAATTTCACCAGACGTACCGGCAGGGTCAGCTGCTTGCCATTGCTGCTCAGGGTCAGACGGCTGTGTTTATCCAGCGTCAGGCCGAGGGACCTGGCATAGTCAGGGTGAATCGCCACTTCGTCATGGGGTAGCAGCGATGCCAGCTCCTTGCTGTAGAGCGCGACCTCATCTTCACCGTGCCAGGCACTGAGTACCAGTGAGGTGCTGTCGCCAGGCACCAGCGGCAGACGGCTGGCGATGGTCAGACCCGGTGCGGGCAGGCGTGCATCCTTGCTCGCAGGCATCAGCGACTGCAGCTGTGACTGCATGGCAGAACGCGCGGTGCTATCCAGCAGATTCACCAGTTCATCCTGCAGCAGTACGGTTTCATTACGGGTATAGGCTTTGGCGAAATTCTGCACACGGCCTTCATAGTTGATGAAAAGACCATTGCGCTCACTGACCGCCGCAGAAGGAATCACCACAGTGGCCGCCTGAACGGTGGCGCTGTGGATATGATCCACCACAATCAGATGCTGAACTTGCTTGAGGGCTGCGCTCCAGCGCGCACCCTGCCAGCCGCTCATGGGGTCATGACCGACCACCAGCAGGGCATTGACCTGTCCCTGCTCAACCGCTTCCAGCAGTGCATCGGCACTTCCGGCAGGGCTGATACGCGCCACACCGGCACTGTTCGCCTCCGGCAGCGCAAAGCCCAGTTTGGTGTTCTCGCCCATGGCCGCTGCCAGTTCGCCCAACGCCTTGATGGCGGTGACCGGCATCAGCTCGGCAACCCCCAACAGCACAGGGTTGGCAGCATTTTTCAGCAGCGCACTCCAGCTATTGGCTTCAGCAGAAGGCAGTTCAGAGATCAGTTTTTGCAGCAGATCAGCCCAACGGGAAGGCGTCTGACGCTGCGCACTCAGGCTTGGCTGGGTGCGGGTCAGCTCTGCCAGCAGCGATGGCGCAGCATGAATCATCAGTACCGGCACACCGCCTTTCAGAGCCTGACGCACGGCCAGCTCCATCATGGGGGCATGCTCGGTCAGCTCACCGACCACAACGATGCAGTCTGCCGCTTCGATATCCCTCAGGCTGGGCGCATTACCACTCAGGTTCACCGCCGTTTTCACGCGACCTTCAACGACGCCATCACCAAAGGCGCTGAACGGCGCTTTCAGGCTATCGGCCAGCTGTGCCAGCGTGAGGTTCGTCACCAGATCTTCACGACCGGAACCCAGCACACCCCAACGCACACCACTGACGTTCATGGCTTCTTTGAGTACATCGAAGGGTTTGCCTTCACGTGGCTGACCACCGACCAGCACCTGCAAAGGACGATCCGTCGCTTCGGAGGCGTGTGGCGCGTAGCGACCACGGTCACAGATAAAGTGCGCATTCACCGCGCCGTTTTCTTCCGGCACGATGCGACGCAATGAACCTGCGCGGGCACCCGGTTCCACATGACAGCCCACGCTGCAATGGCCGCAAATGGAGCTGCTCTTTTTCAGCATCCAGGTACGGGAATATTTGCGGCGGAAAACCTTGTCAGTAAAGGTGCCGGTCGGGCAAACAGTGATGATGTTACCGGCGAAGGGGCTGTCGAAGGCGCCATCGTCGATACGGCGGAACAGCACGTTGTTACGCGAACCCATGGCGCCGAAGTCGTTACCCAGCGCGTAATCCTGATAGAAACGCACACAGCGGTAACAGGTGATGCAGCGGTTCGCGGTATTCCACACCAGCGGGCCAAGCTGCTGGTTGGGGTAGGTTTTCTTCTGGCCATCGAAACGACGGTAGGCATGGCCGACTTCCACGGTCATGTTCTGCAGGTGGCAGTCGCCGCCTTCATCACAGACCGGACAGTCGTTCGGGTGACGGGTCATGTAGAACTCGACCATGGTTTTCGACACGCCGGGCGCCTTGTCGCTCTGGGCGAACTTAAAGCGCATGCCATCCTGTGCTTTCAGGGTACAGGTCATGACGGTACGTGGCTGCTCGCCTTCACGACTCGGCACGGTTTCCATCGCACAGACGCGGCAGGAACCCACCGCACCCAGCGCCGGGTGGTAGCAGAAGTAAGGCACTTCGATGTTGGCACGCTGCGCGGCATCCAACACGTTGTCGCCGGGCTGGAATTCAACCGGCTGATCATCGATATAGAGGGTTCCCATCAGTGGTGTCCTCCGGCGACGCCCGCAGCAGCGACATTCACGGCACCTGCGGCAGAGGTGGGCGCGTAGCTACAGCCTTTGGCGGCGATATGCTTTTTGAATTCATCATCGAACAGGGTCAGTGCCGATTGCACCGGCATCACAGCCCCTGGCGCCAGCGCACAGTGGGTGTTCGGGCCGATCAGGCCGCACAGTTCGAGAATGGTCTTGTGGTCGGCTTCAGTCGCGGTGCCTTGCTCGAACTTATCGAACAGGTGCACCAGATACGGCAGGCCATCACGGCAAGGGGTACAGAAGCCGCAGGACTCACGAGCATAGAACTCGATCAGGTTGCGGGTGTACTTCAGCGGGCAGATGGAGTCATCCATGATGATGATGCCGCCGGTACCGAGGCGCGAGCCGATCTTCGCCACCGCATCAAAGGTCATGGGTGTATCAAGCTGATCCGGCGTCATAAAGGGGGTGGAAGAGCCACCCGGCTGGAAAGCCACCAGCTCACGGCCATCCAGCAGGCCACCGGCGTGATCGTAAATCAGCTCACGGGCGGTCACGCCCATTGGCAGCTCGAACACACCGGGATTTTTCACCGGGCCAGAGACCTGGAACAGGTGAGTACCGGTACCGCCGTTCATGCCCTGATTCTGGAACCACTCCACACCCTTGTGCATCACAAAAGGCACGTGGCAGACGGTTTCCATGTTGTTAACGATGGTGGGCTGGCCCCACAGACCTTTCACCGCCGGGAATGGCGGCTTGGAGCGCGGGTTTGCACGGTAGCCTTCCAGCGCGTTCAGCAGCGCAGTCTCTTCACCGCAGATGTAACGACCCGCACTCAAGTGCACGTCGATATCCAGCGAGAAGCCAGAGCCGAGAATGTCATCACCCAGAAGACCGGCATCGCGGGCTTCCTGCACGGCTTTTTCCAGCTTGGCTGCGCCGACCTTGTATTCACCGCGGATAAAGACGAAGGCTTTGTCGGCACCGATGATGTAAGAAGAGGCAATCACCCCTTCCACGATGGTGTGCGGGTCACGGTACAGCACCTGACGGTCCTTACAGGAACCGGGTTCGGACTCATCGAGATTCACCACCAGATACACCGGGCGAGGTGCATCTTTCGCCAGAAAGCTCCACTTCAAACCGGTGGAGAAACCGGCGCCACCACAGCCACGAAGGCCGGAGGCACGCAGGCTCTGGACCATTTCTTCGCGGTCGCGGCCAAAGATGGAATTCAGGCTGTCATAGCCACCCGCTGCGCGGTAGGCCTCAAGACTCATTACCTCGCCGTGTTCCTCGAGGTAATGGAAGTTACGGGATAATACTTTTTCCATGGCTGCCTCCTCAGTCCGCATTCTTCAGTACGGCAAGAATCTGCTGGGACCCGGCTTCTTTTTCGCTCAGGGTTTCAGCGGCGTACTTGCAGATCAGATCGCGGATTTTCTCCGGGGTCAGCTCGCCCAGATCTTCTTTGTCATCGACAAGGCCCGCAGGGGCACGGTCACAAAGACCCAGACAAATGCTGGGCAGCACGGTCACGGCGCCATCGGCAGAAATATCACCGAATTCAACGCCTGCCGCTTCTTTGGCTGCGGCCAGTACCTGCTCAGCACCACGGGTGTAGCAGGAGATGCTGTCGCAGATACGGATCAGGCGGCGACCGACCGGACGGCGGCGCAGCAAGGTGTAAAAGGTAATCAACTCATCCAGCTGAGTGGGTGAGAGATCGGTCAGCTCGGACACTTCGTCCAGGCTGTCACGGGGGATATAACCGTACTTGTCCTGCACGTAGTACAGGCAGTAAATCGCCCCCGCCCGCTTGTGCGGATAGTGAGCAATATGCTCGCGCAAATGCTCGATGTCGTGTTCTGAAAGACTCATAAAAACTCCTCCGGCGTCAGAACCGGTGGGGCGGCAGCGTTACCACTGCCGTCCGCACCTTAGCGGTCGATATCCGCCAGAACGTAATCAATGGAACCGATAAGACAGATGACGTTACCCAGAACATCGCCGACGCCAATGGCCTTCACGGACTGGAAGTGCGCGAAGGACGGGGTGCGAATACGCACGCGGTAAGGATTGGCGGAACCGTCACTGACCAGGCTGTAGCAGGTCACACCTTTGGAGGTTTCTGTCGGGAAGAAACTCTCGCTGCGCGGGAACGGCAGACCACGGCCCACTTCGATAAAGTGGTGAATCATGGTCTCGATGTCCTGCAGGGCGCGCTCTTTGCGGGCCAGGCTGTAACGGGGCTTGTTGTCAGACAGCACGGGACCGTCGGGCATGTTCGCGACACACTGACGAATGATCCGCAGACTCTGGCGGATCTCTTCGATACGCAGCACGGTACGGGTGAAGGCATCACCGTCTTTACCGACGGGGACGTCAAAGTCGTACTGCTCGTAGCCGCTGTAGGGGCGTTTTTTACGCAGGTCGAAATCAAAGCCGCAGGCACGCAGGTTCGGGCCGGTCAGGGACCAGTCGATCGCCTGTTCAGGTGTATAAACCGCGATGCCTTTGGTACGTGTCTGGAAAATGTAGGACTTGGTGGTCAGGGATTCGAGTTCAGCAATGCGGCTCTCTACTGCATCACAGCTGCGAATCACGTTGCGCTGCCAGCCATCGGGCAGATCCTGCGCGACACCGCCGATACGGTAGAACGCCGGGTGCATACGGCCACCACACACCTCTTCGATGACATCAAAGAGCTTCTCTCGTTCCATAAAGGCGTAGAACGCAGGGCCCATGGCACCGAGGTTATGACCCAGCGAGCTGATCCACACCAAATGGGAAGACAGACGGAAGATTTCCGCCAGCATTACTCGCATGGTCTGTGCTCGGGGCGGCACTTCAATGCCCACCATTTGTTCACATGCCAGCACGTAAGGCAGCTCGCCACCGACACCACCGAGATAGTCGATACGGTTGGTGTAAGGGATGTAGTTATGGAAGGTATGGAATTCAGCAACCTTCTCGGCACCACGGTGGTGATAGCCGATTTCCTGCTCAAGGCTGGTGATGCGCTCGCCGCGAAGCTTCAGTACCAGACGGATAATACCGTCGGTGCCGGGGTGGTTCGGGCCGATGTTGACGACCATTTCACCGTCATCGCCCTGCTCGGGGTTCATATAGCCCTGCAGGATGCGGTTCAGGGTCGCGGGGTCATAATCAAAGGGGTCAGGACGTTCAGTCGCACGACCCGCTTCGCTTTTCAACAGCGGATGACCTTCCCAGAAATCCGGCAGCAGAATACGCCGCAGATCAGGATGGCCCGCAAACCTGAGGCCAAACATGTCGAAGACCTCACGCTCGTACCAGTCAGCCGCAGGCCAGATGTCAGAAACCGTGGGAGCTTCCAGCAGGTTGCTGAACAGGTGACAACGCACAGTGATGAACTCGGCGGTGTCCACGTTCATCAGGTTATAGAACAGGGTAAAACCACCGCCACGACCGGCTTCATCAATCGCCGACAGGTCGATCAGCATCGGATACGCAGGGCTCGCCTCATGGCGAAGATAGCGCAGAGTGCTGTGCAGCTCTGCCATCGGCACCACAATACTGGGGGCGCCAATGTAAGGCACGTCAGTAAACGGCTCGGCCTGGAAGCGCTGAGCCAGAGTTTGCATCAGGGCTTCATTCATTTATTTGATCTCGATGCCGAGGGGTTTACGACGGTTGGCCAGCACAGGCAGCGGGTTTTCACGCACATGCTTTTGCAGCAGGGTCAGACCTTCGAGCAGGGCATCAGGACGGGGTGGGCAGCCGGGCACATAGATATCCACAGGGATAATGCGATCCACACCCTGCACCACGGAGTAAATGTCGTACATACCGCCGGAGTTGGAGCAGGAGCCCATGGAGATCACCCAGCGCGGCTCCAGCATCTGGTCATAGATATGACGCATCAGGGGGGCCATTTTGGTGAAGCAGGTACCGGCGGTGATCAGCACGTCGCTCTGGCGGGGAGAACCACGCAGAACCTCAGCGCCCATACGAGCCATATCAAAGCGGGGAGTTGCCGCTGTCATCATCTCGACGAAGCAGCAGGAAGTACCGAAGTTGTAGGGCCACAGAGAATAGTTGCGGCACCAGGCCACCATGTCATCGAGCTTGCCGACGATGGTGGAGAACATGCCATCCTTGCCACCCTGCCCTGGTCCCTGACCGGGATCGAGCTGCTGAACGGGGATGTTGCTCATAGCATTGACCTCCTGATAGGACGTCAAGCACCTGAAGAAACCGACACGAAGGCCAAGAAGTCACTGAACAACAGAGACTGCAGGCGGGAATGATTCCGGTCGGACTGTCTTACAGCCACGGCATACCCGCAGAAACCCCTGCATCCCAGACGGACAGCAATACTCACATGGAAGATAAAAAGACGGCGTCGACCGACACAGAACAGCACGGTAACAGCAGGCAAGCCAGCAGCATTACAACAACAGGTCTGAAGACTCGACTCTTCAGACCACAGTAACGGCTACGGACAGACCACAGCGTAGTTCACGATTCAGCGCGGAGACTTATGTCCCGTCATTATTATCCGGCATGTTGAGCATGACCGGTCATCGCCTGGCGATGGTCATCAGAGGTTATTCAGGCAGGACCGTCGCAGGTGACATTACGTCCTAAAATTGAATGAACCTTTACGAATCATGTAGACCAGCCCCAGCAGCAGGATGACCATGAAGGTCACAGCGGCTATCACACCAGGGAGTCCGAGGGACCAGTAGCTCACAGCCCAGGCCCAGAGAATGGCGGCTTCCAGTTCGAAGATCAGGAAGGCAGCGGCGATCAGGTAGTAACTGATGGCAAAGTGATGCTGGGTGTCGCCGGAGGGAAGCAGTCCGCTTTCAAACGGCTGTTCGTTGTCATGACGACGGTGAAAGTTGCCCAAAAAGCGGTTGAGCGCCAGCATAGCGATAACGATTACGGTGGTCAGCAGGGCAAAAAGACCAATGATGACACCGGGGGAAAAATCGCTCATAACCACTCCAGATACTGCCGGATCCCCGGAACGGCCTTCAGAGAAGAAGGCGTGGAGACAAAGCAGAGAACACAGATAACTTTATAATATTTGTAGCCGACTCCACGTCTTTGCTGGCTGATCACAACAAAGCGAATGTTGGTACGAGTCAAGGCGCCGAAAGATTAGCATAGCTATTGTTGCAGCAAAGAGTGTAGGCATGTATTTGCTAGGTTGCCCAACAAAAGCCTGCATGCAATCGCATTTACAGCAATTTGCTACCAAAAGTGCACGCTTTTTGAAAAGGAAAGGCAGCCGCGCTCATAAAAATCACTGCTGGCGGCATTGGGTATTTGCCAAATGCCGACTTATGGCACAGATTTAGGCAGGCCCGAGATACGGGCTATAACACCCATGCGCTCGCCCTGCTCAGGATATTCTGAGCCACTGCTGTCTAAAACAGCCAGGAGCGCACACCCCATCTGGCATTCGCCCCCCGACACAGAGGCCCCTATGACGCGCAAGATCATCATTGATACCGACCCCGGCATAGACGATGCGATGGCAATTCTTTTTGCCCTCCATTCTCCGGAGCTGGAGGTCGTAGGGTTAACGACGACTTACGGCAATGTCGCTGTCAGTCAGTCGACACAAAATGCCCTGTCACTGGTGGAATTGGCTGGCAGGAATGTGCCCGTCGCCCAGGGAGTTGCCTTGCCCCGCGTGCGTGAGCCCGGAGATTTCCCGGACTTTATTCATGGTAAGAATGGCTTTGGCGATGTGGAATGGCCTGCACCCAAGGGCAAGCCCGACAGTCGCGATGCAGCCCAGTTCATTATTGACCTGGTCCGGGAAAACCCGGGTGAAGTCAGCCTGATTGCTCTTGGCCCCTTAGGCAATCTGGCCGAAGCACTGGCGCGCGATCCGGAAATTGCGCATCTGGTCGATGAAGTCATTCTGATGGGCGGCACCTGGAAAGAACCCGGCAATGTCTCCCCGGTGGCAGAGGCCAACGTCATTAATGATCCGCATGCGGCCGATGCCGTGTTTACGGCGCCCTGGCAGGTCGTGATGATCGGCCTGGATGTCACGCATCAGGTATTGCTTACCAATGAAAGACTGGCGCGCATTCGTGCGGCCAATCCGAAAGAAGGGAGCTTCCTGTACGATATCGCCCAGCTCTACATTAGCTTTTACAGCAAGACCCACCCGGTCGAAGGCTGCTATTTCCACGATGCCAGCTGCATTGCCTATGCACTGGAGCCCGACATTTTCCAGATTGCCCGTGGCGCTGTCCGTGTGGCGACAGAAGGCCTTGGCATCGGTCAGACGATTATTTGCATGGAAGGCCGCTTCTCGCCCCTGCCCGGCTGGGAAAATATCCCCATGTCGGATATCTGCGTCGATGTCGATGATGAGCGGTTACTGAATCTCTTTGAAGAACGCCTCAGCGCCGCCTGAGTATCTTCTGTGTGAATGACCTCTATCGCCCGGTGCCCACCGGGCGATCAAACAGGCACTCATCAGGTCTGAAAAAGAAACGCCTCATCCAGCGCAAAGCCCACTCCCAGATAAATCGGCCCCAGCAGCAAAGCCACCACATTCCTGAGCGCTGACAGCCATTGGGCTCTGCAGAGTGTCCACAGCAACATCACCCCATTGAGCAGCCATACCAGCATATGTGCTATGCAGCAGACACCCTCTACCCTCAGCAGTGCCAGTGAAGGCTCCGCCAGCAGCCGGCCATTCAGGGTACAGAGCCCAATAAACACCAAACCGGTGGCCAGCAATAAATAATGATGAGTTTTCAGGGCACGATTCTCCTTGTGCTAATAACATCCTTGTAACAGCAATGCTTCCAAGCGCGACGTTAACGCACCTCGACCCACTGTGCCTTCCCGCAGATCACCCCCGCCACCATCTGCACGGCCAGCGCAACAAAAAGCAGAGCAAAGGCCAGCGTCCAGCCGCCTGTCATGTCGTGGAAGATGCCGAATAGCAGCGGCCCAAAGGCAGCCAGTCCATAGCCAAAACTCTGGGACATGCTGGAGAGCAATGCGCTGTGGTGCACTTCCCTGGCCCGCAGAATCATACAGACAAACGCCAGACTGAGACTGGCGCCCTGCCCCATGCCGATCAGCGCTCCCCACAGCCAGACGCCCTGCTGTGGAGAAAGAATCGCCCCGATCATACCGGCACCAATCAGGCTACAGGCCAGAATGGCCATACCGCTTTGCTGACGCAGGCGCGTCGCAATCTGCGGCACGATAAAGCCGACCGGAATAGTGACGGCATTGATGACCGTCAGTACCTGCGCCGCATCATGATCAGTCAGACCACGGCTGATCAGATACTGCGACAGCCATGCCTGAATCGTGTAGAAGCTCAGGGACTGACAGCCCATAAAGAGTGTCAGCGCCCAGGCAATGCGGCTTTTCATGACGCTGCGAAGCGCCAGACGCGCCGCGCTATTCACCTGATGGGGCGCCAGACCACGCAGTGCCAGCAGCCATACCACCAGACTGATCATTCCCATCACTGCCCAGATCAGCATTGGCCCACGCCAGGTCTGGGTAAGATTCATCACCGGGATAGCAGTCAGGGTCGCCAGTGTCGCTCCCAGACCGATGGTGACACTATAAAGGCCCATCACGGCGCCCACTTTGGAGGGCCAGTATTGTTTAATGAAAGTCGGCATGTAGACGTTACCGCAGGCGATGCCCGCCCCGATAAACACGGTGCCCAGTAGCAAACTCAGGGTGTCTCCATTGGCGCGCAGGATCGCACCGGTCATCACCAGCATGAGCGCCAGACTCATGGCCCGCTCAAGGCCAACTCGGGCAGCATGGCCGGGCGCCAGTGGCGAAATCAGCGCAAAGCAGATCACCGGAATGGTGGTGAGAATGCTGATCAGCGTCGGGCGTAACTGCAGTTGCAGCATCAGGCTGTCGACCAGCGGCCCGACCACCAGGATGGGAGCACGCAGGTTAAAGGCGACAAGGAT
Source organism: Pokkaliibacter sp. CJK22405 (assembly GCF_046614695.1). NCBI lineage: Bacteria > Pseudomonadati > Pseudomonadota > Gammaproteobacteria > Oceanospirillales > Balneatrichaceae > Pokkaliibacter > Pokkaliibacter sp. CJK22405. The sequence continues at coordinate 166,565 of NZ_JBKKHQ010000013.1, forward strand.
AAAACCCAGCCACCAGAGCAAAGCGACCCGCGCCTGACCCTCATTCGCAGGGGAAAGCATTCCATTGGCAGACATGCACAGATTCCTGGCAGAAAAATTCGTAGGATGAAAACGATTTCTTTTTTAGAATGGGAAGCATTCTAACAAAAACCTCTGAATATTTTTTATCCTTCAGGATAAAAAGCCATAACAGAGGCTGAAATTTAAGAGAGTGAAGACCATGGCGCTATCCAAATACCAGCGTACCCGGAACGCCTTACTGGAAGCCTTACGTCGTGGCGAGTGGAAACCCGGCGATCTGCTCCCCACCGAGCCCCAGCTAATGGCCCGCTTTAATGTCGGCCGCAATACCCTGCGCGAAGCCATCCGCACACTGGTGGCCGAGGGTTTGCTGCGTGTGGTTCAAGGCTCAGGCACCTACGTTCGTGATCTGCCCAATGATAAGGACTGTCCGGATATCGTGCCGCTTCGAACCTTGTCCGAGGTGCTGATTCTGCGCCGGGCCATAGAGGTTGAAGCCGCTGAACAGGCCGCTCTGCACCGCACTGATAAAGACATCAAGCTGATTTATGCCTGCTCAGAGGAGCACAAACAGGCGCTGGCCGAAGCGGATGCCGTCAAGGTGCTGGAGACGGATCTGCAATTTCATAAGGCCATTATTGATGCCGGAAAATCTCCTGCACTTGCTTATCTCTATCAGGTGATTGAAAAAAGAATACGTGATACTATCCGCCCCATGTTGCACCTGGCTTACACCGCTGAAGGCGGTTTTATGCATCAGGCGCTGATGGATGCGGTAGTTTCTCAGCGACCCGATGAAGCCGTGCAAGTGACGCGCGAGCATTTCAACGGTCTCTTTCGCATGCTGAAAGCCGGAGAAATTGAAGAGCAGTATCTGGAAACAGAGCGCTGATTCTCCACGCCAACGACTGAAGCCGATTCAGGGCGCGCGTCGAGGGTGAATGTCAGAGGTGACATTTGCTGGTCTGACCATCGCAGCCGCGATCCAAAGGGTCGTTTCTGCCAGCGCCCGGAGTTGAACGTGTCGCCCCTACCCGCCCCCTGGCTATCTCGTCTCGATAAGCGCCTGCAATGGCCGCTGCTGATTCTCTGCGCCGGCGCTGCTGGCTCCCTGCTGGGTCACCTGGCGATGCCTGCGGCCCACTTTCTTGGCCCTATGCTGATTGCGATCACCTTTGGCGTAGCCGGTGCGACCATTCGTCTGCCGCGAATCGGCTTTCGTCTGGGTCAGGGCTGTGTGGGCGTGATGGTGGCCCATGCCATGACGCTGGCTGTGTTCCAGACACTGATTGCCAACTGGCCGGCGATGCTTGCAGCCACCATGATGACCGTTATTTTCAGCGCGCTGGTGGGCTCGATTCTGGTGCGCTACAGCCGCCTGCCCGGCAGTACTGCAGTGTGGGGCACCAGTCCGGGCGCCGCTGCCGCCATGACGGCGATGGCTGAAGACTACGGCGCCGATCCCCGTATTGTGGCAACCATGCAATATGTTCGCGTGGTCTGTGTGGTGGTCACGGCTTCTTTGGTCAGCCGCTGGCTGAGCGATTATCACGGCGTTGCTGCTACTCCTCAGGACAGCTTCTCCCTGAGTGACATGCACTTCTGGCCCTTTGCCATCAGCCTCGCCATCGTCATTGTCGGCGTGGGGATCAGCGGCAGGATTCCAGCGGGCGCCCTGCTGGTGCCCCTGATGATTGCCACCGCGTTACAGCTGAGCGGCGTGCTTGAGGTCTATTTGCCGGACTGGTTGCTGGTCATCGCCTACGGCATGCTCGGCACCTATGTCGGTCTTCGTTTTGACCGCCAGACCGTGCGTATGGTCGTCGCCAGCGTGCCGGTGATGATCACCAGTGCCATGGTGCTGATTGCCCTTTGTGCGATTTCCGCCTGGTTTCTGGCGAGCTTCCTGCACACCGACTTTATCTCGGCCTTCCTTGCCACCAGCCCCGGCGGTTTGGACTCCCTCGCGATTATCGCGGTGGATATCAAGGCCGATGCCGGTCTGGTACTGGCACTGCAGACATTGCGCCTGTTCTTTGTGATTCTGACCGGTCCCTGGCTCGCGAAGAAAATGCTGCGCCTGGTGCGCACTGCCTAAGGCCAGGAAAGCAGGAACTGCCTGAGCCGCGCACTCTGGCAGTTCGCCATTCTTATCACCTCCCTGATTCCCGGCCACTTCACCCCGCTTTCACCCCCTCAAAACCAGAAACATTTTTGCTTTCATCGCCTTGTTTGCCGCCATGCCTCATCCCATAAACACATCTGATCTCTCGGAAACAGCGCGGATCAAGCAACAACACCCAGCCATGTGAGCCGAAATACGCTAAACAGCGTACAAGGCCATAGCATTCTGATCGCAGCAGATCAGCAGACAGGATGAGCAAAGGGGTTTGTTGCACGGAACAGATGTGTACGGAACATTCAAACGGGATTGTTTTGTGGACGTCACCAATCCTCTGTGTTTCCCTGAAATAACGTTTCTATTCGGACGCAATGAACGCGGCGGTGCCAGGTAGTGGTATCGCGGCAGCACCGGCCAAGACGCTGTCGGTGCAATGTGGCAACCCGAGAGATGCTGTCCCCAAAGAAGTTTCACTGACATTAAAGGATGAGTTATGGCTTCCCAAGGTGCTTTCACTGCCACAGTGGCAAAACTGATTTCCCGCCGTCGTGCCCTGCGCACGCTGGCTGCCGGCGCGCTCTTGGGCTTGGGCGTTGCCGCGCTTCCCTCCTTTGCTTCCGCTGCCGATAAAGAGCCGGTCGTGGTTGCCTCCAAAATTGATGGCGAAGGCGCGCTGCTGGGTAACATCCTGCTGCTGATGTTTGAAAAAGGCGGCATTCCGACCGTGAACAAGGTACAGATGGGTGCCACCAAAGTGGTTCGGGAAGCCCTGCTGGCCGGTGAAATCGGCATTTATCCTGAATACACCGGAAACGGTGCTTTTATGCTGAGCGATGTCGGCAACCCCGCCTGGAAAAACTGGGAGCAGGGTTACGAGCGCGTCAAAAAACTTGATGCCGAGAAAAACCATCTGGTCTGGCTGGAACCCGCCCCAGCCAACAACACCTGGGCCATTGCCGTGCGCAATGACCTGGCCGAGAAGTACAAACTCAGCTCTCTGAAGGATCTGGGTCCGGCACTTAAAGACGGCATGCCTTTCAAAATTGCCGCCGGTGCCGAATTCGTTGAGCGTGAGGATGCGCTGCCCAGTTTCGAAAAAACCTACAGCTTTGACCTGAATCAGGACCAGATCCTGTCCTTCCCCGGCAATAACACTGCCGTGTTCCTGAAAGCCGCCGCCGAGCAAAACTCAGGGGTAAATGCTGCTGTGGTCTACGGCACCGATGGCGCAGTAGCGTCTCTGGGTCTCACGGTACTGAACGACCCGGAAGGAGCGCAGCCGGTGTATGCGCCAGCGCCTGTGGTGCGTGAAGCGGTGCTGAAAGCCTATCCACAGATTCCTGAACTGCTGAATCCGGTATTTAAAACCCTGGATACCAAAACCCTTCAGGAGCTGAACGGCGAAGTGGCCATCAACGGAATGGACCCCAAAGTCGTCGCACGTGATTACCTGAAAGCTCAGGGTTTCCTGTAACGCCTACAGGCGGGCAAGTCGCTCAGTGACTGAATCTGGGCGACTTGCCGAGGTAGCCGCGCGCCGAGGATCACGTCGTTGAAAATCGCTCACCCCGTTCAGCCCACCCTGTGGCTGGCTATTCTGGTGTTGGGAAGCATCATGCCTCTGATGGGCGTGGCTCCTAACCGTATTCTGACGCCCAAGGGCGAATACCTCCTTTCCCTGCTTGACCGGCCACTGGTGCTGCTGCCGCTCTTTAGCATTGTGCTGATGCTGCCGCTCTTTATCGGCCAGAACGCCCTGCGTGCCCGGCAAGTGCTGCTGGTGCTGCTGTGCTGGGTCGCCTTTACCAGTCTGGCGCTGTTTGCCGGTCGCTTTGCCAGTGAATCGCTGGTCGATAACAAATATGCTCGCGTCTCCTTTGGCGGTGGTTTCTGGGCAGTCGCCCTGTTGTTATGGTTACTGGCGATGGATGCGCTGCAACGCCTGTTCAGTCAGAGCTGGCAACGCGCCGTACTGGCACTGCTGTTCCTCTGCCCGCTGATCGGTCTAGTCAGCGCTGACCGCTTCCATGACCTGTCACTGCTGATTGAATATCGCTCCAATCAGGAAGCCTTCGACAATGCCCTGGGCGAGCATCTGACCATTGTCGGCCTGACCCTGGCGCTGACGCTGGTGATGGGTCTGGCACTTGGCATTTTCAGTTACCGCCATCCGCGCTTTGGCCGTCCCTGCCTGAACCTGCTGAGTATTCTGCAAACCATTCCCTCCATTGCCCTGTTTGGCCTGCTGCTCGCGCCCCTGTCTGCACTGGCCAAGCAACTGCCCTGGCTTTCGGCTCTGGGTATCAGTGGTATCGGCATGGCGCCTGCGGTCATTGCCCTGTTGCTCTACTCCCTGCTGCCAATGGTGCGCGCCACGGTGACGGGTCTGGCACAGGTGCCTGCCCCCTTGCTCGAGGCTGCACGCGGTATGGGCATGACAGAACGCCAGAGCCTCTGGCAGGTGCAGCTCAGGCTCGCCTTGCCGGTGATTCTTTCCGGCCTTCGCGTGACCACCGTGCAGGCTATCGGCCTGACCATGGTGGCGGCGCTGATTGGCGCGGGAGGCTTTGGCTCGCTGATGTTCCGGGGCCTTTCGGCCAGCGCGCTGGACCTGATCCTGCTGGGCGTCATCCCCGTCGTCGCACTGGCGGCCCTCGCCGATACGCTCTTTAAAGTGCTGGTGCAGTTCACCCAGCCAGATACCCGTTCCACCTCGACAGACAACCTGCCCGCCGGGGGAGAAACCGCATGATCCGCTTTGAGAACATCACCAAGCGCTACAACGGGCGTGCCGTGATCGAAAACCTGTCGCTGGAGCTGGAGCGCGGCAAGATCACCGTGATTATCGGCTCCTCGGGTTCCGGTAAGTCGACGACCCTGAAAATGATCAACCGGCTCGAAGGCCACGATGCCGGGCGTATCCTCTTTGATGGCGAGGAAATCGCCAGCTTCAAACCGGAGGAGCTGCGCCGCCGCATGGGCTACGCCATCCAGTCCAACGGCCTGTTTCCGCACTGGACGGTCGCTGAGAACATCGCCACGGTGCCTCGCCTGTTGAAGTGGTCATCCTCGCGCATCAAGGAGCGCGTCGATGAGCTGCTGACAGTGCTGGATCTGAACCCGGCGCAGTTTCGGGACCGACTGCCGCACCAGCTCTCCGGCGGTCAGCAGCAGCGCGTCGGTGTTGCCCGCGCCATGGCCGCCGACCCGGAAATTCTGCTGATGGATGAGCCTTTCGGCGCGCTGGACCCTGTCACCCGCGCCAGTATGCAGGAAGAAGTGCGCCGCATTCATGCCCGCTACGGCAAAACCATTCTGGTGATCACCCATGATATTGATGAGGCGCTGTATCTGGCCGATCACCTGATCCTGATGGACAAGGGCGCCATTGTGCAGCAAGGCTCGCCACGGGAGATTCTGCATCGCCCTGCCAATGATTTTGTCCGCGACTTTATTGGCCGCAGCGATATTGGCCTGAAAATGCTGTCGCTGGACCGGGTAAAACCTTATGTCCGAGCCAATGAAGCCGCTGCCAGCGCGCCGGTCATCGCGGCCAATGCCAGCCTCAAGGAAGCGCTGTCCCGTTTTGTGGTTGAACAGGTGGACGTGCTGCGCGTGGAGGATGCTGATCAACAGCCCGTGGGAGCGCTGCACTTTACGGATCTGCTGAAAGTCGCAGCGCTGCAGGAGTCAGGAGCTGCCCATGACGCCCGCTGATACCCGGCCGGGTTCTCTGCTGCCACTGATCATCAGCGTCGTACTGCTGCTGGCCTTCACCTTCGGCATGAATGCGCTGGCGCCACTCTTCAGCGCCGGCTTTCCGCAGCTCGACCGCCCGGTTTATACCCAGGCGAGCTTCGCCAGTTTGCTCTGGTCGCACCTGCTACTGGTCGGCGGCTCGAGCCTGATTGCGATTGCCGTGGGCGTGAGTCTCGGAGTCTTTGTGACGCGCCGTGCCGGCAGTGATTTTCGCCCGACGGTGGAAACCCTGGTGGCGATGGGCCAGACCTTTCCTCCCGTGGCGGTGCTGGCCGTGGCGGCGCCATTGATCGGCATGGGTTCGACACCAGCACTGATCGCTCTGGTGCTGTACGGTTTGCTGCCGATCGTTCAGGGCACCATTGCCGGGCTCACGACCGTTCAGCCTTCAGTGTTGGAAGCCGCCAAAGGGCTGGGGATGACACCGCTACAACGGCTCCGGAAGATTGAGATGCCACTGGCACTGCCGGTGATTCTCTCCGGTGTGCGTACCTCAGTGACCATCAATATTGGTACTGCAGCTATTGCCTCGTCGGTGGGAGCCCAAACCCTGGGCACGCCGATTATCATTGGTCTGTCCGGCTTTAATACCGCCTACGTGATTCAGGGCGCCATCGTGGTGGGGTTATTGGCCATCGCCGTGGATCTGGCTTTCGAGCAACTGCAGCGTCGTTATGCCCGCACCCTGCAGGATGACGATCCCAGTCGCAGCGAGCCTTGAACAGTGAGGCTTTGCCGGTGGGTCAGCCTTACTGAATCAGCCCGCCCTGATCCACATCGACCGAAAGAATGGTCAGATCCGCATAGCTGGTGCTAATGCCCAGAACGCCCAGCAACGGGTCGACAATACCGCTGACCAGCGAGCCGATCAGCGTCCCGACCAGCGGCAGCAGCCCACTGGTCAGGGTCGATACCACGCTGGATATCACCGAACTTAAGAGTCCCGATCCCAGCAAATCCACCGACAACTCCAGGTCCAGCGTGCTCAGGGCGCCGCTGATGGAGTCTCCCAATGGCGCTGTGATCCGCTCGGTGTAAGGCAATGGCTGGTTCATCAGGGTAAGCGTGCCTTCCACAGGATCAGCGGGAGTGACATCGACATCCGCGGAAATATTCACCTCAATCGGCACGCTCACTCCCAAAGCAGAGAGTGCTGTTGCGCTAATGCTGACCGGTTGAGTAGGGTCATCACCGTCACCAATACTGACCGTCGCCAGCGAAGGCTGTACCGAAAAATCCATGTCGATACCCGAGGCCAGGGTACAGCCATCCACATCCAGCAGTTGCGCCGTGGCAGCACCGGCTTCCACATGCACGCCAATGGAGCTGGCATTCAGGCTGACAATACCGAGGTTAAGTCCGCCCGGCAGCAGCGTCGCCTTCACCGTCGTGTTTACCTGCGCGGTTTTTACCGTGGTGGCGAACTCATCTCCCGCGCGGGCCGGATAATAGCCAATCTTGTACTGGGGCGGCTCGATCACATCCATCACCACTTCCACGCCGACCAGACCCAGATCCACACCCAGCCCCGTCAGGCTGATGGCATTGCTCTGATTGGCTGCCAGCAGGGTCGCCAGCAGCAAGTCAAACGCATTGATATCCGTTTCCAGCACCGCCCTTGCCAGCGCGTCGGCAGGCTCACCGGCCTGGGTTGAGAGGGAAATGATATCGCCAAGAGCCAGATCCAGATCTCCCAGCGAGCCGCTGGCCACCACCTGATTAAGAAGGCTCACGGCGACGGCATTTTCATCATTACTGCCGAGCACATTGATCATGGCATCGGCCAGATCGAGCGCAGAGATATTGGTGCTGAGGATGCTATCAATATTGGCCAGGCTCAGATCGACACCGGTGTTATCACCCAACACGCCGAGTAACTGGCCTAGATTAACGCCGGTATCGACCAGTCCATCGTAGGACAGCAGGCTGAGATTGCCGCCAATAAGACCACTGAGCAGCGAGTTGGTCAGGTCGGCATCGAGCACACCGGAGCCCAGGCTGTAGCTGATACCGAGGCGCTTTTGCACCGTCGAATTCGCGGTGAGCTGGATATCATCGCCGATCAGCCCTCCCGCCAGCAGGCTGGCTGGCAGGGTGCGCGTCAGCGAGACACGTGCCGCCGACTGATCCATGGTGCTGGTGGTATCCAGCAGCCAGTGATTGTTATCGATATAAGCACTGCCATAGGCAAAGGTGGCGGTGCCATCAAAGCCATTGGCGGCGAGGTTATTGCGGGCTTTTTGCTCCAGCGCCGCGCGGTTATTGATGCCATCGATATAGCAAATGGAACGCGACATGGACAGGGCCGCGAGATCAGCCTGGGTCTGTAACTGTCGCTTGGCAAAGTAGAGCCGGCCGGTATCAATCGCCAGCGCCGCCAGCAATAACAGGCTGAGCAGCATCAGCACCATGGAGATACCGATGGCCCCGCGCTGCCGGGAAAGGAACGGCCGTTGCCGGTTCATGCTGGCCTAGTCAGACCCGAAGGTCTTTTCGATGTAGGTATCCGGAATCGGCAGCGCAAAGCTGTCCTCCATGCGCTTCTTGGCCTGAGTGGCGGCTTCCGGTGTTAGCTGATCCTGATAGTCACTGGCCATGGAGCCCTGACGCTGGAGTTGCAGCCAGTAGCGGGTTTGGCTGCCCATGGGCTGCACTGTCGACGATGGGGTCTGGCCCATTGCCTGCCCATTATCAAGCTGCGCCGTCATGGGGGTGCGTTCACGGGTACTGTTCATGGCGCTGGCATCATTGCCAGCGGCAACGCTTGCTGTACTGAACAGGCCCAACAGGCTCAGAGCCAGCGCACCGGTTATACCTCTGGCGTATCGCTGCCGCTGGGTCACTTCTGACTGTTTCATGATCGTTGTCCTCCCCACCCGTTGTGGGCATGGCGCCACTGTGGCCTCAACCGCCCTGGGTATTCATGGAAACACGCAGCGGCCGGAAGCGGTGGATCGCCTGCAGCATTGCGCTGCGATCCTCGGCGTTGTAATCAAAACGTTGCGCCAATGCACGAGCACCGGCGTCATCCTGTTGCTTCAGCAGCAAGAACCAGAGATTGCGCGCCGCTTCCCGGTGGTTGTTATCCAGCTCCAGCGCCGTCATCAACTGGCCCCGGGCAGCCGCATCCTGACCGGTCATCAGCAGCAGGAAACCGTAATCGTTGCGAAGATCCGCATCGGTCGGCAGCAGGCCGATGGCCTGATTCATCTGGCTCAGTGCCTGCGACACCTGACCTTTCCAGGCATCGACCAGACCCATGCCGTACAGCGCCTGCCCCTTGAGACAGGTCGAAGCCAGCCCCTCATACAGCGTGCCCGCCTCATCAAACTGGCCAAGCTTGCGCAGCAGGTTCGCCCGCACCAGCTGATAGGTCGGGATCTGCGTTTTCAGGGAATTCAGTCCGGCCAGCGCGGCATAGAGTCGGCCTTCGCGCTGCTGTTGCCGGGCGATGGAAAGCTTAAGCCCCAGAGCCGGGTCAATCGCTTCACCACACAGACCGAGCGACTGCGCCTTGGGTGTCGGGTTCTGCTGCTCGGCAATCTCTGCCCGATCCGGCGGCGTCCAGCCCTGCGCCTGCTCGGGCTGACCATTCCAGCAACCGGCCAGTAACAGCGTCAGTGCCGACAACGTCGCAATCCGATGCCACTGCATCATGGGAGAACCTCCTGATGTTGAGCGATAGCGCATGTCATAAGCCTAGGTGCCCATTTGCCCGAGCGCCCGAACCAGCGCCAGAAAACCCGGACCGGCCAGCACAATCAGCAAGGCCGGCAGCAGGCAGACCATCATCACCGCTGACATGCGCCCCGAGAGTTTACTGACTCGCTCCTGCAGCTCAGTGCGGCGCCGGTCAATCAGCAAATCATACAAATCCAGCAGATGCTGGCTCATACTGCCGCCGGTTTCCGACACCTGCACCAGCAGCATCAGAAAGTCCTGAAAGCCCTCGGCATCAATCAGCCAGAACACATCACCAATAGCCTCATCGCGGCTTTTACCGTTATCAATCTTGGACAGAATGGCCTGCAATTCGAGGCACACTTCCGGCGCCAGCGTCTGCAGCTCACGGGTGAGAATGCGCAGCATACTTTCCAGCGAAATGCCCACATCCCAGAGAATGCGGATCATCTGCAGCACCAGCAGCATCTCTTCCTCGATGCGGAACATGCGGTTTTTCACCCGCTGACGCAGCCAAACCAGCATGAGGTACGGCGTGGCCGCCACCGACAACACCACCAGCAAGGTTTCCTGCCGTGGAGTCAGATGAGTGAGCGTCACCGTCGCCACCGCACCACCGATGGTGCACAGCCAGATCAGCCCCAGCCAGCCCAGATAGATCACCTGTTGGCGGTTACTGATCTTGCCGGTACGGCGAAGCAGCAGGCCTAATTCTGCGAATATCTCCCGGCGACGGCTGGTACGCCGCCACATGGACTTACCATGATCCATCAGGCGGTTACGGATCACCTTCTGCACTGAGCGCTGCAGCCGCTGCTCGACCTGTTTGCGCTGACGCTGACGGTGGGCCAGCAGCAAAAGCCCGCCACAACCGGCCACCAGTACCAGACTGATCAGCATGAGCCATGCCTGATTCACTAACATTGCCCGGCTCCCGCCATCACCCGATCTCCTCTGCCTACACCGAGCGCAACATGCGCCAGAGGATGAACGAGCCAATCACCTGCAAACCGATGGCCGACAACAGCACGACCTGGCCGGTGCTATCGTTCCACAGGGAGAGAATGTATTTGCTGTTGGCCACCAGCATGTAGAGCGCCATCAGCACCGGCACCACGCCAAGAATGATGGCCGTCACGCGGGTTTCCCCGGTCAGTGCCCACAGCTCGCGGTGGGCTCGCTCACGTTGATGCAGCAGTTTGACCAGATGCTCCAGCGCCGAGCTGATACTGCCACCAAACTGGTAATGCACGCGCAGGATCGATGCCAGCAGATAAAACTCGTCCACGCCGGTTATCCGCGCCTTTAGCTCCATACAGTTGGGTAAGTCATCGCCCAGCTGCACACGGTGCAAGGCCTGACGCATCACATCCTGCAGCGGCACCTTGGCCTCCTCGACAGCACGCTCAAAAGCCTTGGTCACCGAGGTGCCAGTGCGTACCCGACGCGCCAGCTGGCTGATAAAGCCCGGCAGTTGTTCCAGAATCTGCCGACGCTGCCGCTCCCGCCGGATCTGGGCGATAACGACAATCACCAGCACCGCAACGACCATCACCCCGATGGCAGGCAGGTAACCCTGGGAGCGCCAGATCATCACGCAGGTAAGGATCAGTCCGAACAGAATCGCGGCGTCCAGCCAGAGGGCACGGGGCAAACCCAGCCCTGCCATCCAGTCCTGCAGGTTGGTAATGGTGGACTGGCGCACCTGTCTTGGGGTGGCAACGACCACGGGTTGATGCCGGCGCGCAGCGACCAGCAGTACGGCCGCACCGAGCATCATCAGCACTGCCGCGAGCAACATCATGTGGCTTTGCTCCCATTGAGTCGGCCAAGTAAACGCGCCGAGGGTTTATCCACTTCCTCGAAGGTTTCACGATCCATGTCGTAGCGGAAAATTTCCTGAATCCGGATCATGCCGTCGGCCACATCCAGCACCTCAACAATCTGCATGACGACGCGGCGACCGTTCGGCAGACGGCCAACGAACACCACCATGTCGAGGGCGGAAGAAATGATCTGCTTCACCAGCTGCTCGGTAGCATTAAAGCCCGAGAGCGCGACCATCAGCTCCAGTCGCATCAGCGCATCACGGGCGGAGTTGGCGTGCACCGTACTCATGGAGCCCTGGTGGCCGGTGTTCATGGCCTGCAGCATGTCGAGCACTTCGGCGCCACGACTCTCGCCGAGGATGATGCGGTCAGGTCGCATACGCAGGGCGTTTTTCACCAGCTCACGGGAAGTGACCTCGCCAATACCTTCGGCATTCGGTGGACGGGTTTCGAGGCGCACCACGTGACCGTGCATCAGCTGCAACTCAGCGGCATCCTCGATGGTGACGATACGCTCGCCGCTGCCGATGTTCTGGCTCAGGATGTTAAGCAAGGTGGTTTTACCGGAGCCGGTCGAACCGGCAATCAGCATGTTCATGCGGGTCTTGGCGCACTTGGCGATAAAGTCCTGCATCCCCATGGTGAGGCTGCCCTGACGCACCAGATACTCAGCAGTGAGGGCATCCTTTTTGAACTTACGCACTGACAGACACGGGCCATCAATGGCCAGCGGCGGAATGATGGCGTTGATACGGCTGCCATCCGGCAACCGGGCATCCACCATCGGGCTGGATTCATCAATACGGCGGCCAAGTGGCGCGATCATGCGGCGAATAACCCGTAAAACGTGCTGATCGTTAATAAAACGCAGGGGCATCCGCTCAAGTTTACCCTTGCGCTCCACATAGACCTGCCGGGCACCGTTAATGAGGATATCGTCCACTTCCGGGTCTTCGAGCAGGGTTTGCAGCGGGCCGTAGCCGACAATCTCATCGAGCAGTTCACCGACCAGCTTGCCGGCATCGGCCATGCCGCTGTCGATCTTGTGCTCCTTGAGGTAGGTCTGGACGTAACTCTGCACGTGGGCGCGCATCTCGTTGCGCTCCATCTCCACCAGCAGTTCGTCTTCCTCCAGCCGGTCGATGATAAAACGGTGCAGGCTGGCCTTGAGACTCAGGCGTGAGTCATCTTCCATCAGCTCCAGATTACGACTGGGCCAGTTTAATGAGCCTTGATCCGATGGCGTATTCATCAGGTTTTCACTCCCAGTTTCTGCCACCAGCGCTCTTGTCGGCGCAGCCCCAGCATCTCCTCCAGTGCATTGAGGTAAGCGGCAAATTCATTGTCCGGCGGCATCAGCCGACCGGCATTCAGGCTGGTGATAAACAACGGCGACCAGGGCAGCGTGCCGCGAAGCGGTAACGAGCTGATCTGCACGATGGTTTCCCGGTTCGGTAACACATCCTTGAAGAAGGGGCTGATCACCAGACTCACGGCGCCGGGCCGAATACCGCCGCTCAGCAGGTGCTCTCCCAGCTCCAGGGCAGCGGTAATACTGACGTTTTTCTGATCAGCCAGAATCCAGTGCTGATCGCACTGACTCGCCAACAGCTTCATCAGCCCTGAGGGCCCCATGCCGTTGACGTTGATAATCAGGTGATCGTAGTGGCTCTTCAGGCTCTCGATGCCCTTGCGCACGCCGTCCGCCGTCATGTGCCCAAGGTTGCCATCTGCTGGCATGGCAATCAGGTCGAGGTTATCCAGAGCACTTTGCCCGCGGCGGTCATGCCTGATCTGCTCAGGATTCAGCCCGCCCATGACCAGTTCGGTAAAGCTGTTCATCAGCGGCAAGTCGAGGTAGGAGGAGACATCGCCCTGAGGCATCGCCAGATCGAGAATCACCACCCGGCATTGCTGACGCTTGAGAATCCACCCGGCGGCGATACTCAAGAGCGCGGCATCCACATCATTGCGGCTGGAAAACAGTCCCAGCACTTTGGGCGGATAAGCCGGACGGATGTTGGTCAGAAAGCTCAGCTTGTCATCCATCTCGGCAATATCGACCAGATGCACCGCCGGGTTCAGGGCACGGTTATGCCAGGAGCCTTCCGGGGTCTGATCCAGCACCACCACCGGCCGCGGGACATAGCTCTCAAGCAAAGACTCAATCCGCGAGTCCGGCCACTGGGTCGCCACGATGACCAGTACGCGAGACTGTGCCCACTCATAGCTGGCCTCTACCTGCTCGATATCCTGCAGCCAGGTGATCTTGTGCTCGCTCGCCAGATGCCTGGTGACTTCCTCATGCCAGACGGGATCTGTGCAATACGCCAGTATCTTCATTGACTGCCCGCCTCTGAAAAGCCCATCCCGGACGGCATGGAGGTGCGATCACCGGGTTCCTCATCGAGAAACACCAGACGGAAAAACGAAGGCTGGAAGGTGCGGTACACCTCGCCCGGCAGCTCAGGCAACGGCGCGCGCCTGGCAAAAGGACGAACCAGATGCGGCGTCACCACCATCATCAGCTCTTTGTCATTGCTTTCGAACTGGGTTGAACGGAAGAAGGCGCCAATGATGGGCAGATCGCCCAGCAGCGGCAGCTTCTGGGCATTTTTCAGGGTATTACGGCTCACCAGACCACTGATGACAAAGCTTTCGCCATCACCGAGTTGCACCGTGGTATCCGTCCGTCGCACTTTGAGGGCGGGCACCGACACCCCGGAAGCCTGCAGGCCATCGAGAAAATCCAGCTCGCTCACTTCCGGCGCCACTTTCAGCAGGATGCGATCATCGTCCATCACTGTCGGCGTCAGGCTCAGGCGCACGCCGAATTCCTTGAAGTCGACGCTGATATCACCGTTGTTGTTACTTTTCGGGAAAGGAAACTCGCCACCCGCCAGGAAGAAAGCCTGCTGGCCGGACAGTGTCACCAGGCTCGGCTCTGCCAGCGTATAGGCATAACCGTTGGTGCTAAGGGCACTGATAGTCGCCAGCAGCCCACGGCTGGCGCTGCCGCCGATAATATTGAAGGCGCTGCTGTCCGAGAGAAAACCGGCGGAACTCTGCAGCGTGAAAGCGCCGCTGTCGCCAACATCCACGCCGGACAGTGCACCCTGACCAATCGCAAAGGTGGTGTTACCGGTATTTTTGCCGAAGAAGAAGCCCGCGGAATGCAGGGCATTTTTGCTCACTTCCACCACGCGGATATCCGTCTGCACCTGCACATTGCTGTGGGCAATGCCGGTCGGATAGACCTTGAGAGGGTACACCTCGGGATTATCCTTGCCGCGCTGCCAGATCTGCAGGGTGGTCTCCCCCGCCGCCTTACCGGTAATCAGCGCCTGCTCGCGGGTCACCAGACGAATACCCGCCAACGCAGGATTCCCCACCGCCAGACGAATAATGCCGCCGGGCAGGTTGAACGCCTGCTGACCACCCACCTTCACTTCCAGCACCGGCGCGCCAGCGGTCATCGCAGATTCAGCATGGCCAGACACCGGGGCAAAAAGACACAGGGGCATCAGCAGGGCCAGCCATGAACGCACCCCCGCCCGGCGACGCTGGACAAAGCGCCACACCGCCAGCAGTTGATGTAGCCAATCTGAGGTGAATCCCGAAGCAAATCCGATAGTCACGATCACCCTGCACTTCCTTTTCGTTACATCCATGACGACTTACCCCGACTTCCGGTCAGGGTTTCATTGTGACGCGCTCTTCTCCCAGCAAGACTTCCAGCCCCGGGCTGGAGGCCTTTTGCACCGGCTTTCTGGCGGCCGGTGTCGTTGTTGTTGTTTTTGTGGTGGATGACTCCGGTGCTGGCGTCTGCGCCGTCACTGGTGCCTTGGTCGCGCTGGCACTGAAGCTGGCCATCGTCACCGGCGGCGCCACGGCTTGGGCACTTGTCAGAGTGACGGGCATTTCCGGCTCCTGTAGCCCCATCACTGACAGGCGCAAATCGCCGGTACTGGCCGCCAGCAGCAATTCCGGCACCAGCGGTTCAGGGACAGCCAGCACAGCAGAGCGTTCTCTCGCCTTGCGATCACCGACATTGATGCTTTTCTCGCCGATGGTTTCATCGCCATAGGCCAGCACTTTCAGGCCACTGAACAGCCGCCGAGCCGAGCTGATATCCCCGCTTTCGCGATTCGCCCGCAGATAAAACAGCACATCGACCCGATCACCGGCCTGTAGATGGCCGCCTACTGCCGTGACTTCATCCACCTTGATGGCAATGGCACGCTGACCCGCAGGCAGCTGATCCAGCAAGGGGCGTTCCGGGGCCAGTTGCGAGCTTTGCAGACGCTGGCCCTCTTTCACGGACGAACCCAGCACCCGACCAAGCACCACGGATGCGTCTTCAACATCACCGATTTCGGTGTTGGTGACTTCGGTTTCCTCCAGCATGTTGTTTTCCAGCACCTTGCCGGGCGGATAGTCATCATCAAAGCGCCAAACCTTGTGCGTGGGCAGCGCCACTTGCGGCACATCCACCGGCTCCTTGCCGATACGCAGACCGTAGAAACCCACCACCAGAGCCAGTGCAAAGAGGACAACGGCGATAATGGTCAAGGTTTTTCCCTGCATAAGGGCTCCTACAGATCCAGGTTGGCCGTGATACTGAGCTGCGCGGGCACCGGCAGCATCAGTGGCGGAACAAAGGGAAAGTCGGTGTAGTTGTAGGTCAGCGACAACACACAGCAATTCCCGCTGGCATCATCCTGAGCCGAAATCGCCAGCGCGCTGTCCAGCGGCTGGCCAAACAATGATCCAAGACTGGTACTGCTGCTGCCGGAGGCAACATTGCCCAGCACCGTTCGGGTCTGATCCAGCACTTCCTGGCGCACATTGGCGCTGGTGCAGCCGGTATCGGAATAGAGGCAGCTTTCATCGACGTAGGAAATACTGCGTCTTAGCCCTTCCTCGGCCGAGTACTGCATGTACTGGGCGGCGGCGAAAATCAGGCCGTAGTTAACAATGGCGTAGAACAACAGAAACAGAATCGGGAACAGCAGGACGAACTCAATCGCCACCGCACCGCGCTGACGGTTCCGTTTCATCATGCCCCTCCCAGCCATAACAGCAGTACGACCACGGACACATAAGGCGCCAGAGGCAATGGCCGGCGTTTAATCCAGAACGCACTGATCACAAGCGCCAGCAGCCCCAGCACACAGACCAGCATCAGCTGACCGAGCCCCATCAGCAGGCAAAAAACCCAGAGCAGCTTTACATCCCCCGCACCCAACTGCTTGAGCGCCATCCCCGGCAACGTCAGCAGCGCCACCAGCACCATGGACCAGAGCAGCTGGCCCCATTGCCCCTCGCGACCAAAGAGCAGTTGTCCAGTGAGCACAAGATGGCCCAGCGCCAATGCCAGTACAGCAATCAGCAGTACATTGGGAATCCGTCGCTCAACCCAATCCGTCCAGGAAATCCTGGCCAGCAGAATCAGCACGGCCAACTGCATTACCAAAGACAACGGCATCATGGGAGGCCACCTGCCAGCACAACAACATCAGTCAGGTATCAGGTTTGCGCTGTACCGCCCAGGGCTTCAAGAATGTCATTCAGCACCGAACGGATCTGCGCATTCACCGGATCAACAAAAACCGCAATGATGACCGCCACCATCGCCGCGATCAGGGCGTACTCGATACCACTAGCGCCTTTTTCCTCTACGTACAGACGCGTGATAAAAAGCCCTGCTTTGTCATATAAACGTCTGATTTTGTTCATTTTCTTTCTCCTCTCATCAGGAAGAAGTGCATCCGATGAGGAATTCCCCTACACCGTGCGCTTAAAGAAAAATTAGGTCAGAGGTGAAAAACTGTCCAAGTCTTTTGAAAAAATGTCGCGATTTGTACATTGAATACAATGGACAGGGTTGACGTGATAGCGCCGATTAATCACGTCAACGCTGGCGTAATAGAAGCGCTATCAGCCCGACGATACGGGTGAGAGGCTATTCAGGGACCGCATCGGCGGCTGGGGAGCCGGATGCTGCGGAGGCAGGCGTCGAATAATGGGCAAAGGCATTTTTACCGCCACGCTTAGCCAGATACATGGCCTCATCCGCCGCCTTGAGCAGGCTTTCCATGTCAGAGGACTGCTGGGGATAACGGGCAATACCGATACTGGCGGACACCTGCGCCCGCACCTCATCAAACTGAAAGGGTTTCGACAGGGTGTCGATCAGCTTGTTGGCGATGGTTTCCAGCACATGAATATCCTGATCCGGCACATCGGCGATCCACACCACAAACTCATCGCCCCCCAGACGGTAGACGCGATCCTGCTGCCGGATAATCTGGCGCATGCGGCCAGCAGCGCCCTTGAGCAACAAGTCACCGATGTCATGACCAAGGGTGTCATTCACTTTTTTGAAGCCATCCAGATCAATAAAGAACAATCCCTGCATCCGCCCCGGCGCGGTCTGTTCCAGACCAAGCCTTAGCTGGGATTTTAGCGCACGGGAGTTTGGCAGCAGGGTCAGCGCATCCTGATAGGCTTCGCGGTAAACCTTCTCGCGGGCCGCATGCTCTTCGGTGATGTCCATTTGAGTGCCGAGCAGACGGTGCTTGCGTCCGGTATAGAGCCAGTAGCAGGCGGCATGGATGTAGCGCAGCGACCCGTCACTTTCGCGGATGATGGCGAAAGTGATCTCATGGCGGTCGGTGGATTCCATGTTGCCGAGCAGGCTTTTGAACTGCTGCCAGTCATCAGGAAGAATCCAGGCGCGCATGCGCTCAATACTCATGGGCTCGCCGGGCTGCACGCCATACAGGCGGAACATCACCGGGTTCCAGAGCAGGGTGTCGGTTTCTTTCTCCCACTCCCAGATGCCCACGCCCGCCACCGAGGTCGCCAGCGACAGACGTCGGTTCGCCATCAGCAGTTCCTGATTGGCATCCTTGATCAGCCCGTGATTGTGGCGCACATACATCGCCATCAGGATCAGCGAGGCCGCCACCAGCACCAGCAGCGTCGCCAGCATCCAGCCGGGCAGGCTGACGGGATGATAAAGATCAGTCAGAAGTGCATTGAGCTGCGCAATAAAGGAGTCCATCGCCCTTACCTGTCAGAAGTGGCCGCTGCAGTCGATGCAAAGCGAAAAGCTTGAGGGTGACAAAGCAAGAATGCCCGGCAAACCCTATTCGCTTCTGGCTTAAGCCCGGCCCTTTTTTGGCTTAGGCCCGGTTCGCGTTTAGCAACGGTATAGGTAAGTGATAGTCAGAGAATCGCCGCCCCGCAAACGCAAGATAGCGCCAATCGCTCAAAGCGAGGTTTTTTAAAGGCGTTGCCAGACCGCATCAGCGCTGAGTAGGCAAAAAAAAAGCAGGTCACAGGACCTGCTGAACACCGAAGCACTCCTGGACTGATCAACACAGGAGCGCTTCCGTGGGGACGCATGACAGTGGCCGTTACGCCAGTTTGAAGGACTCCACCCGCGAGTTAAGCCCGGTGGCCAGCTCCGCTAACGCAGCAATGGCGGCATTGGTTTCATTGGTGCTGCTGGTGGTTTGCTCTGACAGGGAGCGAAGGTTGGTCAGGCTGACATCAACCTCACGGGAAACCTGCGCCTGCTCTTCCGTCGCGCTGGCGATCAGCAGGTTGTGGTCGGTAATTTCGTGCATCACCCGCGCAATGCTGGCCAGACATTCATCAGCACTGCGCGCCACTTCCAGCGCCTTGTTCGCCCCTTGCTGACTGGCAGCCATGGCGGAGACGGCAGACTCGGAACCGGCCTCCATCTCATGGATCATCTGTTCGATTTCCACGGTGGAGGTTTGGGTGCGTTGTGCCAGCGCGCGAACTTCATCGGCCACCACGGCAAAACCACGGCCCTGCTCACCCGCACGCGCGGCTTCAATCGCCGCATTCAGCGCCAGCAGGTTGGTCTGCTCCGAAATTCCGCGAATTTCTTCCAGCACCCGGCTGATATTCTGGGCTCGGGTCACCAGCTGCTGCAGGGTTTCCCCGGCACGGCCAATCGCGCCGGACAAGGCTTCGGTTTCCTTGACGGTCGCGCCCACACGTTCACGGCCGACCTGGGCTTCATCACGGCTTTCATTGGCCAGACTGGAAGTATCCGAGGCATTACGTGCCACCTCTTCCACCGTGGCGCTCATCTGATTCACCGCGGTGGCGGCCTGATTCATTTCATCATGCTGCTGGAATACCACCTGCGAGTTCTCTTCCGAGGCCACCTGCAGCTGCTCAGTCGCCGAGGCCATTTGCAGGCTGGCATCGTGAATATCCTTGATGACCGTGCGCAGCGAAGCCTGCATGGTGGCAATCGAGCCCAGCAGATGGCTGAGTTCATCCTTACCCTCAACGGTCAGGGTTTTGCTGAGATCACCTTCGGCAATGGCTCCGGCGGATGCCATCGCCGCCCGCAGGGGCTTAATGATGCCGCGACTGATGACCGTCGCCAGAATAATGCTCAACACCGCAGCCAACGCCGCGATAGCGACAATGCCCTTCCAGCTGACATCGTATTCATGCTCGGCTTGCTCGACGTTGTGCAGTGCACCTTCTCGCTGAATCTCACGCAGCCTGGCCAATGCCACAGAAACCTTCTCTGCCTCGGCCGCAATGGTGTCAAAGTCTGTAGCACTCAGATGTTCGCCTTTGGCGAGCAGGGCTTCGAGTTCATGCTCATGCTCAAGATAGGTCTGCAGGCTGGAACTCAGCGCCTGATACGCCTGCTTTTCTGTGGGCGTTTCGATCAGGTGCTGAACCGCCTCCATGTGGGATTCGACCTTGGCACTGTAAGTTTTAGTGAGGTCACGGGCCTCACGATAGGCCTCGGTGCCGGGTTCGGTCATGGCCTCACGCAGGAAATAAATCCGCAGGTGCTGCAGGGCATCGTTGGTCTGGGCCAGTTCATAGAGCCCTTCCATCCAGTGCTTTTCCAGCTTTTCTGCGCCGACCCGCAGCGTACGCGCTTCGTTAAGGGCAAAGACGGCCAGTAACACAATCAGCAGCGTGCAGAGGCCAAAGCCCAGCTGCATCCGTGCTCCAACACTGATTGAACGAAGAGACATTTCACCACTCCTTGCCGTGGACACAGGCGAATTTCTGAATACCCACAAAATAAGGAAGGAAAAGGAAGTTGAACAGCGAATGGGCACGGAACGACAGGGCTGCGAGGGTTATTGGCAGAGTCCGCACACTTAAACCAGCGAACAAATGTCATAAATGACAGCTTTTTTAACTAAAGTAGCACAGACAATACAGCGGCTTTTTTGAGCCCGGATTCGGCAATGGCGCTATTGGTTTAAGGTTTAAGGGTTAAGCGCCAAAACAACGCTGCTCAAACGCATCGACCGGCAAAGGCGGGCTAAAGAGATAGCCCTGAAACTCTTCACAGTCCTGCTCTCGCAGCCAGTCGAGCTGGGCCTCAGTTTCAACGCCCTCCGCCACCACTTCCAGCCCAAGCAACCGGCACATGGACATAATGACGTTAACGATCGAGTCCTGGGATTCCAGCTGGGCGATAAAGGAACGGTCGATCTTCAGGCAATGCAGCGGATAGCGCTGCAGATAGGCAAGGTTGGAATAGCCGGTGCCAAAGTCATCAATGGCGATACGAAGGCCCATCGCGGCAAGTGCTTCCATGGTTTTGATGACCTGGGCATCGTTGCCCATCAACAAGGACTCGGTGATTTCCAGCTCCAGATAACTGGCCGGTGCGCCGGTCTGCTCCAGCACCGTCTGGAACTGCTCGACCAGATCACCGTCCGTGAACTGGCGCGGTGACATGTTGATCGAGACTCGCAGCTTATGCCCTTGCCCTTGCCCGTGCCAATAGGCCACCTGACGCGCCGCTTCCTCCATGACCCAGAGACTGAGCTGACGAATCAGCCCGCACTGTTCACAGACCGGAATAAACTCGATGGGCGACACCATACCGCGCTCAGGATGACGCCAGCGAATCAGGGCTTCTGCACCGGTAATCTGCTGAGTCTGCACATTTACCCGAGGCTGGTAGAACAGCTCGAACTCGTTACGCTCCAGCGCCTTGCGAAGATCATGCTCCAGCGCTACCCGGCGCTGGGCTTCCTCCGCCAGACCCGGCGTATAGAACGACAGCACATTGCGGCCATTGTCCTTGCCACGATAAAGCGCCAGATCCGCCTGCTGCATCAGGGCTTCAAAGCTGTCGCCAAAGTTCGGAAACAGGCTCACCCCAAGGGTCGCAGTAATCCGAAAATCCATAAAAGCCAGCTGCACCGGTGTTTCCAGAGCCCTGGTCAAACGCTGGCTGAAATCCCGCGCAGCGCGCGCGGCATCTGAATCGACCAGAAGCAGCAAAAACTCATCGCCGCCCAGACGCACCGCATGATCCCGCGGCCCCAGCAAAGCGCGCAACCGCAACGCCAGCGCTTTGAGCACCGTGTCGCCGGAATCATGACCGAGAGAATCGTTGATGTGTTTGAAGTTATCGAGATCCATGTACAGCAGCGCGGCCTGCTCGCCACTGGTGCGAACACTTTTGAGTAATCGCGCGAAATGGTTATAGACGAACTGGCGGTTCGGCAACCCGGTGAGGTGATCGGTTTCTGCCTGCTGCTGCATTTGCAGCTGTGCCTGCTTCACCTCGGTCACATCCACTTCGCTGACCAGCCAGGCCTGTTCACCGGAATCCGGATCAGAGCAACGGCGCACTGTCATACGATGCCAACGCTTACCGCCCGGGCTGTGCACCTGCACAGTCTCTTCACAGCCAGCGGAACGTTCAAGAATGCGCGACACCTTGGCCAGCTCCATCTCGTTGATGAAGCGCTCGGCAAAGGTCGCTTTGGAAGAACTGACGCCCGCTCGCGCCGCCGGGTTGCGGTACAGCGGCTGGCCATCAATGGAATACAGGGTAATTTGCACGCTGGTGTGCAGCAGCGCATCCATGGCACGGCTGCCATCGGAGCCTGCCTTGGAATAATCCACGGTTTCGCACAGCATCGCCATGCGGCCTTCCGGCAAGCGCACACCGCTGACCTTCATCTGAATACGGGTCGGAATGTTATCCGGGTACAGCGTCCAGGTTTCGGTGAAGGCTTTTTCAGGATCAATTTCAAAATCGGTGATGAACTGATGCAGCCGTTGCGCCACGGCGGGTGACATGTCCTTGCCCATATTGCGGCAGGTCAGCTCATCCAGATCCTTCGCCATCCACAGTTTCAGTGCCGCGGTATTGGCCCAGCGCACCCGCCCTTCCTGAAAGTCGAATACCCACACGGCCTGATGCATGTGCGTCAGCGCCGCCAGCCGCAGAGCCGCGTACTCGCGCTCAAGCCTGGGACTCAAGGACTGATGAAGGGGATGGCTGAACTCTGTCACACGATAAACCCGCTGGCAGCTGAACGATCCATCGGCACGCAAATTCCTGCATGCTGATGTGTGCAAATTATGCACATTTCACTATACCGACTCGCCTTCACATGCCAAATCAGAGGGCTGGAATCACGCGCCAATTCCGCCTCTTTTGGCGTCTGCGACCGTTGATTAATCGCGCTTCGGTGAGTTCCACTCCAATGCCGCCGTACACAACACCGCCAGCGCCACAAACAGCGCCGTACCCAGCAGGCTGCCGCCAAGCCCTGCCTGCTGATACAACCAGCCAGAGAGCAAGGTGCCGACTAACCGCCCCGCGGCATTGGCCATGTAGTAGAAGCCAACATCCAGCGAGGCGCCCTCTTCCCGCGCACTGGCGACAATAAGGTAAGAATGCAGGGAGGAGTTCAGCGCAAAGAGCACACCGAACAGGCCAAGACCGGCCAACAGCCAGACCACCGGCAACCCATCTACCCAACCCATCGCCAGTGGCACCAGCGCCAGCACCGAACCCCAGAACAGCAAGGCGCCTTTGCCCGGCATGGCATTTTTGCCGGGCAATGCCCCTGCGGATTTCTGCCGCAGCAGCAGCGGCGTCAGTGACTGCACCACGCCATAGCCGATCACCCACAGGGCGAGGCTGCCACCCACGGCCTGCATCGACCAGCCTTGCTGTTCCGCAAGGTAAACCGGCAAGGCCACCACGAACCAGATATCCCGCGCACCAAAAAGAAAGAAGCGTGCTGCCGACAGTACGTTGACGGTACGGCTGGGTGAGAGCAGTTCACGCAGGCGGTTCTTGTGTTTGGCTTTACCCAGCGAAGGTTGCAGCGCCAGCAGGCTAAAAAGCCAGACCAGCACCAGCGCGAGCGCCATCGCCGCCATCGCGCCCTGAAAACCGAGACTCGCCAGCAGCACGCCGCCAAGAAAGAAACCCACGCCTTTCAGTGCATTTTTGGAGCCGGTCAGCAGCGCCACGTAGCGGAACAGGCGGCTGTTGGCCTCTTTCGGCACCAGTGCCTTGATGGAGGTTTTGGCGCTCATCTTATTGAGGTCTTTGGCGATCCCTGACAGCGCCTGCGCCACCATCATCCAAACCACCGTCAGCATCGGGTTGGGCACCAGTAACATCGCCAGGGCGATGATCTGCATCCCAAGCCCCAGCTGCATGGTGCGGTTTAGCCCGATGCGGGCGCCGAGAAAGCCGCCGACCAGATTGGTCACCACACCAAAGAACTCGTAGAACAGGAACAGACTGGCAATGGCCAGCGGGCGGTAACCGAGCTGGGCGAAGTGCAGCACCACCAGCATGCGCAGGGCGCCGTCCGTCAGGGTAAAGGCCCAGTAGTTGCCGGTGATCACCCCATACTGCGCAATCGGGCTAGTCAGGCCCAAACGCTCACGCAGGCGCAGAGCAAGGCTCATCGTTCCGCCGCGCCCACTTTGTGAGCCAGCTCCACCGTGCGGTTGGCGTAGCCCCATTCGTTGTCGTACCAGGCGTAGATTTTCAGCTGGGTATCGTTGACCACCAGGGTTGAAAGCGCATCAACAATGGTCGAGCGGGCATCGCCGCGATAATCCGTCGACACCAGCGGGCGCTCTTCATAGCCCAGAATGCCCTGCAGCTCGCCTTCACTGGCCGCCTTGAACAGCGCATTGACGGCCTCCGCCGTGGTCGGGGTGCTCAGCTCAAAGGTACAGTCGGTGATGGAGGCATTCGCCAGCGGCACCCGCACAGCGTGGCCATTAAGCTTCCCGCGCAGCTCCGGGAAGATTTCCGCGATAGCCGTCGCTGAGCCGGTGGTGGTCGGAATCAGGTTCATGCCGGAGGCACGGGCGCGGCGCAGATCCTTATGGGGCTGATCAAGAATGCTCTGGGTGTTGGTCAGATCATGAATAGTGGTGATGCTGCCGTGACGAATGCCCAGCTTCTCGTGAATCACCTTCACCACCGGCGCGATGCAGTTGGTGGTGCAGGAGGCGGCGGTGACGATGCGGTGGCTCGCAGCATTAAAGAGATGATCATTCACGCCCATCACCACGTTCAGCACGCCCGGCTCTTTCACCGGAGCACTGACCACCACGCGCTTCACGCCCTGATCAAGGTACGCCTGCAAAAGCTCGGTCTTGCGCATCTTGCCGCTGGACTCAATCACCACATCGCAGTTCGACCAGTCGGTATCGCCAATGGCCTTGTTGGCGCTGACGCTTACACGCTGCTCGCCAATCAGAATGCTCTCGCCTTCGACGATGGCCTCGTGGTGCCAACGACCGTGGACAGAGTCAAAATTCAGCAGGTGCGCATGGGTTTCAGCGTCTCCTGCCGGATCGTTAATCTGCACAAACTCCAGCGACGGGTTATCAAAACCAGCGCGCAGTGCCAGACGGCCAATGCGGCCAATGCGGCCAAAACCGTTGATACCAATGCGAAGTGGACGATTCATTCTAGTCTCCGAAACGTGTCGGTCAGTGGGCATCGCGATGCCGGTGAAGGTGTAATCGAGTCAAAAAAGCACAGGCGTTAGCAGCAACCGGGGCGATTGGGCATGGTCTCCAGCGCATCACGCTCAGGCGCCCGCCACTGGATATAACTGGCGCTAATGCCCGCCAGCAACGGCCCAAGCCACGCCGGTTTTTTCTCTGCCAGCCGGTAATAGACCCATTGCCCCTGACGGCGGTCCATCAGTAATCCGGCATTTCTGAGTACCGCCAGATGCCGGGAAATTTTCGGCTGACTCAGTGACAGCGCCGTGACCAGCTCGCACACGCACAGCTCCTGCTCTTCCTGAATCAGCAGCAGCATGCGCAGGCGGGTTTCATCTGCCAGCAGTTTAAAAATGGCATCGGGGGTCGGGGCTGTCATCCATGCTCTCCTCAAACATAGCCTGCCGAAGTGTGGGTAGCGCAGCGCCACTTCACATACGTTAAAGCATATATATGACAAAACGGATATACGGACAAACAGATATAAAAATTAAATGCGTGCCCCTGCGGAATAACGCCAAAACACCAGATGGTAAAGGGCATGAACGATGCAGAAGGCGATAACCCGGAACGGAGCTAATAGCGCTGGGCTGGGCTAAATGAACGCAGAGAAGGATGTGCCGGTGAGAACGACAACGCACAGTCACTAAAAAGACCGGCTTTTACCGTCCGCTGCAGCCTTATCGAAATGACTAGCAGCGGACGACAGCCTTAAAGATGCTCCAGTTCGCTGAAGCCCTGCTCGCAACCTTCCTGATAACTGTTACCAAAGAGGTTGTAGTGGTTGAGGTAGTGATAGAGGTTATAGATGGGCCGCTTGCGACCGTAGGCCGGTGAGCGCGGCAACACCGCATCGTAGGCCTGATAGAACTCAGGCGTGAAGCCGCCAAACATTTCTGTCATGGCAAGATCCACCTCGCGATCGCCGTAATACAGCGCCGGGTCAATCAGCCAGATCTTCTCATCCGTAAAGAGCACATTGCCCGACCAGAGATCGCCGTGAACCAGACTTGGGCGCTGGCAGTAGGTATTCAAGAACTCGATCAGACGGGATTCCACCAGCGCCAGCCGCAGCAGTGAGGCCTGACGGTAGGTGTCATCCTCGATCAGGCTGATCTGTGGCCGCAGGCGTTTCTCGACAAAAAAACTGCCCCAGTCCTGACTCCAGCCGTTGGTCTGGGCACCGAGACCAATGTAGTTATCCTGATCAAAACCAAAGCGTTCGGCAGGAATGGCGTGCAGTTTCGCCAACCCGCGACCCAGCACAGCCATCTGCCCCGGCGCCGCAGAGCGTGAGGCAATGGACGCCAGCACCAGCTGGTTGCCGGAAACGCTGATCACTTCGGCGATGGATAGCTCAGTGATATTGGCCTCGGCCAATGCTTCTCGCAGCACCAGCAAGCCATGGGCTTCACACTCCAGCGCCTGTTGGTTGGAGTGGTATTTGGTAAAGGTCGGCATCCAATGTGCCTCCTGATGCATTCTGGTCATCATTTGATCAGTTCTACTCCCGGCCCCGCCAAGCCTCAAGCAGGAATTCGTTAGGAATCGCTACCGCACGGAAACACTCGTTAGGAAAAAGGCGCAGGAGCGCTGTTTGCCGCAACAATCTGCGAGACGGGGTGAGATGGGCGTTCCAAGCGAAGCGTTGAGAAGAGACGAAGCGCTGAGTTAGAGAAGAAGCGTTAAGAAGCGGCTTCAAAGCAGAAGCAAGAAAAGACGGCGCCCGGTGGCCAGATAAGCCACCGGAGCAGTTCCAGAGTCAGACGGTGGCCTTAGCCCAGAATGATATGCGGCAGGAAGCG
Organism: Pokkaliibacter sp. CJK22405; assembly: GCF_046614695.1. Taxonomy (NCBI): domain Bacteria; kingdom Pseudomonadati; phylum Pseudomonadota; class Gammaproteobacteria; order Oceanospirillales; family Balneatrichaceae; genus Pokkaliibacter; species Pokkaliibacter sp. CJK22405. Next base: position 193,603 of record NZ_JBKKHQ010000013.1, read on the forward strand.
TGAGAGATCCTGGGTGATGCGCGAGGTATCTTCACGGATGGAGATACCGGCAGGCTCGCCATCGACCAGCCAGGAGCCAATCAGGGTGTAGTTGTCACCAAATTTCGGCATGGCATGGTAGGCCTGATAGATAAAGCCTTCATCACCATAAGGGCCGTCACTGGCCTGCAGTACATTGCCATTCTCCAGAATGGCGATATTGGCGCCTTCGCGTGAGAACAACGGCTTTTTCACCAGCTTGCTGACATTGGCCTGACCCAGCTCATCTTCAAACCAGGACGGCAGCAGATTCGGATGATTGGGAAAGAGCTTCCACAGCATCGGCAGCAACGCCTTGTTGGAAGTCAGACTTTTCCATACCGGCTCCAGCCAGCTCACATCGCTGGTGGCGATCAGCGGGCTGTAGGCCTCGCGGAACATGAACTCCCAGGGATAGAGCTTGAACATCCAGCTGATGACCTGATCATCCAGATCCGTCAGCCAGCCACCCTCGCCCTGACCGATATCCTCGATATAGACCAGTTTGGTGGTGATGCCAGCCTCTTCAGCACAGTCACTGAGATAAGTGATGGTGCCAAGATCTTCCTCCGTGTCCTTGCAACAGGCCAGATGCAGGGTTTCCCCCGGTTGCTGGGCCTTGAGGGAGGAAAAGCGATGGATCAGCTTTTCCTGCAAAGAGGTGAACTGATCCGCCGCGCGAGGCAACGCCCCGCGATCGACCATCTGCTCCAACCACAGCCAGGACCAGAAGCCGGATTCATACAGGCTGGTTGGCGTATCAGAATTGAACTCCAGACACTTGGCCGGGTTAATGCCGTCGTAAACCAGATCCAGCCGGGAATAGAGGCTGGGATCACGCTGCTGCCAGGAACGGGCAATGTGATCCCAATGAGCCTCCGGGATACCAAAGCGACGCATCAGCTCATCGTCGCGCACCACCCGCTCCACCACTTCCAGACTCATCTGATGTAGCTCAGCAGTGGGATCTTCGATGTGCTTTTCGATCTGCCCGAGGGTGAACTGATAGTAAGCCGACTCGTCCCAATATTTCTCACCGTACATGGTGTGAAACTTGAAGCCGTATTCCACGGCAGTACGCTGCCAGTCATGACGTTCCCGCACGGGCACTCGTAGCATCGCGGTCAGCCTCCCCAGCTAAAGCTGCGGCTGGAGCTTGAGGAACTGCTGCTCCAGCTGCTGGAGGAACTGCCCCAGCTCGACTTGGCCGAAGCGGTCGAACCAAAACCACCGCGATCGATGGTGCGGGTCACCGTTGGCTTGGGATCATAGGTCGACTTGGGCACGGAGACCTTGGTCGGCCCCTGACGGACATCACCGTAGCGACGACCATTGGCACCGTAGTAACCGCCATACATGCCACCGTAACCGGTAAATACCGGCGCACTGCGACGATCCGTGATGTGATCCAGCGCGCGGGAAATCATGAAGCCCGCCATCAGCGGCATAAACCAGTTATGACCGTTGTTCTGATAGGTGGTGCACTGACCAAACTGCGCCTCACAGTCGCCCTGAGTTTCAAACTTGGGCGCGGTGCGTACTGCTTCTTCCTTGGCTTTCTCATAGGCGGCCTGACATTCGGCTGCCATACCGGGATTATCCTGGGCGCAGGAGTCCACGTTGTTATAAACAGTGCTGTTCTCGTTGGAGTCCGAGCAGCCTGCCAGCAGGGAGACACCGGCCACCGCCGTCGCCAGCTTTGCCAGCGTGAGGCTCGGCTGTTTGCGCATCCGCGAGAGGTTGATGGATTGTGAACGTTTCATCTTGCCCTCCCGATCAGTAAGTCATGCACGCGGCGTTCAGCACACCAATGGCGATGGAGATAAAGCACACCATCATGCCGGCAGGCACTTCATCATTCTCGATACGCTCAACGATGCGTGGCATGTAGAAGGCGCGAATCAGCTTGAACGCCAGCAGCTGCGCCGCCAGAGCCACAATGGCCCAGATCACGAAGTCCAGAAAGTTGACGGAGTTGGAAGCCGCGCCGCCCAGGGCAATGGCAAAGCCCAGAGTTGCGCCACCAAAAGCCCAGGCCGCCGCGCTGTTACGACGATCCTTGATCAGCTTCCACTCATCGTGCGGAGTGACCTTGGTGTAGAAATGCTTGAACAGAAACAGCGCCACCAGACAGGCAGCAAAGTAGATCACGAAGGAAAACAGCCCACTGAGGGAATGAGTAATGGTTTCCATGAAAGGAGGTCCTTTTCGCAGGTGATAAAAGAAGGCTGACGGACCGTCAGCCGTGAATTCAGGGCTTTGTCAGCCAGTGATTGGTCAGTGGTGCAACCGCCGGGGCCACACTGGCCTTGCTGTTCCAGGCCGATTCGACCGCTTTGGCGTCCGCTGTCGGCAGGCCGGAAAGCGTACCTTCGGGCTGGCCAGACATCAGGGAAGCCCCGGCCAGCGCGGTGGTCATGGTGACCAGACGGCCCATGGGGGCCTGATCCCGCAGTAACGCCAGACTCATGGCAAGAGATCGGTTCATAACTGCCTCCGTGCAGTCAGGTGTTCAGTGCCAACCTTTCCTGTCGGCAGGGACACACGAATATCCATTTCGATGATGACGGTCACCATGATGATCAGCCGATCACTTCAAAATCGGCCATGCCGAGATTGATGCCGGTACTGATCACCAGACAGCGATCATGCTGGTGATTAATGATTTTCTCTTCCGCAGAGACCAGCACAAACTCCGAGAGTTCCGCCGAGGTCGCCAGTTCATAAAGCATGATGAACTGATCCGTGCGCTCGCCGCTGCTGTCCTGAGTGAAGGTCTCTTCGGTCATGGCCATGGGCGGGTTGTCACCCACCGCTCCCCAGACACGCTGAAAGCTTTTCTCTTCCAGCGCCCAGCTGGGCTGGCTGACGTCCCGAAGGGTTTTTTCCCAGTCATTCCGGGAGTTCACGCCCACGGTTGAGTAGAAGTGAAAGAGCTTCACATCACTGACGAACTCATCACCCACGCCACCGGTCATCACCACCTGAAAGAAGGCCTCATCATCGGTGTAAAACCGCAGAATGGTATTGGAGGCATCCAGTTTGACCTGACCTACCGCCTGAATCAGCTGCGTTTTTGCGATGTTATCGGTAATGAGCTGATCATCCAGCAGACGCAGCTTGAGCTCGTTGAGTTCGACCGCACCGCCCAGACGCAACCCCAGTACTTCCGGCGCAGCAGGTTTGGGCTCAGCTTCAGGTGCGGCTATTTTGGATTTGAGCCAGTCAAACATGGGCTTTCTCCCAGCGGAAATCCGTGACGCGCTCATCGGCGATGTAATACAGGCGATCACCGGCATTCAGCGCCACAGACAACCCGGGATTCGGCGTCAGGCGGTCATCATTACGGAACTTCACCGCCAGCAGGATCGCCTCATGGCGCTCTTTGAAGGTCAGGAACAAATCACCCACGGTGAGGCTATGAGACAGCTCAGGCACCACCACCGAATACTGGGTCTGGCCCTGGTCCACGTTCAAAAGCTCATGGTGCAGCGCGCTGGAGCCCGGATCTGCCGCCGCTTTCGCCAGCATCTCGACCGACACCGAAGGAATACACTCCACCGTCGGGCAGTGCGCCTTCAGCAGACGGGCATTCTGCTCATCATCAAAGTACGCCATGATGTGCGCCGTCGGGTTCTGCTGATAGGCAAACAGCGCGGTGGTCAGGGTGACATCATCCAGCGGTGTATCAATCAGAATGGAGCGCGCCTCACTGATGTTGGTGCGTTCCATCTCGATAGCATTGTTAAAGCTTTCCACCCGCACAAAGCCGATTTCATCGGGCATGGGGTTTTCTTCGATCTTGGCCACATTGGCACAGAGCACCAGATTGGCCTGATCTGCATGGCCGCCGGCTTCATTAATCAGCAAACGCAGCAACTGTAGCGTGCGTATGCCGTTATAGCCGATGACCAGCGTATGGTTGTGGTGTTTCACGCGTCGTAAACCTTTGATTCCGCGTTGCAGGAAAAGCATGATCGCCCCGGCGATACGCCCGATCAGGGTGCCCCACATGGCCAGCCCAAAGGGAATGACCCAGAGGCTGACGATCCAGCGGCCCAGTACCGTACTGGCACTGTAATCACCGTAGCCGACAGTCGAAGACGTCACGATCAGCCAGTACCAGAACACCGTCAGGGAGTCCGTCGCAACGGCCTCCCCGGCGAGGTACATGCCGACCCAGCTCAGGATCAGATAACCCACAAAGCCGATCAGCAGGGTTTGCCAGCTCAAGGTCGCCAGATGTCGGGCCAGGCGCTTTGAGAGGCGGGTCACAAGCAGCATGGGCGGATCAGCCTCCGTTCTTGGCCTTCAGACGTGCCAGCACGTCATTGGCTGAGCTGCTGCCTGCGCCACCGATACCGGCCTGCGCCAGCTTGGCTTTCAGATCATCACCGCTTTCATCCGCCGCCATATCACGGGCTGCATCAATTTCTGCTGAACGCTGCTGCTGCTTGGCGCGGATACGCTCCAGCGACTCAGACGCGGTGCGCATTTTGGAGTTGGTGTTGAGGTGGCGTGAAGCCAGGCTTTCCTGCGCTTTCTGCACGGAAGCAGTGGCTTTCACGGTATCGACCTGCTGCTTCATCAGACGCAGGTTGTTCTTGGAGTTTTTCAGATCCTTGCGCAGCTGGGCAACGGAGGCCGTGACCTGCTCCAGGAAGCCCTTCTCGGTGGCCAGCTGCTCTTCCAGCTCGGCGATTTTCTCGGCCACTTCCAGCGCCAGCGCTTCGTTGCCTTTCTCCATGGCTGCCATGGCGTAGCCTTCATGCTCGCTCACCGCCTGCTGCAGAGAATCGACTTTCTGCTGGCTCAGTTTTTCCTTGGCGACGATGGACGTCAGGGCCTGTTCAGACTTGCGAATCTCGGTTTCGGTTTCGCGGATTTCCTGATCAAGAATCACCAGCGCCTGGTTATCTGCGACCGCTTCTGCCGCCGTCGTGGCATGACCGCGCAGGGCGGTAAAAAGTTTACTGAATACAGACATCAGAGCCTCCTTGGGCTGCTACCCGTAAAAAATTAGGCGCGGATAAAGGCCGCGAAGAATTCCAGCATGCCTTCGATATTAAGAAACAGGGTTTCCACCTCGACCAGCACGCTCTCAGGCTTGGAACTGGCGCTCAGGGCACCAAACGCCACATAGAACTCTTCCGTGCCGACGGCAGAAATTCCCAGGGTGGTCAGCGGGAACATGGTTTTGTGCGTGCGCAGAATCTGGTCATTGAAGGCTGCCGTATCAGTGATATCCGCCACCTTGCACAGCAGGGATTCCACCAGCACCTGCTCACCCTGCACCGTCAGAAAGGCATCAACGCCCTCTTCATTGGTGAGCAGCAGCGTGTCGCCTTCCAGCGTTGCCGTCAGTTCTTCTTGCTCAGCGAGCAGTGCATGCAGTTCAGATAAGCTCAAAGCCATGATCATTCCTCAGAAAAAAGACAAAAACGGGGTGCAAAACACACAACAGCAGAAAACACAGAGATATCACGCACAAACGCGCGGCCAGAGACACCCGGAGCGGGAAAGGAAAGTTGGGGTGGAAAACGCCCGGCGGCGACCACGGTGTTCACATCTTGCTCCCTGCCAGAGCGCCCGGCATCACGGGCCTGCGCTCTTACCAAACCTGACCAGAGACTCCGCTGGTCTTCCAGAATTCAAACCCCTGCGGCCGCACTGCATCCGCTAAAACCACAGCGCGCACCGGAGTGGGGCAAATTCTATCGACAGATGTAAGCGCTGACCACCCCAATGTAACTTGTGTTCGCTTTTCGTAACGCTATCATTGTCGATTTTTTAATCATAAGCGTGGTTCGGGCGACCTTGCCCCTCTAGCATGGATGAACAGCAGTATCATGGATGAGTCTAAGCAGCAGTGGCTATTTGCCTTGTCAGCACCGATCGTCGCGATGTGTCGCGACGTCAGCCTGAGTTGCACCTCGCACTCAGTCACTGATACCGACCCGCCCACGTCATTGCATCAGTTTCGCTGCAGTGATCGGGAAGAGTTGCTCGAAGATGTTGAAACGCTGATGCACTTAGCCGGCAACAATGAATTATCCACGCTCTACAGACGCTGGCATCAGCTCACTCCCGGCACACCTCTGGTGGCTAACGATGCGCCTTGCGTTGATCAGTCGCTGGCAGAATTTGTCTCTCAAACCGCCGTTTACACCGGCCCGGCAGGCATCGCGGCGTGGTATCTGGCGCGCGCTGGCTTGATACTACGACTGGGTTTCGGTGATGGTCTTATCACCGAGGATGAAAGCCTTTGGCTGCATTGCCAGCTGAGTCATTCGGCTCGCGGCTGCTACCGCAGCTGGTCAGCTTATGTCTATGGCTTTCTCATGGGCCGGGCATACTGGCAAAGCACATCGAGAAATGCAGACTTTCCCCCGGAACATCTGGTGCACTCTCTTCTGCAACATGGCTCTGCGCCCTGGTTTGAGCATATTGTTCGAGCGCTTCTGCAGCCGCAGGACTCTCCTTTATCAGCTCACCACTGGTCGCTGTCTTGTGATGAACCTCCACGGCCATCCACCTTAGCGGAGGAGATCTGGTCATGATGTCCACTCAGTGCTGGCAGCTTCTGGGACTGTCTCCCACCCAAGACCTTGATGTCATTCGTTCGGCATATCGCCGGTTATTGCCAACTGTTCATCCTGAGGAAGACCCGGAAGGCTTTAAAGCGCTGCGCGCGGCCTACGATGAGGCGCGTCGTTTGGCTAACCGGCAGGAGAACGCTAACGCGCTTCCTCGGATTGCTGAACGCGATATAGAGGCCTCAACGGACAACGAAAACTTTGACGCTGCCGCAGGCGAGACCGTTGCGTCAACAGAAACCTGCCGAGAGCCGGGACTGATTGACCAGTTAAAAATCCTGCTCAGCGATACAGCTCATCGTTTTGACCCAATCGCCTGGGAAGCCTTTCTGTCAAAAGTCGATAAGGTCTCTCTGCAGACCTATCAGGATGTGTACTGGCAGGTACTGTGGGAAATCTATCATTACCATCCACTTTCTCATCAGTGCGTGCAGCTACTGTGCGAGCGTTTCAGCTGGGATGAGCGCCTTGATGAGCTATCCCCCAGTGCTCGCCAGCGCATTGAAGCCTTCCTTCTGGACATTCGCTCAGAGGATCCGTTTGATCTCCATCAACTGAGTTGTTGGCCCGCGACCGTTCAAAAGGCAGTCCTTGGTTTTATTGAAAAGGGACATCACGCCGCCCAAGCGTCCTCCACGGATGAGCTTCATTCTTTACTCTCTCAACACCAGTGCCTGCCATTACCTGACAAGAGCCAGGGTTTTGCCATGCAAATCACACGATGGCTCTGGCAAGCAGACCTCTTTAATGACGCCGCTGAAGCTTTTTGCCTGGAGATGCTTCAGTCCTCAGAAACACCGCGTGAATGGCAAACCTATTTAGCCTGTGAATATCAGAAAACCGGACGAAATGAGCAGGCACTGCAACTCTGGATTGCGCTTTACCGGACACACCAATGCCCTCGTGCCCGACAAGCGATTGTAGCGCTGTGCCAGCATGAGCATACGGAATGGCTTCCCTTGTTGATTCTGGCCATGAACGACAAGCCCGCTGTCGAGGGCTGGCCTGATGCAGAAGACTCAGATGCACAGATTCATGGCAACCCGGTCGCCCTGACACCAGCCACATCGATTGCGCTGAATTTACTGGATAGTGAGCATCTTCCTCTGCTCGCACAGCTTTTCACTGACTGGATGCAAAGTGGACAAGAGCTGGGCCTGATGGCGCTATTGCTTAGTGCTCCGGAGCATGATCTGCAGGCCAGACTCTATCGCTACGGCTGGTGCCTGCATCAGGGTGGCGAGGATCTGCTGCGCGAAATTCTAACCGAGCCAACGCCCGATGAGCCTCTGACGGCACTGATTGTGGAACGCCTGCAGGTACAGGCCAAACAGGCACTGTACTGGTGTGAAAACTGGCCGATCGCGCAGTTGCTCAAAGACGTCATCGCCAATCAACGACACCAGCTACCCTACTCTTTTGGACAGGCTGAAAGCCCGGTGTTTGTGGCAGCACAAAGCTGGTTTCGACGCCTGCGCTACTATCGACCTGAGGAGCTGCGCCGTTTATTTGAGGGGGAAGTTTTTGATCCGCAAACCAGCTCCCTCGGTAGTGCATTGCACCGAATGATGATCGCGAAGCATCAGGGGATGCGCTGGCCAGCCGCCTTTGATCGCTGGGACAGTGCCAAACCCTGGATTTTCATCAAGCAGCTACTGATCTATCCCGAGCAATGGCTGCGCCTACTGGACAGTATTCCCGTCAGTGTTGCTGAGAACCATCCTTTCGCACCTGCGCTTCGCGCTTGTCAGGCCAGTCTGGAAAATCCGGCATCGCTACTTCAAGGCGCTCAGGACGATGCACTGCTTCGACAAATGAGCCGTCATAGCCTCAAGCAGGATATCAATCTTCATATTCTCAACTTGCCAAGACTCGCTCATGTTCAGGAAGTCTTCGATGTCTGCCAACGCTATAAGGATGCCCTGTCCCAAGACAGCATCGAGTGGCTCCTGCTCTGCATCGAACTCAACTACGAGCCAATGCTGCTGAAAACGGCTGAACCCACCTTAAGCCAGTGGCTCACCGAAGCCCTGCAACAGGCATTCCCATCCGCTGATCACACCCGGCTACTCAAGGAAATTCGCGCTCACAAAGGCGGGTATCTGCGCAAACTGATTCATTCAGCGGCGACCAATACCTGGAGTGGCACGCTTAACCAATGCAGTCATTACTGCCTTGATGACCGCAAGGCGAAAGATGGCAAGCCTGGTCTTTCCAACCTCAAGAAAATGCTGGGTTTGAAAATGGACTCCCAACAAGCGCCCGCGCTACGCCTTGCGCTGAATCTTCGCCTGGTGCAAGAACAGACCATCATTCAGAAGCTGCAACAGCAGCCCACAATTAGCCCCTGGAAATTCTGGAAGGAAGCACGCGTGGGCAGAGTGCCTTACGCCATCGCCTATGTACTCATCATGGCGGTCGGTACAGGTGTCTTTATGTGGCTACCGGATGCCATGGTGCCGGCCATGCTAATGATGATATTTCCCGCTATAGGCATTACCTGGCGGCGCTTGCGAGATCTCGGTCTGGGTCTGAAAACCTTTCTCGCCATGGGGACGATCGCTGCCTGGTTCAAACCGATCTGGCTCTGCTTGCTGTTTATGCCGGGCGAAGGGCTACCCAACGCCTATGGGCCGGGGTCACGCTTTAGTGATGAGGAGCTGGAAAATCTGCAGGCCTGCCTTCTTGAGCTGATGAAGGATTGGTCATGATGACTTGCTCACCGGAACAAGAGGTTGGCATGGAAGAACAGCAACAACACTGGCTTTTTACCCTGTCCGCACCGATGGTTAGCATCAATTACGGTTGGGGGGCACGCTATCATCTTCCCACCTTCGGACCTGCGGATGGTGAAAAGTTTGACGTGCAAAGCGGCTGGTCAATCAATGATCGTAGCGGCTTATTAAGGATGATCGCCCGCATGACTGATAACGGCCATGCGGGTTCACTGCAATCTCTCTATGCACAGTGGCACAGGCGTATGCCAGGCGATGCACTGACAACGTCACAGTCGACCACCTATCAGCATCAGTGCGCAGAACTTGTCGAACGCACCGCAAGCTATTGCGGGCCAGGCGGCATTAAGGCTTGGGATATCGGACGATGCAGCTTTCTTGCCCGAGTTGCGCAGCTCAATGGCTGGATAACGCTTGAGGAAAACCTCTGGATGCACTCGCGCTTTGCCTTACGTGCACACCATTACTATCGCAACTGGCCACAGTACATGATCGGCTTTGTCGTGGGTCGTGGATTCTGGATGTACCAGACTGATTCTGATGCAGAGGGAAGCGCTGAAGAACTGCTACAGATGGGTTCCTCACGTTGGCACAAGCAGATGCTGGAACATCTACTGAGTGGCGAATCTCGTCCTTTTGATGGACTGCCCTGGGACATGCCTCTGTCGCCTGTGAGTAAGCCCGATTCACTACAAGAGATGGATTGGGAATGAGTAACGGATGCTGGGCGATACTTGCCCTCCCCCCCACTGACGATCTGCGCGCCATTAAACAAGCCTACCGCGCCCGCCTTCCCTTCCATCATCCTGAGACCGACCCGGAAGGGTTCCGCGCTTTGCGAGAAGCCTTTGAGGAAGCCAACCGACTTGCTTCGATGCCAGCGATGGAAGAGCCCGAGGAGGAGGCCGGTGAGCAGGGCATCACCATGGATCGCCTTGCTGATACGATTCAGGAGGACGCGCGATCACTGCTGGATGCCTTGATTGCCCTGCTACAAAACCCGTCCCAGCGCTTTCAACCCAGTCACTGGCAGGCCTGGATTGAACAACTGGATAATGCCCCGCTGCAGGCCGTCAGTGATCTGCGCTGGCTGGTGCTTAACCAGCTGATGGATCACTCGCTGGTGTCGCGGCATTGTGCCCAACTTCTGGTCGCCCGTTTTGCATGGACGGAGCATCTGGATGAAGTCAGCCTGCCCAGCCGCGAGATGGTGGTGGATTATCTGCGCTTCCTGGGTGGTCCGGATCTGTTCGACTTCGCGCTGTTATCCGAGCTACCGCAGCCCATCCACGGTGAGTTGTTGTGGTTCTTTCATAGCCTGCGCCGTGCCCGTGATGAACTCTTCGCCGAGGAGCTTGAGTCACTGCTGAACCTGCATCTCTGCCTGCCCATTCCCACGGAGGAGGGCCGAAATGATGAGCTATTGGTTCGCTTGCTGGATGCTTGCTGCCAGGCCCGTTTGGGTATCGAGGCCTTGGCACATTTTGCGAAAGAACGCATGGCGGCCGATCCCCAAAATCAGCGCTGGCGAACCTATCTGGCCCGCCAGTATCAGCTGCTCGGCCGCACCCAGGAAGCGCTGCCGCTCTGGCAAGCACTGTCTCAGGAGTTCCAGTGCCCGGAAGCACGTCGAGCCCTGCTGGATTATGCACAACATTACGCACCGCTCTTGGCTCCGCTGCTGCTGGCAGTCTTGAATCACACCCCATCGATAGCCCGTTGGCCAGAGGAGCTCACTTCCAGCCTGCAGGAATACGGTAGTCCCGATGCTCGTTCCCCGGAAACGGCCTACACACTGGCAGAATGGGCGCACAAACCCTTTCCTGCCCTGGCTCGCCGCCTGCTCGAAGGTCTCTCAAGCCAGACCCCACCGACCCTGGATAACTGGTTAGCCACTGACCCGGAACTTCTGGCCGATGCCTCACTTGCACTCCTCTACCGCCGTGCATGGCTGGTGAATCATGGCGGTGAAGCCTTACTCAACGAGGCCTTATTGGCCACACCACCCAGTGCCCCGCTCCAGCGCTTTATCTTTGACGGTCAGCAACAACAGCTTGCTGCGGCCCTGCATTGGTGTGAACACTGGCCGCTAGCAAAAGCCCTGCGCGCTTATCTCGACGGCGACATCAGCGAGCTACCCGCCGTGTTTGGCAAGAATGATCCTGACATCCACCGGCTGGCCAAAAACTATGGCCAGCGATTACGGTTTTATACGACCGAGCAAGCTCGCCGTCTCCCTGGCCTTGGCCATTTCGGCGAATGTCCTCTGGCACCCTTCTGGGCCACCCTGAGTACGCTGCATCAGCAAGGCATGCCCTGGCCATCAGCCTTTACCGACATGGCCGAAGCCAGCCTCTGGCTGCAGGCTGCTGAGCTACACACCTCGCCCCTGAGGCGTCTGGGACACCCCATGCTGGCGCTTGATGTTCCGGTGAGCCATCCCTTTTATCCGCTCATTGAGACATTCCGCCAGTACCACCTCAGCGCCGATGCCGCCGTACTGACTAACCCGCTGGATGACAAGCTACTGGCCCCCGTGATTGAACAGTTACAAGCGCAATTGCCGGAGTCACAACTGCTGGGCGAGCAATACCTGAGCGCCACGCAGATGATGAGCCTCGTACCTGATCACTTGCAGGCAATGAGCGCCGATCCACTATTGATGATTGTGCTCTGTACACTCATTTTGCATAACGACAACATTGCTTACCGCGAAAACGTACGTCGTACTTTGGAAAAACATCTGCGGGACTATTTGCACACTAGCCCACAGGATGCCGTGGCAATGCAACTTGAGCTGGAACAGGGTAATGGCAGCTCTCTGCTGGCTTATTGTGAGGAGCAACATTCCCAGTACAGCTCTCAGCGTAAACTGCTGACGCTACTACTGAGCGACCTGACCTCGCAAAGACGCCATCAGGCCCCGCTCATGGATGACCTCAAAGCCCTACAAACCTATAAAGACACACCGGAAGCTCCGGTCTTCTGGCGCTATGCCGCCAGCTTGCGCCTGCATATGTACCAACAGGTATTACTGGATCTGCAAAGCGCGCCGGTGGAGCCTGCCTATCGGTTCTGGGCAACCCGGCACCGGCTCAGTCGCAGCGACTTTGCCTTGGCGATCACGGCCTTGCTGGTGTTATTCGGCTTGTCCTTGCAAAGCAATATGATTCTGGTGGTGCTCACCGCCTTACTGTCCTTGTTCCCCCTGACCACGCTTCTGGTGAGGCGCTTAAGAGATCGTGATTTGGGCTGGGGAGCCTTTCTGGTGTTTTTTATCGTAGGGCTGGCCATGCCCTTGATCTGGGTAAGTTTGCTGGTTCTGCCATCTAGCGCGTTACCCAATCGCTTCGGCCCTTCTTCCCGGCGCAAACGGGAAGACTTTGAACAGCTGCAACACTGGTTGCGGACACAGTAATTCCCCCCCTATTTTCGACGACCTGCCGGACTCAGTCCGGCCACCCTTCAGGGATGAAGATATGACTATCGCGCTTTCGTGGAGCCTGCTCGATATTGAGCCCACGCCCGACACCAACCTGATCAAGAAGGCCTATCGCGCCCGGCTTAAAGAAGTGCATCCAGAAGTGGATCCTGAAGGGTTTATCGCCCTGCGCACCGCGTACGAAGAGGCGCTGGAGGAGGCACGACTCCTCTCAGATGGAACCGTTGAACAAGGGGAACTCACGCTTACGGAGGCCTCTGTCACTGCGCACACCGCTCCTCCTGGCGATGAGCTATCCAGAGAAATATTTCTGGCGTTCCAGCAGTTGTTACACACCCCAGGCCAGCGCTTTTCTGAAAGCCATTGGCACCTGTGGCTCGACACACTGGAACACTGCTCACTACAAGGCCTGAATGACCTGCGTTGGCCCGTGTTAAAGCAGCTGGAAGAACTACCCTCCAGCCCTCGTTGTATGCGCCTTCTGCTGGCGCGCTTTGAATGGCGTCTTTATCTGGATGAATTGCCCGAACGCTTTCACGCCGAGATCAGAAACTTTCTTGATTATCTTGAACAGGGTCAGGCTTGCTTTGACTATCAGCTCCTGCAGGAGCTGAGTCTGCCTGCACAAAATGAGACATTGCGATTCTGGGAAAGCCTGAATGACAGGCTCAACCGTGCTGACGTGATAGCCCATCCCGAGCATCTTGCCGAACTCCTGGATAGCGCCGGCAGCGTCTACTTCCCTGCCTCTGCGGCACTTCAGAATCTGCTCGCTGAAGCGCTGATGCGACTTGAGCGCCCCCTGCCCGATAGCGCGTGGCATTCCGAAGACACTGCGCTCTTATTGCCTCTGGCTTTGCTGCAGGGTACCGCGCCCTGGCCAGACATTCCTTGGTCCGAGCTCTCTGCTGCAAGCCTCACCGCTACCGAGCAACGCAGCCTGCTGATGTATTGCCGCCAGCATTTGCCCACGCTCCTGCCACTGCTAACACTCGCGTTCAGCCACTTTGATACTCGACACAACCCTGCGGGTATTGCTCATCGTGAAGCCCCGTTAAGCTGGGATGCTCTGCTCAAATTCACGGATGACAGCAGCTTCACCGTGCAGGGCAAAGCGATGCTCGCCTACCGCGACGATCGGAATTCCCTGAGATGGCTGGCCAGCTGCTTTAAGGGCGAGGACAGTATCAGTCGTTTGTACCGACAAGCCTGGATTGTCATGGAGGGAGGCGAGGCGCTGTTGTATGCCTCGTTAAACGATCCGCTCCCGGAGCACCCGATTGAAGCCCTGATTCAGCGCAGCCTTCAAGCACAGGCGCAGGCGATTCTTAGCGCCTTTAAGCAAAGCGCGCTGGTTCTGGCATTCAAGGACTATCTGGGGGAACGCACCTCGAAACCTCCCACGCTGAGTGAAGACCTGACGGATGAGGAACATAAGGAGCGGGCGCTGGCTCGTGCCTGGCTCGCCCGTGTCCGTGCCTACAGTGAAATAAGCGTGCCGCGATTTCCTCGCCTGGAGAATGAACCCCATTACTGGTGGATTCATTTTGTCCGGCTGTACCATCAGCATCATAAAGTGACCCGGACTCCCTGGCCTGAAGCCTTTCAAGACTGGCAGAGTGCCAGGTCCAGGTTAGTCATTGCGGGCTTGCTGGAAAACGAGGCGGAGTGGGCGCAGATCGCCCAACACACTCATTTTTCTGAGACTGGCGATATCTTTCAGGAGACTCTGCAGCGCTGGCAAAGCGGGGAGTTATCACCGGAGTCATTGGACTCGCCCTTACTGATCGAGCTCACCTATGCCCGCCAGCTCAGGCAAGAAGACCCCTTTGCTGACATGCACCTGCTCTATGCCTTGCCACAGCTGATGCAACTCTGTCATGAGCATGAAGGGCGTCTTCAGGAGTGCCTGCCCGCCATGATCGTGTTCGCCTCTACGTTGTACGCCTACCTGAGCGACGATCATCCGTATAAAGCCATTGTGCAGCAGTGGTATCTCAAGGCCGTGGTACAAACGGTGGGTGAACCCTATGCCGAGTCGCTGCATCAGCATCTGATCCGTGGCACTACCTACGAGTTCTTTACTCTCCTCAAATCAAAGTCGATCGATATCAGCCCTCAACTCCGAAAAGCGCTGCAAACCCTCAATGCTCATCACAAATTACGGGACGAATTTGCCATTGGCTCGTCTAGGATGAAGGCGCTATTGAGGATACTGGAAGATGCGACACAACCCATGGCGGTGCGCTGTTTAGCTAACCTGTGGCTGTATCGGTATCAGGTATTCCTGCTTAACCGGCAGCAGTCCGCCTCAAAAACTGGCTTCATGGCGAAATATTTCCCCGCCCGAATAACACGGATTCCTTACAGCATCGGCGTACTGCTTTGTCTGGTCTTTGTCGTGATGATGGGTCATCTTCGTGACTTTGGCGCAGGGATGACAGCCCTGCTCATAATGGCGATGCCCTACTATTACCTGACATCGAGACGTGTGAGAGACATGAGCCCTGGACACACCTTTGCGGGCTTTACCGCCCCCGCCTTTACGGTGTTCTGTATCCTGATCTTTCCTCTGGCTCTGATTCCTCTGGTGTATCCGACGAATCCCTGGCCTAACCCCTGGGGGCCATCGCGTTACTTCAGCCGCAAGCCAGTGATCAACCTGCTGGCAAGTCTGCGTAAGCGACGCAGCTTGCCGTGGTACAAGCGCTGGTTCTGAACCAGCGTTGGGTCACGCATCACGCGAAGTCTCTCGGAAGAGAGGCTTTCCGGCGCCTACCACTTGAGCGCCCGAGAATAGGCTACAACTGGGCCTGGTCCAGCGCATCGTTCAGCTGGTTACGAAGACGCAGAATGTCGTCCTTGTTCTGCTTGCCCAATACCTCTTCAAAGGCTGCCAGCCACGACTGAATCTGGCTGCGCTCATCGCCCAGTGTCTGACTGTAGGCACGCTCAATACGCGCCAGCAATGTGCGATTGGGCAAGGAGTCACGTGGGTGAATTTTCAGGCCCTGAAGCCGGTCATGGCTTTGCTGGCGTGCCTCTTCATCCAGTCCCGCCGGGCTTCGATCCACTATTTTGGAATGCTTTGCGCCAGTTTCCATTTCAACATCAACTTCCAACAGTCCGTTGATGTCATAGCTGAAACGAATATCCAGCCACTGATTACTGTCCTTCAGGGGGCTGACGGGGATTTCCAGCGTATCGATCAGAATGTTGTCCGAGGCACGGGGACGCTCACCCTGATAAATTTTGATTTCCACCTGCTGCTGCTCGGGATGCGTGGTCCAGAAACGTTCAACGCGTGAGGTGGGAATAATGGTATTGCGATCAATGATAGGGCTAAACATATCAGGGTGCTTCTCCCCGTGCTGAGACGCAATACCCAGAGTGTAAGGGCACACGTCCGTCAGGATCAGCTCTTCGATGGAAGCATCGCGCTTGCTACAGGCCGCCTGAGCCGCAGCTCCCAAGGCCACAACCGTGTCCGGGTCCAGATGGCGGTACGGCAGCTTGCCAAACAAGGTGGAGACCAGTTGCTGCACACAATTCAGACGGGTGGCACCGCCGACCATCACTACCGAGTCCAGATCGCGTGGTTGTAGACGCGAGTCACGCATGGCCTGCTCGATCGGTTGACGCAGGCGCTTCAGTAACGGCTGCCAGATTTTTTCGGCGCGGGCATCATCCAGCACCCAGTGCTGTTCCTGATCACGCACAGTCCAATCCAGGGTCTGTGTGCCGCTGCTGAGCTTATGCTTCATTTGCTCCAGTCGGTCCCACAGCCGCGCCTGCTCCTTGGGAGAAAGATCATCGCGCTCAAGCTCCCAGTCCTTGAGGCAGGCCACCATCAGTACCGCAGTGAAGTCTTCACCGCCAAGCATGTTATCGCCGGTGGAAGCATGCACTTCGATCAACGGCAGATCATACTCCAGCACAGTGACATCAAAGGTGCCGCCACCCAAGTCAAAAATCAGGCTGCGCTCCATCGCCTGCTCATGCAGGCCATAGGCCATCGCTGCAGCAGTGGGCTCGTTAATAAGACGAGTGACATTCAGGCCAGCCAGCTCTGCCGCAAAGCGGGTGTGCTTACGTTGTTCGTCGTTGAAGTAAGCCGGTACAGAAATCACGGCATCGGAAATCGGTTCGCCAAGATAACTTTCAGCATCGGCACGCAGGGATTTCAGTACCAGCGCCGAGAGCTCCGGCGCACTGAAAGACTGACTGCCCAAACGGATCACCTTCTCGGTACCCATAAAGCGTTTGAAGGCAGCGGTGGTTTGCGCCGGGTGCGTCGTCAGGCGGGATTTTGCCGCACGACCGACCAGAACCTGGCCATCCTCATCCACGCTCACCACCGAGGGAGTCAACACCTCCCCCAATACGTTGGGAATGAGTTCAGCCTTCTCGTTGCGCCAGACCGCAATCAGGCTATTGGTGGTACCCAGATCAATACCAATAATGGGTCCGGAAGACGCAGGTGAAACCGTCATATCACATCCTTGTGGGCAGCTGACCGGACTGAGCGGTCAATCAGAAGAAAACTGGCAGGAAATTATCCATTTATCCCACGCGGCGGCAACCACTGTTCAATTATTAACCGCCGATAATCTGACAATTGACTGGACGGGACGCGAGTGAAGTCAGTCTGCCATTAACGCAGCAGTCCCGGTGCGGTCAGGGTGCCCCAGAACAGCAGGCCACCACCGAGGAGCATCACCAGTGCGGCGAGCATGCCCAGGCTTCGTTGCAGGGCGGCCAGACCACGAGGGCGGGTGCCGAGCAGGCGGACACTCAAAGCCCGGCCCCAGACAGCCAGCGTCGCCAGCGCGCCGACAGTGATGGCGGTGCCAAGAGACATCAGCAGAACACCCAGAACGCCGTACCAGAACACATGCTGGGACAGGCAGAACACCAGGAGCAGCACCGCGCCACTGCAGGGGCGGATGCCGATCACCGAGGCGACGGTAAGTTGCTCCTTACCCAGTACCGCGCCCAGTTTGCGACGCCAGCCGCTTTGCTCGATAGGAGCTTCGGGCTCGACGCGGCTAAAACGGGTGGAGGCATTCAGTGCCGGCACCACTGGTGTTAACGAGGTTGTGGATAGCTGTGCGCCAGTGATCGCGCTGTGGGCTGTGGATAAAGACGCCGTCGGCGCCAGGCTGTGCTCCTGATGTCGGCAGTCAGGCCTGTGGGAATGATGATCGCAGCTGCTGCTATGGCTATGGCTATGGCTATGGCTATGGCTATGGCTATGGTCGTGATGATGACTGCAGCAGCTGTGGGTGCCACGGATCACGCGGTACGCCATGATGACGCCGAACAGCACAATGGCCAGATAGCTGGCCTGTTCCATCAGTTTCACCGACTGCGTCACCTTCGCCGAGAGTTCCAGCAGCCCGGAGAGAATCCCGACGATGACAATCGCCACCAGCCCCTGAATCAGCGCCGCCACGGCACAGAGCACCATGCCCTGACGCCAGCGCGAGCGATCCGCCAGCAGATAGCTGCTGATCACCGCTTTGCCATGCCCAGGCCCCGCCGCGTGAAAGACGCCATACGCAAAGGCGATTCCCCAGAGCAGGCTGCCATCGCCGCTGTTCACCAGCCCTTTAACAGCAGACACCATTTGCCGATAGAAACTGACCTGGGTGCGCTGAATCCAGTTAATAAATTCCCCCCACCAGGTGGTGTCGGTATCCACCTTGGGGCCAAAGCCTGCGGCCATGGCGCCGGAACAGCACGCCAGCCCGATCAGCAACCAGAGTCCGCGATTAAGGTACCAGGGGCGCGCGTGGGCCGGCGCAGTGACAGGTGCTGACATCAGGATTTTCCACAGTTAAAGGTGAACCATTTGGCGGCGACCAGATCCCGTTTTTCCGCCTCGATCGGATCAATAACGCGGTAAGTACAGGTGGTCTTGCCGGTGAAGGTGACCGGATTAGGGTCAACGGGCTGCATGTCGAAGTAGTTTTCCATATCGACAAAGCCCAGTTCGACATTGCGCGGCATGTTGATGGGCCTGGCGGGCAGGTAATGCAGGTGATAACCGAGGACGCCGTTCTCAAGATGCAGGTTGCTCATCTCCACCTTGGCGAGTTTTTGCAGATCATCGTGCTCAAGCAGAAAGAAGAAGTAATCAAACTCCTTCATGGAATCATCCAGCAGCTGGCGGATCGTCGTCAGCTCCTCGCCCTCGAAGTTGCCATTGCCGTTGGTGTCGTACTGGTTAAGGAGGTTGGTGGTGGTCATCGGGTCCAGCACCATATCGACATCAATGGCTTTCAGCACCGTACCCTCGACGGTGAAATTCAGTGAGTAATCCATGAAAACGTGAGGATGCGCCCAGCAGTTCAGCGCCGCCAACGGGCCAGTGGCAAGAAACAGCAGGCCGCCTATCAGCCTGGGTCGAAAAAAGCTCAGCATCCATGAATCCTGTCGGGGAGTGCGAAATAGCGTAACTTTATAACATCCCAAAATCGGGAAAAAGGCCGTGTTACGGTATCAATATCGCAAGTTGTTTCGGTAAAAAGGCCAGTCTGTGAAAGCATAAAGGTCTGTTCCTGCAGAGGATACCTTCCATATGTTTCTCAGGCAGTGCCCGGAAGAGATTGATGCGCGGCGATCATCGCCAGAGGACGGTGCCATCACAGCACCATGACGAAAACTCGCTCCAACACCCGCCACAGGGAACTATCCGCCCCTGACTTATACACAGAGAGTGACACCTGAATCACTGGAACCTGCGCCGCAGATAACCCGCCACCGGACGCCTTGCCTGCGTCCTGTTGTCTGTCGGCGCCCACCTGCAACACTGCCTGCTTTTCCAAGCCTGCCCCGAGCCTTGTGACGGGGCGGCAGCCGTTGCTCTGGCGTTCCGATCTCAGGTGGCAACGCCGTATCTCTTTTTCGCCATCGGAGGCCGCCATGCTCCAACACCGACTGGGCTCGGTTCATATTCCTGCCACTGCCTATTCATCCCAGGACGAGCAAGGTTCTCCCTCATCGCCGAAATCCCCCTCGGGCGCGGCCTCCATTGAAGGCAAACTCTATTACGACCCCACGGGTAGTCTCGGCCAGAGCGAAGGGGCACAGCAGGCAGGCAATGCAGAGCTGGTCTCCCCGCGTGACTTTGCCAAAAGTGACACCTTCCCGGCGTTCAAGCAGCAATATCACTCGCTTGTCGACCGTCTAGGCGGCTATCTGCTCAAACACCACGACAGCGCCAGCCAGTGGAAACAGGCCGAGCTCGACAAACTCAAAGGCAAGTCGCCCCACTCTTCCGTGCATCTTTCCACTGAACAGCTGCTGGAATCGGCCTCCCTTGCTCACAACAAGCTGACGCTGAAAGGCGAGCAGGTCCCGGACTGGCTGAGCAGCCTGCATACCCTGCATGAGTTCAAGCAGCGCCTGTTCGAGTTTCAGGAAAACGGCCAGAACCCCCATTACCCGACGGATGATGAACTGGCGCTGGCGTACGGCAGCCTCAAGCATGAACTGGAAGGGCTGGAAGGCCTGCTGAGCTCCAAAAGCTATCAGGCGGATCGCAAGGTGCAGAGCACCCTGGAAGTCGGTATTGCGGCGGGCAAATGCGCCGCAGGTCTGGAAGAGGAAACCCAGCAACAGAAGTCCACCCTGCGCGCATCGGTGGCCGGTTTACCCCTCAAGGTTGCCAATACCCGTGACCATATGGCACTGCAGCACCTGCAGGATATCGCGGCAGAAACCACCTATGCCGGCGATGTGCGCCATATGGCCGCAGCCCTGTATAACGCTGTGAAAGAGGAAATGGATCTGGGGGACCTGGTCGGTGAGGCCGGTAACTGGAGCATGGGGCTCGAACGCCTTGGCCTCGATGAGGACGGCATCCGGTACACCTTGCAGCGCGCCAAGGTGCAGCTGAACGAAGCCCTGAGTGCCACCGGCGTGGTCAATCAGGTCGCCACCGAAGGCTTCGCCGCCCTGCGCGATCTGGTCACACAACTCCCCGGCATGAAGGATAAAGCTGATGCTTTTCTGGATGACATGGACATGTACACCGTCACCAAAGAGCTTGGTAACAGCAAGGCCTTCAAACAGCTGTCGGAAAGCTTTGGCGAGCCCGCAGGTTTGCCGGTCAATCTGGTGTTCAGCAAGCAGCCGGATGACACCTATCGCCTGACCAGCAATCCACTCAAGTTTGAACTGCACCTGATGCAACAGATGCACCGGGATCATCTTGGCGTCGACACCGATCCGGAGGCGGTGGTGTCCCGCACCAAGAAAGATGCCGACGGCAACGCCATTAACCTCACCATCGCCCACTGGGATGATCTGGTCTTTGCTTCCGAAACCCTCGCCACTGGCAGAAGCGGCGGCCAGAGCTGGGCTTTTGACAAGGCAGATCACGAACTCCTGAGCGCCCATCATCTGCAACATCTTTCGCCCAATGATCTGGCCAACAAGCACCTGCCGCCGCTGGGTCAGCGCACTTCCCTGTTCGCGAACCCGAGCCTCACTGTCCGCGACCGCGCCCTGTGCATGGCCATTCTTGATCAGGCCGTTCGCAACAGTGATGGCGAGAGCATTTCCCAGCTCGCCACCCTCTGGTTTGAGCATGCTCACAACGACATTCTGGAAGCGACGGTCAGCAAGCTCGCCGAGCTGCCCACCGCCAGACAGCGGCTGGACAGTGCACATCGCGTGCTGGACAAGCTCAATCAGCAGCAAAAGGATCTTGTTGTCGAAAGCCCCGCCTTCGAGCAGCTGCTGGAGGTCAGCCACGCCAGTGATTACCTGGATGCGAGCCAGAGCGATGGCATCCACCCTCTGCTTCATGACGACTATGTCAGCCTGGACAGTGATCTGGTCGGCCGTCTGATGACACAGACCAGTGACTTTCCCAAAGGCGCGCAGGGCCTCAGGCTCTACAACACGCTACTGGAAAAAATGGACGGTTCCCTGCCGGATGAAGCCTCAACGCCAGCCGATGAAGTGGCGCGCCATGCCCTGAGCGGCTATCACCCGAAAGACTTGCTGAACATTGACCAGCAGCTCCTCAACTACGTCACCCTGCCGCTCCTGATGGAGCGCGCTCAGGCCGTGCCGCCGAAGCACCGCGAAGAGTGGATGCTGTCGATGCTGCAGCACCTGCATGAAGGCGAGAGCTTTAATCTCGATACCGTCATGGATGCCCTGTTGCCACAGCTTCCTCGCGAGCGCCACGAGGCCGTGGCGGATCAGGTGCTGTCGACCTATGAAGCCTCGACGGACATTTTCGCCAAAGTCGCCGTGAAACATAACCTGATGGGCATGCTGACCACGCTGCTGAAAAAGGACATCACCCCGACGCTGGATGGCGCCGCGACCGCCGCAGCGGTGCAGAATGCCGCCGTACAGTACCGTTCTCATTATGATCAGGACAGCCTGCTGCACCTTGCCTGCGAGTCCAATAACCTCGGGCTCATCAAGCAGCTGATGAGCACGCCTTTGCTGAATCAGGCCAACGACTATGGCGTGACGCCGCTCAACAGTGCCATTCAGGGTCGCCACACGGACGCCGTCAAACTGCTGTTGAGCCACCCGGACATTAATCTTGCCCACAAGACCGAACGGGAATCCACCTGGGAATACTGGCTGAATGAAGGGGATCGCTTGTATCCACGCCTCAATGATGCCGCCTTCACGCCACTGGGGCAGGCAGTCCTTAAAGGTGACACCGACGAGATTGTCTCTGCACTGGTGGCCCGAGGCGCCGATATTCTTGGCGGCTGGCCTTCAGCCCTTCACATCGCCACGACTCGCGGCAACCCGGAGACCTTCCGCCATCTAATGACCCCCGAGACGCTGGCTGATGCCCTGCCGATGCTGACCAACTATACGGACACCCACAGTCTCAACCGGGAAGCCGTCATCAACGCGCTGGTTGACCTGGGTGCGCCGATGAATAAACGCGATGAGAACAACCAGCCCTTGACCATGACCGCCTTCGGCTCAGGGGATCAGGCCATGCTGAACGTGCTGATGGAGCGCGGCGGCCCTGAGGTCATCAACCAGCAGGATACCTACGGTTTCAACCTGCTCATGCTGGCCGCCACCCATGATGTACAGCCACTGGTTGAGGCGCTGATTCAACACGGCGCGGACACCTCGGCCACCACCGACAACGGTATGCGTGCCATTGATATGGCCCAGAGTGATGCCGTCAAGGACATGCTGCGCGGCTATCCGCTCACCCCGGAGCATGATGAAGGCTAAAGAAAGCCAGGTATGTACTTGCTTACAAGGAAAAACTGATGCTCCAGCACCGCTTAGGCAATTTTCACCTGCCCGCCGCAGCCTATGGGCCATCGACCGATACGGCCGCCAATCAGCCGCAGGCCAGCGGTGCAGCTCGTCATCAGGGTCGCCTGTATTACGACCCCACCGGCAGCCTCGGTAATGCCGACAATGCGCAGGCCGCAGGCGCTTCCCAGGCACTGGTCAGCCCACGGGATTTTGCCAAAAGCCCGCACTTTGAGTCGTTCAAGCAGGAATATCACGGGTTGGTGGATAACCTTGGCAGCTATCTGCTTAAACACCACGGCGTCGCCAGCGCCTGGCATCAGGAGCAGGAAGCCAAGCTCAAGGGGCCGGGGCAGCATTCCGTTGTCAGCCTGTCGACCGAGCAGCTGATGGCACAGGCCTCCGCCAAATTTCACCAGATGAGCCGCAGTGGCGAACGCGTGCCCGACTGGATTAACAGCCTGCATACCCTGCATGAGTTCAAGCAGCGCCTGTTTGATTTCAATGAAAGCGGGCAAAACCCTCATTACCCGACGGATGATGAACTGGCGCTGGCCTATGGCAGCCTCAAGCATGAGCTGGAAGGGCTGGAAACCCTGCTGGGTTCTGATCATTACCCTGCGGAGGCCAAGGTGCAGAGCGCCCTCGAAGTAGGTATTGCTTCGGGAAAATGCGCCGCAGGCCTTGAGGAAGAAGCCCAGCAGCAGAAATCCACCTTGCGCGCCTCCGTCGCCGGTTTGCCCCTGAAAGTCGCCACCACCCGCGACCAGATCGCCCTGCAAACACTGGAGAAAATGGCCGGCGCCAGTGGGGCTTTCAGAGGCGATATCCGCCATGTGGCCGTGGCGCTCTATAACCACCTCAAGCCGGAATTTGGGCTCGGTGATCTGGCCGGCAGCGGCAACTGGAGCACCACGCTGGATCGCATGGGACGTGACGCTGAAGGCACACAGATGGTCCTGCAGCGCAGCCGGGAGGTGCTCGACAGGCAGCTCAGCACCACCGGCGTACTCTCTCACGTCGCGACCGAAGGACTACAAAGCCTGCACGGCATCCTTGGCGGGCTCAGCAGCTTTAAAGGTAAGGACGCTGCGGCGCTGGATGAGATGGACATGTTTGCCCTCAACAAAGAGCTGAACGCCAGCAAGGACTTCAAAGCCCTGTCGGAAAACTATGGTGAAAGCGAGGGTTTGCCACTGCATCTGGCCTTTGTTCGCCAGCCCGATGACTCCTTCCGCCTGACCCAGAACCCGCTCAAATTTGAGCTGCACCTGATGAAACAATTGCATCAGCAAGGCATTGGCGTCGAGACCGAACCCCGGAAGATACTGGCGCGCGGCACGCAGGATCAGGACGGCAACCCGCTCCAGCTGAACTTCGGTCACTGGGATGATCTGGTATTCGTCACTGAGCATGAGCCCAATGCCCGGCCCCTGCCGCTGGAAAAGCAGGATCACGAATTCATCACCACCCATCATCTCAAGCAGATAACACCGCAGGATCTGGCCCAGCAGCCGCAGACACGACTGGGGCAGCCAGCCTTCGCGCCCGCGGCATTGTCACAGGAGCAAAAGGCGCTGTGTCAGCTCATGCTGGGCCAGGGCCTTAAAAACAGCGATGTACAGCAGTGGATGACACTGCCTCACACCTGGCTGGCGGCAGCTCACCCGCCCATGATCCAACTGGCGACCGACAAAATAGCCCAGCTCGATGACCCCGCCCTGCGCATGCGCAGCCTGAAACAGCTGGTGGAAAGCCTGCCTCACGATACGCAGCGTAACGCGGTGATCAACAGCCCGGGCTTTGTCCGGGTCATGCAAAAGTGCCAGGTCGCGGATCTGCTTGATAAGCACAGCCGCACCGGCCTCAGCCCCTTCCTCCAGGTCATGAGTGAAGGTGCCAGCGCCAGTACCTTTGGCCATCTACTGGACACTCCCGAGGCATTTCCTCGGGGTGTTCCCGGCCTCAAACTGCTGTCAGCGCTGATGGCGCTGATGCACAAAGATCCGAAGATGAATCCGGAGCGGGCCAGCGCTGCCCTGACCCATGTGCTGAATGCGATCCGCCCTGAGGATCTTCTCAAACTTCCTGCGGCAAGCCGGGAGCATCTGCCCAAAGGCCCCTTCTTTGCCATAGCCCAGGCGCTCCCGGCCGAGCAGCGCGTACCCTGGCTGCAGCAGCTGGTGGCTCAATACCTGGACAAAAATGATGATATTGAAAATGAAGCCGCGATCAGTGCGGCCATGGATCAGTTACCGGATGCCGCGCAGAAACATGATTTTGCCCGCGACGCCCTGCGCCATTTCGGTATTGGCCAGCTGTTTCTGATGGTTGCCATCAAACATGACATGCTGGATCTGCTCGCCGACGTGATGCCGGTGGATAACCGCTCACCCCAGCAGCAGCTGGCATCGCTGCAACAACTGGCGCAGCAGCCCAAATACCGCAGCGCCATTGACGGAAACTCCCTGCTGCATTTTGCCGTGGACTACAGCCATCAAAAGCTGCTGCAGGCACTGGCAGACACCCCCCTGATCAATAGTCGTAACAAGCACAGGTTTACCCCCATTCACTGGGCACTGATAACCGGCCGCATGGACGCCGCGCGAGCGTTGATCAATCACCCCAATGCCAAGCCGGATCTTGAGCTGGATTCTGTAGAGTGGTGCCTTGATTTGCTGCAGAAAAAAGGCGTCGCCGTGGATGACTACCCGAAAGATGAACTCGGCCTGACGCCTCTGGCGATGTCACTGCTCACCGCCCGCACCGATGAGCTGATTCCGGATTTCCTGCGAAATGGCGCGAATATCTACGCAGGCCTGCCCTCGCCCTTTGAGCTTGCCCTCATCAAGGGTGATCCGGATACGCTGCAAGCACTCCTGACGCCGGACAATATCGGCGATGCCCTGCAGGAACTCACCCGCATTCCCGCTGACAATATCGACAATTTCTATGGTGCTGCCGCGATGCTGCTGGAGAAAGGTGCCCGCATTGATGTCACCGATGACGATGAGACGACCCTGCTGACTCAGGCGATGATTCGCGATTCCCGGCTCTTTGATCTGATGAAACCCTACATTACCCCGGAGATACTCAATAAGCAGAGCCGCCACGGCGAGTGCTGCCTGAGTGTTGCCATTACCAAGAATGATCTGCCGAGGGTGCGAGAGCTGCTACAGATGGGCGCGGATACCGAGCTGACGTTCCCGAACGGTCGGCCGCTCTTCTCGCTGGCACAATCGGATGAAATGCGCGCGCTACTTAACCTTGGCGGGGATGAATAAGCTCCGCTTTATGGCGCGTTATGCGCCGAATCACCGACACGATGGCGGAAACCTGCGACGTTTCCCATCCTATTTAAGGCTGTTCGATCAGGAGGCCGTATGCTCCAGCACCGCTTAGGAAACTTTCACCTGCCCGCCGCAGCCTATGGGCCATCGACCGAAACGCCCGCCAATCAGCCGCAGGCCAGCGGTGCGGCTCGTCATCAGGGTCGCCTGTATTACGACCCCACCGGCAGTCTCGGTAATGCCGACAATTCCCAGGCCGCAGGTGCATCACAGGCGCTGGTCAGCCCACGGGACTTTGCCAAAAGCCCGCACTTTGCGGCGTTCAAGCAGGAATATCACGGACTGGTGGATAACCTTGGCAGCTATTTGCTCAAGCATCATGGCAGCGCCAGCGCCTGGCATCAGGAGCAGGAAGCCAAGCTCAAGGGGCCGGGGCAGCGTTCCATTATCAGCCTGTCGACCGAGCAGCTGATGGCACAGGCCTCTGCCAGATTTCACCAGATGAGCCGCAGTGGCGAACGCGTGCCCGACTGGATTAACAGCCTGCATACCCTGCATGAATTCAAGCAGCGTCTGTTTGATTTCAACGAAAGCGGGCAAAACCCTCATTACCCGACGGATGATGAACTGGCGCTGGCCTATGGCAGCCTCAAGCAGGAGCTGGAAGGGCTGGAAACCCTGCTGGGTTCTGATCATTACCATGCGGATGCCAAGGTGCAGAGTGCCCTGGAAGTCGGTATTGCTTCGGGAAAATGCGCCGCAGGCCTTGAGGAAGAAGCCCAGCAGCAGAAATCCACCCTGCGCGCCTCCGTCGCCGGTTTACCCCTGAAAGTCGCCACCACCCGCGACCAGATGGCATTGCAGCTGCTGGAAAGTGTCGCCGGAGAATTTGGCGCCTACGAAGGCGATATTCGCCATGTGGCCGTGGCGCTCTATAACCACCTCAAGCCGGAGTTTGGTCTGGGAGAACTGGCCGGCAGCGGTAACTGGAGCACCACACTGGACCGTCTGGGTCAGGATGAGCAAGGCCTGCATCAGGTCATCGACTATTCCCGGCAGCTGCTGAATCAGCAGCTCAGCGCCACCGGCGTCCTCTCCCATGTTGCCACCGAAGGGCTGCAAAGCCTGCGCGACATGCTGACCGGACTGCCAGCGCTTAAGGGTAAGGAGCAGGCCAGTCTTGATGAGATGGACATGTTTGCCATCACCAAAGAGCTCAATAACAGCAAAGAATTCAAGGCCTTATCCGAAAGCTACGGCGCGGCTGATGGCCTGCCTGTGCAACTGGCCTTTGCCCGACAGCCCGATGAGACCTTCCGCCTGACCCAGAACCCGGTGAAGTTTGAGCTGTATCTGATGAAACAGATGCACCAGCAAGGTATGGGCGTAGAAACCGAGCCGCACCAGATTCTGTCGCGCACCCACAAGGATCAGGACGGCAATGCCATTCAGACCACCTTCGGCCACTGGGATGATCTGGCGTTCGTGACCGAGAATGATGCCGACGCCCGGCCACTGCCGCTGGAGCAGCAGGATCATGAGCTGCTCAGCGCCCATCATCTGCAGCAGATTTCGCCGGATGATCTGGCCCAGAAGCATCGCCCGCAGTTTGGCCGTAATAACGCCTTTGCCCGTCCGCCCAGCCTCACAGCCAAAGACAAGGAACTGTGTCAGGCGATGATGACTCAGGTGGTACAGAACAGCGACAGCCCCAGTCTGGCGGCCCTGCCGATCAAATGGTTCAACCACCTCACCCCGGAGCATATGGGCCCGATGGGCGCACGCCTGCTGGACGTTCCCGAGGGCAAACCGCGCATGGATGCGGCTAACAACCTGCTGCTGCGCCTCAACCACAATATGAAGAATCTTTTTGTGGAAGGCCCGGCGCTGCTGAATGTGCTGCGTCAGTGTCGCGCTCAGGACCTGCTCGACCCCGCAGCACCTGAGGGTTTGCATCCGCTGATCAAAAGCAGCCTGCTGGAAATCGAGCCGCAAGCAGTCATCCATCTTTTCAGCGCCCCCCAGGACTTTCCCCAAGGACCGCAAGGCCTGCGACTGCTGCGCACCCTGAATAACCTGATGAATCTCGATCAGGGCAAGTTTGATGCACTGGCGCAGGCCGCCACCGAACATGCCGTACAAGGCATGTCGCCCGAGGAGATGCTTAATCAGGACATGAAAGACATGCTGCGGCTCCCCATGGCGCCGCTGTTTGCCAAGGCGACCGAGCTGGCACCGGCGGCGCAGCTACCCTGGCTGACCCAAATGGTGGCGAGCTTTGCCAGTAACAGCTCCGCCAAACTGGAGGATGCGCTGGATGCCGCACTAGCGCAGATTCCTGGTCAGAGTGACAAAATGAACTTTGCCTTTAAGGCACTGGATCAGGCCGGTGCCTCACGCCAGACCATCGCCAAAACGGCAGTGAAGCATCAGCTCAATGGGCTGCTGGCCCAGTCGCTGGGGCTGCCCAGCGGCTTGCGCCCTGATGTGATGAATCAGCAGATCAAACAGGCGGCGTTGCAGTTCAGCACAACGATGAAAAACACCCTGATGCACTTCGCCGCCAGCTACGATAACCGCAGTCTCCTGCAATTACTGGCCGACACGCCGCTACTAAGCAAGCTCAATGATGACAATGAAAGCCCCATCAACTCCGCCATTGAGGCCGGTAACAAAGGGGCCATCCTGTTCCTTGCCAAACGCATGGGCGCCGAGCTGAATAATGAAAACCCCGACGGCTTTACCGTGACGCCCTGGATTGAAGACAGCGCCATTCCCATGCCGGATTTCAGCACCGAGGACAATATCGGGGTCACGCCGCTGGGACAGGCCATGCTGCGCGGCGGCATGGATGATGTGCTGCCGGAGATGATTCGTAGCGGTGCCAATATCTATAACGGTTTACCCTCGGCCTTTGAGATCGCGCTGCACAAAGGCGATCCAGACACTCTCCAGTCCATCATGACACCGCCCAGTCTGGAGGCCTCACTGATGGAAATGCTCTCTATTCGCACCGGCCCAAACACCGACCGCGGCAGGATGGCAGAAGTGCTGTTGCAGCAGGGCGCTCAGCTGAATCTTTATGATGATGAAGTCGGCCTGCCTCTGATTCTCAGAGCCTACAAGGAAGGCGACCAGGCGGTTTTCAATACCATGGTTCGCTTTGCTGACAGCGCCACAGCGAACCATCAGGACCCCGATGGCGAGTCCACGCTGATGGTCGCGGTACGAATGAATGACCTGCCGCTGGCACAGTGGCTGATGCGCATTGGCGGCGATGTGAACCTGCGTAACCATGAAGGTCAGAGCATGCTCGATCTCGCCCAGTCTGATGATATGCGCCAGCTATTAAGCGGTGGAGGCACAGGAGCAGGCGCTCACTGAGCCTGACCAGCCGCACCTTCCTCAAGCACGCCGGCAGCCTGGCTCCGGCGTTTTTTTAGGCTCTGCAGGAATCACAAAGTCTTCATCTTTACTGCCTTGATCTGCGCTGTGCTTCAGCCCAAAGACAAGCATCAACCCTGATGTTTATTGGCTGTTAAAGGAGTCGCCTGATGCCCCTATTGAAGTTTGACCTCATCGAAGGACGCGACAGGAACCAGCTGCGTGAGCTGCTGGATGCCGCTCACGAGGCCATGGTAGAGGCGTTTGCTGTACCACAACGCGATCGCTATCAGGTCGTCACCCAGCATAGCCCCGGCGAGATGATCGTGCAGGATACCGGCCTGGGCCTTGAACGCTCCGATCAGGTGGTGATGCTCACCGTGGTTTCCCGACCGCGCAAGGAATCCCAGAAGCTGGCGTTCTACCGGCTACTGGCCGATGGCCTCAAACATCGCTGCGGTCTCGACCCGCAGGATCTGATGGTGTCCATCGTTGAAAACACCGATGCTGATTGGTCATTTGGCAGGGGACAAGCTCAATTTATCACCGGCGAACTCTGACTCGCGTGCCGTCATTCCGGCATCACCCAAAGGCAGCAACCCGCTGCCGTTTTTTGCTCTCAGGAAGCCTCACCCGCGCGCTGACGCGCTTCCGGCGATAACGGCGTAAAGAGATTCACACAGTGGCCCTCCGGGTCCCGCAACAGCAGCGAGCGGTTGCCCCAGGGCATGGTGGTGGGCGCCTGCAACACAGACTCTTCAAGCCAGTCGCGATGCGCTTCCCATAGGGCATCAACGTTCTCCACCTTAAACTCGATAATCGCCGAGCGGTTCTGCCCGCTTTCGATGCCGTGATGCTCCCCAAAAAACGCCAGCGTGCGGGTACTGCCAATGGCCAGCGTCGCCACGCCAGAGCGCAGCTCGGCAAAATCCTCGGTATACCAGATCGGCTCAATGCCGGTGAGGCTGGCATAAAAACTCACCAGCCGCTGAATATCCGCGCTGATCAGCCGCACGGACAGCAAGGCAGGTAAAACTCTGGGCGATAACCCGGTAGAGATCTGGGACATGGTGCGCTCCTGACAACTGATGCCCGTTCATGAAGGCATCTGTGGATAAAGAAGCACAGCCTATAAAGACGCCGCGACAAGGGGGTGTCAGGGGTGGGAAAAATTCGCCTGCTTCTGCGCCAGAAACTCAGCCAGCGTCAGCTTATGGGGCGTGAAGTGAGCAGGCAGCGCCTTCAGCAGCGTTATCCGATCCAGCCGGAACAGCCGAAACGCCTGCCGTAACCGGCAAAAGCCGATCAGTAACCAGTGACCTTCCAGACTGAAGTAAAGCGCGAACGGCTCCACCTCGCGCTCCGTCAGCGTATCGCCTTGCGCCGCCTGATAGCCAATGAGAAGCAATTGGTAATTCACCAGCGCCTGCTGAATCACCAACAGGCTATCGGCTGACGCGGGCGCAGGCTGCATCGGGCTTGTGGCCAAACGTGATGAGAGCAAGGCCGCGCCTTCGCGCTCCTCCTCCGGCAGGACAGACCGCACCTTACTGATGGCCGAACTCAGCACCTGCGCCAGTGCGGCATCCTGCTGGATCGCCAGTAAATGCTCGGCCGTCACCAACGCATGGGCTTCTTGCGGGGTAAAGCTCACCGGCGCCAGCCGATAGCCCTCCACCAGCGAATAGCCCTTACCTTCCTCGGTATAAATCGGAATGCCCGCCGCCTCCAGCGCGCGAATATCCCGATAAACCGTGCGCACACTCACCCCAAAACACGCCGCCAGCTGCACCGCCGTCACCACGCGACGGGTCTGTAATTGGGTAATCAGCGCGGTCAGGCGCGACAAGCGTTTGAGGTCTTGGGGCATAACAGTGATTTCAGCCGGGATGCAGACAATACGAGCCCTACACTATAACCGCTCAATCTCCAGTTCAGTCGAGTGGAGGGTGGCCGGAAGGCGCTGACGGCGATGAAGGAGCGCAACGCAGTATGAACCGAATATCGACTCGGTAAGCTGCCACGGAGAGTCATTACTGCGCAGGAATGCATAGGAAAGCGCTGACAACGCGGCGGTTTGCTGCTCTTCGGGCTTCAGCGCTTTATAACAGGCTTCCTTGGCGCACCAGAGCTTGTAAAAGAAAGCCGCACTTTTGTGCTGCTCACCAGTGAAGGCTGCCAGCTCGGCCTCGTCCATAAACAATGCAGCGAGTTCTTCCAGGTTGTCTCGGGCTTTCATCAGTTCGACATCAACGCCAACACTGTCCTCATACATCGCAAAACACAGAAAATCCTGGCTATGACTCAGGCTGATAACATGCGGATCCGGGAGGTTCGTCACTCTTGGTGCCGCGTTTTCTGACTCCTGAATCACCCAGCTCTGGGTCGGCTGCGTGAAGAGCTGGCTCAACCCCGAACAGAGCAGGAGGCGGCTGTAGAGGTACTGCCTTTTTCGTCGTTCTGAGGAGAGGGTATGGAAGTGGGCTTGCTGCGCTGCGGGCAGCAGAGAGAGCTTAGTCTCGAGGGAGAGGATGCCGGGCGTCACGGCTCTGGCGTACCAGAACCGGACGACGGAAGCATTCTCGTTACTTGGCAAGCTTGACCACATCACCGGTCAGGGCAACGCCAGCGATCAGGGCACCTGCGTGGCACTCAAACTGGCTATTGTCACTGACCTTGTTCTTTTTGTAGTAGCTCGCAATGTTGATCACCGCGTTACCGCCCTCAGCTTTGACACGATCCTGCAGGGAGAGCAATGCAGACAGGAATACCCAGCGGCAAGCCTCTTCATCGCTCTTGTTAAAGGCGTTGGTTTTCTTGTTGGTATTGAAGTCACCAAAGTTTTTCAGAACTCGTGAATGCTTTTGGCTACCAAAGTAAAAGCGAATGTCCGGGTCCAGCGCGGATTTGAAATCGGCGGATGCCATTGCCTCTTTGATGGGCAGCATGTGCTTGGAATCACGGCTGAACGCCTGCTGTGACACAGCCATCAATAGAACAGAAAGGCAAAAAGCGAAAATTTTCACAAACTTATCCTTGTGTTAGGAGATCCATGGGAGCGCCGATTATAGGTAGAGAAACAAAACGGATCAAACGGTTACTATTTGCTTCTAAGATACCAGCAGGTAGAATTGCCTGCCACTTCAGCGACCGCTGTCAGACGGCAGAAAATAGGATGTTGGCTTGCCCAGGTGTTACTGAGACGTGGCAAGCGGAGAATGGATTTTGCTAAGTTTCAAGCTGCAATCATGGAATGCTATCGCTCCGGGACTGGAGAGTGAGCCACAGTGGAAAGCCTGGGCCGAAAACCCGGTCGCTCTCCCTGCCGAGCTGCATGGCGTTTCCCTGAAACAGATCCCTCCCATGTTACGGCGGCGCTTCACCGAACTGGGCCGTGCGTCGGCAAGTTCAGCACTGCCTTTGCTGGAAGGCATTGACGCCATTCCGGGCGTGTTTGCCTCACGCCATGGTGACACCCCTCTCACTTTTTCGCTGCTGGAAGGCATTGCACGGAATGAGCCCATGTCGCCCACAGGTTTCAGTCTGGCCGTACATAATGCCGTGGCGGGCTTACTTTCCATTGCCCGCAAGGACCTGAGTGAAGTCACCGCAATTGCCGCTACCCGTAACCTGATCGTCAGCGCCCTGCTCGAAGCCGTCACCCAGTTGCAGGAGCGGGATCAGGTCCTCTGCGTCATCTATGACGTTCCCCTGCCTGAACTTTATCGCTCGTACAGCTCATCCGAAACACACCCTTATGCGCTGGCCATGCTACTGAGCCGTACGGAGGGTGAAGACCTGACACTGTCAGCTACCCATGATGGCACGCCTGAGTCAGACACCACCAGCGAGCTGATCCGCATGATGCGTTTCCTGCTCGCGCTGGATGAGCAGGCGCATTTCGCCACGGGTGCAGGCTCGGGCTGGCGTCTTGGCAAGCCTGTCACTGCACAGGAGAGGTGACGTGCTGGCACGACTCAATCATCTCTGGCGCTGGTGTGGTACTGCGTTCAGTTTTCTGGTGTTTGGCGTAGGCGGAATACTTTTGCCCGTCGTACTGATTCCGCTGTTGTATTGCCTGCCGGGTAATAGCAAGCAGCGTGAAGTTCGCGCCCAACGCACAATTCATCATGCCTTTCGTGGCTATATCGGCATGATGAAATACCTTGGCGTACTGCGCTATGACCTCGAACATATTGAGAGGCTGCGCCAGGCAAAACTGGTGCTGGCCAATCACCCCACGTTAATTGATGTGATCTTTTTAATTGCGCTGATTCCAAATGCCAATTGTGTGGTGAAAGGCAAACTGCTGCGTAATCCATTTACCCGTGGTCCGGTGAAAGCCGCGGGCTACATCATTAATGAAGACAATGAAAAAGTGATTGCCGCTGCCGCGGAAGCCTTTGCCAAAGGCCATGCCCTGATCGTTTTCCCGGAAGGCACCCGCACCACGTTTGGCGATCAGCTCCAGTTCAAGCGCGGCGCCGCCAACATTGCCATTCGCACCGCGGCGGATATCACGCCAGTGCTGATCAGCTGCACCCCCTCGACCCTGACCAAGCAGGATCGCTGGTATCAGGTACCTGCGGCCAAAGTTCATATCCGTATCCGTGTTAACGAGGTCATTTCCGTGGCCTCGTACTTACAGGAACCCACACCCTCGGTGGCCGCACGAAGACTGACTGCGGATCTTGCAGAGTATTTTAGTGAGGAGTTAAAAACCTATGGTTAATCTGCAAATGGAAGTAAAGCAGATGATTATTGAAGCCCTTGATCTTGAGGACATTTCTGCAAGTGACATCGAGGATGATGCGCCTCTGTTTGTGGAAGGGCTTGGGCTGGATTCTATCGATGCGCTGGAAATTGGCCTGGCACTGCAAAAGCGCTATGGCATTAAACTAAAAGCCGATTCAGAAGAAACGCGCCAACATTTCGCCAGTGTGAATACTCTGGCCGCCCTCATTCAGTCTCAAGCAAAGCAGTAAATCACTATGACCGATCAGCAGAAAATCTATCAGCAAATCGTGCAGGTTCTTGAAGACCTGTTTGAAATTAACCCGGACGATATTCGCCCCGAATCCCACCTGTATCAGGATCTGGATATCGACAGCATTGATGCCGTCGATCTGGTGGTGGAATTGAAAAAAATGACCGGCAAGAAGATCAAACCTGAAGACTTCAAATCAGTACGCACCGTTCAGGATGTCGTTACGGAAGTTGAAAAGCTGATCGGCTGATGTTGATTCGGGTTCTGGTGATACTGCTCACCCTGGCTTATCCCTTCGCTGTCTATTGGGGATTGCAGCGGGTCGAGCCACAGCTATTGATCATACCGCTGGTGGTTCTGTTGGCTCTGCGCTGTCTTGGCAGCCGGCAGCGCTTTGACCGGCTTGCGGTTGCCGTGGGCATCCTTGGCGTACTGGCGGTGACGCTGCTGTGGAATGCGCATCTGGGCCTTAAGGTGTATCCGGTACTGGTCAATCTGGGCCTGCTGGCCGTGTTCGCCAGTAGTCTTTGGGCCAAACAGTCAATTATTGAGCGCCTTGCCCGTCTGAAAGAACCAGACCTGCCCCCGTCAGGGGTGCGCTATACCCGCAAGGTCACCCTCGCCTGGTGCCTGTTTTTTACCCTTAATGCCTCGGTGTCTACATCGACTGCACTCTGGGCATCCGATGCTGCCTGGATGCTCTACAACGGCCTGATTTCCTATCTCGCCATCGGCATCATGTTCGCGGGTGAATGGCTGGTGCGTCAGAGAGTAAGAAAGTCCTCATGAATACGCTGATACCACTTTCGGACTGGCTGCGTTGCGCACCTGACCGGCCGGTCGCCACCGGGGCTGACGGCCTGGTCTCCCGTGCTGACCTGGTTGCCCGTGTTCGCTACTGGTACCAGCAGTTACCCGCCAGCCCCGGACAACGCTGGGCCGTCTTCCATAAGGATACGGTGGAGTTTCTGGCACTGTTACTGGCGCTCTGGCAGCACCAGTGCACCGTCTGCCTGCCGGGGGACGACCGCCCGGCGACAACCGCCCGCCTGCAGCAACGGGTCAATGGCTTTGCTGGCCAGTATCCGGACGCCATCACGAACGCTGCAGAGCATTCCGGAGAGTCCGTTCCCATCCCTGCATGGAAGGCTCTACCGAGCGACTTTCCTGCTCTTGAGCTCTTTACCTCCGGCTCCACCGGCATGCCCAAAGCCGTCGCGAAAAGCTTTGCCCAGCTGCAAAGCGAACTGGCTGCGCTAGAGACACTCTGGCCCGGACAAAACGATGCGGTGATCGTCACGACCGTCAGCCATCAACATCTTTATGGTCTGACTTTTCGCTTGCTGTGGCCCCTGAGCAAGGGCCAGATTTTTGAGCGCACCCTCTGCGAATTTACCGAGGATATCTACCAACAGGCGCGTCAGTATCCGCAGTTTGTGCTGGTTTCCACCCCTTCACATCTGTCGCGCTTTAATCCGACACTGGACTGGCAACAACTGAGCCCCTGCTGTCGTGGTGTACTGTCCTCTGCCGCGCCCTTGCAACGACAGGACAGCCTGACCATTGCAGGACTGCTCGATACCCCGGTCCGTGAAATTTACGGCAGCTCGGAAACCGGCGCCGTGGCGTGGCGCTCCCAGCGCATTGACGAAGAGGCCCGCTGGTCATTACTGCCGGGCATAGAAATGCGCCTGAACTCGGATTCCACACTGAACCTGACTGGCCCCCAGATTGCCGGCCAGCAGGATCTGCCCGATATCGTCGTCATGGCGCCGGATGGCAGTTTCGAGTTGCAGGGCCGTGCGGATCGCATTGCCAAGATTGAAGGCAAGCGCATTGCGCTTACGGCCGTGGAACACATTGCAGAACAGCAGCCGCTACTACGAAGCGCACGGGCACTGGTCATTCAACGTAACCGGGTGGAAGTGGCCATGGTGGCAGAACTGAGTAGCGATGGCCGCGATTATCTCCGCCAGCACGGCAAGCTCAAGCTCGTAAGGCAGCTGCGCGCTGCCCTGCTTGCGCACTTTGAACCTGTGGCGCTGCCACGCCGCTGGCGCTTCGTGGAACAGATGCCTTACAACCAGCAAGGAAAAATTACGGTGGATGCGCTGACCGCACTTTTTGATCAGGACGAACTCAAATGGCCGGACATCCTCCGTCAGGAGCGCCAGGCCCAGAGCGTTGAAATGACTCTGCATATTCCCGCCAGACTGGTGTACTTCGACGGTCACTTCGAGGGTAATCCTGTGCTGCCCGGCATCACTCAGGTGCACTGGGCCATTCACTATGGACGTCAGTTGCTGGGGTGTGAGGGCACGTTCACACGCATGGAAGTGATCAAGTTTCAGCAGGTCATCTTTCCCGAGGCCGACGTTCAGCTCGCGCTGGACTACGCCTCAGACAAGCAAAAGCTGAGCTTTCGTTATTACTCAGAAAAGGGAGTGCACTCCAGTGGACGGATCTGCTTCAACTGACCGCGGCTTCAGGCCTGCGGTGGTTATTCCTGTGTACAACCATGAGGAAGCCATCGGTATCACCCTGGCAAAGGTGCTGGAGCATGACTATCCCGTCATGCTGGTGGATGACGGCTGCTCGCCCTCCTGCCGGGATGTGCTGATTGCCCTGAAACAGGAGCATGGTGAGCGCGTCTATTTGCTGCGTCTTGAGCAGAATGGTGGCAAAGGTGCAGCGGTCAAGGCCGGCCTTCGGCAGTTGTACTCTCTGGGCTACAGCCATGGCGTGCAGATTGATGCCGATGGCCAGCATGATCTGACGGATCTGCCAACGTTCATTGACACCGCGATCAGCGCACCCGCTGCGCTGGTCACCGGCTACCCCCGCTATGACGCCTCCGTCCCCAAACTGCGTTACTACGCCCGCTATCTCACCCATGTGTGGGTATGGATTAACACCCTGTCCTTTCGAATCAAGGACACCATGTGTGGTTTTCGCGTCTATCCCCTCGCTCAGACGGTGAACTTGCTCGACACCGAGCCCTGCGGTAACCGCATGGATTTTGACCCCGAGATCATTGTGCGCTGGGCGTGGCGTGGCTTGCCGATCCGCAATCTGCCCACCCGTGTTCACTATCCGCTGGATGGCGTCTCGCACTTCAATGCCGTGCGCGATAACGTGCTGATCTCCTGGATGCACACCCGACTGTTCTTCGGCATGCTCACCCGCCTGCCCTCTATCCTCAGGCAGCGTTTCCATGGCTGATCATTCCGGGCAATCCACCCACTGGGCCAGCATTGGCGAGGCCGGGACAGTTCTGGGCATGAAAAGCCTGCTGCTGGCCTATCGACTGTTTGGCCGTACCGGTTTCCGGCTCTTTTTGCTGCCGGTGATGCTGTATTTCTATGCTACCCGCCCGGTATCGCGTCAGGCCTCCAAAGCCTATCTGGCCCGCGTTAAGAAGTTCGTCCCGAAGGAGCAGCACAGCACGCTGACACCTTTCCGGCATTTCTGGTGCTTTGGCGAAATTCTGCTGGATAAGCTGCTGGTGTGGATGGGGCATATTCGCCACGACAATGTGGTTTTCGCCACGCCTGATACCTTCGACAGAGCCGATACCCAACGCCGCGGCGGCATCATTATCGTCTCGCATCTGGGCAATACCGAGGTGTGTAGCGCGCTGGCCCACCAGTTACCGGATGTCGGTATCACCATGCTGGTGCATACCCGTCATGCCGAGAAATTTAACCGGCTCATGAAGCAGACCAACCCAAATGCAGCCATCAATCTGATGCAGGTGACGGAAATGTCCCCCGCGACCGCCATGTTGCTGTCAGAACGAGTCAGTGCCGGGGAGTTTGTCGTCATCGCCGGTGATCGCGTGCCCGTCAGCGGTGGCACGCGCACCTCGGTGGTCGACTTTCTGGGAGAGCCCGCCGAGCTGCCACAGGGCGCCTTTATTCTTGCCAGCCTGCTGCAATGCCCGGTCTATCTGATGTTTTGCCTGAAAGAGTCCGGTCGCTATCACCTTTACATGGAGCTTTTCACCGAACGGCTCTCGTTGGCGCGCAAAACCCGCAATGAAGGCCTGCAGCTGGCCGTTCAGCGCTACAGCGACCGTCTCGCCAGCTATTGCTGCCGAGCCCCGTTGCAGTGGTTTAACTTTTTCCCCTTCTGGCAGGCAGAGCGTCCACGGACGTCGCACAGCGCGGACGCACACGCCACCAATGATAAGGAAGCCCCATGATTAACGCTGAAGTTACTCTCGAAATCCCCTTTCATGATGTGGATGTGATGCGAGTGGTCTGGCACGGGCACTATGCCAAGTATCTGGAAATCGCCCGTTGCGCCCTGCTGGATAAAATCGACTATAACTGCCCGCAAATGGAAGAGTCAGGCTATGCCTGGCCTGTCATCGACATGCGTATCCGCTACGCCCAACCCCTGCGCTTTCAGCAGAAAATCACTGTCGAGGCGACGCTGGTGGAATGGGAAAACCGCCTGAAAATCAACTATCTGATCACTGATGCAGCGACCGGTCAGCGCCTGACCAAAGGCTATACAGTGCAGGTCGCCGTTGATGCCGATAGCGGCGAAATGCTCTTTGCCTGCCCGCCGGTCTTACTGCAAAAACTGGGGCTGGAAGCATGATGCGCCCTCTGCTTGCCATGGTCATGATGATGACCCTCCTGCCCGGCATCGCGCTGGCTGATGTGCTGCCCGATGAGCTGGCGCAGATCACCACGCTGATGGCCTCGCCGCCCAGCCTGCACGGTACATTTCAGCAGAGTAAACATCTGGCGGCGCTGGATACCGACATCGACTCTTCCGGCCGCTTCGCGTATCAGCGTGATACCGAGATTGACTGGCAAACACTGGAGCCTGTGGAAAGCCTGCTCAAGCTGACTCCCGAGCGCATTACCAGCGAGCAGGGAGGCAAGATTCTCTCCGAGCTTGAGACCCGCAATAACCCGGTGGTGGCACTCTTCAGTGACATCTTTTTTGGCGTGATGACCGCACGCTGGAGCACACTTTCCGAGCATTTTGAGGTACAGACCTCAGTGACCGGCAAGACCTGGCAAGCCACGCTGACGCCCAAAGCGGCCGAGGTACAGCGCGTCGTCTCGCAGGTGGAATTGCAAGGCGGCCAATACATCACCGAAATCGTGCTGCACGAAGCCGAAGGTGACTGGACGCGTATTCGTTTCGATAACCTGCAGCCATGATGAAAGGGTCTTTCCTGCAGCGCACCGGCGCTCTGCTGTGGCTGCTGATCATCGTCGTCCTCAGCGTCAGTGCCGTAAGAAAAGGTGTTCATTTTGACACCAGCATTCTGGCGCTGTTACCCGAGTCGCAGCAGCAACCACTCATCAGGAAGGCCACCGATCATCTGGCGGACAGCTATGCCAATAAAGTCCTGCTGGTGGTTTCCGCTCCTGAGAAGGAGCAGGCGCAGCAGGCGGTCACAGCGGTCGCCAAGGGTTTAGCGCCACTCAAAAATATCGCCGAGCTGTCGTGGCAAGCCCCACAAGACCAGCAGACGCTAACGGCACTTTTCCCCTATCGCTTTGCTGTGCTCAGTGAAGCCACCCGTGCGCGCTTACAACAAGCCGCCGGCGAGGATCAGTTACAACTGGCATTGCAACGCCTGCTGAATCCGCTGTCAGGTTTTGCCCTTGACCCGGTACGCGACCCCTTCAGCCTTTATCCGGATCTGCTGCTGTCACTGCAGGCAGGTTTGCCCATCAAGATCGAGAACGGGCTCCTGCGCCTGACGGCGGCCAAGGAACCCAGCTATTTGCTGACCCTCGACCTCAAAGCTGCCCCGTTCAGCATGCCGGTACAAAAAAAGGTCGAGGCGATCATCACGCCCCTTATTGAAGAGCAACGTCAGCAGGGCGTTACCCTGAGACGCTCCGGGCTGCTGTTTCACGCAGCGGCCGGTGCCAATCAGGCGCAGCAGGAAATGTCGACCATTGGCGTCGGTTCGCTGCTCGGTATCGTGCTCATGATTATGGTGGTCTTTCGAAGCTTATGGCCACTGGCACTGGTACTGATTCCGGTGCTGACGGGCACCCTGATCGCCGTTGCCGCCACGCTGCTGCTCTTTGGACGCCTGCATCTGGTCACCGTGGCCTTTGGCGCCGGGCTTGTCGGCGTGGCCGTGGATTATGCGCTGCACTTTGTGTGTGAGTCCCGGATTGAGCCTGAACATACGGTCAGAAAGTTATTCGCCGGGCTGTTGCTGGGACTGGTCTCAAGTGTGGCAGGCTACGCAGGCCTGGCGCTGGCTCCCTTTCCTGGCCTTCGGCAGATGGCGCTGTTCTGCGTTCTCGGTCTGACCGGCGCGTGGATTACGGTACTGCTGTGGCTGCCGTTACTGAGGAAGCATCACACCAAGGCACCGCTTGCGGCAGCCAGGTGGCTCGATCGCTGGAGAAATGCCTACCCGCATATCGGCAAAACGCCCTGGCTGCTACCGCTGATGTTGATCCTTGGCGTGATGAGCGCGGTCGTGATCTGGCAGGGAAAAGCACAGGACAGTGTCGCCCTGCTGCAGTCCTCGCCCAAGGCGCTGATTGATGAAGACCGGCAGGTACAGCAATGGCTAGGCAATGGCAGCAGCGCGGCTTTTCTGCTGGTCACCGGCTCAGATCTTGAGCAGGTACTGCAAAGCGAAGAGCGTCTGCAGCCGACATTAGCGTCGCTGCAGCAGCAAGGTCTGCTGGGTGGTTACGCAGCCGTGTCACAGGTACTGCCATCAATGCAGCGGCAGACCGACAATGCCGCGCTGGTGCGCTCGCTGTATGCCCGCCACTGGCGACAACTGGCTGGCATTCTGCATTTTTCTGACGACCGTATCCGCCAGACAGACGCCCGGATGCAGCAGGATACAACGACACGACTCACCCCCGAACTCTGGCAGACACTGCCTGTCAGCAAAGCCTGGAGCGCGCTGATTATCCATGATGATGAGGGTCAGGTGGCCAGCGTTATCCGCCTCAAAGGGCCACTGACACCGAAGCTTAAGCAGGCGCTGAGCCAGTTGGAAGCCAGGCAGCCTGAAGTGCATTTTGTCGATCGTATTGGTGATATCAGCACGCTCATGTCGCACTACCGGGGCGAAATCACTGACTGGCTTCTGCTGGCGTATGCCGGTGTCATGTTCATGCTGATCGTCCGCTACCGGATACAGTTCTGGCGTGTCGTCCTGCCGCCGTTACTGGCCTCTCTCATCACCTTTGCCGGTTTCCTGCTCCTCGAAGGCGGCTACAACCTGTTTAACCTGATCGCTCTCATGCTGGTGCTCGGTATCGGGCTGGACATGGGCATCTTCCTCAGCGAATCCGGAGACAGCGATCATACCTGGCTGGCCGTCAGCCTCTCGGCACTGAGCAGCCTGCTGGCATTCGGGTTACTGGCATTAAGCCAGACCCCGGTGCTCTATCACTTCGGCATTATCATCCTGCCCGGCCTGGCCCTGACCTGGCTGCTGGCCCCGTTGATGCGCGTACGCGCAGGAAAGAACAGCGGTGAATTATCACAAGGAGAGTTACAAGAATGACCGTATTACAGGGACGTTATGATGTGATCGTTATCGGTGCCGGCCCCTCCGGCGCCGTAGCGGCGACCCTGCTGGCAAAGAAAGGCTATCGTGTCGTCATTCTCGAACGACAGCATTTCCCGCGCTTTTCCATTGGCGAGAGTCTGCTGCCCCAGAGCATGGAGTTTCTTGAAAAGGCGGGACTACTGCGCGCAGTGGTTGAGGCAGGCTTCCAGTACAAGAATGGCGCCGCCTTTTGCCGGGGCGAAGACTACGACCAGTTTGATTTTCGCAAGAAATTCTCTGAAGGCTGGGGCACGACCTATCAGGTACAGCGCAGCCAGTTCGACAAGATTCTCGCCGATTGCGCCGCGCAAGAAGGCGTGGAGGTTCACTACGGCCAGACCGTCACGGCTATTGCCGAGTCGGCTCAGCATATCAGCGTGGATGTGCGCTCCGATGAGGACATTGAGCACCGCATCACCGCAGACTTTCTGCTGGATGGCAGCGGCTTTGGTCGAGTGCTGCCAAGACTGCTGAAGCTGGAAAAAGCCTCGACGCTGAGTTCCCGCGCCGCTTTTTTTACCCACATTGAAGACAACATCCGCGACCCGCGCTTTGATCGCAACAAGATCCTGATTACCGTGCATCCCGATAATCCTGAAATCTGGTTCTGGTTAATCCCGTTCAGTAACGGGCGCGCCTCGCTTGGCGTTGTGCTGCCAAAAACCCTGACGCAGGAGAGCGACCGCTCACCGCAGGAATATCTGTCAGGTGCGGTCGCCGAGTCAGGACAGCTGAGTGAGCTGCTACACCATGCCCGCTTTGATACGCCCGTCAGCCGCCTTGATGGCTATGCCTCGGATGTCGAGCGTCTCTACGGTGATCGCTATGCCCTGCTTGGCAATGCCGGTGAATTCCTCGACCCCATTTTTTCCTCCGGCGTCACCATTGCCCTGAAATCAGCCATGCTGGCTGCCGAGGCCGTGGACCGCCAGCTGCAGGGGCTTTCCCCGGACTGGCAGCAGGAATACACCGCGCCATTACAGGTGGGCATCAATACCTTTCGTGTCTTCGTTGAAGGCTGGTATGACGGCAGCCTGCAGGATG
Source organism: Pokkaliibacter sp. CJK22405 (assembly GCF_046614695.1). Classification (NCBI taxonomy): domain Bacteria; kingdom Pseudomonadati; phylum Pseudomonadota; class Gammaproteobacteria; order Oceanospirillales; family Balneatrichaceae; genus Pokkaliibacter; species Pokkaliibacter sp. CJK22405. Next base: position 236,929 of record NZ_JBKKHQ010000013.1, read on the forward strand.
TCATTTTCTCGGACAACAAGAACGATCGTATCAAGGAAATGATCAGCTCAGTGCTCGCAGGCTATGCCTGGGATCGCAACAACCCCTATGTCAACGAGCCGCACCGGCTCGCCACGCTGGCCAAACTATGTCGCAGTTAATTCGTTTTCTTGTACTGAGCCTGGTCTGCCTGCTGGCCGGATGCGCCTCGCTGCGTCACGACCCTTACGCCGCCGCTGTGCTGATGCCATTGCCGCCAGCAGAAGGGCCATCGCCGCAGCTGCTCAAGCAAACCGCGACGTTCGAGTCCCGGGGTAAGAGTCTGTCGTTTATTGTGGTGAGTCGTTTCGATCAGCAGCAGGTGAAACTGCTCGCGCTCATGCCCACTGGCCAGACCATGACCACCATCGTTTATGACGACACCGGACTGACCCAGAAGGATGTGATTCCGGTAAAACTCCCGGGAAAATCGATCCTGGCGACCTTTCAGTTTGCGCTCTGGCCGGTGGCTTCCCTACGCCAGCACTACACGGCGGAACGGCACTGGAGCCTGAGCACAGCAGCGAACCGCCGTCAGTTATGGCATGATGGCACGCTGATTCTGGACATCGATACCGATCAGCAGACCACCCGAATCCATAACTACGCCGGGAAATACCAAGTCACCATCCATACGCTTGAACAAATGGATTTAAGGAAGTGAAGCAGTCATGCGTTGCTATTTAAATGCCCTATCCATGATCAGCGCGATTGGAGCTGACCGTGAGGAGGCATTTCGCCATCTCAGCTCCGGCACGACCGGCCTTCGGATGACGGAGCAGTTCAGCCCCGGGCAGCCGATGCCTCTTGGGCTGTGCTCCGGCGTACTGCCCGATATTCCGCTGGCCGCGCCTTACTGGCACAGTCGCAATAACCGTCTGGCACTGGCCGCCTTGCAGCAACTGCAACCCGCCGTCGATAACGCCATCCAGCGTTATGGCCGCCACCGCATTGGCGTCATCATTGGCACCTCAACCTCAGGTATCAGTGACAGTGAAAACCACATGAAGCACTGCGCTGCCACCGGCGCCATGCCGCCCGAGTATGATTATCGCCTGCAGGAAATGGGCGCAACCTCCGCCTTCATTGCCGCCTGCCTTGAGCTGACGGGGCCGGTGTACAGTATTTCCACCGCCTGCTCCTCCGGCGCCAAAGCGCTGGCCTCCGCCCGACGGCTGCTGCGTGCTGGCATCTGCGATGCGGTGATCGCCGGTGGCGTGGACACCCTGTGCCATCTTACCGTGCAGGGTTTTTCTGCTCTGGAAGCCGTCAGTAACGAGCAGTGCAACCCGTTCAGCGTTAACCGAAAAGGCATCAACATTGGCGAAGGGGCCGGGCTCTTTCTGCTGAGCGCTGAAGAAGCCGCCATTGAGCTTGCCGGAGTTGGCGAAAGCTCGGATGCGCACCACATTTCTGCCCCGGACCCCAGCGGTGCCGGTGCCATTCGCTGCATGCAGGCCGCTTTACTGGACGCAGGGATCGCCCCTGATGCCATCGATTATCTCAACCTGCATGGTACGGCGACAGCGCTTAATGATCAGATGGAAGCCCGCGCCGTCTCCACAATTTTTGGCAACCAGATCCCCTGCAGCTCTACTAAAGCCCTGACCGGCCACACGCTTGGGGCCGCAGGCGCACTGGAAGCTGCCATTTGCGCCTTGGCGCTGGAGCATGGTTTTATTCCCCGCCATGTCTGGGATGAACAGCCGGACCTGACCCTGCCAACGGTGCAGTTAGCTCAGGGCCAGGCGGCCACCAGCGCGATGGAATATGCGCTCAGTAACTCTTTCGCCTTTGGTGGCAACAACATTTCGCTGATTTTGAGAAAACATTCATGACGACTCAATTTACCGCAGATGATGTTGTCCCCCACTCCGGGCAAATGAGTCTGCTTTCAGAGATCACAGGCTTTGGTGATGACTGGCTTTCCGCTGCCATCGACATTACCCCAAACACCCTGTTCGCCGATGAAAACGGCGTTCCGGCCTGGGTTGGCCTTGAGTATATGGCCCAGGCCATTGGCGCGTTTGCCGGAACTCAGGAACGTCTTGAAGGGCGCGCGCCCAAGCTCGGCTTCCTGCTGGGGTCCCGAAAGTACAGCTCTCCGGTCGAATATTTTGCGCTTGGTCAGCGTATTGAAGTGAAGGTGACCAAGAACATGGAAGCAGAAAATGGCTTATGCGCCTTTGACTGCGAGTTGAAAGGCCAGGCAATCGCCATCGAAGCCAGTCTTAATATCTTCCAGCCAGAAGATGCGAATACGTTTTTAAGGAATGCACAACAATGACCCGGACAGTCCTCGTTACAGGCTCAAGCCGTGGAATCGGTAAAGGCATTGCACTTCGCCTTGCTCAGGAAGGCTACGATATCGTGCTGCATTGCCGCTCCGGGCTGGATGCTGCTGAAGCCACCCGTCAGGAAATTGAAGCTCTGGGCCGTCAGGCAAGAGTACTGCAGTTCGATATTGCTGATCGGGAGCAGTGCCGCCTCGTCCTTGAGCAGGATATTGAAGCCCATGGCGTTTACTACGGCGTCGTTTGTAATGCCGGCGTGGCACGGGATAACGCCTTCCCGGCCATGCCTGAGGAAGACTGGGATTTGGTGCTCAGAACCAATCTGGATGGGTTTTATAACGTGCTGCATCCCTTGGTCATGCCGATGGTCAGACAGCGCAAGCCCGGACGCATCGTCACATTGTCATCGGTCTCAGGCGAGATGGGCAATCGTGGGCAGGTGAACTACAGCGCGGCCAAAGCCGGCATCATTGGTGCCACCAAGGCGCTGGCCGTTGAGCTGGCCAAGCGCAAGATTACCGTCAACTGCGTGGCGCCAGGACTGATAGAAACGGAAATGACCGAGCAACTGCCACTGGACGAAATCCTGAAAATCGTACCGATGCAGCGCGTCGGTCGGGTGAATGAAGTGGCGGCTACCGTCAGCTTTCTGATGTCTGAAGAAGCGGGCTACATCACGCGCCAGGTCATCTCGGTCAACGGTGGAATGTATTGATGAGACGAGTTGTTGTAACCGGAATGGCAGGCTTTTCACCCATCGGCAGCGATTGGCAAAGCATCCGGGAGAATCTGGCCAAAGGCCGAAGCGGCATCGTGCGCATGGATGACTGGGACCGCTTTGAAGGTCTCAATACCCGTCTGGCCGCACCGGTGTCCGACTTTGCCATGCCCGCGCACTATACCCGCAAGGCGTTGCGCAGCATGGGCCGCGTCGCTCAGTTTGGTGTTTATTCCGCAGAACTGGCGCTGCGTCAGGCCGGTCTGCTGGACAGTGAAGCACTGGGGAATGGCCGTACCGGCATCTCTTACGGCTCCTCCGCGGGAGACTCCAACGCCGTGGCTGACTTCGGCAACATGCTGATGAACAACACCTCGGACGGACTCAACGCCAACTCCTACGTCAAAATGATGGCCCATACCGCGCCGGTCAATATTGGCGTCTACTTTGGTCTGCGTGGCCGTGTCATTACCACCTCCAGCGCCTGTACCTCGGGCAGTCAGGGGATCGGTTTTGCCTATGAGGCGATCAAATACGGCAGCCAGGACATCATGATCGCCGGCGGCAGCGAAGGCCTGTGCCCGACAGAAGCGGCGGTCTTCGACACCCTCTATGCCACCAGCGTAAAAAATGACACCCCGGAGCTGACTCCCCGCCCCTTTGATAAGGACCGCGACGGTTTGGTCATTGGCGAAGGCGGTGGTGCGTTCATTCTGGAAGAGCTGGAGCACGCCCAGGCGCGTGGCGCGACCATTTATGCGGAGATTGTGGGCTTTGGTACGAACTCTGATGGCCGCCATGTGACCCAACCCAATGCCGACACCATGGAAACCGCGATCCGCCTGGCGCTGGAGTGTGCCTCCTTATCGCCGACAGATATTGGCTACATCAGTGCCCACGGCACTGCCACACACCGTGGTGATATTGCCGAAAGTCAGGCCACTGCTGCCGTCTTTGGCAACCGCACGCCCATCAGCTCGCTCAAGAGCTATACCGGCCATACGCTGGGCGCCTGCGGTGCACTTGAGGCCTGGACCGCGATTGAGATGATGAACGAGGGCTGGTTCTGTCCCACCATCAATCTGGACAATGTGGACCCGGACTGTGCTGACCTCGACTATCTCATCGGTGAAGGACGCCGTATCCAGACAGAATTCGTGATGAGCAACAATTTCGCCTTCGGCGGCATTAATACGTCGCTGATTTTCAAACGCTGGTAAGTGATCTTACGTTCGTCAAAGGAGTTGACCATGAAGTGCCTCAAGATAGCTTTGGTAGTATTAGCGGCCCTGCTCGCCCAGCGAGCGATGGCTTTTTCGAGCAGTGAAGAGCAAATCACAAGCTATGTGCATGTCCTTGACTCACAGGATGCGGATCAGCAGGAACAACTGCTCAGCCGCCTGCAATGGGCCGGACTGTCGGACCCTGCACTCTTTGATGTGATTGAGCGTAAGCTACTCAGCCAGTACCAAACCTCCAACTACACTGAAGCGGGGCTGATGGCGCACTATGCGCGGGCTCTGGGTTACAGCGGTAATGAGAAATATCGCCCGACCCTTGAACTGGTCAGCAAGCAAGCCTCTTCCTCAAAGCTGCGCTCCCATGCCAAGCGCGCTCTCACTGATCTGCCAAAGTTTGGCGGCTGGTGGGCCATGTTGCCCAACACCATTAACCCAGCGCCGGGCCAAAGTATCGAGGCTGCCCGCTACGAGCAAATGCTTAACACCCAGGATGTTTTTGTTCAGCGGTTGGCGGCGCGAGCAATGTTCCACGAGCATATTGCCGATGCTGATCTTCTAAACAGCGCCGCCACACTGGTAAAAAATCAGTACCGCAACAAGGACATGGACGGTGAAACGGAAGACACCCTTGCCTGGCTATGCAAGGCCATCGGGGAAAATGCTGCCGCGCAGTATCACGACTTTCTGGCCACGGTCGCCAAACTGACGCCTTCGCGCAAGATTGCTAAATATGCCCGCAGCTATGTGCGTTAAACGCGGGGTTTTCTGCAGATAATTCGAGCGAATAACACCCTCCCCCTTCGCTTCGCACACAAAAAAGCCGAGTTCACCGACTCGGCTTTTTGCTTGCTGAAGTGGTGGCTTTCGCTCAACTGAGGGCGAGCTGTGCCAGCATCCTAAGGCCGGTGATCAGCAGTACCACCGCGAAGACTTTCTTGAGTTTGGCGGCGTCCAGTTTCGCCGCCAGGGTCGCGCCGACCGGGGCGAACAGTACCGTCAAAGGCACAATGCAGATAAAGGCGATGAGGTTCACCAGCCCGTAGGTGCCAACGGGAGCATCCGCCGGTGCGGTGCCCAGTGCCAACATGGTGATGACGCTTGGCAGGGAAATTATCAGGCCGATGGCGGCGGCAGTGCCGACGGCTTTATGGGCAGGATAGTTATAGAGGGTAAGCAGCGGCACGGAAATCGTCCCGCCGCCGATGCCGACCATGGAGCTGAAAAAGCCAATGCACAGGCCCATCAGGGTTTGGCCCGCTGTGCCCGGCAGTTGCTGGAACAGGGCCGATTTTCCGGTACGAAACAGCATGTTCAGCGCTGACAGGGTGGCGATCAGGCCAAACATCAGCGTCAGCAAGGTGCCGTCCACCCGCGTGACCAGCCAGCTGCCCGCCAGTACGCCGATAAGGATAAAGAGCGCCCAGCGTTTCAGCAGGTCAACATCGACATTGCCTTTGCGGCGATGAGAGCGAATGGAGCTGATGGAGGTCGGCACGATGGTCGCCAGCGAGGTGGCCGTGGCAATCAGCATGGCGGATTCCGGCGAGACGCCGAAGTTCTGAAACAGGAAGAACAGCAGCGGCACGATGACAATACCGCCACCGACGCCGAGTAAACCCGCCAGCACACCGGCGAAAGCGCCAGCCGCGATCAGGGCAAGAAAGGTGGAGAAATGCTGGGTGAGAAAATCGAGGGGACTCATTCGGGCAACGACCTAAGGCAACGAGTGACCATAAACAAAGGGGCCTTATTGGCCCCTTTTCTTAGTGTGAAATTACCGTCTGTCAGGCAGACAACTCCTTGCGCACGATCTCGGCACCGGCGCGCAGAGCGTTCAGCTTGCCACGCGCCACATCACGGGACAGCGGCGCCATACCGCAGTTGGTGCAAGGAATCAGCTTGTCAGCATCGACGTATTTCAGCGCTTCACGCAGGGTGGCGGCGACTTCTTCAGGCGTCTCGATGGTATCGGTGGCGACATCAATCGCGCCGACCATCACCTTCTTGCCACGAATCAGCTCCAGCAGCTCAATCGGCACGTGGGAGTGGTGGCATTCCAGCGAGATGATATCAATGCTGGACTGCTGCAGTTTGGGGAAGACTTCCTCGTACTGACGCCATTCGGTGCCGAGGGTTTTCTTCCAGTCGGTGTTGGCCTTGATGCCGTAGCCGTAGCAGATGTGTACCACGGTTTCGCACTTCAGCCCTTCGATGGCGCGCTCAAGGCAGGCGATGCCCCACTCGTTCACTTCATCGAAAAACACGTTAAACGCGGGCTCATCGAACTGGATGATATCCACACCCGCTGCTTCCAGATCCCGGGCTTCTTCATTCAGCAGTTTGGCGAATTCCCAGGCCAGATCCTTACGGCTCTTGTAGTGGGCATCGTACAGGGTGTCGACCATGGTCATCGGCCCTGGCAGTGCCCATTTGATCGGCTGATCGGTCTGGCTGCGCAGGAACTTGGCATCCTCCACGAACACGGGTTTGGGACGGCTGACCGGCCCGACCACCGTCGGTACGCTGGCATCGTAGCGGTCACGGATCTTGACGGTTTCGCGCTTTTCAAAGTCGACGCCATCCAGATGCTCGATAAAGGTGGTCACGAAGTGCTGACGGGTCTGCTCGCCATCACTGACGATATCCGTCCCGGCATTCAGCTGCTCCTGCAGCGCCACGCGCAGGGCGTCCTGCTTGCCGGCCAGCAGCTCATCGCCTTCCAGTTTCCAGGGCGACCAGAGTTTTTCAGGCTCTGCCAGCCAGGAGGGTTTGGGCAGGCTGCCAGCGGTGGACGTGGGTAATAGCTTTTTCATGGGTAATCCTGTGAGTATCCGGTGGCCTTAAGCGACGTTAGCGAGCCATTGCTGCAGAATCGCCCGATACGGCTTGATGAAATGTTCTTCGGCAAACCTGCCCTGCTTCACGGCCAGCTGGCTGCGCTCTTCGCGGTCATAAACGATACGGGTCAGGGAATGATCCCCGTGCCGGAGGTTCGGCTGGTAACGATAACCGGCCACGGCGTTAGCGTTATAGATCTCCGGGCGATAGATCTTCTGGAAGGTTTCCATGGTGCTGATGGTGCCGATCAGCTCCAGATTGGTGTAATCCGTCAGCAGATCACCAAAGAAATAGAACGCCAGCGGTGCCACGCTGTTGGGCGGCATAAAGTAGCGCACCTCAAAGCCCATCTTCCTGAAGTACTGCTCGGTCAGGGAGGACTCGTTCGGCAGGTACTCCACGCCCAGCACCGGGTGCTGATTTTCCGTGCGCTGGTAGGTCTTGTTGTCCGACACACTCAGGCAAATCACCGGCAGCTTGCTGAAGTTTTCTTTGTAAGCGGCGGAGCTGATGAAGTCCTTGAAGAGGTTACCGTGCAGCTCGCCGAAGTTGTGCGGGATGCTAAAGCCCGTTTTGCCCTGGTTATGTTCCTGCAGCAGCACGCTGAAATCGTAATCACGCACGTAAGAGGAGAAGTTGTTGCCGACGATGCCTTCAATGCGTTTGCCGGTGGAGTGATCCACAATCGTGGTTTGCAGCACTTCAATCGACGGGAAGTGCTCGCCGCGACCTTCGATATCCATCTCAACGGAGATGATATCCAGCTCCAGCGAATAACGGTCGCCCTTGGGGTTATCCCAATGAGCCAGGGCGTTAAAGCGGCTGTCGATCATCTTCAGGGCATTACGCAGGTTTTCCTGACGGTGTTCACCGCGCGCCAGATTGGCGAAGTTGGTGGTGATGCGCGTGCTGTCGGAAGGCTGATAGTTCTCATCGAAGCGGACGCGTTTGATGGTGTAGGAAAAGCCAGTAGTCATGATCGGAAACCCCATCGCTAAACTCAAAACGGACGCTCTTGTCTGCTCGCTGTCCGGAGGATTGCCGGTGGGTTCTGAGGGCGTTACGCCTGCATCAGCCGTATAGCATCGAGCATGAAGAGTAATGAGGTGAGTTATACCCGAGGCTTTCCATGAAAAAAATTGACATTATTTAATAGATCTATGACGAATGATCATGGATAGCAAAAACCGCGCTGGCAGGCCGCCAACGCCGAGGGGGTAAGCTCAATGCCCTGCAACACAGGCAGACTGAGCATGAGGAGAGAAGAAAGGTGAGGAAACACGCCAGGCAGAGCGCGCCTCTCACACTCCGCTAACGGCTGATCGGCGTCGTGCCTGCCGGGTGGTCATAGCTGCGCGCCAACTCGATAAAGGCTTTGAGATAACCCTCTTCTTCATCGCCAGCGCGGGTGCCGAGGTAAATATTCTTGGCGATTCCCTCCTGCCCCAACCGCACGACCGCCAGGGGCAACCTGGCGCAGTACTCCTCCGCCAGCCAGCGCGGCAATGCCGCCACACCGCGCTCACACGCCACCATTTGCAGCATGATCTCGGTGGTTTCGCTGGTTTTATGCAGCTTGGGCACGACGCCTGCTGGCGTCAGAAACAGGGAATAGATATCGAGCCGGTCCGTGGCGACCGGATACGTCAGCAGCACCTGATCGCGCAGGTCTTCCGGCTCGGCATACTCGCTCCCTGCCAGCCTGTGGTTTTTCGGCACGACAAGCACCTGCTCGTAATCGAACACCGGCGTGTAATGCAGGCCGCTTTTAAAGAAAGGGTCCGGCGTGACCAGCAGATCAATCTCATAGTCAAACAGCGCCCCGACGCCGCCGAACTGGAACTTCTGTTTTACATCGACATCCACATCCGACCAGGCATCCAGAAAGGGCGCGACGATCTTCAGTAACCACTGATAGCACGGGTGGCATTCCATGCCGATGCGCAGCGTACCGCGCTGACCCTGCGCGATCTGCTTTAGCCGCTCTTCTGCATGACCAAGTAGCGGCAGCACGCGATTGGCGATATTCAGCAGATGCCGACCCGCCTGCGTCAGCCGCAGGCTTCGCCCTTCGCGCAGCCACACCGCCGTGCCAAGGTTGTCCTCCAGCTTGCGAATGGTATGGCTTAACGCCGATTGGGTCACGTGCAACGCTTTGGCCGCCGCAGTCAGAGAGCCAAGCTCTTCCACCGCCTGCACGATGCGTAGATGTATGCGTTCAATCATATTGATCTATGAGTAAAAATAATTGATCGGTGAATATATACCATTTCTACTCATCCTATAACTGCATTAGTCTTTTTGCATCTCCTGACTGCTCTCAATGGTGACCTGTCTATGACGACTGCAACTTCCCCCTCTGACCGCCCCGTGGTGACTCATGCCTGTCAGGTGGTGGACATTCGCCCGTTATCCACAGGCACCTTTGAGATTGAACTGGCCGCGCCCGCTGGCACTGTGCTGGATTATCACGCCGGCCAGTACCTGCAGATGGACATTGATGTGCAGGGCGACGGCAAAATGCAGCGGCTTTCCTACACCATCGCCAACAGCTGCGATGCCGAAAAACCGCGCTATCTGCAGGTGTTTCTGCAAACCGGCAGCCCCTTTTCCAACCAGCTGCTAACGCGACTGGGCCAGCTGAAAGACTGCCAGCAACCGCTGAATATCACCTTGGCGCTGGGCCGCGCCTATCTGCAAACCGATGTGACCCAGCCCCACGTTTTTATCGCCGCCGGTTCCGGTATCGCCAAGATCAAAGCCATTACCGAGGCCCTGCTGCGCCGAAACCCAGAGGCCAACATCGCCATTTACTGGTCGAACAAAACCGCCGGGGAGTTTTACCTGCTGGAGCACTTTGGCCGCTGGGCCACCCAACACACCAACCTGCGTTTCACCCCCGTGCTGGAGGCTGCCGACAGCGAGTGGACCGGCCGCTCGGGCTATCTCTATGAAGTGATCGGGACAGACTTTGATGATTTAAGCCAGGTGCAAACCTACCTCTGCGGCTCGCCCCGCATGGTCTACGGCACCCTGGATCAGCTCGCTGCCAAAGGTTTACAGGAACACCACTGCCACTCCGACGTGTTTGAGCATTCCCCGCGCGAGCAGCAAGTGGCGGTGTGATGGACTTCAGAAACGCCATTAGCCTGAATGGAAACGGCCACTTCGTTGGTCTTTGCTCACTGACTCACTAACCACACCGGTAATTCACCGCGCGCCGCGCCGCTGACGCCTGCTTCTACACAACCTGCCAGACTGGCGAAATGCACGGAGCGGCCGACCAGACCGGGGGCGTAGTGCGCGTATTTAGCCGAGTTGGTCATTAATACCCTGGCGGAGGGCGGAATCACCGGTTCACCCAGCATGCACCAGCAGGTGTCGGTGACGAGCGTGCCGCCGAAGGCTTCGATGGGGGCGATATACCCCGCTTCGCGCGCTTGTTCGAGGACGGCGCGGCCACAGGTAATCACGAAGGCAAGGTCTGGGTGTTTGCGGCGGCCAGCACAGAGCGCTGCCAGCTTGCCGAATTCGCTGAGTGAGAAATGCGGGTTGCCGAGCGAGATCACCTGCACGCTATCGTCTTGGGCGCTATTCAGTTCCTGCCAGCCGGCCTGCAAGTCAGCCAGCGTGACGTGGTAGGCGGGGAGCGTTTTCCCTGCGGGAATGACCGCATCAGGGTTTATCGCTTCCGGCGTGATGCCCGCGATATGAAACAGCGGCGCAGCGGAGGTGGTGCCAAAGGCGGCGCTGAAGGCTTTCAAATCATCCATTGACGGTTGTCGATGCGCCAGACCACGAATCAGGGGGATTTGCTTGCCCGCCATCGCGCCAATGCAGTAACCCAGCAGCGGGTAGAACGCATCATCCACCGCTGCCAGCGGGGCCACATCAATACACAGTTGCGCCTGACGGTGCTCATCCAGATGGCAGCCCGAGCGCGGCGCACGGCCACAGAGGGCGATGCAGATATCAAGATAATCCGGGTATTTCAGGGTGCGGGCACCGAGCACGCTGTTGGCGAACACCACCGCATTGGATTCCGCCCAGGCGATCTGCTCACCCACGGACGGCGCCGTCTCCAGCAAGTATGGCGCGCAGGTGTAACTCAGCTGTGCACCCATCGCCATATAGGCTTCGCCCAGCGCACTCGCAGGCTCACCAAAAGACGGATCCACCCCCAACGCACGCCAGCGGCGCTGATCGACCGAGATGGAGTTCAGCGTGGTCGGCACGCACACCTGTGCGCCCCACTCGACAAACTGCCGGGCAAAGCGAAGGCTCGACGGGCCGGTGTAAATGCAGCCGTCGATATGCGCCAGAGTAATGTCCATCAACCCCTCGGCGCCTTGCAGCTGCGCCATTTTCAGCACGACCTGCATGGCCATCTGCGTGGCTTTGCCGTGCTCACCAGCCAGCATGGCCTGATCACGCGCGCTCAGCGCTACCTGATGAGTCAGCGTCGCCGCCGGAGGGTGGTGATCATCAAGCGCCAGCGGCTCAGGCATCGCCTCAAAGCTATGCACTGCCCCGCCATCGACACGCACAAAAGCCACATCACGCAGGCGTTCAAAGGCCGCTTTGCCAATCGCGATAACCGGCAGGGAGCGCTGGAAAATCATCTCCGCCAGCAGTACGCCTAAGGTCAGGATTTCATCGACCTCAGCCAGAATCAGCGCCGCCGGTGCATGGCCCGTGCTGATCAGCTCCATCATCACGCTACTGCCAGTGCAGGAACCGCGCCCACTGGGAATCGCCAGCACCCGCCCCGCCAGATGCTGACCGCTCAGGGGATGATGGCGATCAATCACCTCGCCGGTCGATGGCTCAACGCCGCCCCAGAAACTCAGGCCGGTATCGGCGAACAGCAGTTCACCCTGAGCTGTACCGGCAATCAGGCTGCGACCATGCAACGGGGAAGTCATAGAGGCCCTCTCGATATGCTTAGGTGGTGTGAAATACCCACCGTTCGATGATAGCCAAGTAATGTACACGCGAGGAGAACAGCACGGAATGCTGACAGCGAGTCTGGGGAAGCGCCTGCGTGGTCAGAAAGTAAAAAGCCCCGAGAGAAATTGCTTCTGCCGGGGCTTTTTTGATCAAACTTTATTCGACAAAAAAGCCAAATAAAGTCATCGCCTTACATCACTCGACCGTTACAGACTTAGCCAGATTCCTTGGCTGGTCCACATCCGTGCCGCGAATTACCGCCACGTAGTAGCTCAGCAGTTGCAGCGGCACGGTGTAGAGGATGGCTTCCATCATCGGGTGAACTTTGGGCAGCGACAGCACATGGTAGCCTTCCTGCTCATCGATACCGGCTTCCACGTCTGCAAACACATACAGCTCACCGCCACGGGCGCGGACTTCCTGCATGTTGGATTTCAGCTTCTCCAGCAGCTCGTTACCGGGGGCGACGGTGACTACCGGCATGTCGCTGTCGACCAGCGCCAGCGGGCCGTGCTTAAGCTCTCCGGCAGGATAGGCTTCGGCGTGAATATAGGAGATTTCCTTGAGTTTGAGGGCACCTTCCATCGCAATCGGGTACAGCGCGCCACGGCCAAGGAACAGCGAGTGCTGTTTGTCGGCAAAGTGAGTCGCCAGCGCTTCGATGCGGCTGCTCAGGGTCAGCACTTCTTCCATTTTGGCGGGCAGGCTGTACAGCGCCGCGACCAGTTCGGCTTCTTTTTCAGCGCTTAAGCCACGTTGTTTGGCCAGCGACAGGGTCAGAATCATCAGTGCCGCCAGCTGGGTGGTGAAGGCTTTGGTGGAGGCCACGCCAATTTCGGGGCCTGCCTGCGTCATCAGACACAGGTCAGACTCACGCACCAGCGAGCTGCCGGGCACGTTACAGATGGCCAGTGTCGCCAGTGCGCCACGCTCTTTGGCGACGCGCAGTGCCGCCAGGGTATCGGCGGTTTCGCCGGACTGGGACAGGGTGATAAACAACGTGCCGGGCAGGGTCACGGTGGTGCGGTAGCGATATTCGGAGGCGATTTCGACCTGACAGGGCAAACCGGTCAGCTCTTCAATCCAGTAGCGTGCCACCATTCCGGCGTGGGAGCTGGTGCCGCAGGCGATAATCTGCACGGCTTTGACATCGCGCATCAGCTGGCTTTCCTGCTCACCGAACAGGGCATCGTTCACACGGCCCTGCTCCAGTCGTCCGGCCAGGGTGGCCTGGAACACACCGGGCTGCTCAAAGATTTCCTTGAGCATATAGTGCTTGTACTGGCCTTTGTCGGCGGACTGGGTGCCGTGTTCGTAGCGTTTGATGTCCAGCGCCTGCAGGCTGCCTTCGCTGTTGTGAACGCGAATCTCGTTCAGGCTGATGCAGGCGGTATCGCCTTCGTTCAGGTAGATAAAGCGATCCGTCACCTGCAGCAGCGCCATAGGATCTGAGCCGATAAAGTTCTCTCCGATACCCACACCAATCACCAGCGGGCTGCCTTTGCGGGCGCACAGCAGCTGGTCGGGAAAGTCTGCGTGAATCACGCCCAGTGCAAACGCGCCTTCCAGCTTGGCAATCACCTGACGAAACGCGGTGTAAAACTCAGGCTCGGTTTTAAGCTCTTCAGACAGCAGATGGGCGATCACTTCGGTATCGGTATCCGAGGTGAAGGTGTAACCCTTGCGCTGCAGCTCGGCTTTAAAACCGGCGTAGTTTTCGATAATGCCGTTATGCACTACCGCCAGACGCTCGCCGGACAGGTGCGGGTGGGCGTTGCGCTCATTGGGCTGACCATGGGTCGCCCAGCGGGTGTGCGCAATACCCAGACTGCCGGGCAGCGGTGTGGCTTTCAGCGCATCATCAAGCTGCTGCACTTTGCCTGCACGGCGCAGGCGGTTCAGGTTTTCGCCGTCAAAAATCGCCATGCCGGCGGAGTCATAACCGCGGTATTCCAGACGATGTTGCCCTTCCAGCAGGATGGCGCTGACTGAACGCTTGGCGATAGCTCCCACAATTCCACACATATTCTTGCTCCTGCTGAAAATTAAGTCTTTTTAACCGGACGCTGCCAGTTGGCAATCGGCACCTGACGCGCACGCGCGAGGGCCAGCGTATTGTCGGCAATATTCTGGGTAATGGTGGAGCCTGCGCCTGTGGTCGCGCCGTTGCCCACGCTGACAGGTGCAACCAGCGAGGTGTTGCTGCCAATAAAGGCATTATCACCAATGGTGGTTTTGGATTTATTCACGCCGTCGTAGTTGCAGGTGATGGTGCCTGCGCCGACGTTCACATCACGGCCCAGCTCGGCATCGCCGATGTAGCTTAAGTGATTCACCTTGGAGCCTTCGCCGATGATGGCTTTTTTGGTCTCGACAAAGTTGCCGATCTTGGCCTTATTGGCCAGTACCGTGCCGGGGCGCAGACGCGCGTAGGGGCCAACATCACAGTGCTCACCGACGATGGCTTCTTCAATCACGGAGTGAGACTTAATGTGGCTGCCCGCTTTGATGTGGGCATCGCGGATAATGCAGTTGGCTTCGATGGTGACATTGCTTTCCAGCGTCACCTTACCTTCAAAAATGACGTTAATGTCGATAAAGCAGTCCTGCCCGGCGACCAGTTCACCGCGCACATCAATACGTGCAGGGTCCGCCAGCGTCACGCCTGCGGTCATCAGGGCGTCCGCCTGTGCACGCTGATAAGCACGCTCCAGCGCCGCCAGTTGCAGACGGGTATTAACACCTTCAACTTCGGTAGCGCTGGCCGCTTGCTGCGCGGCTACATTGACGCCATCAGCAACCGCCATGGCGATCACGTCGGTCAGGTAGTATTCGCCCTGTGCGTTATTGGAGGACAACGCGGGCAGCCACTTACGCAGTCGCGCGGTAGGCACGGCCATAATGCCGGTGTTCACTTCGGTGATCGCTTTCTCGGCTTCGGTCGCATCCTTGTGCTCGACAATCGCCACTACCTGATCATCCGCGTTACGTACGATACGGCCATAGCCGGTGGGGTTATCCAGCGTGACGGTCAGTAGCCCCATCTGAGCGGGCGTTACACTCGCCAGCAACTTACTCAGGGTCTCGACGCTGATCAGCGGCACATCGCCGTACAGAATCAGGGTTGTGCCTTCTTCAGCAAGATTAGGCAACGCCTGCGCAACCGCATGGCCGGTGCCGAGTTGCTGATGTTGCCAGACGCACTGCAACCCCTCGCCCACGGCGCTTTGCACCTGCTCACCACCGTGACCGACCACCAGATGAATGCCATCGGCCGCCAGTTGCTGGGCGGTAGTAATAACGTGGGCCACCAGCGGACGACCCGCCAGTGGATGCAGCACTTTCGGCAGTGCCGAGCGCATACGACTGCCCTGCCCGGCGGCAAGAATGACAACATCAAGAGCCATAACGATACCTGTTCGCTGATCAAGCCACCCGCCAGAGGCGCCGCTTGTCAGTCTTTTAATTGACAATAACTTCTTGGGGACTCACTTTAGCCTGATAAATTTCCCATACAAGACTGTTTGTCATTAATAAATTGACAATTATGGACAAAGAATTACTCAGCCTCTTGGAGCTGTCCGAGCGGGAATACCAGCTCTACCGAAGCCTGTTAACCCTGGGGCCTGCCTCCATCCGCGATATTGCTGCCCATGCAGGCATCAACCGTGGCACCACCTATGAAAGCCTGAAGCTGATGCAGTCCAAGGGCGTGGTGTCGTATCTGCCAAAGGGAAAACGCCGCTTCTTCGCGGCTGAGGATCCGGAAAAGTTACTGCAAAAAGCGGAAGAGCGCCGGCAACTGATGAACGGCCTGATTGGCCGGTTAAAGGCGGATGTGATCCCGGAGCTGTATCACCTGAAGCCTGAGTTCAGCGCCGGTAACGTGCGTTTTTATGAGGGTGATGATGGCATCGAGTTCGTCCTGAAGGACATTCTGGCCACCGTCGCCCGGCAGCCGCAGCGGACTTATTCGGTGTTTTCCTCCAAGGCGATTCGTCATCACCTGTATCGGCCTTTTCCGAACTTCACCAAACAGCGTGTAGAGAAGGAAATTGATGTGCGCGTTATCGCTATCGGCGAAGGGGGCGAGGATGCAGCGTACTCAGAGCGTAAGTGGATACCTACTAACGGCGAGGTCGATGCCAGCTACATCGCTATTTACCCACCCAAGGTAGCGATGATTTCGCTGGCAGCAAGTAACTATCCGGTGGCGGTGGTGATTGATTCCAACGAGATCGCCACTGCGCAGCTGATCATTTTCAACACCCTGTGGCGACTGCTCTGAATACTTCCCGCTTCAGGGAGCGGTGACCACCATCCAGGCACCGCTCATCACAATAAGAGTCCCGACAATACGCTGCCAGGACAGCTCTCTGACCACACCGGTAATTCCCCAGCGGTCGAGTATTAATGCACTGATCAGCTGCCCGGTCAGAATCAGCATAATCGTCGCCGCACTGCCCTGAATCTTGTAGCCATTGAGGCTGGCAAAGACAAAGAACGTTCCGAGTAGGCCGGGCAGCACAAACCATAAGGCCAGCTTATCTGTGGATAGAAAGATCCCATGGCCGGGACGCAGCCATTCCATCGTACTCAGAATGACCAGGCCGACCAGAGAGT
Source organism: Pokkaliibacter sp. CJK22405 (assembly GCF_046614695.1). Classification (NCBI taxonomy): domain Bacteria; kingdom Pseudomonadati; phylum Pseudomonadota; class Gammaproteobacteria; order Oceanospirillales; family Balneatrichaceae; genus Pokkaliibacter; species Pokkaliibacter sp. CJK22405. Next base: position 253,611 of record NZ_JBKKHQ010000013.1, read on the forward strand.
TACAAAAAAGGGCACCGGTGAGCGTCAGGCCGCGGCTGGTCATGGCGACCATCAAGGCGTTTTGCAGCACTAGTGCCATTCCGGCCGCCAAAGCCAGCCATGCCGATTGCATCATGAGGGCAGGCTCGCAGCGCTTAGTCGCGGGCAGCGCCCGGCTCATCCAGAAACTTCTGCATGAAAACCAGATTTAGCCAACGACCGAACTTATGCCCCACTTCGGGGAATCGTGCGACTTCCTCAAAGCCAAGGCGCTCATGAAAACGCACGGAGCCCGCATTGTCGGCATCAATGCCTCCCAGCATCACATGCATTCCTTTGTCACGAGCCAGAGGAAAGAGTGCCTCAACCAGCTGTACACCCACGCCCTTGCCACGCTGATCGGCCCGAACATGCACACTATGCTCAACCGTGAAGCGGAAACCCGGCCAGGCTGCGCGCCATTCGCCAAAGGAGGAGAAGCCCACCACCTCATGCTGATCTTCTGCTACCAGCACGGGAAACCCCTGTGCCGTACGATCATTAAACCATTGCACCCGGCTCTCCAGACTGACCGGATCAAGGGCATACACCGCCGTCGAGTTGGCGATGACCTCGTTATAAATCGCCAGAATGGCCGGTAAATCCTCAGGGGTGGCGGAACGAATCAGCATGGAAGTCTCCGAGCACGGCCAGCGCGCCGTAATGGATAAAGAAAAGAATTGTGCGAACGACAATATCCACTATAGTAAACAAAAGTCAATTAAGTTAGATTATTATGATCCCCACACCTTCCCTCGCGCCACCATCGGATCACAGCCAGCCCCTGGCTCAGGAAGATCCTACTCAGGCATTGGCCGCCAGGTTACAGCTCGAACGTAAGCAACGTGGCTGGAGCCTTGATGAGCTCGCCGAACGAGCAGGCGTCTCCAAAGCGATGATCAGCAAAATTGAGCGGTCTGAAACCAGCCCGACGGCAGTGCTCCTGGGCAAGCTTGCCGGCGCCTTTGGTCTCACGTTATCCACCTTACTGGCGCGAGCAGAGCAACAAAGTGGCCGGTTATTAAAGCGCGCTGACCAGCCCTTCTGGCAGGATCCGGAGACGGGCTTTATTCGCCGTCAGCTGGCGCCTAACTCGGATTTACCGCTGGAGCTGACCCAGGTTGAACTACCTCCTGAGGCCACCGTCGATTATCCACAGGCCGTCTTTACCTATATCCGTCAGCTATTGTGGATTACTGAAGGCACTCTGCTATTTACCGAAGGTCAGGAGACTCATAGGCTGGATGCCGGGGACTGTCTGCAGCTGGACAGCCCACAAGACTGCCGCTTTCATAATCCCGGCCCTGCGGTATGTCGCTACGTGGTTGCCGTCCTTAAGCTTTAACTACCTGCTTAGTACTTTTACAGAAGGAATTGTTATGTCGATGCCCCAGCCACGCGCTGCTGTCAGTGCGTTAAGCCCTTCACTGATTCGGGAAGTTGCCAACAGCGCCATGGGACGAACGGATGTATTGCCCTTCTGGTTTGGCGAAAGTGATCAACCCACGCCTGAGTTTATCCGTCAGGCTGCCATTGCCTCCATTGAGCGGGGCGAAACCTTCTATACCCAAAATCTGGGGCGACCCTGGTTACGCGAGGCGATCGCAGATTATCAGGCTCGCCTGCATGGGCGAACTTTTCACAGCGATCAGATTGGCGTCACTGGCTCCGGCGTTTCCGCGTTGATGTTGGCTATGCAGCTCGTACTGGAGCCTGGTGACCGTGTCGTTGCGGTGACTCCGCTCTGGCCCAACCTGGTTGAGATACCTCGGATTCTCAGTGCGGATGTCATCCGTGTTCCGCTGCAGGTCAGCAATAATGCCTGGCAGCTGGACCTGGACCAGCTACTGGATGCGCTCACTCCTGACACTCGCCTGCTTCTGCTGAACTCCCCCAATAACCCGACCGGCTGGACGATCACCGCAGAACAACAGGAAGTCATTCTGGCCCATTGCCGGCAACACGGAATCTGGATTCTGGCCGATGATGTTTACTCGCGCCTGATTTACCGACCCGGCCAGAACCACGCTCCCTCTTTTCTGGACATGAGTGATGAGCAGGACCGACTCATCAGTGTGAACTCGTTTTCCAAAGCCTGGTGTATGACGGGCTGGCGTGCCGGCTGGTTAACCCTGCCAGCCTCTTTATCTGCCGATTTGGCCAAGCTGGTGGAGTACAACACCTCCTGCGTCGCGGATTTCGTCCAGCATGCCGCACGTGTCGCGATTGAGCAGGGAGATGAGCATATCCGCACACTCAGACAGGAGTTGGCCGCACGTCGCGCATTGATGAGCACAGAACTGGGCGCAATACCTGGTGTACAGCTACCGCTGGCAGAAGGCGCCATGTATGCCTACTTTTCCATTGAGAGTCAGTCAGACTCCCTGGCGCTGGCGAAAGCATTGATTCAGGAAGTCGGACTAGGGCTGGCACCAGGCAAGGCGTTTGGCATGGAGGGCGAAGGCTGGCTGCGCTGGTGCTATGCCACTTCTGAAGAGCGTTTGCGTGACGGTATCACGCGCTTAAAACACTTTATTGAGCGCTAGTATCCGTATTATTTGCCACGGCGCATCAGGCTCAGTTCATGCAGGGTGCGCAGCATCGCCGCCGCGCGTGCCACGTGCTCTGCACTGTCCTGAGTATGCTCTGCAGCAAACTCGGCCTCCGCTTTCGCCATGGCCTTTTTGGCTTCTGCCTCATGCAGTTCCTGCGCACGAATCGCGGTATCGGCCAGCACAATCGTCTGCGTAGGCTGTACTTCAACAAAACCTGAGGGAACATAAAACAACTGCTCATCCCCCTGCGCATCCACACAACGCAGTGGCCCCGGTGCCAACTCAGCCAATAATGGCGCATGACCCGGATAGATACCGACATCACCCAAGCGTGTGGTCAGCACGACATAACGAACCTCTCCGCTAAACAGTCCCTCCTCCGAGGTTACCAGTGAGAGTTTCAGTGACTTTGGCTGGCTTTCCATAGGTTCTCCTGCTGATAAGGATGTCTCTGGCCACGGTTCACTATGCCATGGGCACCCGCTGTTCGCATCTGCGCTATATCAATCGCCATAAAAAAAAGGCAGCCGAAGCTGCCTTTTTTGCGATGGTGACCCATCAGTATTATGACTTGCGTCGTGCCTGCTGAAGAACACGCAGCTGAGCTGCGGCTTCTGCCAGTCGGGTTGCGGCGCGAGCGTATTCAAACTCAGAGGCTTTGCCATCTTTCATCTGACGCTCGGCTTCTGCCTTGGCTTCCTTGGCCACAGATTCGTCCAGATCTTCTGCACGAATTGCGGTGTCGGCCAGAACAGTAACCAGATTGGGCTGTACTTCGAGGAATCCACCAGAAACGTAGATCACTTCCTCACCACCATCCTGACGGATGACGCGCACAGGGCCAGGCTTTAACTGGGTCAGCAGTGGTGTGTGACCTGGAGCAATACCCAGGTCACCCAGCTCACCATTAGCCACCACCATTTCCACCAGTCCGGAGAACAGGGATTCTTCGGAGCTGACGATATTACAATGAACGGTTATAGCCATGGTAACCCCCTCAAGCTACGGTGTTGTTATACCCAACCAGAGTGGATTACAGCTTCTTAGCCTTTTCAACCGCTTCGTCGATGCCGCCGACCATGTAGAAGGCCTGCTCTGGCAGTTCGTCGAATTCGCCGCTCAGAATGCCCTGGAAGCCACGGATAGTGTCTTTCAGAGAAACGTATTTACCAGGTGAACCGGTAAAGACTTCAGCAACGAAGAATGGCTGAGAAAGGAAACGCTGGATCTTACGCGCACGGGATACAACCTGCTTGTCTTCTTCAGACAGCTCGTCCATACCCAGAATCGCGATGATATCTTTCAGTTCGGTGTAACGCTGCAGGGTAGACTGCACACCACGCGCCACTTCGTAATGTTCCTGACCTACTACCAGCGGGTCCAGCTGACGAGAAGTCGATGCCAGAGGATCAACCGCAGGATAGATACCCAGAGCAGCGATATCACGGCTCAGAGTAACGGTGGAGTCCAGGTGGGAGAAGGTGGTCGCAGGTGATGGGTCAGTCAAGTCATCCGCAGGTACGTATACGGCCTGAACGGAAGTGATAGAACCCGTCTTGGTAGAGGTGATACGTTCCTGCAGAACGCCCATCTCTTCTGCCAGAGTTGGCTGATAACCTACCGCAGAAGGCATACGACCTAGCAGTGCAGATACTTCTGTACCGGCCAGGGTATAACGGTAGATGTTATCAACGAAGAACAGAACGTCACGACCTTCGTCACGGAACTGCTCTGCCATGGTCAGACCAGTCAGAGCAACACGCAGACGGTTGCCGGGCGGCTCGTTCATCTGACCATAAACCAGAGATACTTTGTCCAATACGTTGGACTCTTTCATCTCGTGGTAGAAGTCGTTACCTTCACGAGTACGCTCACCAACACCTGCGAATACAGAGTAACCGCTGTGCTCGATGGCGATGTTACGGATCAGTTCCATCATGTTTACGGTTTTACCAACACCGGCGCCACCGAACAGACCTACTTTACCGCCTTTCGCGAAAGGACAAACCAAGTCGATAACCTTGATACCTGTCTCCAGCAGTTCGCTGGAAGCAGCCTGGTCGGCATAGCTTGGCGCTTTACGGTGGATAGGCATACGCGCCTCTTCACCGATAGGGCCTTGCTCATCGATTGGGTTACCCAGAACGTCCATGATACGACCTAGGGTAGCTTTACCCACAGGTACGGATACTGGTTCACCAGTATTCTGAACTTCCAGACCACGGCTCATGCCTTCGCTTGAACCCATGGCGATAGTACGTACTACGCCGTCGCCCAACTGCTGCTGAACTTCCAGCACCAGCTCTTTCCCTTCAATGGTAAGGGCGTCGTACACTTTAGGTACGGCGTTGCGCGGAAATTCAACGTCAACCACCGCCCCGATAACTTGCACTACACGTCCGCTACTCATGCTCGGATCCTCTTAATCTCGTTAAGCCTGTTGCGGTGGTTAAACCGCTGCCGCACCACCGACGATCTCGGCAATTTCCTGGGTGATGGAAGCCTGACGCGCCTTGTTATAGACCAGCTGCAGATCTTTGATGATGTTACCGGCATTGTCGGTAGCGTTCTTCATCGCGATCATTCGTGCAGCCTGCTCACAGGCGACGTTTTCCACCACACCCTGATACACCAGAGACTCCACGTAACGGACCAGAAGGCCGTCCAGAAGTGCTTTAGCGTCGGGCTCATACAGATAGTCCCAGTGATGCTTCAGACCATCATCGTTTCCTGCCTGCAAGGGCAGCATCTGCGCTACGGTAGGTTGCTGTGTCATGGTGTTAACAAACTTGTTAGACACCAGATACAGGCGATCCAGACGGCCTTCGTCATAGGCATCCAACATCACCTTGACGATACCGATCAGATCTTTCACTTCTGGCTTGTCGCCCAAGTGGTTAGCGTATGCCACCACATTGCCGCCGTAGTTGCGGAAGAAGGAGCCTGCTTTTGAACCTACTGCACAGATATCAATCTCGACGCCTTGTTCAGCGTAGGATTTCATCTTTTTGATCATGGCTTTGAAGGCGTTGATGTTTAGACCACCGCACAATCCACGATCACTGGAGATAATGATGAAGCCTACGCGCTTGACGTCACGCTCCTGCAGGTACAGATGTTTGTACTCAGGATTGGAGCTCGCCACATGACGGATCACATCTACAATACGCTCCGCGTAGGGGCGACTTGCAGCCATGCGATCCTGGGCTTTCCGCATTTTAGATACCGCGACCATTTCCATGGCGCTGGTAATCTTCTGCGTACTTTTAATACTCGCAATCTGCGTCTTGATCTCTTTTCCTGCTGCCATAATCTCTGCCTCAAGCTTTCAGCGACAGCGGCAGGGTTACCCCTGCCGCACCCGGATTACCAGGAACCCGTTGCCTTGAATTTCTCGATACCGGCTTTGATTCCAGCAGCAATTTCGTCGTTGTAATTGCCGTTCTCACCGATTTTGCTGACCAGATCAGCGCAATCGCTCTGGAAGTAGGCAATCAACGCCGCTTCAAAGGCACCAATCTTCGCGACTGGAATGTCGGTCAGGAAGCCTTCGGTTGCGGCATACAGGACGATACCCATCAGAGCAACGCTCATAGGCTCGAACTGCTTCTGCTTCATCAGTTCGGTAACACGCTGACCATGTTCCAGCTGCTTGCGGGTTGCTTCGTCAAGATCGGAAGCAAACTGAGCAAAGGCCGCCAGTTCACGATACTGAGCCAGAGCCAGACGAATACCACCGCCGAGCTTCTTGATAATCTTGGTCTGGGCTGCACCACCAACACGGGATACAGAGATACCAGCGTTCATCGCAGGACGGATACCGGCGTTGAACAGGTTGGTTTCCAGGAAGATCTGACCATCGGTGATGGAGATAACGTTAGTCGGTACGAATGCCGATACGTCACCTGCCTGAGTCTCGATGATTGGCAGCGCGGTCAGAGATCCAGTCTTACCAGTGACGCGGCCTTCGGTGTAACGCTCAACGTAGTCGGCGCTAACACGTGCAGCACGCTCCAGCAGACGGGAGTGCAAATAGAATACGTCACCAGGATAAGCTTCACGGCCAGGAGGACGCTTCAGCAGCAGGGAAATCTGACGATACGCCCAGGCTTGCTTGGTCAGGTCATCATAGATGATCAGTGCGTCTTCACCGTTATCACGGAAGTACTCACCCATAGTACAGCCAGCATAAGCAGCCAGATACTGCATTGCAGCAGGATCAGCAGCGCCAGCGGCAACTACGATGGTGTGATCCATTGCGCCGTGTTCTTCCAGCTTGCGAACCACGTTAGCGATAGTGGACTGCTTCTGTCCGATCGCAACATAGATACACTTAATGCCGGAGTCTTTCTGGGCAATGATGGTGTCCAGTGCCATCGCGGTTTTACCGGTCTGACGGTCACCGATGATCAGCTCACGCTGGCCACGGCCGATAGGCACCATGGAGTCAACCGCCTTGTAACCAGTCTGCACTGGCTCATCAACGGACTGACGCCAGATAACACCTGGAGCAACCTTCTCGATTGGCTCGGACAGGCTCGCGTTCAGCGGGCCCTTGCCATCAATGGGGTTACCCAGAGCGTCAACGACGCGGCCCAGCAATTCAGGGCCAACAGGTACTTCCAGCACACGGCCGGTACACTTAACGGTCATGCCTTCAGACAGACCCTGGTAGTCGCCCAGAATTACGGCGCCGACAGAGTCGCGCTCGAGGTTCAGGGCCATACCATAAATACCACCGGTGAATTCAATCATTTCACCGTACATCACGTCAGCCAGACCGTGGATCTGAACGATACCATCGGAAACGCTAACGACTGTGCCCTCGTTACGGGCCTCAGATTGGAGATTCAGACCTTCGATCCGCTTCTTAATGATCTCGCTGATCTCAGATGGATTCAGTTGCTGCATGCTCTATCCCTCATAATCAGGATTGGATCGCCTCGGCCAATTTTGCCAATTTTCCGCGCACAGACCCGTCAATTACCATGTCTCCGGCCTTGATGATCAGGCCACCGATCAAACTCTTGTCAACTTCGGTCGACATGGTGATGGTTCGATTCAGTTTTGCCTTAAGGGCTGTTGCCAGTTTTTCCTGCTCGGCATCCGACATCTCGAAGGCGGAAACCACTAGAACATCCGTAGAGTTCTCGGTTTCTGCCTTGAGGGTTTCAAACAATGCTGAAACCTCAGGAAGCAGAACAAGGCGCTTTTGCTGCGCCATGGTCAGGAAAAAGGTTTTGCCACTCTCGGTAACTTTATCGGCGCAGACGTCAATGACAGCCTGAGCTTGCTGTTCAGCAGTCAGGGCGGGATCGCTCAGCACCTTGCGGAACGCTGCATCTTCTGCAACTACCGCGGCCAGTGCCAGCATTTCCGACCATTGACTCAGTTCGCCCTTTTCCTGGGCGAACTGAAAAGCAGCTTTGGCATAAGGCCGGGCGAATGTTGTTAATTCCGCCATCGGTCACCTCACTTACAGTTCGGCTGCCAGTTTGCTGACAAGCTCGCTATGGGCTTTCTCGTCGACAGAGGCACCCAGGATTTTTTCCGCACCGACAATTGCCAGCGCAGCAACCTGGCCACGCAGCTCTTCGCGAGCACGGTTAACATCCTGTTCGATCTCGGATTGAGCCGCCGCTTTCAGTCGATCGCCCTCGGCGCGCGCCTGATCTTTGGCTTCTTCGATGATCTGGTTAGCCCGTTTATTGGCTTGTTCAATAATTTTTGCTGCTTGCTCTTTGCTATCGCGCAGCTGGTCCGCAGCACTTGCTTGTGCCAGTTCCAGGTCACGCTTAGCACGCTCAGCCGCATCCAGGCCATCTGCAATCTTCTTCTGACGTTCTGCCAGAGCCGCGGTAATGGGCGGCCAGACATACTTCATACAGAAGAGGACGAAGACTGCAAATGCGATGGCTTGGCCAATCAAGGTCGCATTGAGATTCACGCCTCACCCCTCCCCTTTAGTTAACGGTGCAATCGTTGTTTACCTGAGGACAGGATTAACCAGCGATCTGACCTACAAAGGGATTAGCGAAGGTGAAGAACAGAGCAATACCAACACCGATCATGGTTACAGCGTCAAGCAGACCCGCAACGATGAACATTTTGACCTGCAGCATAGGTACCATTTCAGGCTGACGCGCAGCGCCTTCCAGAAACTTACCGCCCAGAATACCGAAACCGATTGCGGTACCCAGTGCGCCCAGACCGATCAGCAGAGCAACAGCGATAGCAGTTAAGCCTACTACTTGTTCCATTTTTTGACTCCCAGTTAAGGTTGCAAGTTGATTAAAGGTTTAACGAGTTTAAAAAATCAGTTTTTTACCCTGAGCCTTTATACGACTCAGTGGTTATCTTCATGCGCCATGCTGAGATAAACGATCGTCAGCATCATGAAAATGAAGGCCTGCAGCACGATAACCAGAATGTGGAAAATCGACCAGCCCAGCTGCAAAACGCCGCCCAGCGTACCCACAAAGGCACCAGCTGTATACATCAGCGCAATCAGAATAAAGATCAGTTCGCCTGCGTAAAGGTTACCGAAGAGTCGCAGTGCCAGAGAAATAGGCTTCGCCAGCAGGCCAACACCTTCAAGCAGCAGGTTGAAAGGCAACATCCACTTACCGAACGGGTGCAGAGTCAGTTCGCCCAGGAAACCGCCAACGCCTTTTACCTTGATGCTGTAATAGATGATCAGGGCAAAAACAGACAGGGACATACCCAAGGTCACGTTAGGATCAGTACTAGGAACGACTTTTAGATAAGAAATTCCCATCTCATGCGCGATACGTGGCAGCAGGTCCACAGGTACCAGGTCCATGAGGTTCATCAGGAAGATCCAGCAGAAAATGGTCAGCGCCAGAGGAGCAATGACCTTGTTACGGCCGTGGAAAGTTTCCTTGACGCTCTTGTCAACAAACTCCACCAGCAGCTCGACAAAGTTCTGCAGACCACCAGGAACGCCACTAGAGATACCCACTGCAGCCTTGCGGAACAGATAAAGGAAGATCACACCCAGAACGATCGAAAAGAACATGGAGTCCAGATTGATTGACCAGAAGCCCATTTCAGAGGCTTCTTTCGCCGAGTGGGCGATTTTCCAGCCGCCGGCTTCGGTGTGACCAAAGGTCAGATTGGTCAAGTGGTGTCCGATATATTCGGACGAAGTCATATTTTCGCTTGCCATAGTCTCTCAGCCTAACTCCCGGTTGAGGGTCCTCTGCGTACCAAAGGGACAACCCAATTCATCATCTGGACGGCAACAAAGCCGATAAACAGTGCCACCACATTCAGCGGCTTAATCTGGCTGAAGACCAGTGCAAAAAGCACCACAGTCAGCACCAGTTTGCCCGCCTCGCCTTTATAAAAGGCTTTGGCAATATCTCTGCTGGATCGAGCTCCGCGTACTGCGAAAAGCCGCCAGGCAAAGTACACATTGGGCAGAAAACAGACAATACCGCCCAGACTAATGGACAGGGCAGTGATCGGATCGAACACCAATGCACAGCTGCCTAACACCAGAGTCAGGAGGAGCTGACCAAGCAAGATGCGCTTTACTGGCGCCTGTCTGGCTTTTTGTCGCTCATTCACCTGAACTCTCCGTTGCACTCGCTGGAGGATTCGAACAAATTTTACCCAGCATTAAAGCGTTGGGCATTATATTGCCTAGTACTGACTGCTTCAACTTGAATCACAGTGAAAAATGGCTGAATTTCCTTTTTTTATACAAAAGTTATCGTCGCCATTTACTTGACTTTACTGTGCGAACTGCCTCTTAAACCCAGTATCTGGGGACTTACTGGGGCGCTACCTGATCCATGATCTGCTCAAGGTGAGCCAGATCTTTGTATTCGATCACGAGCTTTCCGTTACCACGCTTACTGTGTTGTATTTTTACGTGTTCACCGAAGTAACGTTGCAATCGCCCTTCCTGCTGGGCGACGAGATTATCCTGTGTCTGCGGTGCCGGGGCGACTTCTTTTTCACCTGCCAGCATTTTTTTCACAAAAGCTTCAGTCTGACGCACTGACAAACCACGGGCTACCACCTCTTCGGCCGCAATCACCTGATCACTTTCAGACAATACCAGCAGTGCCCGGGCATGACCCATTTCCAGATCACCGCGCTCAAGGCGCACCTTGACGCTGTCTTCCAGTGTAAGAAGGCGCAGTAAATTAGCCACACCGCTACGGGATTTTCCGACAATATCGGCCACTTCCTGCTGAGTCAGTTGGCTGTTTTCCTGCAGACGGGCAAGCGCCTTGGCCTGCTCCAGAGGATTCAAATCCTCGCGCTGAATATTTTCAACCAGCGCCAGAATGAGCGCATCGTAGTCGGTGACTTCACGAACCAGCGCCGGGATCTTCTCGAGGCCAGCCAGCTGGCTGGCGCGCCAGCGGCGCTCGCCGGCGATCAGCTCAAACTGTCCACTACCCATGGGTCGAACCACCACAGGCTGCATGATACCTTGCTGACGAATCGACGCGGCGAGCTGTTCCAGAGCCTCGGGTTCAATGACCTGACGCGGCTGTGCCATGCCCGGTGTGATGCTGCTAATAGGCAAGAATTGAAGACGGGGAGCATCGCTGTCGATATCGGCCACTTCCGTTACGACCGGCACCGGCGCTGATGTTTCTGCCTGTGTCTCGGATTCAGGCTCACTCAACCAGGACTCAATGGTTGGCTCATCAATACTGACACTTTGACGACCAGCACCCAACAGGGCGTCAAGCCCACGTCCCAGGCCACGCTTCTTGCTACTCATGAAAATGCCTTAACTTGCCAGAGAGGTCTGTTGTTGCTGCTTGCGATTCAGTTCGCCGGCCAGTGCCAGATAGGCAATAGCGCCGCGGGATTGCTTGTCATACATCAACGCAGGCAAGCCGTGACTGGGTGCTTCGGCCAGACGGATATTACGGGGAATGACGGTCTGATAAACCAGAGAATCGAAGTGCTCAGTCAGCTGGTTAGAAACTTCGTTCGCCAGACTGGTACGCGGGTCGTACATCGTACGCAGGATTCCTTCAATACGCAGGTCTGGATTCAAGGCACCACGAATCTGCTCAATGGTATTCAGCAGGGAGCTGATCCCTTCCAGCGCGTAATATTCGCACTGCATCGGGATGACGACACCATCGGCGGCAGCAAGGGCATTGACGGTCAGCATGTTAAGCGACGGAGGGCAGTCGATCAGAATGTAATCGTACTCGGCGCTCAACTCTTCCAGCTCTGCCTTAAGACGACGCTCCTTGTTGTCGAGCTCAAAAAGCTCCACTTCGGCAGCGGTCAGATCAGCGTTGCTGGGAATGAGATCAAAACCGCCGGGGGTCTGACGAATACGTACCTGATTCGCCTTGGCTTCACCGACCAGTACGTCATAGATCGACTGTTCAATGCTGTGCTTGTCGACACCGCTACCCATCGTCGCATTACCCTGGGGGTCCATGTCGACCATCAGCACACGGCGTTTGGTCGCTGCCAGTGATGCTGCCAGGTTGACGCAGGTCGTAGTCTTGCCGACTCCGCCTTTCTGATTGGTTACCGCCAGTATTCGTGCCACGATGATGCTCCCTCAGTTCTGTTGCAACACCACAAGATGACGCTCACCTTCACCGCCGGGAATCTCCAGCGGGAAGCTGTCTTTCACCTGAATTTCCGCAGGTAATGCCGCGATTTCCTCGCCCGGATACTGGCCTTTCATGGCCAGGAAGCAACCGTTTGGAGCCAGCAGATGTCTGGTTACGTTAACCATATCCTGAACGGATGCAAAGGCTCTGGAAAGAATGGCGTCAAAAGGTGGTTGTGGTTGCCAGGATTCTACACGGGTATTCACCACAACAACATTCTCAAGGCCAAGATTCAACTTCACCTGAGTCAGAAAACGCGTCCGTTTTCCATTGCTGTCGAGGAGGGTGAACTTTCGCTGTGGATTCAGAATCGCCAGAGGTATGCCTGGCAAACCCGCACCCGTGCCAACATCAATCAGATTGTCCCCGATCAGATGCGGATGCACGCTCACCGAGTCCAAGAGGTGGCGCCAGACCATTTCCTGCGGGTCACGAACCGCAGTGAGATTGTAGGTCTGATTCCACTTCACCAGCAGACCAAGGTAGGCCATAAGCTTGGCGATCGCTCCCTCTTCCACGGACAGACCCAGTTTGGCCAGTCCCTGACGAAGCTGTTGTTCCAGCTGAGCTTGGTTTTGCACCAGTAATTCCTTGCAGATAAGGGGTCGGCGTCAGGCGGACTTACGAACAGCCTGACGCTTTTTCAAATAGACTAACAGCAGGGACACTGCCGCCGGCGTGACACCGGGAATGCGTCCTGCCTGACCAATGGTGCTGGGGCGCACGTTCAGAAGCTTACTGCGAATCTCATTCGACAGACCGCCGACCTGTTCGTAGTCGAAGTCCTCAGGCAGCGCCATGTTTTCACTACGGCGCAGTTTCTCGATTTCTTCCAGCTGACGGTCAATGTAACCGGCGTACTTGATATCGATTTCCACCTGTTCAGCGACCTGCTCGCTCACCGGCTCTTCAGCGGGAGACATGGCACTGACGGCAGCGTAATCAAGCTCGGGGCGCTTGATCAGATCCTGAAGAGATGCCTGACGGCTCAAGCCCTGTCCTGTTGCAGCTTCCAGTTGCGTTGCAGCCTCACTGCCCGGTTGAATCCAGGTGTCCTTGAGACGCTGACGTTCGCGCTCGATGGATTCACGCTTCTCACAGAAGGCTTTCCAGCGCTCTTCACCCACCACGCCCAACTGATACCCCTGTTCGGTCAAACGCATATCGGCGTTGTCTTCACGCAGGATCAGTCGGTACTCGGCGCGCGAAGTAAACATTCGGTAAGGCTCAGAGGTGCCCTGAGTGATCAGGTCATCGACCAGAACGCCGATGTAGGCTTCATCACGACGAGGTGCCCAGCTGTCTTTGCCCTGAGAGCGAAGCGCGGCATTCATCCCCGCCAACAGGCCTTGTGCACCGGCTTCTTCGTAACCGGTCGTGCCATTGATCTGCCCGGCAAAATAGAGACCGTCGATCACCTTGGTTTCAAGGCTGGATTTCAGATCCTGTGGGTTAAAGAAATCGTACTCGATGGCATAGCCAGGGCGCAGGATATGGGCGTTTTCCATACCGCGCATGGAGTTGACGATCTGCAGTTGCACATCAAAAGGCAGACTGGTGGAGATACCGTTCGGGTAGAGCTCATGGGTGGTCAGACCTTCAGGCTCGATAAACACCTGATGGGTGTCCTTATCGGCAAAGCGTACGATTTTATCTTCGATGGAGGGGCAATAACGCGGGCCTACCCCTTCAATCACCCCGGCGTACATCGGCGAACGATGCAGGTTGGCGCGGATGATTTCGTGGGTTTTCTCGCTGGTGTGCGTGATGTAGCAGTTGATCTGTTGCGGATGCTCAGAGACATGGCCCAGATAGGACATCACCGGTAGCGGTGTATCACCGGGCTGTACGCCCATCACGCTGAAATCAACGGTTTTGCCATCAATACGTGGTGGCGTACCAGTTTTCAGGCGGTCAACACGCAGAGGCAGCTCACGTAAGCGCTGGGCTAGTCGAATCGCGGGCGGATCACCGGCGCGGCCGCCGCTGAAGTTGTCCAGACCAATATGAATACGGCCACCGAGGAACGTGCCTGCAGTCAACACCACCTGATCGGCCAGAAAGCGCAAGCCCATCTGCGTCACAGCACCTTTGACCTGCTCACCTTCGATGATGAGGTCATCCACCGCTTGCTGGAACAGGGTCAGGTTGGGCTGGTTTTCCAGAATCTCACGGATCGCCGCCTTGTAGAGAATGCGGTCAGCCTGAGCACGAGTCGCTCTTACGGCCGGGCCCTTGCGTGAGTTCAACACACGGAACTGAATACCGCCCTTGTCGGTAGCACGCGCCATCGCACCGTCGAGTGCATCAATTTCCTTCACCAGATGGCTCTTACCGATACCGCCAATAGCCGGGTTACAGGACATCTGCCCGAGGGTTTCGATGTTATGGGTCAGCAGTAGGGTTTTTACCCCCATGCGTGCAGCGGCCAGTGCCGCTTCCGTGCCGGCATGGCCTCCCCCGATGACAATGACATCAAAGCGATTTGGGAAATCCACTACTTACCTCATGTGCTTGCGCATGCCCTGACCGGGCGATGTGAGCTGTAGCGCTGACTGCAGCTCGATAAAAAGGTCGCACAGTATACCTGCCTTGGGCTCAAAACTGAATATATCCACACCAGCGCTGTGTTTCATTGTCACAATCTACGGCATTAGCCGTTAAAGATGATGATAGTGATAATAATAGTGTGGAAAAAATCTGTGCATAATCATTTTTAATTCAATAAAAACAATAACTTAATTCATTAATAACTTTGTATCATAACCGTGTGCTGCTTTGGGTCATACTGGGGATAAGCTTGATTTAACTAGGGTTTTTGTGCACAGCCTGGAATCAGGCAGGGGTTTATCAAGAAGAGTTATGCACTTAAACCACAGAGTTATGCACTTTTACTCATCAGATCTGAAATGAGATACACACAGAGTAGCGACCTCTGGGTGCTGCTATTTCTCAACACCGAGCCAAAAAGCCCACAGGATGGGGATAACTTTGCCCAATTCAGCTTATACACAGGAGTCCAGGCTGTTATCGGAAGAATTCTTGAAGGCAGCGAATAAAATTCACCGGGCTGAAACAAAAAAAGCTGCACAAGGCAGCTTTGAGAAGGCATTGGCCGCCTGAGCGACCGATGTATATAAGAAAGGTATGTAGCAGTTAACGGCTTACTTCCAGCCGGGATTCTCCCTGTTTCACGCTATACATCGCCTGGTCGGCACGCTGAAGCACCGCCGAGGCCGACTCATCATCCGGCTGCGGGAAAGCAATCCCGATACTGCCGCCGACGCTAACCTCAATACCACGACTCAGCTTGATGGGCTCCTGAATACCTGCAGCCATCAGGGTTCGAATATGCTCGGCAGCCGGGCTATCGGTAATACTGGGCAGCAGTACGACAAACTCATCACCACCAAGACGCCCCACCATATCATCAGCGCGAAGCAGTACATCCAGACGTCGTGCAACCTCACAAAGCACCTCATCACCGGCATCATGGCCGTGAAGGTCGTTAACCTCCTTGAACTTGTTGAGGTCCATCAACATCACGGCAAAAGGCCGGGTTTCACCATGGGCTTCATTGCGGGCGCGGTAACTGCGGAACAGCTCATCAAGACGCTGTTCTATGCCAAGGCGGTTATAAAGATGCGTCAGCGGATCACGCTCAGCGAGGCTCATGGCCTCATCCTCACGCCATTTGTGCTCAGTGATATCCAGCAGCAAACCGAGAATCAGACCATCATCCAGCGTATGCAGAATCAGTTGCGCCCAGCGATCACGGGACAGGGAAATGTCCTCGCGGTGAGCATCGCCCCGTGCCAGCCGCTCGCGGATACTCAGATCCAGCGGCAGCTTCTGTCCGGGCTTGAGGGAGTTGTTTCTGAGCATCTGGGCAAAGGCGGGGTTAAAGGACACCAGATGATCATCACTGTCGATGACACAGATACCCATCGCTGCGTTATCGATGATCAGGCGCGATTTGCTCTCGCTGATTTCCAGGTCACGGCGCATCTGCCGTTCAGTTTCCAGCAAACCTGCCAGCGTCGTAATCAGCCCATTAATGTCCACGGCCAGACGACCAATTTCGTTCTGCTCGTTAGCTCGCGGCAGTGCGACCTGTTCAGCTTCGGCGACATTCAGGCGGTGCAGTCGGTCAGACAGGCGTTTGATCGGCTGTACGATTAACAGCAGCACCACCAATGCGACCAGCAAGGCCACCACCAGCGCCTCAACCTGCAATACGATGGCGATGTATTCGGCATACACTCCGGCCTGATCGCGAATAAAGCGCTCATCCGGCAGCACTTCAACCTTGCCAACCTGACGATTATTTTCGGTCGCCAGAATTGGCGTACTGATTGCCGTATTGCTTTGCCAGTAACCGCCGCCGCTGGTGACCGGCAAGCTGGCCAGCACCTGGTCATTACAGGTGATACGCACAGCCGCCAGCGGCTTGTTGGTCATAATGCCGCGGGCCACTTCGTTGGCGAGAGAGAGATCGTGGTGGGTACAGGCCAGGCTCATGGTGTGGGCAACGGTCGCCATCACTTCTTCGAGCTGGACATGAATGCGTTCGCGTTCGTGATCGATGAGGATCGGCTGAATCAGCCAGGCGCAGGCAAGCGCCACCAACGCACCCATTCCCAGAATAATCAGGGTGATTCGGTGGGCGACGCGACGGCGAAGTATTTTACGAATGAAGGTCAGCCACTTCATCGTCCGGTCTCCCGGCAGATGAATAACACGGGCCGGTGCAACGATGGCTTCCCTGCATTTCCGGAAGGGTCAGCCCAGATGGCCGCCTTCGGGAAAGGGATTAACGACATGCTAACTGTTACCTCATCCCACTGGAGTGCCTCCCGATATTGCCATCAGGAAACATGAATCGTTGATATAATCCCCAGCCCCTTACCAATGACTGAGTAGCCTTAGGGTAAAATAAGTTCCTGCTCTCGCCTACCGGGTTTGACGTTCATGCCTGATCAAAATTTTGACGATCTCAGCAACCATTTCGAAAGCCACATCTATGACAGTCTGAAAGGCCAGCTGCGCTTGTTGTTGCTGGATGAAGATCTGCAGCAGAACGGTGTTCTTGCCCAGCCTGAACTTCAGGTACTGGATGCCGGTGGCGGGATCGGGCAGTTTAGCGCCCGACTGGCAGCCCAGGGACATCAGATAACATTATGCGATCTTTCGGCAAAAATGCTGGACAAAGCCCGTGCTTACTACGCCAATCATGCCCCCGACGCAGCCGTTCGCTTTATTCACAGCCCGCTGCAGGAGTTGCAGGAGCAGGCATTACCCGCCGCCGATCTGCTGCTGTTTCATGCCGTGATGGAATGGCTTGAAGACCCGCAGGCTGCGCTGGATACCTTATTACCCTTGGTCAAACCCGGTGGCTGGCTGTCGATCATGTTCTATAACAAGCATGCCTTGCGCTGGCGTTACCTCACCAGTGCCCAGTTTGAGGAAGGTATGAAGGAAAAGTTCCGCCGCCGCCCGGAATCCCTGACACCGACCAATCCACAGGAGCCGGAAGCGGTGCATCAGTGGTTGCTGGATCGGGGGCTGGAAGTCCATGCCTGGACGGGGATTCGCTGCCTGTATGACAACGTGTTCCGGCCACTGCGGGTGAAGCTCACCCTGGAAGATGTGCTGGAAGCCGAGCGCCGTTATTCACGGATTCCGCCGTACCGCGACCTTGGCCGCTACGTGCATATGCTCTGTCGCAAGCCCGAATAAACGTACTTGCCGCCCATAAAAAAACGCGCCGATCAAAGCGCGTTTTTTGAGCCTCAGGGCTTGCGGGCAATCAGCGTCGCCCGGATCGGCCCGGGATAACCCTCGCAGGTGCGGGTGTTATCGTTGGGGTCGAGGAAGTCCGGCAGAGAGTTAAAACTCATCCACTCGGTACTGCGCTGTTCTTCCACCGTGGTGCGACAAACATCCACCGTGCGCACATCGACATAACCGACGCGGCGCAGCCAGCGCTCCAGCATCGCCGTTGAAGGCAGGAACCAGACATTGCGCATCATGGCGTAGCGGTCTTCCGGTATCAGCACCTGATGCTCATCACCTTCCACCACCAGCGTCTCCAGAATCAGCTCGCCGCCCTTGTTCAGGCAACCCTGCAATTGCAGCAGATGCTCAAGCGGATCACGGCGGTGATACAGCACGCCCATAGAGAATACCCGGTCGAAGGCACCAAGATTGGCAGGCACATCTTCCATGCGCACGGGCAGATAATGCACAGGCGCATCAGGGAAGTAGCGTTTCACCGCCTGAAACTGGAACAGAAACAGCATCGACGGGTCGATACCGAACACATCGCGCGCGCCTTCACCGGCCATGCGCCAGCAGTGATAACCCGAGCCGCAACCGACATCGAGCACGCGCTTGTCTTTAAGATCAACATGCGGGGCGACGCGCTGCCATTTCCAGTCCGAGCGCCACTCGGTATCAACAAAATGACCGAAGAAATCAAAGGGGCCTTTGCGCCAGGGACGAAGGCCGACAAGCCCTTGCAGCGCGGCAGCACGGGCGGCGTCATCGAGCACACCGGTGATGCTTAAGGTGTCCTGGGTGCAGTCAACGCTGGCCGCCGCGACATCCGGCAGGGTTTGCCAGGCGTTCAGCCAACGCTCAAGATCGCCGTGGGGTTTGTCCGCAAACAGCGCCTGTAATTTGGGCGGTAACTCTTCGGCCCAACGCTCAAGGCCGGAACGGCGCATGTGCGCGACGGTATCGGCAAACCAGTCCTGATAATTCCATCCATTCATGGTTTGGCAGGTCCTTTCAGGGCCAGAATCGAGACAAAGTTAAAGCACTGATACCACAGCAGCGCCTGATTAAAACCGGCCTCGAGCAAACGCTTGCGGTGGGTGTCGATACTTTCGGTGATCAGCACATTCTCAAGGGACGTGCGCTTCTGGCTGATTTCCAGATCGGAATAGCCGTTGGCCCGCTTGAAGTCATGGTGCAGTACTTCCTGCACGCTCTGCTCGGGTTCATCAAAGCAGATTTTCTCTGACAGAATCAGCGCGCCACCGGGCAACATGCCATCACAAATGGTTTTCAACAGTTCAGGGCGGTCTTCAGGCGGCAGGAACTGCAGGGTGAAATTCAGGGTGACGACGGAGGCTTTCTCGATCGGCTGCTGGCGAATGTCGCCCAGTATCAGCTCGACCGGCGCGGCGGCACTGTCAGCGTCAATATAGTCTCGGCACTGGCTCAGCATCGCCTCGGAGTTATCTATGCCGATGATGGTACAGTCGCGGCTGCCCGCCCCGTGGCGCATCGCCAAAGTACTGGCGCCCAGGGAGCAGCCCAGATCATAAAGATGGGAGCCATCACGGCCATAGCGTGCGGCGATCAGCTCGATCATTGGGATGATGGTGGTGTAGCCGGGAACAGAGCGGCGGATCATATCGGGGAACACCCGAGCGACCGACTCATCAAAGGCAAAGCCGCTGACTTCGGACAGTGGCTGGGCGTAGATACGATCTTGCATGTGAGTACCGGGGCAGAAAAATCCGGCTATTCTACCCCTACCGGCGGCCTTCTGCACGAAAGCCGCCGCGACGCATTATTCCCCTTCGGGCCAGAATCGCGCCTCAATGGCCGAACGATCGAGGGGTTTGGAGAGATAAAAGCCCTGAATTCGCTCAATCTCCAAACGCCGACACAGCTCCACATGGGCCTGAGTTTCTGCCCCTTCGCCCACCACCGTCAGACCCAGCGCATCCGCCAGCAGCACCACGCCGCGAATCAGCGCATAGGCTTTGGGGTCATCCTCCTCGGGAGGCATCAGGCTGCGGTCCACCTTGAGAATATCGATGGGGAAGTTACGCAGATGGGAGATTGAGGAAAAACCAGTGCCGAAGTCATCCAGGGCGATGGCGCAACCCAGATCATGAATCGCCATAATGGTGGTCATCTTCTCTTCGGCATCATCCAGCAACGCGGTTTCGGTCAGCTCCACCTCCACCTGCTGCGGGGGTACACCATGAGCCTCAAGGCAGGCACCGAGGTAGGCCGCCAGTTCAGGTTCACCGAGCTGAACTGCGGAAATATTCAGCGCCATGGTCAGCGGCTTGCCGCTCTTGTTGATCCACGCTGCCAGCTGCTGAATAGACTGGTTAATCACCCAGCGGCCTATGCCATGAATCAGCCCGGACTCCTCTGCCACCGGAATAAACTCCGCCGGACTGCAAAGACGGCCGTCCATCGACCAGCGAATCAGAGCCTCAAAGCCGATCAACTCGCACTGCTCCGAGTCAAACACCGGCTGATAATGCATGATCAGCTCATTGCGTTCCTGCGCCTCACGCAACCGCACTTCCAGTTGGTAGCGTCGGGAAAACTGAGCCTGCATTTCCGGCTGGAAAAAGCAGAACTGGTTACGGCCCTGGCGCTTGGCTCGGTACAGCGCGATATCGGCGTGCCGGAATAACTCATTCACACTCTCCGAACTGCCACCATGCAGCGCCAAACCGATACTGGCGCCGGTATTGATCACCGCATTTTCGATCTCGAAGGGCTTTTGCATGACCCAGAGAATACGCTGCGCGGTCTGGCTGACCACCTCGGGTCCATGAATATTGGGCAGGGTAATGGCGAACTCATCCCCGCCAAGACGGGCAAACATTTCATTGCCGCGCAGGCAGCTCTGAATCCGCACCGCAACCTTACACAGCAGTTGGTCACCGATGGCATGGCCGTGGTGGTCATTAATGTATTTGAAGTGATCAAGGTCAATGAGCATCAACCCCAGCCGGTTCTTGCCGGAGGAATCCACCGCCAGTTTCAGGGTTTCATCAAACAGGTAGCGATTGGCCAACCCCGTCAGACTGTCGGACTCTGCCAGCAGCTTGGCACGCTGATAGCTCACCAGCAGTTCGCTTTCGAGGGAAAAGCGGGTTTGTGCATGGAGGATGGCACGGTGGAGCCGAACCGCGTTGATGTCCGATTTGGGCAGAAAATCCTGAGCACCGGCGCGCAGACAATCCAGCGCCAGATCCTCTTCTTCGGACACACTCATCATGATGATGGCGGTACTGTGGTCGAGGCGCTCATTGCGCAGGCTGAGCAGCATTTCGATGCCATCGCGCTGTGGCATGGCGTAGTCCAGCAACAGCACATCAAAATCATCGGCGTCAAAAAGCTTAAGGCCTTCATCCACGGTGGAAGCCTCAACGATGGTACATTCCGGGTCATCGGCCCAGAGCGTTCGTTTGAGATGCTCGCGGTCTACGGAGTCATCATCAACAATTAGCACATGCATCCCCATTTCCCCTCCATGCGCTAGTTATTGGTTATCGTCACTGCGGCTCTTGGCGGCCGCAACGTCGATAGCGGGTAATTCGGCAATATTCCAGTAACCGTCCAGAAGCCGGACGACATCGCGAAAGCCGATGGCTGCTTCATCCTTGATAAAATAGCCGGCAATGTTGTGGTCATAGCTGGCCGTAATATCGCGTTCTGCTGTCGAGGTCGTCAGGACAAAAATCACGGCACAGTCGAGTACCGGGTCTTCGCGTATCGCCTCCAGAAACTCGATACCGTTCATCCGTGGCATCTGTAAATCCAGCAGGATCACAAAGGGCGAAGGCACCTGGCCTTGCCGCAGCATCTCCAGTGCCTCCATGCCATCGTTGGCACGCACAATCGGATTGGCGATCCGCTCTTTCTCAAAACTGCGCTGAATACTTTCCGCATCCACATCGTCATCTTCCACCAGAAACAAGGTGACGACGCTGCGGTTGTGACGATTCAGTGGCATGGTGTCCTCCTCCGTCGGTGGCGTTGTCTTGGTCTTCATGCGTTCTTCTTCGCGGTCGGTCGTGGCCAGCGAATCAGAATTCGCGTACCGCGTGTGCCATCAGAATCAATACGCATGTCGCCCTTATGGTGTTCTACAATTTTTTTCACGAGGGCCAGGCCCATGCCGCTGCCTTCCACCCGGTCACGGGGTTGCAGGGTCTGAAACATGGCCAGCGCCTTGTGATGCAGCGCTGGTGGAATTCCCGGACCATCATCTTCGATACAAAAGAGGTAATCCTCGCCCTGCGTCTCGCAGCTCACGTGAATCTTTCCCTCCTCCAGATCGTGATGCTTGATCGCATTGCTGATGAGATTCGTCAGCACGGTTTCAAACGGCGTACGCTGAATCCACAACTGGCAGGGCTCAGAGTCGCAAGTAAAACCCTTGGGCTCACCCTGCAAGGTGAAGATCTCCTCCACCAGCGGGCATAAATCGATCTTTTCCAGTTCATACTCCTGCCGACTGGCACGGGAGTAGGCAAGCAGGTCATCCAGCAGACGCATCAGCCGTCCAGCACGCTGATCCAGCATATTAAGGTGATTGCGCGAGGTTTCCGGCAGCAGCTCATCACAGTCTTCACGCACCCAGCCGATAATTTTCTGGATCGCATTCAGGGGGGATTTCAAATCGTGGGAAGCCACGTAGGCAAAGCGATCAAGCTCTTCGTTAATGCGGGTCAGGTCTTCAATTTGCCGCGCCAGAGTCCGCTCCGAGGCCAGCCGCTGGCGAATATCAATCAGCGTCGCAATCACGCTGGTCAGCTTACCGGAAGCATCGCGCAGTGGTGCGAGAGCAATTTCGATATCAATAAGCGAGCCATCCTTATGACGACCTTTGAGGGATCGGCCAGCATCGAGATAGCACTCGAAGGGCTCAGCAATATAGCCATTGCGCAAACCCACATGATGATGGCGCAGGGAATCCGGTAATAAGAGCTCAATGGGCTGGCCACACATCTCCTCACGGCTGTAGCCAAACAACTTCAAGGCGCAGGCATTGACCATATCAATGCAACCGTTGGGCAACATTGTCAGTACGGCATTGGGAGAATATTCGATGATACTGGCCATATTACGTTCAGCAGCGAGTAGCGCTTTACGCTCCTCTTCCAACGATTCCACCTGATGCTTCAGGCGTGCCTCCTGCTCCAGCCGCGGTCGGATATCAATCACGGTGGCGATGACTCCCACGGTCTGGCCTTCATCATCGGCGTAAGGGTTCAGTGATACCTCAACATCAATCAGTTCGCCGCTGGCATGCTGAGCCTGAAGTTCACGGCCACTGCCCATCGCCCGGGGAGTGGCATCAATCACATAGTCACTACGAAGCTTCACATGGTGACGGGCAATGGCAGCGGGAATCAGCATCTCGACGGGCTGCCCAACCAACTGGCTGGCCTCATAACCAAACAACTGGCAGGCGCGGATATTGGCAATCAGGATCTGACCTTGCCGATCCACCGTCAGAATGGCATTGGGCGAATGCTCCATCAGCTTGATCACATTCGAATCAAGAACGCCCATACGCGCCTCGCTGCTTCATCCCTGATGTCCTCATTGGCTGCACTTTTCTGTCCCTTGAGTATGGTCAAAAACCCTAAAGTTGCGAGCAGGCCCACCACTGCCAGCCATGGGAAGATGAACTCGATTCATTCACATAAGCAACGTCGTGCACGCTATTGCTTATGCGAACGAAAGACCAAAAAGTAAAGTATAGAAGGAGATCAGCAACTTGCCGGGAAAAGGATCAGAGAAGCGGAGTCTAGTAGGTGTCGATATGGGTCAGCTTGCGGCTGACAAAGCGGTTAAGCGCCCCCAGAACGGGCAGCTTGTTGAGGAAATGGGCCGCTGCATCCCAGTGATCCAGATGCAGGGTCACGCGCCCTTCTTCATCGAAATGAATTTCACTGACGCCGGGAAATTGCCAGTCACCGAGCCCGGCTAGATGGCCGGAGAAATCCCAGCGCACAAAGCAGACCGACTCACTCCAGGCCTCGTTCAGAATCCCAAACGCAGGCTGCTCCACATGATCAATAAAGTGCTGCAGTATCAGCCTGACCGCAGCTGGCCCCTGCACCCGGTTAAAGGGGTCCTGGAAAATCACCTGCGGGTGCAGACACTCATCCAGACCATTCAGCCCCTGATCCAGGGCGCGAAAGTAACGCAGATAGTTGGTCAGCCCTGCTTTTTGCGCATCATTGGCCACCCTGTTTGCCCTCCACGGCCTGATCAAACCCGGTTCCTCGTGCCACCAGCCAACGATAAAGCCGGCGCGGTAAAAGACGCAACACGGCCATCGCCCAGCCAAATCCCCGCGGGAAACGAATCTCCGGTTTCCGGCTACAAAGCCCCATGATCATGGCATGGGCAGCCTCTTCAGGCTCCATAAGACTCGGCATCGGGAACGGATTCTTGTCCGTCAGCGGGGTACGCACGAAACCTGGATTGATCACCTGCAACCGAACATCGGTGGAAATGAGCTCAATACTCAGGGCTTCAATCAGATTATTCAGCGCCGCCTTGGTCGCCCCATAACCGCCCGCCGTGGGCAGCCCCCGATAACCTGCCACGGAGGCCACGACCGCAATCTGTCCCGCATTCTTTTCAAGACAATACGGCAACAAGGCTTCCAGACAGCGGCTGGTACCGACGACGTTCAGGTTCATTAACGTCTGAATGTCATCGGCGCTGAAGCTTTTGACCGGGGTTGGAATATGAGTGCCTGCATTCAGAATCGCCAGATCCGGCGGACCGCTGTGCTCGCACATCTGATTGACCGCCTGATGCACTGACTCGGCATCAGTGATATCCACAGGCAGAGGAATAATCTCCCCCGCCCATTGGCGACTCTCTTCGGCCAGCTCCCTGAGCTTGTCTTCACTGCGGGCACTGGCGTAAACCCTGATCCCTTCTCGGGCCAGTTGTTCGGCAACCGCGCGCCCCAGGCCCTGACTGGCACCGGTAATCCACACCTGTTTCCAGGGTAAGGAGTGATCCATCATGCTCTCCCTGCGTCCTTGCGAATACCGAGGGCGATCCCGCTCAGTACCGCGTGAATGTTGGTCATGCGAGTGCAGCTCTGCTATTTACTGGCCGCACTGGCGACAGACCAGCCGTATCTGGCTGCCATCACTGGCTTTGAACGCCATGCCCACCCAGTGACCTGCTGCGTCATACCAGACATCGGTATCGTGCAGATCCCCCTGATACTGATAATGCGTCGCCTTGATGGAGCCATCCCGGCTGCTGATTTTTTCCTGCCCGAAATTCTTCAGCGTGAAGTGATTGATCTCGCCGGTCAGGGTATTGATCAGCTGCTGCTGACCGAGAATCGCCGGGTTGTAATGCTGACTGGTCAGTAGCCTGTTGGGAAAACGTACCTCGGTGACCTTTTTTTTGTCCTGGCGTGTGCCACTCAGGGCATCATTTTTGCTCGCCAGATCCAGCGCAAAGGCATCGCCGTCATCATCCACCTTTACCTTAAGCGACTGCATCTGCCAGTCACCGGCCTGCGGTTGCCAGGTCTCGCGGGCATCATAGCGGTAGGTGAAGTCCATAAAGAGAATGGACAGGTCAATGGACATGGTCGAATGGAACACAAAGCCATCACCGGCTGTGGCAAACTCGCCACGGTACTCACCAATGGTTTTGCCCTTGCGTACCACATCAAACTGCAGACCCTGCGGGCCGTAAAACTGCTGCCAGTCCCGCTGCAGGGGTGCTGCACTTGCCCAGCCGGACAGCCCCATGACGGCCATCAGCAGGAAGGAAAACCGGCCTGCCCGGTTCATGGCCCGTTCTCGCCGCCGGAGATGTGCATCCAGCCATCCATCGGCGGTGAGCCGGGATCCTTGCTGAAGAAAATACTGACCGTACCGAGAGTTACACCCCATTTGGTCACGGTGGCACGGTTAATCAGCGCCCCGCCCGGCTGCAGCCACATCCAGTCATTAAAATGCACCTTCCAGTGGCCATCGCCGACGGCAAGATTCATCTGATATTCCCAGTTCAGGGCATTACCCGCGGTATGGCCTTTGGCCTCACCAATCACATCGCCTGCCGTCCCCACGTAGGTGTGAGGCGCCGGTTTTTTGATCGTCCAGACCCGACGATCGCGCTCGCCATCGTCATAAAGGAAGTGCTCATCCAGCTTCAGGATTTGATCCTGCTCCTGCCACTGGCCATCGACCACCACCCGGAACTGCCGACGCACCTTGCCAAAACGGTCCTGAAACAGGCCCCAGGCGTAGGTCTTACCGGCGAAGTAATCCTCAAGAACCAGCTCCGGCCCTTTGCCTTCAAAATCTTCGGGTTTCATGGTGCTGCATCCGCTGATCAGAACCATCATCAGGCTGAGCAGCAGCCCCAGCCCAAGACGTTTTCCTTTGAGTGAAACACCCATTCTCTCCTCCTTGACCGCCGGTAACGGATAGGCGCGACCGGGGGCTCGATAGCGGCTTAACGCTCGATAATGTAGAAGCGCACATCGATGGAACCTGCGTTAAAGCCGGCTTCGCAGTAGCAAAGGTAGTAATTCCAGAGACGACGGAAACGTTCATCAAAGCCCTGAGCTTCAATGGAGGACCACTGACTGTTAAAGGCCTGATGCCAGCGGTTCAGGGTGCGCGCATAGTCGCGGCCGAAACTGCGCTGCTCCACAAGTTTCAGACCGGCAGCGTCAATCTGTTCTTCCATTTTCTGTGGGCTGGGCAACATGCCACCGGGGAAGATATAGCGCTGGATAAAATCAGCGCCTTCGCGGTAGGACTCAAAGCGATCATCCGCAATGGTTATCACCTGAATAGCCGCGCGACCACCGGGAATCAGCCGTTCGTGCAGCTGCTGGAAATAGGTGGGCCAGTTGGCCTCACCGACGGCTTCCAGCATCTCAATGGAGACAATGGCATCGAAGGTGCCGTCAAGATCGCGGTAATCGGTATACGTCGCCTTGGCCTTGTCACCGAAGTGCGCCAGACGCCGCTCGGTATAGGCCAGCTGCTCGCGGGAAAGGGTAATGCCGTGCCAGCTGGCTTCCGGCTCCCGGCTCAGCAGTCGCTCACCCATGCCACCCCAGCCGCAACCAATTTCCAGTACCCGGTCACCGGGGATCAGCTTCATGGCATCAATCAGGGCGTCGTACTTGTTCAGCTGCGCCGTTTCCAGATCCTCTTCCTCGTGACTGAACAGCGCGGAGGAATAGGTCATGGTTTTATCGAGCCAGCGGGAGTAGAAGTCGTTGCCCAGATCATAGTGGAAGGCAATATTACGTTTGCTGCCGCGCTTGGTGTTGTCATTCAGACGGTGCGCAATGCGATCCCAGACCCGGCGAATACTGCCCGGCTGGAAGGCTTTCTCCAGCGCTTTCTCATTGGTCATCGCCCACTGCATGAGGCTGCGCAGGTCATCACACTGCCATTCATCATCGATATAACTTTCCGCCCAGCCAAGCAGACCCCCCTTGATGCCACGGCGAACAGCGCGAAAGCGGTTCAGGGTGATGCGTGGCACCGGCACCTGATCATGGCTTGAAGCCTCGGCCAGCTCACGGGGGACACCGAGACGCATATAGCTGCTGTCACCGGCGCGTACCTGAATTTCACTGACGCCACAGCGCTCCAGCCGCTCGGTCAGCAGCGATACCGCCAGCTGGGCCCAGCGTTGACCGGCCTGTCGTCCCAGACGGTGAAGGGATAAGGATTCAGACATGAACATCTCCTTTGGCGGTCAGTGAAGCTGAGTTAGTCGTCGTGACATCATCGTTTTGGCGCGGGTTAAGCCAGCGACCCAGGGTAATCCGCAGGGCGCGCTGAGCCGGACGAGGCACCAGAGGCACCCCTTTCAGCCATAACCGCAAGGCTTCATAGTGAATACCCACCATGACCTTCATGGTCATCAGTGGCATGGCAAGAAACTGGCGAATCAGCTGAGCCTGGCTCAGCTCCTGACGGTCTCCACGGAACACCGCATGAAACAGCACGCCTTGTGAATCCGTCTGGCGAATAGCGATCGCGACCTGCTCCTGTGGCAGGCGCAGGCGAAAGTGGTAGCGGCAATCCATGGTGATAAAAGGCGACACGTAGAAGACCTTATCGACCTGCTGGCGCTGAATACGGGCATCGTCTCCGGGCACCACATACACATGACGCTGGCCGAAGGTATTGCTGACCTGATGCAGAGTGGCAATCAGATCCCCCTTGGCGTCATAGCAGTAATAGATGGCCAGCGGATTGAAGGCATAACCCAGCATGCGCGGATAACACAGCAGCATCACCTTATGGGCACGGGGAAGCTGCTGCTTAACCAGCGTTTCATCGGCAAAGTCACGCAGGCTCTGGCCCGGTTCAAGGCCATGATCACTGTCGCGCAGGCTGAAAAGATTCGGCGCGTTATAGGAAAAGCCCTTCAGACGCTGATCCAGCTCGTGAAGCTTATCCACATCAAACAGCCAGGCCGTGACCTGATAACTGAAGCGATGCACCTTGGGGCGAAAGCGATGGTGCATCACCACGCCCGAATAAAGACAGGCATCCATCAGGCCGCCCTCTCAGGGCTCTTGGCCCAGTCCAGCGGCAGGTTGACCCGGTCTTCACTGGCCTGATCAAACGCCCACGGACGCTGCACACCGCCTAGGGCTTCGGCCACCGCCAGCCCGGACTGCAAGCCGTCTTCATGGAAGCCATATCCAAACCAGGCACCGCAATACCAGGTATTACGCTGACCCTGCATGGCCCAGAGTTCGGGCTGGGCGCGGATGGATTCTGCCGAAAAGGCCGGATGGTCATAGAGGAAACTGGCGTGCACTTTATCCACATCCGGCTCAACGGGCGGATTCAGCGTCACGATCATGGGCGTGTCGGTATTCAGATTCTGCAGCTGGTTCATCCAGTAGCTCACCGCCACATTGGAAGTACCGGCTTCCTCGGCAGAGACAGCGGCTGTCGCTCGCTGACCAAACTCATTTTCAGCGTGCTGGCCGAACCCATTCCCAGCTCGCTGGCCGAGATAGTTCCAACTGGCCCAGGCACGGCGACGAACAGGCATCAGGCGGGTATCACTGTGAAGAATCGCGCGGTTGCGCTGATAGGGAAACGCCGACAGCAGGCGCTGCTCATCGGCCGTGGCATCTGCCAGCAATCCCAGCGACTGGTCCGCATGGCAAGCCAGCACGACCTGATCCACGCGCCAGCTGTCACCCTGCCAGTCTTCAATCTGCACTTTGCCGGGCAACCGGCGAATGGAGCGCACACCGCGGTTGCAGCGGGCTTCCGGGCCGAGATCCGCCAGCAGTTTTTCAACGTAATTGCGGCTGCCGCCATCGACGGTGTACCACTGGGGACGGTCACTGATTTGCAGCAGGCCGTGGTTTTCACAAAAACGCAGGAAGGTCAGCGCCGGATAGTCCAGCATCTTGTCCATCGGCGTCGACCAGATCGCCGCGCCCATGGGCAGCAGATGCTCATCACGGAAACGCTCACCAAATTTGTGCTGTGCCAGCAACTGGCCAAGGGTGACATCGGGAGAAAGCGTCTTGCGCCAGTCATCACTCTGGCGATAAAAGCGCATGATATCGGCAAGCATGCCCCAGAAGCTGGGCGCCACAAGATTGCGGCGCTGGGCAAAGAGACCCGCCAGGGACGTACCGGAATACTCCACCGCGCCCTGATCCAGACTTACGGCGAAAGACATGTCCGAAGGGGAGGTTTTTACCCCCAGATGATCAAACATCCGCACCAGTTGTGGATAACAGCGATGGTTAAAAACGATAAATCCCGTATCCACAGGCACTGGCGCCTGACCGGGAAGGTTAACATCGACGGTGTTGCTGTGACCGCCAAAGCGATCATCTTTCTCAAACAGAATGACCTTGTGGTTCTTCGACAGCAGCCAGGCGCAGCTTAAACCGCTGATACCTGAGCCAATTACCGCAATGGTTTGGGGTTTGCTTGCCATCGATCCTGTCTCCCTGTTCTGATTCCTGCGCCACATTGGTTAAGGCTCTGGAATCCACGGCCCTTGCCGTTGTGCTTTCCCTCCTGTACGCAGCCAGTCCGCCAGCGGATCATTACCTGATTTCAAGAAAATGAAGATTGTGCTGTAACAGACTAATTAGCCTGCACCTTTCTTCCTTAGCCTTGCCGGGACGTTTCACTCTGTCTGCGCTGCAAGCTCTTTAGGGTAAGAGTGGCAAAAAACCAGTCGGCCACGCGGCGATTTCTGCCTTTTAAGAAGAATGTCGCCAAAAGTGATCCGGATTAGAAATCCCCCCGTAAAGCTCTACACTGAGCAGAGATGATATGCGCTCTGCCCAGCTCACTGTTGATTGAGTTAAGACAAGGTCAGAGCCGTATCATGGATAGAAGTTTGCCATTTCTACGTCGTCCCAGGTGCCATGCCATGGCACGGGACTACTCCCATGGAAGCGCTGCCATGTCTTCGACCCTGACTGACTCCAACAAGGACTCCCGCGATCCGTGGCAATTGGCCATGGAACAGGTCAGTGAAAAACGGGACAAAGCCAGTTTTATGCGGCTTTATGATCACTTCGCACCGCGTTTGAATGCCTATTTGCAGGGGCTGGGTGCCCCGGTCAATCAGGCAGAGGAACTGGTTCAGGAAGCCTTGCTGACCCTGTGGCGCAAGGCCCATCTGTACCAGCCCGCCAAGGCAGCGGTGAGTACCTGGTTATTCCGCATTGGACGCAACCTGTATATCGACAGTCTTCGCCGCGCCAGTGGCATTCAGGTCAGCAGTGATGAAGTGCCTGAAGCCGAAGACGTGAATCAGCCCACTGCCGATGTGCACGCCGATGGTGTACGTCTGCAGCAGGCGATGAACGAGCTGCCGGTGTTACAGGCGCAAGTGGTTTACAAGTCTTACTTTGAGACAAAAAGCCACAGTGAAATTGCCGAGGATCTCGGTATTCCGCTCGGCAGCGTGAAATCCAGCCTGAGGCTGGCCTTCCAGAAACTTCGTGCAAGCATGGGAGAGGCAGTATGAGTACCCAAGCGCCGCATTTAATGATGAATAGCCGTATGACTACCCCCGTACATCATCCCGATGATGCCACCCTGATAAGCTACGCTGCAGGTGCGCTGTCATTGCCCCTGTCGATTACGCTTTCCTGCCATCTGGCGGTCTGCCCGCAGTGCCGCGAGCGCCTGAAACAGGCTCAGGCCGTGGGTGGCGCCCTGCTGGAGCGCTGTGATGAAATTCAGCTGAGCAGCAACGCCCGCAGCAACATGCTGGCCGCACTGGACGATGACAGTCTTGATCAGGCACCTGTCACTGCAGCCGAGCCAAAACTTCAGGATCTGGACGATACCGGCATCAATGACCATGCCAGGGAAGACCTGATTCCTGCGCCTCTTCGCCCCTGGCTGGGTGAACGCTACAGCGAGCTTCGCTGGAGTACGCTGGCACCGGGAATGAAACAGGTGAAGATCACTTTGCCTCAGGGAAACCTGCGGTTGTTCCGCATCACCCCCGGCACCTGCATGCCACATCACGGCCACGGCGGCAGTGAAATGACGCTGGTGCTAAAAGGCTCTTACTCCGATGAAGTGGGCCGCTTCCAGCCCGGTGATATCGCTGATCTCGACCCGGACATTGAACATCAGCCCATCGCCGATCGTGATCAGGACTGCATCTGCCTGATTGCCACCGATGCCCCGCTGAAGTTCAGTGGTTTCGTACCCCGACTGCTACAGCCCTTCTTCGGCTTGTAAGCCAGTCACTCGATCAGGCCGAGCAGACCCTGTTGATAAAAAACGGTGTCTGCTCGTTGCTTTTACGCCAGGCGCTTACCTTCCCCCGACTTATCACGCCAGCAGCCACCTAACCTGCTCCAGATCAAGATTGCCTGTCTTTCATCGCTCTAGACTGACTCCAGCTTTTTCGCCAAGGCACGTCCGAAGCCTGATTCGGACCGGCACATCTGGAGGTGACTGCCATGAGCATCAACGAATTCTATGTCCCGACGGTTTCCCTGATGGGCGCTGGCGCGTACGCCAGGCTGCCTGAACGCATCGCCGCCCTCGGCGGTCGCAAGCCGCTGGTCGTGACCGATAAAGGCATGACGTCACTGGGCTACACGGCCAAACTGGTGGAATTACTCGGCAAAGCCGATATTTCCTGCGTGGTGTTTGATGAAACGGTGCCGAACCCGACCGATGCCAACGTTGCGGCGGGGTTGAAGGTGTATCAGGCCGAAGGCTGCGACATGCTGATCTCCTTTGGTGGCGGCAGTGCCCATGACTGCTGTAAAGCCATTGGTCTGGTCGCCACCAGCGGCGGCACCATTCATGACTTTGAAGGGCTGGATAAAGCCACAGCGGCGCTGCCTCCCTACATCGCCGTCAACACCACCGCCGGTACAGCCAGCGAGATGACGCGCTTTACCATCATCACCAACACCGCCAACCACGTGAAAATGGCCATCGTCGACTGGCGCGTCACACCGGATGTGGCCATCAATGACCCGGAACTGATGGTGGATATGCCGCCTTCGCTGACCGCAGCCACCGGCATGGATGCCCTGACCCACGCCATTGAAGCGTACGTTTCCACCGCAGCCACGCCCATTACCGATGCCTGCGCACTGCAAGCCATCAGCCTGATCGGCCAATACCTGCGCCGTGCGGTGGCACGCGGAACGGATATGGAAGCCCGCGACCGTATGGCCTACGCCGAATACCTCGCCGGTATGGCCTTTAACAATGCCAGCCTCGGCCATGTGCATGCCATGTCTCACCAGCTCGGCGGTTTCTACAACCTGCCGCATGGTGTCTGCAATGCCCTGCTGCTACCCCATGTCTGCCGCGCCAATCTGATGGCCCGCCAGCAGCGTTTCGCCGATGTGGCGCGGGCGCTGGGTGAAAACACAGAGGGGCTGTCCGTACGCGCCGCAGCGGCGCAAGCCATTGAAGCGATTGTCGCGTTGTCCAGGGATGTGGGCATACCCGAGCGCCTGAGCGATCTGGGTGTGAAGGATGAAGATATCGAAACCATGGTGGTGAATGCCCAGAAAGACGTCTGCGGCCTGACCAATCCACGCAAGTTTACCGATGCTGAAGTCGCCGCGATCTACCGCGCCGCGATGTAAACCTGCCTGATCAATAAAAAAGCCACGTCCTGGAACGTGGCTTTTTTTGTCAGTGAATGAGTCACCCTCTTTAGAAAAACGGCTCATTGTCTTCTTTTGGTGTCGGTTTCTGCTCGACCTGCAGCTTTTTATCTTCCTCATTACCGATAGTGCCGCCGGTTTCCTGCCCGGTTTTAATGGCCTGTTCGGCTTTTTTACTCAGCACCAGAATATCAATACGGCGGTTTCGCGGGTCGTTGGGGTCTTTGGGGTTAAACAGCGCCGAGGAGGCATAACCTACGATGCGGGTAATCTGATTTTCCGGATAACCCCCCTCGACCAGCGCACGGCGCGCGGCATTTGCCCGCTGGGTGGATAGCTCCCAGTTACTGTATTCGGCGGTGTCGTAATAGGACTTGGCATCGGTGTGGCCGCTGATGCTGATCTTGTACGGCAGGGTTTTAATCACATCGGCCAGGTTCATGATCACATCTTCAAAATACGGCAGCAGCTTGTCGCTGCCTTCCTTGAACATGGGCTTGTCCTTGGCTTCCTGAATCTCGATGCGCAAACCATCCTGGGTCAGCTCGAACTTGATCTGATCCTGATAGGGCTTCATTTCCGGGGTGTTTTCTACCTTGGTCTGCAATTCACGCAGCAAGGCCGCAAGGCTGGACTGGTCCTGCTGATCCTGTTTTTGTTCTTCGCTGACGTTATCTGCCTTCTTGCTGTCGAGGTTATCCACCGGCTGGGGGTCACTCGACTGCTTGGTCATCTGCTCAACGCCGGATTCCGTTTGGGTTTGCTGAGGGTTAAGTGTCTTTTGCGGAGCGACCGTGGGCGAGCCACCCAGATCAATCACATAAGGACTGGCATCAGAGAAGCCGATCGGGTCCTGAAAGTAGCTGGAGATGGCCTTGAGCTGCTCATCGGTCGCGCCACCCAAGAGCCAGAGCACCAGAAAGAACGCCATCATGGCGGTCATAAAGTCCGCAAAGGCAATTTTCCAGGCGCCACCGTGGTGGCCGCCAACCACCTTCTTGACGCGCTTAACAACAATAGGACGGTTATCCATCAGCCCGACCTGTTAGCGCTTGGTCGCTTCACGGATGGAAGCATCGAGTTCCTTATAGGAAGGACGATGGCCGGGCATCAGCACTTTACGACCAAACTCGGCCGCAAGCGCCGGTGGCAGGCCGGAAGAGAACGCCACCATACTGGCCTTGATGCTTTCATAGACGTTGAGTTCTTCCTTGGCATCGTGTTCCAGCAGGTTGGATAGCGGGCCGAAGAAACCGTACGCCGCCAGAATACCGAGGAAAGTCCCGATCAGCGCCGCTGCCACGTGGTGACCCAGGGCTTCCTTATCGCCATCGCCGATCATGCCCATGGTGACAACCACCCCAAGCACCGCCGCAACGATACCAAAACCGGGCAAGCCTTCAGCCACCTTGTTCACGGCGTGGGCCGGATGATCCAGCTCTTCCTTAAGGCTGTTGATTTCCATATCGAAGAGGTTTTCAAACTCATGGGGCGCCATGCTGCCCATGGACATGATGCGCAGGTAATCACAGACAAAGGTGATCAGGCGTTCATCTTTAAGAAGGTCCGGGTATTTGCTGAAAATGGTGCTGGAGTTGGGGTCATCCAGTTCATCCTCCAGCGAGAGCAAACCGTCGCGGCGAGCCTTGTTGAGGATCTCGTACATCATGCACAGCACCGAGGTGTAATACTCGTGCGTGAAGCGCTCCTTGAACATGCTGGGGGATTTGGCCAGAACGATCTTGAAGATCCGGATCGGGTTGGCCTGCAAAAAAGCACCGAGTGCAGAACCGCCGATAATCAGCACTTCGACCGGCTGCACCAGCACCATCAGTTGCCCGCCTGCCATGACAAAGCCACCCAGCACACAGGCAAAAATAACCGCCATCCCCACCAGCTTGAACATAAACGCGCCAAACTCCGGACAAAATCTTGTGATTCACAGCGCCGTCAGATCCTGAAAACGACGCCATCGAGTTTTGAGAATCGCACAAAATGCCGCCGGGTGTGAGAGAGAAAATCGAATAAAGATGCCTTTTTATGTGACCCGCTGTTTACATAAGTAAAAGCGATTATTTACCCCGCATTCAGCGTAATTATTGATAGTTCAGCAAGACAATAAACCTCTCATGGCTGGAGGGAGAAAACTGCGCACTTTTTAACCATTTTTGCCGCTCGCCCGCTTCCGCCGTTATCGACTCACGGCTATACTCCGCGCCATTCCATTCTCGAGTAAACCCTCCATGCGCCTGGTCTCCTTTGATGCCTTTCGCAGTCTGCGTCTTCCCGACACGACCTACATCAAACCCGAACTCTTTTTCAGCCAGCTGCCCACGGTTCAGGAAGCTGACTGGGTGGTGTATCCCGAATACTGGCAGGTGAATTCGCTGGTGTTTGGTCTGAAAAAGCGGATTTTCCCCAGCCTGTCGAGCTACCTGCTCGGCCATGACAAGATCGAAATGACCCGTGCATTTATGAGCGTCGCGCCGCGTCATGTGCCCGACACCGAGATCATGGGCAATACGCCGGAAAATGCCGAGCTGGTATGGGACAGGATGCTGCTGCCGTTTGTCGCCAAAATCCCGCGCAGCAGCATGGGTCAGGGGGTGTTTCTGATTGAGAACCGCGCCCAGTGGAATCAGTACCTGAGCCAGACAACGGTGCTTTATGTGCAGGAGCTACTGCCGATTGATCGCGATATGCGCATCGTCTGGATTGGCAAGAAGGTGCTGGGGGGTTACTGGCGTCTGCAATCGGATCGCAGTTTTCACAACAACGTTGCGCAGGGCGGCCAGCTGGATTACAGCCCGCTGCACCCGGCGGCAGTGCGTCTGGTGGAAGAAGTCGCCACCAGGCTGGGGATCGACCATGGTGGCTTTGATGTCTGTATGGTGGGCGATCACCCTTATCTGTTCGAGTTCAACCGCCTGTTCGGTAATCAGGGCCTTGGCCCGCTAAACCAGCAACTGCCTGAGGCCATCATGCAGTATCTGGAAAGTCTGGATGATCAGGATGACCCGGACGATCCCCTGCATCCCAATCCGATCCTGCCGCTGGCGATGTAAGACTCAACGGGATAAGGACGGTCAACAGGCGTTAATCGTCCTCATCATCATCGATCACGGCATCCACACCGGCACCGACAATTTTCACCGGAATCGACACCACATCAATTGCCAGACTGGCCGTCGAACCTACCGCACTGGCCACACCGCAGCCTTGCAGGCTAACCACAGCACTCACCAGGCAGCAGAGCCAAACCGCTTTTTGCAGCCACGGTGAGTGTCCGGTCTTGGCATCAAAGCTCACATCGTTACCCCTCGCTGGCGCGTTTAGTCACAGGAGCTGTCACAGGACAGCCGCGGGAACAAGGGTTATCCCCTGTAGCATCACTCAAGGCAAGGGATGCACCGGGTTTACGACCTGATTCGGGGCAGAACTGGCGGCATCATCACACCGGCAACCATCAATCGTTGTCTCAGGCTTCCACCATCTCGGCCAGCTGGCGACCCTGTTGCTGCAGGCGATACATGCGCTGATAGCGGCCATCATCCAGTGCCATCAGTGCCTGATGATTGCCTTCCTCGACGATTTCTCCCTGCGACAGCACCAGAATGCGATCAGCTTCCTTGATGGTCGACAAGCGGTGCGCCACCACGATCAGGGTTACCTTGCCATGCAGGGCACGCAGCGCCTGCTGCACGATTTGCTCGGTTTCACTGTCGATATTGGCGGTGGCTTCATCCAGCAGCAGAATGCGCGGCTGGGCGGCCAGTGCGCGGGCAATCGCCAGCTGCTGGCGCTGACCTGTGGATAAACGCGTGCCACGCTCGCCCAACAGCGTGTCATAGCCTTCCGGCATGCGCTCGATGGTCTCATGCAGGTGCGCAGCACGCGCCGCTTTCTCGATATCCGCCTGCTCCAGACCACGATTCATATCGATATTGTCGCGGACACTGGCGGCCAGCACGAAAGGCTCCTGCGGGATCAGGCCAATACCTTCGCGCAGGGTGTCGTGGGCATAATCACGCAGGGTGACATCATCAATACGCAGCGCCCCCTCGGTGACCGGATAGAACCCCAGCAGCAGGCTCAATAAGCTGCTTTTGCCACTGCCGGTATGGCCGACGATGGCGAGCCATTCGCCGGGTGGCACCTCAAGATTCAGCTGTTTCAGCACCGGATGTTCACCGTCATAGCTGAAGCTCACATCCCGCAGGCTCAAACTGCCGGCGCTGATCGGCGTGGTTACCGTGCCAAACTGCCCTTCTTCCTGATCCAGCAGACGCTGAATGCGCTCACCCGCCACCATCGCCTGTTGATAAAGATTAAAGCGCTGGGTGATTTCCATCAGTGGCTCGGTAAAACGGCTCAGGTAATTCACAAAGGCATAGAGCACACCGATTTCGACCACGCCGTTAAGGGACTCCCAACCGAATACGCCGATGACGCCTGCCAGCACCATGACAGACAGAAAATCGATGGCCGGGCGCAGCAAAATCGCACCGATCCGGATGGTGCGCAGCTTGGCGCTGTACAGGTCGGTATTGGTGGTATCAAAACGCTGGCGAAAGCGGCGCTGCTGGTTGGTCGCCTGAATAATCCCCATGCCCTGAATCGACTCGCCCAGATTGGCGTTGATGTCCGAGCGCAGCTGGCGGCTCTGTTCCACCGCCACACCGCTGAAGCGCTGGTAGAGATAGATAATGCCGAGTATCAGCGGAATCAGCGCCACCGCGATCAGCATCAGCTGTACATCCAGCAACGCCATGGCGATCAGAATACCGATCAGCATGATGGTGTTGCCAAGCACCGTGGAGAGGAACTGCACATACAGATCCTTGATCGCCTCGGTATCGTTGGTGATTCGGCTCACCAGCTGGCCGGTGACGGCATGGTCAAAGTAGGACAGCGGCAGGCGAATCACGCGGGCAAACACCCGCTCACGGATATCCCGCACGGCATTGAGCGCCAGGGTACTGAAGGTCAGGGTCTGGCGATAACGCACAACCGCCGCAAGGCCCTGGGTAAAGACATAGGCCAGCGTCAGTCCGGCCACCGGCCAGAACGGGAAGCTGTTTTCGGTCAGGTAATTGTCGATAAACACCTTGGCCAGGAGCGGCCCGGTCACATCAGCGGCGGTGGCGATGATCAGCATGCCGATGGCGAACATCAGCAGAGGCCGGTCCTTGTAGACGTAACTCAGCAGCAGGCGAAAAGCATTGCGGGCGCTGGAGGATGAGGACTTAGCCATGGGTATTCTCCTCCGTGACAGCGTGCGCGTGGGATTCTTCCGCCAGAGATTGCTCCAGTTGCTGATAGCGCCACATCCGCGCATACCAGCCTTCCTCGGCCAGCAGCTGGCGGTGATTGCCCAGCTCACGGGGCTGACCGGCCATCAGCACCAGAATCTGCTCGGCGGCGACCAGTGCCGACAGGCGATGGCTGATGATCAGCGTCGTACGGTCTTTGCGGGCTTTTTGCAGATGCTGAAGGATATGCGTCTCGGTGTTTACATCCACCGCCGACAAGGCATCGTCCAGCACCAGCACAGGCGCATCCTGCAGCAGCGCCCGGGCAATGGCGAGGCGCTGGCGCTGGCCACCGGAGAGCGTCACTCCCCGCTCACCGACCAGGGTGTCGTAACCTGCTGGAAAACGCAGGATATCGTCATGAATGGCGGCAATTCTGGCGACTTCTTCGACCTTTTCACGGCTCGCTTCAGGATTGGCCAGGGCGATATTTTCAGCAATGGTGGCGGTAAAGAGGAACGGGTCCTGCGGCACATAGGCAAAGCTTTGGCGCAAGGTGCGCAAGCGATAGGCCGGTAGCGGCTGATCACCCAGCAGAATCCGGCCGGAGGTGGGCTCCAGCTGGCGCATGATGAGCTGGATCAGGGTACTTTTCCCCGAGCCTGTCGGCCCGACGATCCCCAGAGTCGTACCGGCAGCGACATCAAGAGCAATCTGCTGCAACGCCGCAGGGCCGTTGGCATCGTGATGAAAGACAACGTCCTGCAGGCGCAGACTGGCGCTGGACAGCGTTTCCAGCGTGCCCTCATTGCTCAGGGTATCCGGCTCCTGCAGTAGCTCATCAACCCGGTGATAGGCCGCACTGCCACGCTCGATAATGTTCATCAGCCAGCCCATGGCGAACATCGGCCAGATCAACTGCCCGAGATACATAGTAAAGCTGGTGAGCTGCCCCAGGGTTAGTTCGCCCTGATTGATCAGCCAGGCGCCAAAACCCAGACTTAACAGAAACGCCGAGGACATGGAGAGCTGAATCACCGGGTCATACCAGGCTTCGGTACGCTGCACGGCGTAGTTGGCTTCCGCGGCCTTATCCGCCACGGCGTTGAACATCCGGCTTTCCTGCGCTTCGCGACCCATGGCCTTCAGCAGCCGCACTCCGGCAATGGCTTCCTGAGTACGGTTATTCAGGGCAGAGAACTCCTGCAGGGAGCGCTGGAAATGGCGGTGCATGATGCGGGAAATACGGTAGAAGCCCCAGGCCATAAAGGGAAAAGGCAGCAAGGCGACCAGTGCCAGACGCCAGTCGATGACGACAAACATCATGATCAGCACCAGCACAAAGGTCAGCAGTCCATCAAAGCCGGAAAGAACCCCTTCACCAGCGGCCATCTCGATGGCATCAATGTCATTGGTGGCGCGGGCCATCAGATCGCCACTGTTATGACGGTGGTAAAACGAGGCGCCAAGACGGCTTAAGCGGTTATAGAAGCGGCGACGAAGCTCGGTGCCCAGCTGGTAGGATGCGCCATAAAGCCGAACGCGCCAGCCATAGCGAAAGCCGTAAATCAGGCCGCCGATCAGCACCATGGCGCCCACACGCCAGAGCAACTGACGGGCACTCAGGGTGCCATCGCGAAGACCATCGACGGTATGCCCGGCGATGTAGGGAATGGTCATGCTCATGACGGCCACGGCCGCCAGCATCATCAGGGCAATCACATAAGCGCGCCGGTGATCGAGGAAGAACCAGCGCAGCTGTCGAAATAAATCCATGATTCTCTCAGGTTCTGCATTACCTACAGTGGCTGTGGGTAAAAATCGCAGGAATGACAAGTGAACGGTCGTTCAGTTTACCCTGTGGGGAATTCGGTTTCAGTGCCAATCCCTGCAACATCCTGATTTTTTACTGCGACAGGCAGAGCTTTAGCCGTGTTTTGCGGCAAGTTCGCCAACACTTCAGCCAGAATGGCACCGGCATCCACCCGCGCGCGCAGCTTGCCCAGCAACAAATACAGCCCCGCCAGACGGCGATGCAGGAACAGCGCATCCGCAGGTGGCGTGTGCCAGCGGCCCTGCTGCATGCTCAGAATCCGGCCTTTTTGCTGTAGGCGCGAGGCCAGGGTCGACTGGCCAAAATCATAGGCTCCCGGCGTCGTCAGTGGCTCACAGGCCAGGGAGAACAACGCCAGCACAGCCGCTTTCTGGCTGCCTTCCACCTCGCCGGCAAAATAGCCAATCCCCTGCGCCGCCGACATCAGCGCCTGCGGGTCCTGCGCAATCACCGCAGAGAACAGCTGCCGGTAGGCGGTTTTCAGGTTATCGCCATAGCGTCTTGCCGCGCCGAAATCGAGCAGCACCAGTTCATCGCCCTGCGCCGTCTCGCGGATCAGGTAGTTGGCGTAGTTCGGGTCCGTCTGCACGATGCCCAGCTCAAAGAGTTCACGCAGACACAGGCGTAACAGGGACGCCCCTAAAGCATCGCGACGAGGCTGACTCCAGTGGCAAGCCATATCCACCGGCATGGCATCGATGTATTCCATCACCAGCACATCGGTTGTGGATAATTCCGCTACCGGCGTGGGCGCCGATAACGCCGTTTCCTCACTCAGCCAGTGGTGATATTCCGTAAGAAAACCCAGTTCCTGTTGATAATCGGCTTCCTGACGCAGCTGAAGTTTCAGCTCTTCCAGTAGCGGCGCAATCGCCACACCTTTGGGTACCGCGCCAGAGAGGCGAATCAGCGTGCCGAGATTTTTCACATCGGACTCGATACTCTGGCGCACCCCCGGATACTGCACCTTGACCGCAACCTCGCGGCCATCCGTCAGGGTGGAGCGATGCACCTGACCGATGGAAGCCGAGGCAATCGGGGTGAAATGAAAGCGGCGGAAATGGCGCTGCCAGTCTTCGCCCCATTCACGCTCCAATACCTGATTCAGCGCCAGCATCGGCATGTGATAGGCATCCGCACGCAGCCCTTCCAGGGCTTGCGCCAGTGGCGTCGGCAGAAATTCTCCGGCATCCAGTGATAGCAGCTGTCCAAGCTTCATGGCAGCGCCACGCATGGTGGCCAGCGTTTCAGCCAAACGCACCGCGTTAGCCGGTGTCATCAAAATATGCTGGGTGGAGGGAAATTCGCCTTTACTCAGCCGTCTTGCCCCTTCCCAGGCGGCGGCTCCGGCCACCCGTCCGGCCAGAGAACCCAAATGCGCCAGTCGGGACAAACGCTGTTGAGGAAGAGTGCGGGATTTATGCTCGCTCATGGCAATACCTGTGATGATTGCGCGACGGGCGATGCCCTCCGTGGTTCATCACCTTTCACAATTCAGACTCGATGAGTGCAGAAAGAAGAAAAGAGTTATTTTATAACCATTCGCCTCGGGCCCACGTAGCTTCCACTGGTGTCAAAGCCACGCAGTCTGTAACCACGACCGGCATTTGGCGCAATTACTGTTGACCCTGACTTCTCCGGCACCGCAAAATGTGCAAGCTTTATGGAATACCGGTCTTTACCCGCGAACCCTGTGCTAAAACGTTGGCTTAACCGTCGGCCAGCCCTATAAGTTCAAGGATTTAGGTCGATTTAGGGACAGTCCTGCACCGGGGGCAGGATCGGCTGGAGAAAATTTCTGTGATTTTGGTCTGGATTGTACTGCTACCGCTGCTGGGAATCGGAGTCACCCTGTTGTGCAGTCGGCTGCCTCGCAGTCTGGCCGCACTGGCAACGGCGATTGCCCCGCTCACCGCCCTCGGACTGACCCTGAGTCAGGCGCCGACCGTGCTTAAGCATGAGGTGATCCGCTTTGTCTGGCCCTGGCTGCCGGACCTTGAGCTGAACATTGCCCTGCGTATGGATGGCCTGTCCCTGCTGTTCATGTGCCTGGTGCTGGGGATCGGCGTGCTGGTCATCCTCTATGCCCGCTATTACCTCTCCTCCAATGATTCCATGCCACGCTTTTACAGCTACTTCCTGCTGTTTATGGCGGCAATGCTCGGCATCGTCATGGCCGATAACCTTGTACTGCTGTGGATGGCCTGGGAAATCACCAGCATCAGCTCCTTCCTGCTGATCAGCTTCTGGTGGCATTCCACCGATGCCCGCAAAGGCGCGCGAATGGCATTAACAGTGACCGCCGCCGGTGGTCTCGCTCTGCTGGCGGGCCTGTTATTGCTGGGTCAGGTGGCGGGCACCTATTCGATTCATGACCTGCTAGGCAAAGGCGACCTGATTCGCCAGAGCGAGCTCTATCCCTGGATTGCCGGGCTGATCCTGCTTGGCGCCATGA
This sequence comes from Pokkaliibacter sp. CJK22405, assembly GCF_046614695.1. Lineage (NCBI taxonomy): Bacteria > Pseudomonadati > Pseudomonadota > Gammaproteobacteria > Oceanospirillales > Balneatrichaceae > Pokkaliibacter > Pokkaliibacter sp. CJK22405. Next base: position 296,295 of record NZ_JBKKHQ010000013.1, read on the forward strand.
CCAAATCCGCCCAGTTTCCCTTCCATTTCTGGTTACCGCAGGCGATGGCGGCACCGACCCCCGTCAGTGCCTATCTGCACTCTGCGACCATGGTAAAAGCCGGTATTTTCCTGTTGCTGCGCTTTTATCCGGTGCTGGGTGGTACGGATCTCTGGTATTCCGTGCTCAGCCTCTGCGGCATGGCGACACTGCTGCTCGGCGCCTACTTCGCCCTGTTCCAGCATGACATCAAGGGGCTGCTGGCCTATTCAACCCTGAGCCATCTCGGCCTGATCGTCCTGCTGATCAGTATCGGCTCGCCGGTCTCCACCGTGGCGGCGCTGTTTCACATCATCAACCACGCGATCTTCAAGGCCAGCCTGTTTATGGCGGCCGGTATCATCGATCACGAAAGCGGCTCGCGGGATATGCGCAAGCTCAACGGCCTGTGGAAATACATGCCCTACACCGCCACCCTGGCGATGGTTGCGGCGCTGTCCATGGCCGGTGTTCCGCTGCTGAACGGCTTCCTCTCCAAAGAGATGTTCTTCGCTGAAACCCTGAACCAGTCGATGCTCGGCTCGCTGTCCTGGATGATTCCGGTGCTGGCGACGCTGGCGGGCTTGCTGTCCGTGGCCTATTCCCTGCGCTTTATTCACGATGTGTTCTTTAATGGCGAACCTGTTGGCCTGCCCAAAACGCCGCACGAACCACCGCGTTACATGAAGCTGCCGGTCGAGATTCTGGTCGCCCTCTGTCTGCTGGTTGGCCTGTTGCCGGATGCCACCGTGCGCCCGATTCTGAGCGCCGCCTCTGCAGCCGTGCTGTCAGAAGTGCCGGATTACAGCCTCGCCCTCTGGCATGGGATTAATCTGCCGCTGGTGATGAGTCTGCTGGCCATGGCAGGCGGTATTACGCTCTACAGCCAGCGCAAAAAGCTCTTCATGTTTCAGCACCAGTTTGAAGCGGTGGATGCCAAGCAGGAATTCGAGCGCGGCGTGCAGCGGGTGGTCAGTATTGCCAGCCAGCTGTGGAGCAAGATTGAGAACGACTCCCTGCAACGCTATCTGACCTTACTGATCGTCTTTGTGCTGGTGGTACTGGGGATTGGTCTTCGCGAATTGCACCCGCTTGGCGGCGACAAACCCCTGCTGGAAGTCGATGCCGTCACTTTCGCCGGTGGCCTGATCATGATGCTGTGCGCCATTGTCACCGTGGTGCTGAACCGCAGCCGCTTGCTGTCGCTGCTGTTTTTGTCCGTCACCGGACTGATGGTTTCCCTGACCTTCGCCCGCTTCTCGGCGCCGGATCTGGCCCTGACTCAGCTGGTGGTGGAAGTGGTCAGCGTCATTCTGCTGATGCTGGCGCTGTTCTTCCTGCCCTATCGCACGCCGAAGAACTCCACGCCGCGCCATCTGGTGCGGGACATCTCCCTGGCGCTGATTGCCGGTGCGCTGATTGGCAGCCTGAGCTACGCCATGATGACCCGCGATATCAGCAGTCTGTCGCAGTTCTACCTCGACCACGCCAAAACCGAGGGTGGCGGTAATAACGTGGTGAACGTGATTTTGGTCGACTTCCGTGGCTTTGATACCCTCGGTGAAATCACCGTACTGGCGCTGGCAGCCCTTGGTATTTATCGCCTGCTGGAATACCTGAAACTCTACAAACCTTCTGCCGATGCCACTGGTCGGCGCTTTGAGTACAAGCGCGACTCGGTGATTCTCAACATTGTGGCTCAGGGCGTATTACCGCTGGCGTTGCTGGTGTCGGTGTATATCTTCCTGCGGGGCCATAACGAGCCGGGCGGCGGCTTTATCGCCGGTCTGGTGACTGCCTGCGGCATCATGCTGCAGTACATCGCCCACGGTGTGCAGTGGCTGAAATCCCGACTGGTGCTGCGCTATCCGTTAATGCTGGGCCTGGGGGTGGGTATCGCCAGCCTGACCGGTCTTGGCAGTTTTGTGTTTGATCGCCCCTTCCTGACGTCCTGGTTTGACCATTTCCATATCCCGCTGATCGGCGATATCGAACTGGCCTCCGCCATGGCTTTTGACCTGGGTGTCTACCTCACCGTGGTGGGAGCCACGCTGATGATGCTGGCCAACCTTGGCAAGCTCACCACGTCCCACCGTCCTCATGATCAGGAGAACCTCTGATGGAAATGCTGCTTTCCGGCTGTATCGGCATTCTGACCACAGCAGGCGTGTTCCTGTTACTGCGGGCACGAACCTTTCCCGTGGTTATCGGCCTGACCATGCTGTCCTACGCCGTTAACCTCTTCCTGTTCAGCAGTGGCGGGCTGAGTGAGGCCTCAGCGCCGATTCTGGGTGAAGCCAGTGTCTTTACCGACCCGCTGCCTCAGGCGCTGGTGCTGACGGCCATTGTTATCGGCTTTGCCATGACCGCCTTCGTGATCATCCTGGCGATGCGCGCCCGTGCCGACCTGGGTAACGACCACGTCGATGGCCGTCTGCCGGATGATGCACTGGATGAACAGCCCGTGCCTGTCCGCGAAGCCACGCGAGCCACCCATACACCGAAATACAACAGTGGCATCAAGGCCCGTAAACCCGGTGGTGCGGAGTACAAGGGATGATGCATTTACCCATTTTTCCGATTCTGCTGCCGCTGCTGGTCGGCGTTGTGATGTTGCTGCCGCCTCTGTCACGCTCGCGCAATGCCACTCGTGTGATCGCCGTTCTGAGCCTGCTCGGCCAACTGGCGCTGGCGCTTTGGCTCGGTCATGCCGTTAATGAAAATGGCATTCTGCATTACGCCCTTGGCGACTGGCAGGCACCCTTTGGTATCGCACTGATGGTCGACAAGCTGAGCGTGCTGATGCTGGTTGTGACTGCCGTTCTGGCGCTGGGTGCCCTGCTGTTTTCTCTGGGCGGTAGCGATGGCGAGGGCAGCTTCTTCCATCCGCTGTTTCAGTGGCAGTTGCTGGGTCTCAATGGCGCCTTCCTGACCGGCGATCTCTTTAACCTCTTCGTCTTCTTTGAAGTGCTGCTGATGGCCTCTTACGGGCTGATGATGCATGGCGATAACCGTCAGCGTACCCGCGCGGCATTGCATTACGTGATTCTCAACCTGGCCGGCTCCAGCCTGTTCCTGTTTGCCCTCGGCACCCTTTATGCGAGCCTCGGCACACTGAACATGGCCGATATGGCCGCGAAAATTGCCGAACTACCACAAAGTAACCTGCCTCTGGTGCATACCGGCGGTTTGCTGCTGATGATCGTTTTCGCCCTGAAAGCTGCCGTCCTGCCCTTGCACTTCTGGCTGCCACGCACCTACAGCGAAGCTCCCGCCGCCGTCGCCGCGCTGTTTGCCATCATGACCAAAGTCGGCATCTACTCCCTGCTGCGCGTGTTCAGTTTGCTGTTCGGCAATGAGGCAGGCCCGCTGGCCGGAATCGAAACCCCCTGGCTCTGGCCACTGGCGCTGCTGACCATGGCTGCCGGTGCCATTGGCGCCCTCACCAGCAATAACCTGCGTCGCCTGAATGCCCACCTGATCGTTATGTCCGTCGGGACGATTCTGGCGGTGATTTCCCGCCAGTCGATTGAATCCACCTCAGCGGCGCTGGTGTATCTGGTGCATTCGACGCTGATCAGCGGCGGACTGTTCCTGCTGGCCGCACTGATTGCCGAGCAACGTGGCCGCAGCGGTGACCAGTTCGTCGCCGGTCGCCCGACAGCGCAGCCCCGGTTATTGGGCAGTCTCTTTATCATCGGTGCGATGGCGATGGTCGGCATTCCGCCGTTTTCCGGCTTTGTCGGCAAGGTGTTGATGATGATGTCGACCCGTGAACAGGGTCTGGATACCGCACTACTGTGGAGTACGCTGCTGGGTGCCAGCCTGGTGATTCTGGTGGCGCTATCACGCGCTGGCAGCACGCTGTTCTGGCGTGTGAATTCCGATAAGCCCGCTGGCCACAGTGCAGCGCTGCCCCTTTTGGGCGTGCTGGTTTTACTGGCCGCCGCACCGCTGATAACGCTGTTTGCCGGTGAACTGCATGCCTACACCAACGCGATTGCCCAGCAACTGGCGCAGCCGCAGGATTACATGCGCGCGCTGCTGTCTGATCAGGGAGTCACGCCATGACACGCTTACTGCCTTCACCCTTTTTCAGCCTGGTACTGCTGCTGACCTGGCTGGCCCTGAATAACTCAGTTGCACTGGGCCATTGGGTGCTGGGGGCCATCATCGGCTTTGGTCTGCCGATTCTGCTGCGCCCGTTGATGGACCAGCGCACCTATATCCGCTCCTTCAACGGCATGCTGCGCTTTATTCTCAACCTGCTGTATGACGTGGTGATCGCCAACTTTGAAGTCGCCATTCGGGTACTGCGCTCACCCAAACGCCTGCAACCGGCGTTTATTCGTTTCCCGCTGGAGCTGACCCACGATCTGCCCATCACCGTGCTGGCCTCCACCATTTCCCTGACTCCCGGCACCGTCAGCGCAGATATCACCGAGGATCGCCGGTTTCTGGTGATCCACGTGCTGGATCTGCAGGAGGATGAAGAAACATTGATCGCAGGCCTTAAAAAGCGCTACGAAGCCCCACTCAAGGAGATCTTCGCATGCTGAAAACCGTCCTTCTGATCGTCATGCTGATGGTGACACTGGCGCTGATCCTGAACCTCTGGCGCATGTTTAAAGGCCCGGATGTCGCGGATCGTTTACTGGCGCTTGATACGCTTTACATCAATGCCATTGCGCTGATCGTGCTCTTTGGTCTGTGGCGGGACAGCTCCTTCTATTTTGAGGCGGCATTGCTCATCGCCTTACTGGGCTTTATCAGTACGGTGGCCCTGTGCAAATACCTGCTTCGCGGCGACATCATCGAGTAAGGAGTGATCATGAGTCTGTGGATAGAAATACTGATCGCGGCGCTACTTCTGATCGGCGGCGTCTTTACCCTGATCGGTGCTTACGGTCTGGTGCGCCTGCCGGATTTTTACACGCGCCTGCACGCACCGACCAAAGCCACTACCTTAGGCCTCGGAGCCATCCTGATTGCGTCGATGATCGGCGTATCGGTTGAACATGGCGGCATTAGCGTCCATGAAGTGCTGATCACGCTGTTCCTGTTTATCACCGCACCGGTCAGCGCCCACATGCTGGCCCGCACCGGTATTCACATGGGCACCGAACCTGTGGAAAAAACCCGCCATGCCGATGACCGTTTTATCGCTGCGGGCTTGCAACACCGGGGGAATCCATCGGTTCTGCCGAACGATCCCCCCGAGAGCGCGCCAAAAGAATAACTTTTCACGGCGACAGGCCTTCCTCAGGTTTCAGTGATAAGGAGCTGTGCCATACTCACAGCCTCGGACAGCCCTGCGTGAGCTGTCAGTTTTCGCCAAGAAGAGCGCATACACCGCTTTAAGCCCATGCGCCCTCGGCACAATCAGGTCGAGCCATGCGTAATATTCTGGTTATTGAAGACAGCCCACTGGTGCTGAAAGTACTCTCCCGGCAATTCAGCCTGGAACGTGGTCTGTCGCCCATTCTTTGCGCCTCTTATGCCGAAGCCAAGCTGATGCTGGAAACCTCGGCAGAACTCTTTGATGCCGCCATCGCCGACCTGAACCTGCCCGATGCGCCAAACGGCGAAATCGTTGATCTTATTCTTGCCCATCAGGTGCCCTGTATTGTGCTGACCGGTCAGTACGATGAGCAGCGCCGTGATGATTTCTTTATGAAAGGCGTCGTCGATTACGTCATTAAAGAAAGCCAGTTCTCTTATGATTATGTGTTCCAGCTGATCCACCGTCTGGAGAAAAACCGCAAGATCAAGGTACTGGTCGCCGAGGATTCCTCCTCTGCCCGTCACTTTATTACCCGCGTACTGGATTCCCACCGCTACCAGATTCTGGAAGTGGAAGATGGCCTTTCCGCCCTGAGCGAACTGGAAAAGCATCAGGATATTGACCTCTTGATCATCGACCATGACATGCCAGGCATGCTGGGTTTTGAGGTGGTCAAACGGGTGCGCCACAAGATGAAGCGCGACATCATGATCCTCGGGATTTCTGCCGATCCGAAAGGTTCCCTGAGCGCGATGTTTATTAAGCACGGGGCCGATGATTTCCTGCGTAAACCTTTCTGTGCTGAAGAGCTGACCTGCCGCGTCATGACCATGGTGGAACGCCGGGAAATGACCCAGGCGTTGCGTCAGGCGGCGCTGTTTGACTCCCTGACCGGCCTCTACAACCGCCGCGCTTTCTTCAGTGAAGGTAAACGCGTGCTGGCCAGCGCAGTGCAGTCAAAAAGTGACATTAGCGTGGCGATTCTGGATATCGACTTCTTCAAGCTGATCAATGACAGCCTTGGCCATGCCGCAGGCGACAATGCCCTCAAGCTCTTTGCCAAGGCCCTGCGTGAACATTGCCCGAATGACACCCTGGTGCGCCTTGGCGGCGAGGAATTTGGCCTCCTGAGCCGTGACTCCGGCGAGCAGGTTGAGCAGCGCCTGAACGGGTTGCGTGACCACTGCACCCGGATGCGGTATGTCTCCGCAGCACAGGTACCACTGAACTTTTCTGCCGGCATCTATACCGCCGCCGATCTCTCCCTTGAGCAGATGATGCTGCACGCCGACAAGCTGCTGTATGAAGCCAAGGAGCACGGTCGTCAGCAGACTCGTCGCAATGAAAGTGTGGCCACCAGCTAGCTGAGCGATTCTTACTGACGCGTTCCCTCCACTTGTCAGCCATTTCGCCGCTTTACCTGTCTTATCGGCACCATCATCACTGCGTTGCCGAAGAAAACTGTCACATCCTCATTATCTGAAAGGCGTATACTGACGGCTTATTCTTCTGCCCTGGGAGCGCGCCTCATGACCCGTCGTCTGATCGTCAGTGATATGGATAAAACCCTGCTCAATGCCGATCACGCCCTGGCGCCTCTGACCCTGCAAACCCTGCGTGAACTTCATGCGCTGGGCCATGTGATTACTCTGGCTTCAGGCCGCCATCATCAGGATCTTGCCAGCTATCGCCAGCAGCTGGGCTTTCCCACCTACGTGATCAGCAGTAACGGCGCGCATCTGTATCAGCCTGATGATCAGCTCATCAGCGAAACCCTTATCGAGCCTGAGCTGGTCAAAGCCGCCAGTGCGCTGCCACTGGACGAAGCCATCGGTATGAGCATCTATACCCGTGATGGCTGGCTGATTAACCGCCCGGACCCGGAGCTGGCCGAACTGCATCAGCACACCGCCTTTCGCTATGAAGTGACGCCCGGTATCTACGGTTACGACGGTGATGATGCGGCCAAATTGCTCTATGCCGGTACGCCGGAGCAACTGGCCGTTCAGGAAGGCCGACTGCGGGAAAACTTCGAGGGCAAGCTGCACATTACCTACTCTCAGCCCCACTATCTGGAAGTGATGGCCCCCGGCGTTAACAAAGGCACCGCCCTGTCACGTCTGTTGGAAGAGCTGAGCCTGACCACCGCGGATTGCCATGTGTTTGGCGATAATCTGAACGATCTGGAAATGCTGCAACTGGCCGATCATGCTCACGTCATGGCCAATGCGCATCCGCAGCTGGCAGGCCAGATTCCCCATGCGAAAATCATCGGCCACCATGATGAAGAAGGCGTCGCCCGTCAGTTACGCGCCAGCTTTAACCTCGACTAATACCGTAAAAACCACTCATCTTCCTTGTCAGTGAGAAGCCACATAACGTTGTGGCTCCTCTTTTGGCGGCAGCGCATAGGCGCTACGAAGCCGCTCGGCTTCCTGCCGTGGCGCCAGGCCAAATAAACGCCGAAACTCCCGCGAGAACTGTGATGGGCTTTCATAGCCCACCGCATGGCTGGCCTGAGCCGCCGACATCCTTTCATGCAGCATCAGCAAGCGCGCCTGATGCAATCGCGTCATCTTCACGTACTGCATCGGTGAATAGCGGGTAACGCTTTTGAAATGCTGATAAAAACTCGGCTCACTCATCCCAACCAGCGAGGCCAGAGTTGTCACCTCCAGCGCCTCAGCGTAGTGATGATGAATATGCTCCAGCACCTGGGCAATTCGGCCAAAATGGCTGTGCTGCACCATCGCCTGTTGTAATTGCCGGCGTTGCTCACCACAGAGCACCCGGTAATAGACTTCTGCCAGCGCCGCTTCCCCAAGCATCCGGGCTTCCATAGGATCAAGCAAGACTCGGAGTAACCGCTCAAGGCTGGCTGATAAGGCGGCATCCATCGTGGAAGCCATCATTGCGGAGGCCACCGGCATTGCCTCAATGGCCACTGAAACGTCCTGCCCGGCACTAAGATGCTGCTGCGCCCGCTCCATTTTCGCGAGGATCGTCGCAGCCAGAGGGATGTCCAGCTGGCAGTAAAGCGCCAATAAAGGCTCCTGCGCCGATGCCTCGGTTTCCATGGAAAAAGGAATGGGCAAGGTGACTGCCAGAAATTGGCCCTCTCCGTAGACGTAGCAATCATCGCCCCAATAACCGCGTTTACAGCCCTGAAAGACAAACACGATCCCCGGATCATAGAGTACCGGCGTATGGGTTAAGGGGCGATTGGAGCGCAATAAACGAAGGGATGGCAAAGCCGTCAGGTTATAGCCTTCCTCCGGCGCCAGCTGCTCGGCCAGTGTTTTCAGAGTGAGTTCAGCTACCATAAAAATCTGCCCTGCCAGACCAGCACAATGGATGAATTGCCAAGCTTAATCCGAGGCAAAACTGCTGCAAGTAAAAAATAAGACTTTATAGTTTTAGGCAATTTATACCGAGTATTCGGTCTTATTCGAACAGCTCATAATCTCTAGCATGGCTTCTGTCGTTAACACAGAGGAAAAGATGATCCATGGCGAACAAGACCCTACTTATCACCGGCGTCAGCAGCGGCTTTGGCGAAGCCCTGGCAAAAGCAGCTCTTGAGGCTGGTCACAACGTACTGGGAACCGTACGCCGGGAAGAAGACCGGCAACGCTTTTGTGCCCTGTCGGCCAAAGCCAAGGGCGTTCTGCTCGATCTTGGCAACAGCGAGCAGATAATTCCGACGGTGCAGTCCTTTATTGCCGAACACGGCCCCGTGGATGTGCTGGTCAATAATGCGGGTTACGGTCATGAGGGCGTGCTGGAAGAATCGCCTCTTTCGGCGATGAAAGCGCAGTTTGAAGTGAATGTCTTTGCAGCCGTGGCGATGATTCAGGCATGCCTGCCCGGTTTTCGCCAGCAGGGCCACGGCCATATTCTTAATATCACGTCCATGGGCGGCTTTATCACCATGCCGGGGATTGCCTATTACTGCGGCAGCAAGTTCGCCCTGCAGGGCATCTCGGAGGTGCTGAGTGATGAGCTGGCACCGCTGGGGATTCATGTAACGGCGGTGATGCCTGGCTCATTTCGCACCGATTGGGCAGGCCGCTCAATGCAGCGCTCACCGCGCTCTATTGCCGACTATGACGGCATCTTTGACCCCATCCGTGAGGCTCGTCAGCAAAAAAGCGGCAAGCAAAATGGAGACCCGGCCAAAGCAGCACAAGCAATGTTGTCCATTCTGGAGGAAGCACAGCCACCGGCCCAGCTGGTACTGGGCAGCGATGCATTGTCACTGATGCGAAAGAAACTCACCGCCTATGAAACCACGCTGGAGCAATGGCAAGGTCTCAGTCAAAGCACGGACAATCCGCTCTGATCAGGCATCAGGGGCAATAAAGCAGACCGCCGCTCAATGGCGGCGGCTGTTCAGGGAAATAACGTTATCGGGGGAGCCGCTCAGGGCGTGGGCTTTGATCTGCTGATAACTGAACTCCAGCATGCCAAGCCAACTTTCCGAGAACAGCTGCAGCGGACGGAAACCGCGGGATGAACCACCCCGGTGGCGCTCCACATCATTCACGCGCAAGCCAAAATTGAAGGCATCTTCCTGACTCCTGGGAAGATGGCCGAGTTTTTTGGTTTCCTCTTCCAGATGCTGGGACACATCACGCAAATGCGCCATCACACTGGCATCGTAACCCTGACGGTACACCTGCTGAATGCTTAGCTGGTCTACCAATGCGCCGAGTACGTCTTTGGTGCTGTTGTCATCCAGCATGCACACAGCCAGCACTTCGCGCCATAAACGCTCCCTGAACAGCTCAGGGAAATGGCTGATATCGTCAAAATCGACATCCGTAAACAGCATGACGTAACGGCTGTACTCTTCCATCGCCAGCACACAGCGGCCCTGCGGCAATGTCACCAGATGGGCATACCAGTGCATACCATCAGGCTGAATATCCAGCTCGGCAGACAAAATCGGCTTCATATTGCCCGCCAATGCCTTGCTCAGATAAATCTGGATCATTGCGTTCTCCTGTTCATTCAGCGCCACGGCAGAGTCATCACGCCCTGTGGCCGCCCTGATAGTCTCTACCCTAGCCGATCCCGCGACAGGCTTCATCCGCATTTTGCAGTCTCCCTGCCACCCTTCGACAGAAAACAGCTGCGATTAACCGAAACCTTCATTAACAGCCTGAAGGATTTAGCGGGTACGTAGCGGGCAAAAAATCCCCAAGAGTCTACACAGGTGCCATGACAAAACCGTGGCAGCCGTTTTACCAAGGATTCCCCACGCGGGAAAAGGTCATGATGATAGGAGGAGTTATGTCGACTCAGACAACTGACAAACAGCTTAATCGCAAGAAAATCGCCGTACTGGTTACAGATGGCTTTGAGCAGATTGAGCTGACCTCACCCATCAAAGCATTGAAAGAAGCGGGCGCCACTGTGGATATCATTTCGCCCAAGAAAGGACAGGTCAAAGGCTGGAAGTTCACTGAATGGGGCGATTCTTTCGCTGTGGATAAAGCCCTCTCGGAAGCCAATGCCAAAGACTACGATGGCTTAGTGCTGCCGGGCGGAGTGATTAACCCTGACAGTCTGCGTACTGAGGCTAAAGCCATTACCTTCACCCAGTCATTCTTCAGCGATGGCAAACCCATTGCCGCTATCTGCCATGGTCCGCAGCTGCTTATCGAAACCGGGGCACTGCAAGGTAGAACACTGACTTCGTTTCAGTCACTGAAAACGGACCTGAAAAATGCTGGTGCGCGCTGGGAAGACAGAGAAGTTGTCACTGATAAAGGCCTGGTGACTTCCAGAACGCCGGAAGATCTTCCCGCCTTCAACCGGAAAATGGTGGAAGAGTTTCGTGAAGGCACTCACGCCGGCCAGAGAACCTTATAAATTCACTCTCTCTGGTTCAGGCAGAAACCGCGCTGGTTAGCGCGGTTTTCTTTTGCCCTCAGAAAACCTCAGGCGGCCAGAGGAATTCTGGCGATCACCTTGATCTCGAAATCAAAACCCGCCAACCAGTTCACGCCCACCGCGGTCCAGTTAGGATAAGGCGCCTCACCCAGCACCTGCTCACGCACGGCCATCACGGTGCCTATCTGCGCTTCCGGGTCTGTATGAAAAGTCGTGACATCCACCACATCGTCCAGGCTGCAGCCGCGGCCCGACTCATTAACGGCGCCGCGCTCTGGATCGCCGCCAGTGAAGAGCCGGAAGCCACCGTCGGCAAAGCCGTCGATGCGTTTATGCTGCTGGCGCAGGGGTTACTGGCCTAAAGCTTTATTTTCCGATACAGAACGAGCTAAAGATGCGCCCAAGCAGATCATCCGGACGGAACTCGCCGGTGATTTCGCTCAGGGTATCCTGCGCCAAGCGCAAGTCTTCAGCGAGTAACTCACCTGCACCGTAACCTGCCAATTGCAGACGCCCTTCTTCCATCGCCTGAGCCGCACGCTCCAGTGCATCCAGGTGGCGACGTCGGGCGATAAAGCCGCCTTCGGTGGTGCTGTCAAAGCCCATGCAGTCTTTGAGGTGCTGGCGCAGCGCATCCATGCCCTCGCCGTTGTGGGCAGAAAGGCGAATCACTGGCGTGTCACCAGTTGTGGATAAACCTGCCGCTTCACCGCTTTGGTCGATCTTGTTACGCACCAGGGTGAGCTTGCTGCTATCTGGTAAAGTATCCACAACCCCTTCGGCTTCCAGTGCCGCCCAGATCGCTTCTGGAGACTGATCAGCCTGGCGTTGTGAATCAACCACCAACATGATGCGATCGGCGTCTCTGATCGCCTGCCAGGCGCGCTGAACGCCAATACGCTCCACCTGGTCTTCTGTTTCACGCAAACCGGCCGTGTCGATGATGTGAAGCGGCATACCATCGATCTGGATCTGCTCTTTGAGGATATCCCGCGTGGTGCCTTCAATATCGGTGACAATCGCCGACTCCCGGCCCGACAAGGCATTCAGCAGGCTGGATTTACCGGCATTCGGACGCCCGGCAATCACCACTGTCATGCCTTCGCGTAAAATAGCGCCTTGCGTGGCTTCGGCCAGAATCGCAGCCAACTCGTTCTGCAACAGTTGTAGCTGACCGGCAACATGGCCATCCGCCAGAAAGTCGATTTCTTCTTCAGGAAAATCTATCGCCGCTTCAACGTAGATACGCAGCTGTATCAGCCCTTCTACCAGTTGCTGTACACGGGCAGAGAAAGCTCCCTGCAATGAGCGTAATGCACAGCGCGCCGCCTGTTCTGAAGCGGCATCGATCAGGTCAGCGATAGCTTCGGCCTGCGCCAGATCCAGCTTGTCATTGAGAAAGGCCCGCTCGGAGAACTCACCCGGGCGAGCCAGTCGCGCACCGAGCTTGAGTAAACGCTTAAGGAGTAAATCCAGTACAACAGGGCCACCATGACCTTGCAGCTCAAGGACATCTTCACCTGTGAAGGAGTTCGGGTTGGGGAAAAAAATCGCCAGTCCCTGATCAAGCTCAAGTCCATTGTCATCAAGAAAAGGCGTGTAGTGGGCATAACGTGCCCTGGGGATAAAACCAATCATGGCTTCGGCGATACTGGCAGCTCTTGGCCCAGAAACACGAAGAATGCCGACGCCACCCCGTCCGGGCGGCGTTGCCTGGGCAACAATGGTATCGGTATCCAGCACTGCCGAGCTCCTATTTTATCCACGACATGATCAAAAAACGCATTATGCCTGATTATCCACAGGCGACAAAAAAGGCCCCGAAGGGCCTTTATTCACAACCGGGTGGCTCAGGCTTTGCTGCCTTCACCCTCGATGCGACGAGTGATGATGTACTGCTGTGTAATCGACAGGCAGTTGTTCACCACCCAGTACAGTACCAGACCTGCTGGGAAGAACAGGAAGAAACCGGTAAAGACGATGGGCAGGAACTTCATAATCTTGGCCTGCATGGGATCCGGCGGTGTCGGGTTCAGTTTCTGCTGAATGAACATGGTGCAACCCATGATGATAGGCAGAATAAAGTACGGGTCACTCACGGACATATCGTGAATCCAGCCGAAGAAAGGCGCATGACGCAGCTCAACGGATTCTGACAGTACCCAGTAAAGGGCAATAAACACTGGCATCTGGATCAGGATAGGCAAACAGCCGCCCAGCGGGTTGATCTTCTCTTTACGATAAAGCTCCATCATCGCCTGAGACATTTTCTGGCGGTCATCGCCAAACTGCTCTTTCATGCGCTGAATCTGCGGAGCAAATTTGCGCATTTTGGCCATGGAGCGATAGCTCATCGCGGAGGGATAGAAGAAGATCGCCTTCACTACCAGCGTGGTCAGGATAATCGCGATACCCCAGTTGCCGACGATGCTGTGGAAGAACTTCAGCATGGCGAACAGCGGCTGACCAATAAACCACAGCCAGCCGTAATCCACGGTCAGGTTCAGGTTAGCAGCGATATTTTTCAGTACATCCTGATTTTTCGGACCGATATACAGGGAGGCGTCCACAGAAGCCTGCTGGCCGGGAGCGACGGTAAAGCTTGGCTCAACCACACTGATAACGTAGTTCGAACCCGATTTACGACCGGTATAGTGGTTTACGCCTTTATCCTGATCACCCGCCTGTTCTTTCTCGGCATTAGTGGTAGGAATCCAGGCTGTCAGGAAGTAATGCTGGAGCATGGCGACCCAGCCATCCTGAGACTTCTTGTCGAAATTCTCGCCGTCTTTCAGATTTTCGAAAGTGACTTTTTCGTAGTTTTTATCCTGCGTCGAGAAAACCGGACCCAGATAAGAACGCAGGCCCATACCGTGATGTTTACTCGGATCTTCCGAACCATCACGCTTCAGCTGGCCAAACATGTTGGCAGTAAATGCAGCCTCTGAAGTGTTGTTGATCAGGTAGCTGACCTTGACCAGATTACTGCCCTTTTCCAGGGTAAAGCGCTTGGTAATTTCAACGCCTTTGTCAGTGGAGGTATGCAGATCAACGTTCAGCGTGTCCTTATCGCCCAGCTCATAAGACTTGGCTGTAGCGGTGTACATAGGACGACCATTTTTGCTGGCATCAGGACCATCGGTACCAATCAGACCACTCATGGCGGTGTAAGTACGGGTGCTGTTGTTTTCCAGCATGACAAAAGGCTTCTCTGGAGAATCCAGTCGCTCTTTGTGATTAGGCAGGGCTGCGTAAAGAATATCGCCGCCTTTCAGATCAATGCGCAAATCCAGTTTGTCGGAGCTAACACTGATCAGGCCACTGGAGATCTTGTCGCTGTTGGACGCCGAACCTGCCGGAGCAGTCGGTGTATCGCCAGCGGAGGAAGATGCAGATGGGAGATCGTTGCTGGCCGCAGGGGCATCAACACTGGGCATATCAGCCGAACTGATGGTCTCGGAAACATTAGCGGTTGCCACAGGCTGACCGTAATCTTCGTTCCACTTAATCACCAGCACATAAGCGATGAATGCCAGAGCACTCATCATAATAATCCGTTTTAGATCCATCGTGTGATCGCCAATGGTCGGGGTTTAATCAGACTGGAGTGGGAGCATCGGGCAGCGTGCAGACAAAGCTGGCTACCAGTAATTCCTGAGGCGTACCGCCAACTGAAAAGACAATTAACGAGTGGGAGCACCTTCACTCAGAGCAGCCGCTTTTTTTCGCAATCGTTGCCAGAGTCTGGCAAGTATCTGACGTAACTCTTCATTGGAGAGATCGCCAAGCCCCTGTCGGGCGATTATGACGAGGTCCAGCGCGTCCAGACGAGTATGCGTGACTCTGAAATGCTCACGAATAACCCGCTTAATCCGGTTGCGCTGGTTTGCCCGTCTGACATGCTTTTTGGCGATTACCAACCCAAGTCGTGATCTTTCTTTACTGCTTGGCCTTGCCAGAATCAGCAGCGACTTGTCGGAAGCTTTAACGAGAACATCGTCAAAAACTTCCTTGTAGTCCCTGCTGTCAAGCAAACGAGCCTGGCGGGGAAAGGAAAAATCAGACATTAAATAACCGTCAGGTCAGGGGTGGTAACCAGCCAATGCATGCTTAGGCGCAAAGACGCTTGCGGCCTTTAGCGCGGCGAGCAGCCAGTACTTTCTGGCCGTTCTTGGTTGCCATACGAGCACGGAAACCGTGAGTACGCTTGCGTTTCAAAACGCTGGGTTGGAAGGTTCTTTTCATGGTGAATAATCCGATTTAGTGCACTTAAACCTAGGTCATTTTACCGAATAGCCCCCCTCCCCATGAGTATTCACCGGATGGGCAGACAACGGTAAGCGCGGAATTCTAGAGGAATCCCCTGCGTAGTTCAAATGAAAGCGTACAAAAACTGATCGACTTCCCAGTGCAATCCTTTCAACAGGCCTGACTGTCTTTGTTACTTCGGTGTTTTCTGGACCCTTCTGATGAATCGCTGCATGACTGTCATCCTGATCTGGTTTTCAGCCTTATCCAGTCGCGTCATTGCCATTTTCAAATCTTGTGTTTGTGAACTCATACCCTGAGAGGTGGATGATCAGTCAGGGGTCGTGATTCTGCCTTCTGAGATAGAGGGCTGTTTCAGTGAGCAAGGAATTTTTTTATCAGAAATTACATTTTATCCCTGTCTTATTTATTAATAGTCATTCAATAAGGGCATTAGCCCTTTAAGAAGATAGTAGTTGTAGTAATGATGAGGGGCGCGAGAATCTGTGGATAAGGTATCTTAGCCCAGAAACTGCGCCTCTTTGCAGTTGTACACAACTCTGGGCTGAAAAGGTGACTTCAGGGTGTTTTTTTTGTCCACACCCTGTGTGTAAAACCCTGCCTTATCAACAAGGATATTCCACCCTCCACTTATGCACACCCTGTAACCTTGTCTGTGGACGGTTTTCTGACAGAGCTTAGGCCATTTTTTCGCCAATAATGTGGATAACTGAATGCCCTGCAGGTAGAATCCCCGGCCCTGTTACGAATTAAATACTGCGGTTATTTCGAGGTATTCGCGTGGTCGTCGAGTTTTGGCAACGAAGTCTGGTACGCCTGCAGGAAGAGCTGCCTGTTCAGCAATTCAATACCTGGATCCGTCCATTGCAGGCGGAAGAGGATGAGTCCGGTCAGTTAAAGCTTCTGGCACCGAACCGTTTTGTGATGGACTGGGTATCTGACAAGTATCTTCAGCGCATCAAAGAAGTGTTCAAGGATGCCTGTGAGGGTGACAGCTATAGCTTGTATCTGGATATCGGGCAGGTACGTCGTGGAGCCTTAACAACACGTGCTCCTCAGCCTGTTCGTCCGACGACGTTAAGCGGCCGTAGTCAGGAACCTGCTCAACCCTGGCGAGCACCGGCTCCAGCACCAAAACCTGCTACTCCTGAACCCGAACCAGCACCTACCTATAAGGCAGAGCCTCAGCAGAGTAGCCTGAGCTATATGCCAGCGGCGGAAGAGCCCGCTATTGAGGTTCTGGATGATGCCATGTACACCCGTGAGCGCACGGTGGATGTCGAAGGTGGTATTCGTCATCAAAGTCATTTGAATAAAGCCTTTACCTTTACCTCCTTCGTTCAGGGTAAATCGAACCAGCTGGCGCTGGCTGCGGCTAAACAGGTCGCTGATAACCCTGGTGGTTCCTACAACCCTTTATTCCTTTATGGTGGTGTTGGTCTTGGTAAAACCCACTTGATGCATGCAGTGGGCCTCGCCATGCTGGAGCGCAATCCCAACGCCAAGATTGTCTACTTGCACTCTGAGCGTTTCGTTGCTGACATGATCAAGGCGCTGCAGCTGAATGCGATCAATGACTTCAAGCGTTATTACCGCTCAGTTGATGCTTTGCTGATTGACGATATTCAGTTCTTTGCCAATAAAGAGCGCTCTCAGGAAGAGTTTTTCCATACTTTCAATGCTTTGCTTGAAGGTGGTCAGCAAATGATCCTGACCTGCGATCGTTATCCTAAAGAGATCAGCGGTCTTGAAGAGCGCCTGAAATCCCGTTTTGGATGGGGCTTAACAGTGGCTGTAGAGCCTCCTGAGCTGGAAACCCGTGTGGCGATCCTGAAAAAGAAAGCCGATGAGGCCAAGGTGAACCTGCCGGATGATGCTGCTTTCTTTATTGCCCAGAAGATTCGTTCCAACGTTCGAGAACTTGAAGGTGCGCTTAAGCGCGTTATCGCTAATGCCCATTTTACCGGCAGTGCGATTACCCTGCCTTTTATTCGCGAGTCGCTGAAAGATCTGCTGGCTCTGCAGGATAAGCAGATCAGTATCGACAACATCCAGCGTGTGGTTTCCGAGTACTACAAGATTAAAGTGGCAGATTTGCTCTCCAAGCGTCGTAGTCGCTCTGTTGCCCGGCCTCGTCAGGTAGCAATGGCTCTGGCCAAGGAAATCACTAACCACAGTTTGCCGGAAATCGGTGATGCTTTCGGCGGACGTGATCACACAACCGTACTGCATGCCTGCCGCAAAATTGCCGAGTTGCGTGATGAAGATGCTGAAATTCGTGAGGATTATCAGAACCTTCTGCGCTCTCTGACGGCCTAAGACCTCTGAAGCAACTGGTGCTCCTTTTCAACTGTTCAGGGAGTGCCGGTACTGATACCATCGTCTGTCTGATACGCCTTTGGGTGAAACCACGAAGACCTAATGGAAGCCTGAGATGAAATTTGTCATTTCCCGCGAAGCCCTGCTCAAACCCTTACAGCTGGTAGCTGGTGTGGTAGAACGCCGACAAACCCTGCCTGTACTGTCCAACGTATTGCTGGTGGCTGAGGCGGATCACCTCTCATTGACCGGTACTGACCTGGAAGTCGAACTGGTAGGTCGTGCCAAGCTGGAGCAGCCTTCTGTCGCTGGTTCCATCACCGTGCCTGCACGCAAGCTGATGGACTTGTGTAAGTCCCTGCCTGACGGCTCCATGATTGAATTTGAAGTGCAGGAGCAAAAGCTGATCCTGCGCTCTGGCCGTAGTCGTTTCACCCTGTCAACGTTACCTGCCAGTGAATTCCCCAGTGTTGAAGACAGCCCCCAGGCTTTTGAGCTCACTCTGGAGCAACAGCAACTCAAGCGCCTGATTGAACGTACTTCTTTCGCCATGGCGCAGCAGGACGTTCGTTACTATCTGAACGGTATGCTGTTGGAAGTCGTTCAGGGTCGTGTTCGCTCGGTATCGACCGATGGTCACCGTCTGGCGACCTGTGCCACGGATCTGGATGTGAGCCCTCCTGAGAAGATTCAGGTCATCGTTCCACGCAAAGGTATTCTTGAGCTGGTTCGCCTGATTTCTGATCCGGAACAGCCTGCACGCCTATTGATTGGTAGCAACCATCTGCGTGCCCATGTGGGTGATTTTGTCTTCACTTCGAAACTGGTGGACGGTCGTTTCCCTGACTATGAGCGCGTTGTTCCCCGTAACGGTAACAAGACGCTGATTGCTGATCGTCAGGAACTTCGTACTGTACTTCAGCGCGCAGCCATTCTCTCCAACGAGAAGTACCGTGGCGTACGCCTTTTGCTCAACCCTGGTCAGTTGCAGGTATTTGCTAACAACCCCGAGCAGGAAGAAGCCGAGGAATCGTTACTGGTTGAATATGATCACGAGAATCTCGAGATCGGCTTTAACGTGACCTATCTTCTGGATGTGCTGAACGTCGTGAGTGAGCCGCAGGTGAAAATCATTCTGTCGGATGCCAACTCCAGCGTGCTGGTTCAGGAAGCTGAAGATGATGACTCTTTGTATGTCGTCATGCCGATGCGTCTCTAACCCTTTCTCTTTTATGCACAATCTTATCCACAGCGGGTGATAGCATTTTGTCTATCACCCGATTGGAAGTTCATCACCTCCGAAACCTCCGCCACGCGGCTTTTTCGCCCTCATCAGGGGTTAACCTGATCTGGGGGGAAAATGGCAGTGGCAAGACCAGCCTGCTCGAAGCTATCCACATGCTGAGCGTGGCGCGTTCCTTTCGTACTCATAAGGTAAAGTCGGTTATTTCCCAGGGGGAAGCTGGCTGTACGTTGTTTGCTCGCATTCGTCACGCTGACTCAGAGCTGCCTGTGGGGATTACCCGGCGATTGGATGGCGATCATGAAATTCGTGTAGGCAGCAGCACTCAGACATCCCTGGCTGAGCTGGCTCGGGTTTTACCACTGCTGGTCATTAATCCGGATGCCTTTCGTTTGCTTGAGGGGAGTCCGGCTGAAAGACGCCAGTTTATGGACTGGGGTGTCTTTCATCAGGAAAACCAGTTTTATGATGCCTGGAGGCGTTATCAGCGTGCGCTTAAACAGCGCAATAGCCTGCTGAAGTGTGGTAAAATCGACCCTCAGTTTCTGGCGGTCTGGACCTCTGAACTGGTGCTGCAAACGGCGGTAATTCATGCATTACGACAGACGTATCTTGAGCGCTTTGCACCCGTTTTTCAGAGCTATTTGTCGCGTTTAACCTCACTTGAAGACGTGACCTTGCATTACTACCCCGGTTGGGATGCCAAACGCGATTTCGAAGAAGTATTGGCCAGTGGTATTGGTCGTGATGCCGAGCTGGGGTTTACCCAGCAAGGTCCGCATCGGGCTGATATCCGGATTAAAGCCAGCCAGAAGGCCGCTGTCGACATTTTGTCCCGTGGCCAGCAGAAGATGGTGGTATGTGCTCTAAAACTGGCTCAGGGGCAGTTGCTGGCTGAACAGAAGCAACGTCAGCCAGTCTATCTGATTGATGATTTGCCCGCAGAGCTGGATCGCACCCACCGGCGATCCTTATGTGAATTAATAGAAGCCTTGCAGTGCCAGGTATTTATAACCTCGGTTGATGCCGAGATTATGGATGATTGCTGGAGCCCGGACTGCAAGGTGCAACGATTTCAAATGGAAAACGGGTGCTTGCAGGATGCCTGAGCACCTCAAGCCAACTGTATCAGGAGTAATCCATGAGTGACGGCGGAAATTACGATTCGTCCAGTATCAAAGTCCTGAAAGGACTGGATGCGGTACGCAAACGTCCCGGTATGTACATTGGTGACACTGACGACGGCAGTGGTCTTCACCACATGGTCTTCGAGCTGGTGGATAACTCCATTGACGAAGCACTGGCAGGTCACTGTTCACAAGTCGAGGTGACTATTCATGCCGACGAGTCCGTTTCTGTGGCTGATGATGGCCGTGGTATGCCTGTTGATATCCACAAGGAAGAAGGGGTTTCTGCCGCTGAAGTTATCATGACGGTATTGCATGCCGGCGGTAAGTTCGACGACAACACCTATAAGGTTTCCGGTGGTCTGCACGGCGTGGGTGTTTCTGTTGTTAACGCGCTGTCAGAAACGCTGGAACTGCGTATTCGCAGAAGCGGTCAGGTCCATGAGCAGCTGTATCGTCATGGTGTTCCCGATGCGCCTCTGGCCGTTGTTGGCCAGACTGAAAAAAGCGGTACCTATGTCCGCTTCAAGCCGTCCGATCAGACCTTCACCAATATTCAGTTCCAGTTCGATATTCTCGCCAAGCGTCTGCGTGAGCTGTCTTTCCTGAACTCTGGTGTGCGTATTCTGCTTAAAGATGAGCGCAGCGCCCGTGAAGAGCTGTTCCATTATGAGGGTGGATTGCGGGCTTTTGTTGAGTATCTCAACAAGAACAAGCAGACCCTCTGTGAAGTCTTCCATTTCAACACTCAAACTGATGACGGAATCGGTGTTGAGGTTGCATTGCAGTGGAATGATGCCTACCAGGAAAGCATTCACTGCTTCACCAACAATATTCCTCAGCGTGATGGTGGTACCCATTTGTCGGGTTTCCGTGCGGCGCTGACACGTTCCCTGAACAACTACATTGAGCAGGAAGGTGTACTGAAGAAAGCCAAGGTTGCCACCTCGGGGGATGATGCCCGTGAAGGCTTAACCGCAATCATTTCTGTTAAGGTTCCCGATCCCAAGTTCTCTTCTCAGACCAAAGATAAGCTGGTGTCCTCGGAAGTGAAAACGGCAGTTGAGCAGCAGATGGGTCGTCTTTTCTCCGACTTTCTGCAGGAGAATCCAACGGAGTCCAAATCAATTGTCGGTAAGATGATTGATGCAGCCCGTGCTCGTGAAGCGGCGCGTAAAGCCCGTGAGATGACGCGACGTAAAGGTGCTTTGGATATAGCGGGTCTTCCCGGAAAACTTGCTGACTGCCAGGAGAAAGATCCTGCGCTGTCTGAACTGTACCTCGTGGAGGGTGACTCCGCGGGCGGTTCTGCCAAGCAGGGTCGTGACCGCAAGACCCAGGCGATTCTGCCGTTGAAGGGTAAGATCCTTAACGTTGAAAAAGCCCGCTTTGATAAGATGCTGAGCTCCGCCGAAGTCGGCACACTGATTACTGCGCTGGGTTGCGGTATTGGCCGTGAAGAGTTCAATCCTGACAAGCTTCGCTATCACAGCATTATCATCATGACCGATGCTGACGTCGACGGCTCACACATCCGTACATTGCTGTTGACCTTCTTCTTCCGCCAGATGCCTGAGATCATTGAGCGTGGCCATGTGTACATAGCTCAGCCTCCGCTGTTTAAAATCAAGCGCGGCAAGCAGGAGCAGTACCTGAAGGATGAGCCTGCTCTTGAAAACTATCTGACTCAAGGCGCGCTGGAGAACTCGGCACTCCATGTTAACGAAGAAGCGCTGGGTATTACCGGTGAAGGCTTGCAGACACTGGTTGCTGAGTACCGCACGGTGATGTCGATCATTGATCGTGTCTCTCGTATCTATCCTAAAGAGATTCTTAAGAGCGCAATCTATGTGGAGCCTTTGACTGTTGAAGGTCTACGTTCTGAAGATCAGGTTCGCCAGTGGACTGACAAGCTGGTGACTAAACTTCAGCAGCAGAGTAACGGTAGTCTTTATGTGGGTAATGTCGTCAAGGATGAGGAGCGTGATGAGTTCCTTCCTGAGATTGTTATTACCTCTCATGGCTTAACTTATCCTCATAAACTGCCGCATGATTTCTTCATCTCACGTGAGTACCAGGCCATTGTGAAGTTGGGTGCCCAGCTTCAGGGACTGATTGAGGAAGGTGCTTACGTAGCGCGTGGTGAGCGTAAGCGTCCCGTTTCTTCTTTCGAGGAAGCGTTGGAATGGCTGACTACCGAGGCTAAGCGTGGCTATAGCATTCAGCGTTACAAAGGTCTTGGTGAGATGAATGCTGAGCAGCTTTGGGAAACGACCATGGACCCTGAGTCTCGTCGTATGCTGCAAGTGTCTATCGAAGATGCTATCGCCGCAGATCAGATGTTCACGACACTGATGGGCGATGACGTTGAACCACGTCGTGCCTTTATTGAAATGAACGCCTTGAACGTAGCGAACCTCGATATCTGATTTGAAAATCCGGATATGTTCCACGTGAAACAAGCCTCCTTCGGGAGGCTTTTTATTGATTCACTTTAGATCTGGGGTTCTATTGGCTCGGTGAATTGAAGAAGGAATGAATATAGTCATGCTTGAGCTTTCTTTATCTGAGGCGCGCCGAATAGTACTTGATGCCCAGAGGCTTAATAAGCAGCCTCATGCCAAGGGAATTAATGGTACCGAGGAAATCGTTAAACACCTCGGCTATGTTCAGATTGATAGTATTAGTCGAGTTCAGCGAGCACATCATCATATTATTTGGAGCCGCCATAAAGGCTACCAGACAGACCACTTGACGAAATTAGTGGAGCAAAAACGACTCTTTGAATACTGGGGTCATGCAGCAGCATTGCTACCGATTAAGAGCTATCGGTTTGCCAAACATCGTATGGAATACTTTCGAGCGGCCAATGGTCATTGGTTTGAGAAGAACTCAGAGGTAATGAGCCAGGTGTTGAAAGCGATTGAAGCTCAGGGAGAAGTACATACGGGATCAATCGATATCGAGAAGACGCAGCGATCTGATCCTTGGTGGGGATGGTCGCCTACCAAACAATCATTGGAGCAGTTATTTCATGAAGGTTATCTGGCCTGCGTAAGGCGTGACGGAATGCGAAAAATATACGATATTTCGTCCCGGGTTATTCCCCAAAACATTCTTTGCGAACGCGCAACCGCTGAAGAAACCGGAAGGTATATGATTACTCGCTACCTTACTAACCATGGATTAGGAAGTAAGGAAGACATTACTTTTTTGATGCGAGAGTTCCGGCCGCTGCTAATCAAACTGCTCGATATCATGGTGGCGGAAAAGACTCTGGTACCTATCAACGTCGAGGGTAAAAAGCATTTTATTGCTGCTGAAGTTTTGAGTGCTAGAACTTCGCCCATCAAAAATCAGCTGCATATCCTTTCTCCCTTCGATCCATTACTGATTAATCGACAGCGCTTTAATCGCCTTTTCGGTGCTAATTATCAGCTCGAGTGTTACCTGCCTGAACCTAAGCGCAAGTATGGTTACTTTAGCCTTCCTCTGCTATTTCGCGATCAAATGCAGGGACGTTTAAACTGTTTCAGAGATCAGAAGCGGTCTGCGTTAGTGCTCGAAAATGCCTTCCTTGAGCCTGGGTTAGGGTCCAGTATTCGACATTCTTTTAAAGAATTGCTTGAGTCGGCTATAGGGCCTTTCGCCGTATTCAATGAATGCCAGGTCATTGATTGGTCAAAGTTCCACGTGAAACACTATTAAGCATATACATGTGAAGCTGCCTGTTTTACTTGATAGACGTTTCACGTGGAACAAAAAAGGCCAGCAAATGCTGGCCTTTTTACTACCTTGAAGTGGCTAAGATTAACTACTCAGGTGAGAAATATCCGCTACATGCAGGAACAGCGAGCGAAGTTGCTGAAGCAGTGCCAGACGGTTAGCGCGAACTTTTTCATCGTCACACATCACCATCACATCTTCAAAGAAGGTATCGACAGGGGCTTTAAGTACCGTCAAACGCTTCAAAGCTTCGGCATAATTACCTGCTGCAAACAGAGGTGCAACGTCGGCTTCAACGGCCTGCAGAGCGTCAAACAGTGCTTTCTCTGCCGCTCCTTCAAACAGATCAACAGAGACCTGTTGGCCGTCAACCACGGCATCCGCGTTTTTGCTGAGCAAGTTAGAGACTCGCTTATTGGCCGCTGCCAGTGATTCTGCTTCAGGCAGAGACTGGAAGGCAGACACTGCACGGGCACGACGAGCAAAGTCCAGAGGTTTGGTAGGCTTCAATACCAGTACAGACTGATAAATAGCCGCGCCCATGCCTTCATCTTCAAACCAGGCCTTGAAACGATCCAGCATAAAGTCGAGCACCTTCTCGACCACTTCCGCCTTGGCGACTGTGATTCCCTGATGCTGATTTACCGCATGCTCAAGCAGGGCCTTGAGATCAAGGTCCAGCTCTTTCTCTACCATAATGCGAAGTGCACCCAGGGCAGAACGACGCAGAGCAAAGGGGTCTTTAGATCCGGTAGGCGGCTGGTTGATACCGAACAAACCTGTCAGTGTATCCAGACGATCGCCCAGAGAAACTGCTGCGCCTGTCAGTGTCGCAGGCAGCTGATCGCCAGCAAAACGAGGCATGTACTGCTCGTCCTGGGCACGAGCAACTTCCTCGGCTTCACCGTCTTTAGTGGCGTAGTGGAAGCCCATCAGGCCTTGCAGCTCAGGGAATTCCAGCACCATCTGGGTGACCAGATCACACTTGCTCAGCATGGCGGCACGGGCTGCCCAGTCAGCATTGTGATTCAGCTGGCTGGCAATCAGGCTGGCGATGCTGGCAACGCGCTCAGATTTCTCAAACAAGGTGCCCAGATCTTTCTGGAAAACGATGTTTTTGAGCTTGTCCTGATAGCTGTCCAGACGGTGTTTTTTATCTGTCTCGAAGAAGAAAGCCGCATCAGCCAGACGTGGGCGAACAACCTTTTCGTTACCAGCGATCACCTGAGCTGGATCTTTCGATTCCAGGTTGGCGATGGTGATAAAGCAAGGCAGCAGGTTGCCTTGAGCATCGGTAACGGTGAAGTACTTCTGGTTGCTCTCCATGGTGGAGATCAGCGCCTGGGCAGGCACTTCCAGGAAGTGCTCTTCAAAACGCCCCATCAAGGCCACTGGCCACTCATTCAGTGCAGTCACTTCATCCAGCAGTGATGGATCAATCTTCGCGGTACCACCCACTTTGGCTGCTTCTGCTTCAACCGCAACGCGAATTTTTTCACGACGAGCTTCATGATCTGCCAGCACATAACCTTCATCCTTGAGTACGGTGAGGTAACTGCCGGGCGTTGGAATATCGAGGGTACGGTTGCAGTGGAAACGATGACCACGGGTTTCACGGCCAGACTTCAGCCCCAGCACTTCGCAGTCGACCACTTGCTCGCCGAACAGTGCAACCAGCCAATGAGCAGGACGAACAAACTCAACACGGCTAGCACCCCAGCGCATACGCTTGGGAATAGGCAACTTGTCGATGGACTGCTGAATCAGACCTGGCAGCAGGCTGGTAGTCGCCTTGCCCTGTTCTACCTGATTAAAAATGTAGTAGGTGCCCTTCGCGGTTTCTTCCTGAGCCAGTTCGGCAATGGTGACACCGCAAGAGCGAGCAAAACCTTCGACTGCTTTTTCAGGCGCGCTGATGGCAGGACCGCTGCGCTTGATTTCACGATCAGGCTGAGAGGTCGACAGCTGCTCGATGATAAAAGCCAGACGACGAGGCGCGGCATACGTCTTCACTGCACCGTGAGGAATGCCCGCTGCAGCCAGACCATCAATAACGGTTTGGGCGAATGCATCACGCAGTGTGGTCAGGGCTTTGGGAGGCAGCTCTTCAGTGCCCAGCTCGACCAGAAAATCCAGATGTTCCATTAGGCTTCCTCTTGAGACTGTGCAAGGACTTCGTCACGGATGGCAGGGTCTGCCATGGGGAAGCCAAGGCGCTTACGCGCATCGAAATAACTGTGGGCAACACCGCGTGCCAGCGTACGCACACGCAGGATATAACGCTGACGCTCGGTGACGGAGATCGCCTGACGGGCATCCAGCAAGTTGAAGGTATGAGAGGCTTTCAGCACCATCTCATAAGCAGGCAGAGGCAGCTGTACTTCCAGTAGCTTGTTACATTCACGCTCGTAGTAATCAAAGTTACTGAACAGCGTCGGCACATCAGCGTGCTCAAAGTTGTAGGTTGATTGCTCAACTTCGTTCTGGTGATAAACATCGCCATAGGTGACGACGGTGCCATCGGGCGCTTTACACCAGATCAGGTCGTAAACGGAGTCAACGCCCTGCAGGTACATGGCCAGACGCTCAAGACCGTAAGTAATCTCACCGGTGACCGGATAACACTCAAGGCCACCCGCCTGCTGGAAGTAGGTGAACTGGGTGACTTCCATGCCGTTCAGCCATACTTCCCAACCCAGACCCCAGGCACCCAGTGTGGGCGATTCCCAGTTGTCTTCGACGAAGCGCACATCGTGAACGGAAGTATCCAGACCCAATGCATGCAGTGAGCCCAGGTACAGCTCCTGAAAGTTTTCAGGTGAAGGCTTCAGTACCACCTGGAACTGGTAGTAGTGCTGCAGACGGTTGGGGTTTTCGCCATAGCGGCCATCGGTAGGACGACGGCTCGGCTGAACGTAAGCAGAGCGCCATTTCTCTGGACCAATGGCACGCAGGAAAGTCGCTGGGTGGAAAGTACCGGCGCCGACTTCCATATCCAGGGGCTGCACAATCACGCAGCCTTGGTCGGCCCAGTATTGTTGCAGAGCCAGAATCAGGCCCTGAAACGTACTGATATCAGGAGTTGCTGGGTGGGTCACAGAATCACCATGAAATTGAAAATGAAGAGCGAATTTTGTGGGGTGACAGTATACATCATGGCTGCACCCTGCCCTAGAGCGCGTATGGACAGGCTGACAGTGCGTTATGGGAGGATGGATGTGGATGAGTGAGGGTTTCGGCCTGTGCGGTCGCTTGTGAATAATTTGGCAGGTTTATAAAAAGTAAACGCTGTGGATGAAGTGACTTTTATAATGCGCGATTTTTATCCACAGATTTGGTTATCCATACAGTATTTTATTTTTTCTTATTGATAATCAGTAAGTTAAGCAGATTTTTGTAAATAGTCTTGTGGATAACCTGAATATAACTTGCTTGGAAGGCGTGAATAGCCAGAAAGACGCAGTGGTTCAGATCAACGGGCAATAGCACCCCACTGCCCTGCACCCAGGCGGACAAGATCGGCCCCGCTCAGCTCAATTTCCAGCCCTCGCCGACCGGCACTGACGTAAATCGTTTCCTGAGTCTGTGCGCTATCATCCAGCACCAGCGGTAGCCGCTTCTTTTGTCCCAGCGGACTGATTCCTCCCACCACATAGCCTGTGGCTCTCTCCGCTTCGGCAGGTGTCGCCATTTCTGCTTTCTTGCCCTTAAGTGCACTGGCGATGGCTTTCAGATCCAGCTTGCAGTTTACCGGCACAACAGCCACAGCTAGTTGTTTACCATCCAGCTTGACCATCAGGGTTTTGAAGACGCGCTCCATGGGTAAACCGAGCTTTTCAGCGGCTTCCTCGCCGTAGGACTCCGCTTTGGGATCATGAGTGTAGCTGTGGGTCGAAAATGCGATACCGGCCTTCTCAGCCTGTTTGATGGCAGGTGTCATCAATAGCTCCGAATCAGTGACGCCAGAACATGGGTGTAAAGAGGACAAGCAAGGTAAAGACCTCCAGCCGGCCCAATAGCATGGCCACACAGAGAATCCATTTGGCAGCATCAGGCATGGTGCCAAAGTGCGCAGCCACTTCACCCAAGCCTGGACCCAGATTATTCAGACAAGCGCCTACTGCGGACCAAGCGGTGACCTGATCGAGACCTGTTGCCAGCAACGCCAGCAGCAGCACCACAAAGACGATCAGATAGACGGAGAAAAACCCCCAGACTGCCTCGACGACACGGTCAGAAATTGGCCGCTTGCCAATCTTGACCGGGAAAACCGCCGAGGGGTGAATCAGGCGATAAATCTCTCTCAGGCCCTGGCGCAGAATGATCATGATACGAATGACCTTCATACCACCGGCGGCAGAGCTGGCACAGCCGCCCATAAAGGCGGTGACAAAGAGTAGAAACGGCAGAAGACTTGGCCAGTGGGCGAAATCTGCAGTGGCAAAACCTGTTGTCGTGGCAATCGAAACCACCTCAAAAACACCACGCCGAAGGGCTTCGTCAGGGGCGTAGGTTTTGGCATAGATCAGCACGCTAACGGTGAGCAAACAGATGCCGCCGAGGGTAATCAGAAAGAAGCGGCATTCCGGGTCCAGCCAGTAATGTTTGAGACTACGCTGACGATAGGCCAGAAAGTGCAGGCTGTAATTGATGGTGGAGACCAGCATGAAGAACACGCAGATGGCCTCGATCAGGCCGCTATCAAAGTAGCCGATACTGGCATCGTGGGTCGAAAATCCCCCGATGGCGACGGTGGAAAAGGCATGGCCCACGGCATCAAAGAAACTCATGCCAGCAGCCCAGTACGCCAGCAGGCAGGCGACGGTCAGGCTGAGGTAAATCACCCAGAGCGCTTTTGCTGTTTCGGTAATACGGGGGGTCAATTTGGAGTCTTTTACCGGGCCCGGCGCTTCCGCCCGATAAAGCTGCATACCACCGATACCGAGCATCGGCAGGATGGCCACAGCCAATACGATGATTCCCATGCCGCCAAACCATTGTAGTTGTTGGCGATAGTAGAGAATGGAGGCCGGCAGGATATCAATACCGGTAATCACAGTCGCGCCGGTGGTGGTCAGCCCTGACATGGACTCGAAAATAGCGTCGGTCACGCTAAGGTTAGGCTGCAGGGAGATGGCCAGCGGAATGGCACCGAACAGACCCAGAACCAGCCAGAAAAGCACAGTGATGACGAAACCGTCGCGGGTACGAAGCTCCTCGCGTACTCGGGCAACCGGCAGCCAGATGAGCACACCGGTCAGCAGGGTAAAGATAAAGCCCCAGATAAAGGGCATGGCATGGCCATCGCCGGCGAACATCGAGACAACCACGGGTGGCAGCATGCTGATGCTAAACACCATCAGCAGAATACCGAGAACGCGAAGAATGACCTTCCAGTGCATGGTCGACCTCAGAAGAAGGTGAAGTCGACCTGGAACAGACGTTCCACTTCAGGGATGTACTTCTTGTCGACAAGGAAGAGGATGACGTGGTCATCGTTCTCGATCACCACATCATCGTGGGCGATGAGTACTTCATCGCCACGCACCAGTGCACCGATGGTGGTGCCGGGCGGCAGACGCAACTCGCCAATGGTACGGCCAACCACTTTGGAAGAGTAACGGTCGCCATGGGCAATGGCTTCCATGGCTTCGGCCGCGCCACGGCGCAGGGAATACACCGCCGCCACGTCGTGACGACGTACGTGGGTCAGGAGCGTACCGATCGTGGTTTGCTGGGGAGAAATCGCGATATCGATGACACCGCCCTGCACCAGATCAACGTAAGCAGGATTGTTGATCAGCGTCATGACGGTTCGAGCGCCCAATCGCTTGGCCAGCATCGAGGCCATGATGTTGGCTTCGTCATCGTTGGTGAGTGCACAGAACACATCACAGTCTTCGATATTTTCATCCAGCAGCAACTGGCGGTCAGAGACACTGCCCTGCAGCACGATGGAGTGATCAAGCCGGTTCGCCAGGAAGCGACAGCGCTCGATATTGCGCTCGATAATCTTGACCTGGAAATTGTGCTCCAGTTTCTCCGCCAGACGCGCACCGATGTTGCCACCGCCGGCAATCATAATTTTGCGGTACGGGCGATCCAGCTTGCGAAGCTCACTCATGACGGCGCGGATATCTTCACGTGCAGCAATCAGAAAGACTTCATCATCGACTTCAATCACAGTGCTGCCCAGCGGTGTGATTGGTGAGCCACGGCGGAAAATCGCGGCGACGCGGCAATCCACCTTGGGCATGTGCTCGCGCAGTCGGGCGATTTCATGGCCTACCAGCGGGCCGCCATAAAAGGCTTTAACGGCCACCAGCATGAGTTTTCCATCAGCAAAATCCAGTACCTGCAGTGAGCCTGGCGTTTGAATCAGGCGCCAGATACTGCGGGTCACTTCCTGCTCGGGGCTGATCAGCACATCAACGGCGATAGCCTTTTCGGTGAACAGCGTATCGCGTTCGGTGAGGTAGTCGCTCTCGCGTACTCGGCAGATTTTTTTCGGCGTCTTGTAGAGCGTCTTTGCCACCTGACAGGCCATCATGTTGACCTCGTCACTGTTGGTGACGGCAATCAGCATGTCCGCATCTTCACAGCCCGCTTCCTCCAGCACGCTCGGGTAGGAGGCTTTGCCTTCCACGGAACGGATATCAAGGCGATCCTGCAGTTCACGCAAGCGCTTGACGTCGGTATCTACCACGGTGATGTCATTGGCTTCGTTGGCGAGGTTTTCGGCCAATGTGCCGCCAACCTGTCCTGCGCCGAGAATGATGATCTTCATGGAATCGCGTTACCTGTGAATGAACTGTCCGAAAAGAAATCCGTCAGTACGGATGATTAACTCTGAGGTTATGCCTTGGCAAGCCGGGCGTAAAAGAAGCCATCGTGACCTTCAAGGGTCGGAAACAGCTGACGGCCAAACGGCTGCTCAATGCCCCATGCAGCTTCAATCGGCAGGCAGGTGGCATCCTCATGTTGCTTCATAAAGCGTTCGATAATGCGGTTGTTTTCCTGCGGCAGGATCGAGCAGGTGGCATAGACCAGCGTGCCGCCGGGAGCGAGCATCTGCCAGAGGTTATCCAGAATACTGAGCTGCAGGCTGGCCAGCGCCAGAATGTCGTCGCTGGTGCGCAGGGATTTGATATCGGGATGGCGGCGAATGACGCCGGTCGCCGAACAGGGAACATCGGCCAGAATGGCATCGAAAGGTTGTCCGTCCCACCATTCCTGAGTGGCGGCATCACCTTCGATCAGTTCTGCACCCAGCCCCAGGCGCTCAAGGGTGTCCTGAGTGCGCATCAGGCGATGGGGTTCGATATCCATTGCCTGCACCTCAAGTTCCGTTTCCGCCGCTGCGGCCAGCTCCAGCAAATGGGCTGTCTTGCCGCCGGGAGCACAGCAGGCGTCGAGTACACGACCGCTGAGAGTATCCAGTAAAGGTGCAGCCAGTTGTGCGGCTTCATCCTGCACGCTCACCAGACCTTCTTCGAAACCTGGCAGCTGGCTGACATCCATCGGCTGGCTCAGGGTCAGGCCGAAGGGGCTGTGCTGGCATTTCACTGCGGCGATTTCTGCCTCGGTCAGCAGAGTCAGATAATCATCCCGGCTGATTTGTGAAACGTTGACACGCAGGGTCATTGGCGGGCGATCGTTATTGGCGGCGATGATCTGCTGCCAGTGTTCTGGCCAGGCATGGGAAAGCTTGGCGGTCATCCAGGCCGGATGAGCGTAATCAAACTCGGATTTACCCTGCAGATGCTCAAGGATCTCGTCTTTTTCACGCTCATAGCGGCGCAGTACACCGTTAACCAGCCCTGTCGCCCAGTGTTTATCGATGTTGCGGCAGACTTCAACGGTCTGGCTGATCGCTGCGTGAGAAGGCACACGCATGTATTCGAGCTGATAAAGGCCGACCATTACCAGAATATTGACGTCGATATCGCGGCGCTTGAAGCGCTTCACCAGCAATGCATCCGTAATACATTGCAGACGGGGCAGCCAACGCATCACGCCGTAGCAGATTTCCTGCACCAGCCCCTGATCGCGGGTATCTTCCTGCTCTTCGGCATGGCTTAGGGCGGCGGTCAGCGAGAGGCCGCCGTCCAGTACATCCAGCAGAATTTCTACCGCCTGATGACGTGCATTCATGCCTCGGCCTCCTGAGTAAATACCTGTCCGGGGGCAAAGAGTTCAGCCTTGCCGTTAAGAATGTCGGCGCAGCTCATGGCACGGCTGCCGGGCAGTTGCAGCGTCGTGAGTGCCAGTGCACGGCCATCACCCGAGGCAACGAGGATGCCTTCTTTACCGGCGCTGAGGATGCTGCCTGCTGCGGCACCGGCCTTACCGGGCGCCAGACGGGCGGCATGAACGCGAATACGCATGTCGCCGAGATCGGTATAAGCAATCGGCCAGGGATGCAGACCGCGGATCTGGCGATCAATCTCGGTGGCATTCTTATGCCAGTCGATGGAGCCTTCCTGCTTTTCCAGCTTGTGCGCGTAGGTTGCCAGGCTGTCGTCCTGAATCTCGCCTTTCATCGGGCCTTGTGCCAGCTGGTTCAGCACTACACCCAGAGCCTCTGCACCCAGAGAGGCAAGACGGTCATGGAGCATGCCGCTGGTTTCCTTGCCATCAATCGGTGTGGTGAGGGTATAGAGCATCGGACCGGTATCGAGGCCCGCTTCCATCTGCATGATGGTGACGCCGGTTTCACCATCGCCACTGAGCAGCGCACGATGAATCGGCGCAGCACCGCGCCAGCGTGGTAACAGGCTGGCATGAACATTGATGCAGCCAAGGCGCGGAGTATCCAGCACTGCTTGTGGAAGAATCAGACCGTACGCGACGACGATCATCAGATCAGCGTTAAGGGACGCCAGCTCCTGTTGTGCTTCTGCCTGACGCAGACTGACCGGTTGAAATACCGGAATGTCGTGGGCCATTGCCAGCTTTTTCACCGGGCTTGCCATCAGCTTCTGACCGCGACCGGCAGGGCGATCTGGTTGGGTGTAAACACCGACCAGCTCATGTGGACCGGCAATGACGGAGGCCAGGCTGGTGGCGGCAAATTCCGGCGTACCGGCGAACAGGATGCGTAGTGGCTTGGTCATGATCTTCTGGCTATATCTGCGAGCCGCTAAGGGTAAACGATTATTTCGGGAGTTGATAGAAAACCAAGGGTAGACCAGACTCGGTAGCGATTCTTCATCTTCATGACAGGGAGACACCATGAGTACGCTTGCGCTACCGACCTTTGCCGATGTTCAGGATGCTGCCAGGCGTCTCAAGGGAATCGCTCATCGAACCCCTGTCATGACCTCGTCCCAGCTTGATACCGCCTACGGCGCTTCAATCTTTATCAAGTGCGAGAACCTTCAGCGCATGGGCGCCTTCAAGTTTCGCGGTGCTTACAACGCCCTCTCGCGTCTGGATGCAGCCCA
The DNA here is from genome assembly GCF_046614695.1 of Pokkaliibacter sp. CJK22405. Taxonomy (NCBI): domain Bacteria; kingdom Pseudomonadati; phylum Pseudomonadota; class Gammaproteobacteria; order Oceanospirillales; family Balneatrichaceae; genus Pokkaliibacter; species Pokkaliibacter sp. CJK22405. Next base: position 329,625 of record NZ_JBKKHQ010000013.1, read on the forward strand.
GCAGCAACGGGGGGTTGTGGCATTTTCCTCAGGCAATCATGCACAGGCTGTGGCGCTGGCAGGACGTGAGCTTGGAATCCCTGCCACCATAGTGATGCCGGAAGATGCGCCCAAAGCCAAAGTCGCCGCGACAAAGGGTTATGGCGGCAAAGTGGTGTTCTATAACCGCTACACCGAGGACCGTGCTGCCATCGCTGCGCAGCTGGCGCAGGAACAGGGGCTGGCGGTGATCCCTCCTTTTGATCATCCGGACATTATTGCCGGACAAGGTACGGCGGCGCTGGAGCTGTTTGAGGATGTCGGGCCTCTGGATATCCTGCTGGTGTGCACCGGTGGCGGTGGCCTGATGGGCGGCTCTGCCCTCGCCGCTGTGGGAATGGCACCTGGCTGTGAAGTGATTGGCGTTGAGCCTGAGGCCGGCAACGATGCCCAACAGTCGCTGGCAGCAGGCAGGATCATAACGATTGATACACCGAAAACGCTTGCCGATGGAGCCCAGACCCAAGCCATGGGCGCCCTCACCTTTGCGCTGATGCGTGAGCATGTCAGCCAGATTATGACCGTCGATGATCAGGCACTGATTGACACCATGGCCATGCTGGCCGGACGCTTCAAACTGGTGGTTGAGCCCACCGGCGCCCTGGCTACGGCGGCCTTGAAGCCATTGGGTGCTGATCTGAAGGGAAAAAAGGTGGGCGTTATCATCAGTGGCGGTAACGTTGATATGCCGACTTATTCCCAGCTGCTCGCCAAGGCAAACAGTTATTACTAAGCCTCTTTTATTATCAAGCCTTGTCTGAACTCACGCTTTTAAACCGGGCTTAAACATCTGCGTTCTTATCAGGAGAGTAACCATGCCTCATATCGTGATTGAGTATGCTGCGGACCAGCTTGATGGCCGTGCCCTGTTGGCATCGGCTTTTGAGGCGACGCTGGCTTCCGGTCTTTTTGGCCGGGAGGATATCAAGGCGCGACTGATTCCCTGTCAGGATTACATCGATGGCGGTGGTGAGCGCCCTTTCGTGCATGTCAGCGTGCATTTGTTACCCGGACGCAGCAGCGAACAGCGCTATAATCTCGACTGCCGGATTCTGGAAGCCTTGTCACCGCTGATTCCGGGTCCGGTCTCTCTCAGTGTCGAGAGCATTGAAATTGATAAGCCCAGCTACGCTAAAGTGGTACGTTAGCCAGGTCGTATCAGGCATAAAAAAAGCGCTCTCAGGAGCGCTTTTTAGCAGGTGATAAACCTTGAATGGTTTATCGGATCAGGCGCTGGCGGCCTGTTTGTGCTGCTTTTCCAGCTTCTTGCGGATACGGGTACGCTTCAGAGGCGAGATGTAATCCACAAAGAGTTTGCCTTCCAGATGGTCAAGCTCATGCTGAATACAAACAGCCAGCAAACCTTCTGCTTCCATAGTGAAAGCCTTGCCGTCACGACCGATGGCGTTGACACGCACCCGCTCAGGGCGCGTGACTTCTTCATAGAAACCGGGGACAGAGAGACAGCCCTCTTTCATGGTTTCCTGCTCTTCGGTCAGAGGTTCCACCTCAGGGTTGATGAACACCATTGGGTCATCACCCTCGTCTGAGACATCAATCACGACCAGACGTTTGTGATAATTGATCTGACTCGCCGCAAGACCGATACCAGGAGCGTCATACATGGTCTCCAGCATGTTATCGATCATGGTCTGCAGTGATGGGTCCTGAATCTCTTCGGGAGCCATCGGCGTGGCTTTGGTACGCAGACGTGCGTCGGGGAATTCGAGTATTTCCAGTAATGCCATAAAGTGGCCCTGATAGTTAATTACGGGACGAAAGCGTCATTTTGACCACTTATCTGTCCAGGATATTCCTGATGCTGAAGTCATGGCGCCAGGTATCCGTTCAATAGTTGGCTTAGGGTTGCTTAATTTCTATTATATCGGCAGCCTTTGGCTAATTCACCCGGCGATCAGGGGAAATCGACGTTTGGCGTCATTACTCTTGCCCGGGCCGCTTTTAATTCAGTGCCTCGTCAGTTGGCTCGGGGTGGAAAAGGACCTGATATGCGCACATTCTTCGTTGCCCTGTTGTTGCTGTTGTCCGCCACTGCCTGGGCGGAAAAACCCACCCTGCGAGACGGAGCTCCTAAAACCTATACGGTGGTTAAGGGCGATACCCTGTGGGGCATTACTGGCCGCTTTTTCCAGAACCCCTGGCTGTGGCCGCAGCTCTGGGCCAAGAACCCGCAAATTGAGAACCCGCATTGGATCTACCCGGGTGACACCATTCATATGGTGTATGTGAATGGTCAGCCACGTCTGGTGGTGAAGCGCGGTGAAGCGGGTGCCAAAGCCAGCGCCACGGGTAGCAAAGTCAAATTGGTACCTGAAACCCGTGTGTCCCTGCTGTCGCCCATTCCGACCCTGCCACCCGAAGTGATTGGACCCTTCCTGCGTGACAACCTCATCATTCAGCCCGGTGATCTGGATTCCAGTCCCTACGTTCTCGGTACAGATGATCAGCGTCTGCTGAGCTCTGCCGGACAAACCCTTTATGTGCGTGGTGTCTTACCGGAGGAAGCCGGAGAATGGCGCTTGTATCGCCCTTCCACGCTGCTGAAGGAAAAGGTTAATGGCAAAGATGTTGCCTTCGGTCAGGAAGCCAAGTACATCGCCACCCTGAAGCTGGACAAGCCCGCGGAAGACAGCGATATCAGCACCTTTACCGTGCAGTCCATCGCGGAGGAAGTTCGTATTGGCGATCGTCTGGTGAAAGTCCCCGCCAATGATGCCTATGAAGCCTTTGCTCCTGCCTATCCCATGGACACCGAGCTTAATGGCCATATTCTGGCGCTGGCTTCCGGCGTGGCCTATACCGGTCGTGATGACATCGTGATTCTTGACCGTGGTGCGGATTACGATCTGCAGCGCGGTACCATTCTGCAGATCAACGCCGCTGGCGAAACCGTGAAAGATCCGGTGTCCGGTGACCCAGTCACCCTGCCCGATTCTCGCGCGGGTGTGCTGCTGGTCTTCAAGGTCTTTGACCACACCAGCTATGCACTGGTGATCAAGGCTGAACGCACATTGCACGTCGGTGATAAAGTCGTCGCACCGGATTTCTGAAGGATCTGACGACGGCCAACGTTTTATAAACTCAGAAAGGAGTGCCAGGACGGCGCTCCTTTTTTGATCCTGTTTTAAGTCGATTTCCAGGGAAGGAATATGATTGGCGAACACCAGTACCCCTATCTTTTATGGCAATGGCTGCCCGGTTGCGGCCCTAAACGCTGGCAGGCATTGGCCGCGCATTTTCCCCGCTGGCCGGAACCTTTGCTCTCCCCGGATGCGTTACTGCTATCCAAACTCCCTGCTCAGGCCGTTACGGCATTAGGCTCCAGAGACAAGCCCTGGCAGGCCGCGCAGGATCAGCTCAATGAGTGGCTGGCGAAAGATCCGCAGCATCATCTGATTACCTTTGCGGATCCGGACTATCCGGCGCTGTTGCGTCAGATCAGTGATGCCCCGCCTGTACTCTATGTTCGTGGACGGCGGGATGCACTGACGTTGCCGCAGATTGCCCTTGTCGGAAGTCGTCATGCCAGTCATCAGGGCAATACGACGGCACGCGCCTTTGCCCGGGATTTGGCCAGTCAGGGCATGGCGATTACCAGCGGTTTGGCGTTAGGCATCGATGCGGCGGCTCATCAGGGGGCGCTGGATGCCAAAGGCATCACCTTGGGAATCATGGGCACGGGTGTTGATCGGCTCTACCCGGCCAGCCATTTGCGTCTGGCGCAGGAGATTCTGGAGGCCGGCGGTGCGCTGGTGTCAGAGTTTCCACTGGGAACCCAGCCACAACGGGCCTTCTTCCCTCGCCGTAACCGGCTGATCAGTGGGTTAAGTGTCGGAGTGATCGTTGTGGAAGCGGCGCTAAAAAGCGGGTCTTTATCCACAGCACGCCATGCCATGAGTCAAAACCGCGCGGTATTCGCTATTCCTGGTTCTATCCACAACCCGTTGAGTCGCGGCTGCCATGCCATCATCCGTGAAGGGGCAACGTTACTGGATAGCACGGAGCAAATCGCCGATGAGGTCGTCAGTCTGCTGGCCTACCATTATCAACAGCAACCCTGGATGAGCCAGACACCGTCATCTGCCTTGAATTTATCCAAAGAAGTCAGCCAATCCTTACCGCAGAAGCCCGATAATTCATTGATGCCGGAGTCGCAGGAAAACCATCCGCTGTGGGGTTATCTGGACGATGTACCGCGTAGCGTTGATGAGCTGGAGTCGATGGCACAGTTACCCATCGAAGCGATTCTTGGTCAGTTACTGGCCTGGGAGCTGGAAGGCAAAGTGGCACTGGAGGCTGGGGGTTACGTGAAGGTGTTCAGGCTCTGACTATTCGTGATCAAAGTGAGCCGCCAACGTGACGCCAAAGCTTAAGCACAGCAGCACGCAGTGCCTGCTGATAGGGTCTGCCCACACTGAGCTTACGTACGCCAGCGAGTAATGCTTCATCCTGCTGCTGCCACAGCTGGGCAATCAACCATTCACACATGCTGGCGTCACAGCCCTTTTTGAGCGCTGTGAGCAGCAGTTTGTCGAGCGCACTGCGGCTACGCCACAGCTCTCGATTACCCTGACAGAACGCGTCCAGATCACTGTTGTCCTTGGTGCAAAACGGCTCAGGCGTTAACGCTTGTTGCCAGAGCAAAGCACAGGCCAGCGCTGGCTCCATCGTCTTAAGTGGTCCCGAGAGCATAAGGGGCAGCTCCTTCAGGCAGTGCTGACGGGCTTCAACCACCAGTGCGGTACCGGCAGAGTTAAGTGGTTTAAGTAACAGGGCGCTGAACTCACCACTGGTGCTGTCGCGGCGCAGGCCCAGGCTGGCCAGCTGATAACCGCAGGCACGCCAGAAAGCCAATAACGGCAGGCTTAAACCAAAACTGGTGCCGATGATATCCCAGCCACGCTGTCTTCCCTGTTGCTCCTGAGCTGCGAGTAAGGCGCGGCCTATGCCTTGGCGCTGCGCTTCTTCGCGCACCGCGATGCGTTGAACACGTCCAAAGCGGAGTGAGGCGGCATCCCGCAATCCTGCCTGAAACAGCAACGCCTGAGGTAGCAAGTCACCCGCGGGGCGGCGTTCGCCGCGCCAGATGGCCTCGGCAAGAGCGGGTTCGATGGGGCCTTCCTGACGGCATAACAGGCAACCAGCCCAGCTGTCATGGGCGCTGGAAGGCATCCCCAGTGCCAGCGTATCAGGATCATCCAATAGCCATTGCAGGTCTCTCGGTGTGGTGCGGTAATGGGCCTGAACCAGTAAGCCGAAGATATCCCGCAGCACCGCTTCCTGATCCAGCTCCTCTCTGAGCGCAATGGCAGCCTGTCGCTGCTGCGGCTGTGAAGCCGGCTCCGGCCAGCGCGTCGGTTCGGCATCCAGCAGTAACAACTGATGAGTCAGCGCTTCAACCGGATCACCCTGCTGCCAGCGCACAGGCGCTGTCAGGCTGCAGTGTTTCCAGGCGGGATAATTGTCCTTGAGGTGCTGACGAAAACGGATTGCAAAGCCACGTCCTGTGCCTTCATAACCATGCACGGTGGTGGCCATGACCACGCGTGGATAGTGGGCACACAGCTGCTGCAGTACATGAGCAGGTATCGCCGCAGCTTCATCAATCAGCAGTAGCGGCGTGTCAGGCAAGGTTTCCAGCAGGCGGTCGACGGGGACAAAACGACAGGCACTACTTGCTTCCTGCGCTTCCACGGTGTTCAACACTTCACTGACGTTGGTAATTGCCGGCGCCGTTAGCAGTGCTGGCTGTGCGCTATGAAGAGCTCCTTCACTGGCGAGCTGAGCGATCGCCAGTCCCAGTCCGTGGGATTTGCCCCGGCCCCGGTCGGCTTCAATCACCAGCGGACGACGGGCTCGGCCTTTGGCGCTGGCAACAATCTGGGCGACACAACGGGCCTGATCCCCGGTCCGATAAGGATCAGAGATCCGCTCACGCGCAGTGGCTGGGTGACTGAGGAACTCAGGTAAGCGCCAGATGCCCTGTTCAGCGCGCACAAAGGTCGTTCTCATGGCATGAAGCAGGCGCTGCCAGCGTTGCAGAAAGCGGCTGTTTTGCGTTAACCCATCTGGCTGATCAGGGGTGAGCAGAATCAGCAGGCCGCCGGCGCGAATCATGCCGCTGGCCATACCGATGGCATCGACATCGATCGCACTGCTGTCGGTGACGCGAAGGTCGATGATCAGGCTGTCAATTTCCTGACCCAGTTCGCGCTGCAATTGGCGACGGGTACAGGGCAGCGTATCCGGTAACACTTCCAGAGCCGACGGGGCCAGCAGCCGGGTTTGCTGACCCAGTAAAGGACTCAGCGCCGCCAGTTCAGACAGGCAGGAGGCTTCAATCAGGACAGGCAGGCGAAAACGCTGAGTTCGCGCTACAAGAAGTGCGTTCTCAAGGGCTGCGCTGAGGGTTGAAAAGCCTTGGGTCATGGTGGTCTCCTACATGGCGCCAAGCCTACCTGATCCGGACTAATTTTGGCAGGAAACCGGCGCCGGGGATGAGCGCAGCGCCAATGACTGGTATTCTTGGCCCTCACCGGCAGTGATCCGTCTGCCGTTATCGATTTCAGATCGTCGAGTGATTGGCCTGAGCCGCGGTGTTCATGTGCTGATCGGTGTCATGCGGAAGATTACGCTCATGTCTCCTCTCTTTCTTCGTCGTGCCGTCGAGACCCTGTCACTGGGTGGCGTGCTTGCCTATCCCACCGAGGCCGTGTGGGGTGTGGGCTGCGATCCCTGGAACCCGGATGCCTTTGTCCGCCTGCTGAGGCTAAAGCAGCGCCCTCCTGAAAAAGGGGTGATTCTGGTCGCCGCGACGATGGAGCAGATTGCTCCGCTTTTGCTGCACGTTACCCCTGAACAGCGCGAGAAGCTGAATGCCACCTGGCCTGGCCCCTGTACCTGGATTATGCCGGACCCGGAAAACTGGATTCCGACCTGGATCAAAGGCCAGCATGACAAGGTGGCGGTACGGGTAAGCTCCCATCCGGTGGTGCAGGCGTTGTGTCATGCCTGGTATGGCCCGCTGGTCTCGACCTCAGCTAACCCTTCCGGCGCTGAGCCTGCGCGCTCACGACTGCGGATTCAGCAGTATTTTGGTGGTCGCGTGGATGGCATTCTGCCGGGCGAGCTTGGCAAGGAAGCCAAGCCTTCACGGATTTTTGATCTGGAAAGCGGCAAGCAGCTACGCTGAATGCGATTCGGTGATCAGGCCCCTCGGGCAGTGAATAATTGATTTTAGACAGCGACTGGGCAGCGACGGCTGTTACAGCACAGGAGAACTTCATGGCTCCGGATAGTCAGGCTGTAAAAGCCTATCTGCTGGCTCTGCAGGATCAGATTTGCGAGGCGCTGGCAGCGGCCGATGGCGAGGCCCGGTTCATTGAGGACAGCTGGGATCGCGATGCAGGCGGTGGTGGCCGTTCACGGGTACTGACCAACGGTGCCCTGATCGAAAAAGGCGGTGTGAATTTTTCCCATGTCATGGGGGATAACCTGCCCGGTTCTGCCACGGCGCATCGCCCGGAAATGGCAGGACGCAGCTTTGAAGCCATGGGCGTGTCACTGGTAATTCATCCCAATAATCCTTACGTCCCCACTTCCCATGCCAACGTGCGTTTCTTCATTGCCCGCAAGGAAGGCGCGAAGCCGGTCTGGTGGTTTGGCGGCGGTTTCGACCTGACACCCTATTACGGCTTTCGTGAAGACTGCGTGCACTGGCATCAGACGGCGAAGGCGGCTTGCGATCCCTTTGGTGCCGAGCTGTATCCGCGCTTTAAATCCTGGTGTGATGACTATTTCTACCTGAAGCATCGGCAGGAAGCGCGTGGGGTGGGTGGCCTCTTCTTTGATGACTTTAACGAGCTGGGCTTTGAGCAGAGCTTTGCCTTTATGCAGTCGGTGGGAAATGCGTTTCTGCCGGCCTATTTGCCGATCCTGGAAAAGCGTCGTCATCTGCCTTTTGGCGAACGGGAAAAAACCTTCCAGAAATTCCGCCGTGGGCGCTATGTCGAGTTCAATCTCGTGTATGATCGCGGCACTTTATTTGGCCTGCAGTCTGGCGGCCGTACCGAGTCAATTCTGATGTCCCTGCCGCCGGAAGTGAACTGGGGTTATGCCTGGTCACCCGAGCCTGACAGTGAAGAAGCCCGACTGGCTCGCGAGTTTCTACCGCACCAGAACTGGCTGGAGAACACCTAATGGATCGTTATCTGGTACTGGGTCATCCCGTCGCCCACAGCAAGTCTCCCTGGATTCACCAGCAGTTTGCCGAGCAGACCGGTCAGGATCTTTGCTATGACCGCCAGGAGTTGCCTGTGGATGGCTTCGTGGAAGGTGTTCAGGCGCTGGTGGCAGACGGTGTGCGCGGAATGAACGTCACTGTGCCGTTTAAAGAACAGGTGCCCGCCCTGTGTCAGCATCTGAGTGAGCGGGTAAAGCGTGCAGGCGCGGCTAATACCGTCTATATCACTGAAGAGCAGACACTGGCCTGCGACAATACCGATGGCATCGGTATGGTGCGGGATATGCGCGAAAACTGTGGCTGGCAGATTGCCGGGCTGCGGGTGCTGGTGCTGGGTGCTGGAGGTGCTGTGCGCGGTGTCCTGGCACCACTGCTGGCGGAAAAGCCGGCACAACTGGTGATTGCCAACCGCACGGCCAGTAAGGCGCAGGCGCTGGCCGAACTCTTTGCTGATCTGGCTGAAGAAGCCTCCACAGCGATTCAGGGCTGTGGATTTGATGCCCTCGCAGGCCAGCAGTTTGATCTGATAATTAATGGCACCTCCGCCAGTTTGCAGGGTGATGTACCACCGCTGCCTGCGGATGTGCTGGATGCTAACGGCGCGGCCTACGACATGATGTATGGCGCGCAACCGACCGCTTTTCTGCGCTGGGTTCAGGCCCACAGTCAGGCACGTTGCCAGGATGGCCTTGGCATGCTGGTGGAACAGGCGGCGGAATCTTTCTGGATCTGGCGAGGCGTCCGGCCGCAAACAGCACCGGTGATTGCTAAAATTCGTCAGTCCTTACTTACAGGATAAGTATGACTAATTCTAAAGATTCCTCCCTTGAGGAAGCCCAGGCCGCTGTTATTGATGAGCAGGTGAATGCTCTTGAGCATCAGGCAGAAGAGCCCGAAACCCTGATCGCCGCTGGTGCGGCTGGCGATGCCTCGCTGGCTTTTGAAAGCTTTGATGAGCTGGATCTTGAACCTGCGCTGATCGCGGTACTTGAGCAGCTTGGCCTGACCGTGCCCACCGAAGTGCAGGCCGTGGCGATTCCTCATGGCCTGGAAGGCGATGATGTGCTGATCTGCGCCCATACCGGCACCGGCAAAACCCTCGCCTATGTGCTGCCCATGCTGCAGCGACTGATGGATCAGGAGCCGCTTGATCCTCAGGCCCCACGAGCACTGGTGCTGGTGCCCACGCGTGAGTTGGGCAATCAGGTGTACAAGGTGATCAATGCCTTTATGGCTTTCGCCGAAATGCGTGCCGCACTGCTGGTCGGCGGCACTCCCATGGGTGAAAACGTACGGTCCCTGCAGAATGCACCGGAGATTCTGGTCGCGACCCCCGGACGCCTGCTGGAGCTGGCCCTGCAGGGTGAAGTGGAGCTGCATGGTCTGCACGCCGTGGTATTGGATGAAGCCGATCGCATGGTGGAAATGGGCTTTGTGAAGCTACTGGCGGAGCTGATCGAGCGCATCGGCCACAAGCCACAAACCTGGCTCTGTTCTGCCACCCTGGATAACCGTGAACTGGAAGACTTTGCCGAAGCCGTGATGGATGCGCCGGTTGAAGTCATTCTGAGTGCAACTGAAGCGCCCTCCACCATCAGCCAGTTTGCGCTGCAGGCGGATAACGAAGAGCACAAGCAAAAGCTGCTGCTTGCCTTGCTGAACGACAAGAGCGTCAATCAGGCGGTGGTCTTCGTGAATACCCGCAAACAGGTTGATCAGATCAAGGAACTGGTCTTGCGTCAGGGCGGTCATTACAGCGACGGTTTGCATGGTGATCTGAACCAGGGTGGTCGCAGTGATGTACTGAGCCGCTTCCGTCGTGGGCGCACCAAGGTGCTGGTGGCAACCGATCTGGCGTCTCGCGGTCTGGATATCGACACCATTACCCATGTGGTGAACTACAACCTGCCGGAAGGCGCGGATGACTATATTCACCGAATTGGCCGTGCTGGTCGTGTCGGCGCGGCCGGTGTGGCCTGGAGCCTGATTGACAGCAATGACCTGCATTTGCTCGGTCGTATGGAACGCTATCAGGGCCTGACCATTCCCTGGATCTCCCTGCCCGGTCTGGCGCCGACCCGCGTGCTTAAGCCCAAGCCACGCAAGCCCAAGGTGAAGAAGGATAAGAAAGGTAAGCCGATCAAGACGGCTGGCGCCTTCCCGAAAAAGCGTAAACGCGCGGGTAAGCTTAAAGCCAAGAAAACCGGTAAAGCCTAAGAACCCCTGCATGCAAAAAGGCCATTCAGAATAACTGGATGGCCTTTTTTATTGCTGCTTACCGTTCAGGGATGCGCAGGCGGCGGTACGATTGCAGTAATGCTGGCCAGCTCTTCCTTGCTGATCAGGGGTACGGCGTCTGCGGTGGTTGCCGGTATGACCGCCACCTGTTTGAGCAACTGACGGAACTGGTCTTCCGGCATCGGGCGGCCGAGCAGATAGCCCTGCACCTCATCGCACTTGAAGTTCAAAAGACACGCCATCTGATCCTCGGTTTCGACCCCTTCCGCTACCACTTTAAGCTTCAGGGCATGCGCCAGACTGATGATCGACTGTACGATTTCGGCGCGGTTGTTATCGCCAATCAGGTTGTGGATAAAGGACTTATCAATCTTCAGCTGCTGCATGGGGAAAAGTTGCAGGTGGGTCAGACTGGAGTAGCCGGTGCCAAAATCATCCAGAGCGATATGAATCCCGAGAGTATTCAGCCGCGCCAGCGTATCCACGGCTTTGAGGATGTCCTGCATTTCCGCCGTTTCGGTAATTTCAAAGATGATCTTGCCGGGCTCTACGCCAAATTCCTGCAGACAGGCCTCGACTTCATCGACCAGGTCTTCCTGACGTAACCGCAGTGCCGACAGGTTGACGGCAATCGTCGGCACCTCAAGACCGCTATCCTGCCAGTGGCGAATATGGCGGCAGGCTGTGCGCAGTACCCAGGCATCGAGTTCGAAAATCAGGCCGAAACGCTCGGCGGTGGCGACGAAAATATCCGGCGGTACCATGCCGCGCTCGGCATGATTCCAGCGCAGCAGGGCTTCCGCCCCCACAATCTCACGGTGATTGGTGGTGAGTTTGGGCTGGTAATAGAGCATCAGCTTGTCATCGCGCAGGGCTTCACGCAGCTCCTGCTGCAGCTGGTACTCGGCCACAAAGGCTTTGTTCATTTCCTGCTGATAGAACTGATAGCCGTTCTTGCCGTGAGTTTTGACGTGGTACATGGCGGCATCGGCATTGGCCATCAGCTGGCTGGTACTTTCGCCGTCATCCGGGCCGATAGCGATGCCCATGCTGGCAGAGATTCCCAGAGGCTGTTTACCTGCCTCGTTGATTGCCGCCACGGCCCGCTGGACTTTGGCGCAGACCGAGACGATCTGGTTTTCCTCTTTGAGGTCATTCACCAGCAGGATGAATTCATCTCCCCCAACGCGGGCCAGCGTATCGGAACCGCGCACGATATTCTCGATGGCCCGTGAAGCCTTGCACAGAAGCTCATCGCCGACGTGATGGCCAAAGCTGTCGTTGACCACTTTAAAACCATCAAGATCGATGTAAATGAGCGCAAATTTCGTCTTTTCCCGCTGGCTGACATGGAGAGCCTGACTCACACGATCCTCCAGCAACATGCGGTTAGGCAGCTCGGTTAGGGGATCATGCAGGCTGCGGTGCAGCAGGCGGGCATTGGCTTCACTGAGGGAATCAACCAGCTTCAACGTGCTGTATTCCAGGTGCTGGTCGATCATCGAGACGATGGTAATCATGCCGAGCAACGTGAATGAAGCCAGCGCAACCCAGGCGGCCAGCCAGCCAAGGTTCAGATCCGAGGCGGCAAGACAAACGGAGTCTGCAGGAATAATCGCTGCTGCCATGCCGGTGTAATGCATACCGGCGACCGCGATGGCCATGACGCCAGCGGCGCCGAGACGATGTAACAGCACAAACTTGCCACGGGCGCTGCGTAACTTGAAGCAGATCCACATCGCCGCGATGGAGGCGACAAAAGCAATCAGAGCAGAGGCCGTAAACAACAGCGGATCATAGGTAATGGCCGGATGCATTCGCATCGCACCCATGCCGACGTAATGCATGCCGCAAATGGCGAGGGCCATAAAGAAACCCGCTGCCAGCAGGCGCGCCCACGACAGTTGCTGCTCGGCCACCACCATCAGTGCCAGTGCGCAGGCCATGACGGCCATTAGCCAGGACGTTGCCGTCAGGCTGATGTCATAGCCCATTTCGATGGGCAGGCTCCAGGCCAGCATGGCAATAAAGTGCATCGCCCAGATGCCGGTACCCATGGCAAGAGCGCCGCCCAGGATCCAGGGCCAGGTACGGGCGCGAATCCGGGAAACCAGACGATTAGCGATATCCAGTGTGGTATAGGACGCGGCGACAGCCACGAGAATTGAAAGGACGACCAGACGCCAGTCGTACACACCCGTCATAGGTTAAACCCCTTTAGAACTCTCTTGATCAATGGGTTGATCGGGGGCGGAGAGTAAACAAGCAAAAAATGTAAGTTCAGTGATTGAGTACCTGAGTAAAGCACTCAACCATGGTCAGAATATGTTACTGCATGGTCTGGAACGCACCTAGACGCACGACTTGTCGTTTGAGGTCGAATAGACGCAGGCAGACGCCACAGAGGCCTGATATGCTTTGGTTTCCATTCCAGATCGGCACGGGCCGATGTCAACGGGGTTTAACCCAATGCCACTGAAAGACTGGGGCCTTGCCCTGCTCGCCAACACTGCCTGGGCGCTTAATTACATTGCTGGCAAGGAAGGCGCGGATCACTTTTCGCCGCTGATGTTTACCGCGCTGCGCTTTACGGTGGTGTTGCTGCTGTTACTGCCTTTTCTGAAGCCAGTGCCGGGTCAGATGATGCAGATCTTCAAGATCGGTCTGATTCTCGGTGTCGGTCACTTCAGCATGATTTTTCTCGGTCTTTCCATGGCCGGGGGTGTGGGCGGTGTGGCGATTGCCACGCAGTTATATGTGCCTTTCGCGACGCTGATGGCCTGGCTGTGGCTGGGTGAGTTTATGTCGGTACAACGCTGGTTGGGGACGGGGCTGGCTATCGCCGGAGTCGTACTGGTCGGCTTTGATCCGGAAGTGCTGCAGTACTGGCAGGCGCTGTTATTGATCAGTCTGGCCGGGCTGTTTCTCGCGATCGCCACGATCTGGATGAAAGGTCTTAAAGGCGTGGGTATCTGGCAATTGCAGGCCTGGATTGCCTGTATCGCCACACCGAGCCTGTGGTTGCTGTCCCTGATCTTTGAAAGTGATCACCTTTTGCGTTTGCAGACCGCTGCCTGGTCAGACTGGCTGGCGCCGGTGTATTCGGCACTGGGGGCGACCCTCACCGGCCACGCCATTGTCTATTATCTGGTGCAGCGCTATCCCGTTAGCCTGACCACGCCGCTGATGATGCTCTCGCCGATCATGGCGATCTTTCTGGGGATCTGGATTTATGGCGAGGCGCCGGGCTGGAAGCTTTGGGTCGGTGCGCTGCTGACATTGGGCGGTATTGGGGTGATTCACATGCGGCTTCGCGGTCGCAGGCCCATGCCCGACAAGCTGATTGAACCCTGACAGGTGTCGTTACGACGTCTGCGCTTGCCGCTCGGAGTCCTGCATTGATGAACAATTCCGTTATGTTGGGTATGAGCTACCGCCAGGCGATGGTGGGTCTCAATCATCGGCAGGACGCATTGTTGTCCTTGCCCGACGGACAGGATGCCTGCATATCCTGTAAAAGCGCAGAGTTACCGGGGCAACTGATACTAAAATGACCAAAAATCGGTAATTTTTCATTTATCCTTACCGTCCTCTGCATTACCATACCAGCCCAACTGGTACGCCTCGTCCCCGCCCTGGTCGAGGCTCTGATCCTCATAACAGGAGTGGTTTCATGTCCAAGCAGCAGATCGGCGTTATCGGTATGGCCGTGATGGGCCGTAATCTTGCCCTTAACATCGAAAGCCGTGGCTATTCTGTCTCGATCTTCAACCGTTCAGCGGAAAAGACTGACGAAGTCATTGCCGACAACCCCGACAAGCAGCTGGTTCCTTTCTATGACCTGAAAGAGTTCGTGGATTCTCTGGAAAAGCCCCGTCGTATTCTGCTGATGGTTCAGGCCGGTACGGCCACTGACAAAACCATCGAATCCCTGAAGCCCTTCCTCGATAAAGGCGACATCCTGATCGACGGCGGCAACACCTTCTTCAAAGACACGATTCGTCGTAACAAGGAATTGTCCGAGGAAGGCTTTAACTTCATCGGTACCGGTGTTTCCGGCGGTGAGGAAGGCGCCCTGAAAGGCCCGTCCATCATGCCTGGTGGTCAGCGTGAAGCCTACGAAATGGTGGCGCCGATTCTGGAAAAAATCGCTGCCCGTGCAGACGATGAAGCCTGTGTGGCCTACATCGGTCCGGATGGTGCCGGCCACTACGTGAAGATGGTTCACAACGGCATCGAATACGGTGACATGCAGCTGATCGCTGAAGCCTACGCGCTGCTGAAACACGCACTGGGTCTGAGCAACCAGGAACTGGCTGACACTTTCGCTGAGTGGAACAAGGGCGAGCTGTCCAGCTACCTGATCGAAATCACTGCGGATATCTTCACCAAGAAAGATGAAAACGGCATCGAGCTGATCGACGTTATCCTTGATGAAGCTGCCAACAAAGGCACCGGCAAGTGGACCAGCCAGAGCGCGCTGGATCTGGGCGAGCCTCTGAGCCTGATCACCGAATCCGTCTTTGCCCGCTACCTGTCTTCCCTGAAGACTCAGCGTGTTGCGGCTTCCAAGGTACTGAGCGGCCCCAGCAACGATGGCATCGCGGCAGACAAGAAAGCTGAATTCGTTGAGAAAGTGCGTCGTGCGCTGTACCTGGGCAAGATCGTGTCTTACGCACAGGGCTTCTCACAGATGCGTGCGGTGTCCGACGAGCACGAATGGAACCTGAACTACGGCGAAATCGCGCGTATCTTCCGTGCTGGCTGCATCATCCGCGCCCAGTTCCTGCAGAAGATCACCGATGCCTACAACGACACGCCTGATCTGGCCAACCTGTTGCTGGCGCCGTACTTCAAGCAGGCCGCTGACGAGTATCAGGCAGCACTGCGTGACGTGGTGGCCTTTGCTGTGCAGAACGGTATTCCTGTGCCTACCCTGTCCGCGGCGATTGCCTACTACGACAGCTACCGTTCAGAAGTTCTGCCTGCCAACCTGATTCAGGCGCAGCGTGACTACTTCGGTGCGCACACCTACAAGCGTACTGACAAGGAAGGCGTCTTCCACACTGAGTGGCTGAGCTAATTCCCCACAGGATAACAGTCGCCTGTTCCGGCGGCTGTTTTGCGAAATGAAAAAGCGGTATGAAATGAAAAACGCCTGCAATTGCAGGCGTTTTTTTATGGGTCATTACCGCGCACTTCAGCTGGCCGGAGCCTTGGCCTTGTCCTCGGCATCCTTGAGCAGATACATGATCCGCAGGCGCGTGACATCAGGCCGGGTTTGCTGAAAGCCTGTGGCGACCTGCAAAGGCGTATGGCCATCTTCATCCGTTACCAGTGGATTGGCGCCCTGATCCAGCAGGAAGCGTACCCGTGGCAGATCGTTGTAATAAATGGCGGCCTGTAGCGGCGTCACTGCAAGGGTTCTGTCTTCGACACTGTGGTGGTTAATACTTTCCACCGACAGGCCCTGGCGGATCAGAAAAGCGGCCACCTTATATTTCATCGGGCTGTCGCCATTGAGGATAGAGTCCAACCCACCACCGTCAGTCAGCAGCTGAATATCCGCCGGCGTGCTGCGAAAACTGCGCAGGTACGAAAAGCACACGGACGCCGGATACAGCGCCGAACCACCACCTTCCTTGCTGGCGCTGGTTTGATTGACGCTGCATTGTGCCAGGGTTTCGGTATCCATCGAGCCTAAACCATAGGCCCAGGCACAGGGAAGAACGATGACCAGTGCCAGCACCAGTCCGCCCACCAGTTTCTTCATTAATAAAATTCCTTTTTGGACGTGGCCGTGAAGTGGCTCAATTCGCAGAGCTGCTCAATTGGGCTAGTTCTCAATTGGGATAGTTAAAGTGCTCGCGCAGAATACGGTCAGACCAGGCCAGCAGATTCGGGAAGCCTTGTAGCACCTGTTTGGATGGAATGCCAAGCGGGTCGCGGGCCATGTTGGCAATGACGCCAAAGCAGCTGGCATCGTAGCGGCTCGGTTTATCACCAAAAAGATAGGGTTTATCCCCCAGTACATCGCTCAGGCAGGTCAGATCCTGCAGCAGACGGCTGCGACGCTCCGGCATGATCAGGCGGCCAACACCATGTGCCCAGCAATCACGCTTAACACGGAACTGATAGAGCGCGGCCAGTACCGGACGAATCATCCAGGGGACTGAAGTAAAGAAAGCTTCGCGACTGCGAGGCCAGGTGACTGGCACCAGCCAGCGGTCATACATCAGCATCCACGACAGGGAATAGTCCGCCATACGCGCCAGCAAGTGGCCAGTGGTCTGCTGCTCCGGGGTAAGGACCTGCAAACGATCAGGCGCTGCCATTTCCGTCAGGGTATCCAGAATGGTTTCTGATTCGGGCACCACGGTGCCGTCATGCTCGATAAAAGGCAGCTTGCCACGAGGGCCACGGTAGGAAGCCGTGTGGCGAATCTCAAAAGGAATACCGGCCATGCGGATAAAGGCCTCGACCTTGAGACAGTACGGACTGGCATTGGGCAGGCCGAGCATGGCGGGAAACTGATGCAGAACAACCATGGGGTGATTCAGGCTCCGGGATGAACGGGCAAGACGTCCGTATTACAAAAATCCGGTCGCCTATGGAATAGCTGCTCTGGCAGAGACAGCGTATAACTAGCAAGACTACCACAGGCTGGCTGACAGGGGAGTGACAGGCCATTTCGACGCGGGTCGAAATCGAGGTTTTTCCCTTCCGCCACTGAAGTTTTCCAACGATGGAGCCCGTTATGACCGATTACAGCGCCTTTACCCCCTATCTTGAATGGCTGGACAGCCAGCAGGATGCCATGGTCGAGGATCTGATTCGGGTAGCGAACATCAACTCTGGCAGCTATCACACAGAAGGTGTGAACCGGGTGGCTGAAGCCTTTGCCGAGCTGGCCGCAGGTCTGGGTGGCGAGGTTAGCTGGCATGAGATGCCCGCGCAGGAAGTGATCAGTAATCAGGGGCAGAAAGAACACAAGCCGTTGGGCCGCGCCCTGCAAATTTCCAAACGTCCCGAGGCACCGGTACGTGTGCTGCTCTGCGGCCATCTGGATACCGTCTTCCCTAAGGACTCAGGCTTTCAGCAAGTGCGCTGGCTGGACGACAAGACCCTGAACGGCCCCGGTGTGGCGGATCTCAAAGGCGGTCTGATTCTGATGCTGCGTGCCTTGCAGGCCTTCGAGAACAGCCCTTTCGCTGATCAGATTGGCTGGGACATTCTCTTTAACCCGGATGAGGAAATCGGCTCGCCCGGCTCCAGTACCCTGTTCCCGGCACTGGCAGCGCAGAACCATGTGGGCCTCTTGTACGAGCCTGCCTACGCTGACGGTAATCTGGCCGGCGAGCGCAAAGGCAGCGGTAATTTCTCCGTGGTCGTGCGTGGCCGTGCGGCTCATGCCGGACGCGAACATCATCTGGGGCGCAATGCCATTCGCGCGCTGGCGGATTTCACCTCGGCGCTGGATGATCTCAACGGCCAACGTCAGGGCGTTACCATCAACCCCGGTTTTGTGCAGGGTGGCGGCCCGGTCAATATCGTCCCTGAGCTGGCGATCATGAAGTTCAACATCCGCCTTGAGCGCCCGGAAGATGAAGCCTGGTGTCTTGAGCATATTCAGCATCTGCAGAACGATATCAATAGCCGTGATGGCCTGTCGCTGGAAGTGCACGGCGGGTTTGGCCGTAAGCCCAAGGTGTTGTCTCCGGCGAATCAGCGTCTTGCCTCTTTGATCCGAGAATGCGGCGAGAATCTGGGGCTGGCACTGGAGTTCAAACCCACCGGCGGCTGCTGTGATGGCAATAATTTCGCGGCCTGTGGCCTGCCCAATATCGATACGCTGGGGATCGTGGGCGGCAAGATTCACTCCCACGAGGAGTACTGTCTGGTCGATAGCCTGAGCGAGCGCGCCAAGCTGACGGCCCTGATTCTGTTCCGACTGGCCACCGACACTGATCGGGACTGGCTGAAGCGCAGCTAAGGAGCTGATCCATGTATCTGGTTCGACCTATCGAACATGCCGACCTGCCGGCATTGGAGCAACTGGCGGCGATGGCGCCTGTGGGCACGACCACGCTGCCGAAAGACCGTGATGCCCTGAGCGATATGATTGGCGCCAGCCGTCTGGCCTTTCAGAAAGCGGTGGAGCACCCCGGCGCAGAGCGCTATTTCTTTGTGATCTGTGATGCCGAGAGTGGTCAGGTGCACGGTATTTCCGGTCTGGAAGCGGCGGTTGGCATTCGTGGCCCGTTTTATTCCTACCGTGAGGATAGTGTGGTGCACGCTTCGGGTGACCTGCATATCCACAACCGCATTCCGGCGCTGCATTTGTGTCAGGACTACACCGGCGCGACGCTGGTATCGACGCTGTTTGCCGAAGCTTCCATCCATCAGCAAGGTCTGCTGCCGCTGTTGTCTCTGGCGCGTTTCAGCTTTATGGCCGCCTTCCGTGAGCGCTTTGCCAGCACGGTGATTTCCGAGATTCGCGGAGTGGTCGATGAAGATGGCAGCTCGCCCTTCTGGGAAAGCCTCGGTCGTCACTTCTTCTCCATGGATTTTGCCCGCGCCGACCGCCTGACCAGCGTCACCAACAAGGCCTTTATCGCCGATCTGATGCCGCGCTATCCGGTGTATGTGCCGCTTCTGAGCGATGCCGCGCAGGATGTGCTGGGTGTGCCCCATGACGATGCCATGAAGCCGTACCAGATTCTGGAAAACGAAGGTTTCCGCCCACAGGGCTACATCGACATTTTTGATGGCGGCCCGACCCTGGAATGCCAGGCCCGGCAGATCCGTACCCTGAAGGAAAGCGATAGCGCCGAGGTCGTCATCGGTGAACCTGCGGCGGGTCAGCCGCTGCTGATCAGCAATGGCGAGCTGCAGCAATTCCGCTGTCTGGCACTGGAGACCGCCGTCAGGGACGGCAAGGTCACGTTGAGTCAGGCTGCCTGCGATGCGCTGGGTGTCAGTGCCGGGCAACGCGTCCGGCTCTCTCCCATGGCCGGCGGCTGGGTTCACCCCTGAGCCACACAGTAAACCCTCATTTCTGCAGAGCACGATGCTCTGCCAACGGCCGTCAGTGCCAGAGCGCTGAGCCGATACGACAAGATTCAGGAGCAGTTATGCAAGGTCAACATTACATCAACGGCCAGTGGCTGGCAGGTGAAGGACAATCGCTGGTATCCACCAACCCCGGCAATGGTGAACTGGTCTGGCAGGCACTGACCGCCACACCTGCACAGGTGGATCAGGCGCTGTCAGCCGCTCGCGCGGCATTTCCGGCCTGGGCGCTGACAGCTCTGGCAGACCGTCAGGCGATCCTGCAGGCGTACAAGACCAAACTGGAAGACAATAAGGAAGCGCTGGGCCGTCTGATTGCCGAGGAAACCGGCAAGCCTCTGTGGGAAGCGCGCACTGAAGCGCAGGCGATGATCGGCAAGGTCGGGATTTCCCTGCAAGCCTATGATGAGCGTACCGGCACGAAAGAATCTGCCGCCCCCGGTGGCAAAGCGGTACTGCGCCATCGTCCCCACGGTGTGGTGGCGGTATTCGGCCCCTATAACTTCCCCGGGCATCTGCCGAATGGCCATATCGTGCCTGCGATTCTGGCTGGTAATACCGTGGTCTTTAAACCCAGCGAGCAAACCCCTGCCGTCGCTGAAATGATGGTGCGCCTGTGGGAAGCGGCAGGCCTGCCTGCCGGTGTGCTGAATCTGGTGCAGGGCGAGAAGGAAACCGGCATTGCACTGGCCAGTAATGATGAGCTGGACGGCTTGTTCTTTACCGGCTCCTCCGGTACGGGTCACCTGCTGCACAAACAATTTGCCGGTAAGCCCGGCAAGATTCTGGCGCTGGAAATGGGCGGTAATAACCCGCTGATTCTGGGTCAGACCGAGAAGCTGGACGAAGCCGTGCACGAAACACTGCAATCGGCTTTCATCACCAGCGGCCAGCGTTGCACCTGTGCCCGTCGTCTTATCGTGCCGACCGGTGAGCGTGGTGATCTCTTCCTCGAGAAGCTGATCGCGGCCATGGCCAAGATTCGTATCGGCGCCTGGGATGCTGAAGAGCAACCCTTTATGGGCAGTCTGATCAGTGAAGCGGCGGCGGATGTGATCCTCAAGGCCCAGGCCACTCTGCTGGCCAAAGGCGCCCATTCGCTGGTCGAAACCAAAAAGCTGACCGCCGGAACCGGCTATTTGACCCCCGGCCTGATTGATGTGACCGAGGTCACCGATCTGCCCGATGAAGAACACTTCGGCCCGCTGCTGAAAGTGATTCGTGTGCAGGATCTGGACGAGGCCATCGCGGTGGCCAACAACACCAGCTACGGCCTCTCGGCTGGCATCCTTTGCGATAGCTACGAGGAGTACGAATACTTCCTGCTGCGCTCGCGGGCGGGCATTGTGAACTGGAATCGCCAGACCACGGGGGCGGCGTCCAACCAGCCCTTCGGCGGTATTGGCGCCTCCGGTAATCACCGCGCCAGCGCCTACTACGCGGCGGATTACTGCGCTTACCCGGTGGCTTCCATTGAGGTGGACAGCCTGAGCCTGCCTGAAAGCTACAGCCCAGGCCTGATGCTGTAAGTTGCCCACCCACCTGATTGCGGAGAACGCCATGAAAGCTTTGGAAGCCAATTTCGACGGCCTGGTTGGGCCAACCCATAACTATGCTGGCCTGTCCTTTGGCAACGTTGCCTCCATGGGCAATGAGGCCGCGCCTTCCAACCCGAAGGAAGCGGCCAAACAGGGCCTGATGAAAATGAAGTCGCTGGCCGACCTTGGCATGCTGCAGGGCGTGCTGGCGCCGCAGGAACGTCCGGATGTGCATACCCTGCGCAAGCTTGGCTTTACCGGTTCGGATGCACAGGTGCTGATGCAGGCGGCGAAACAGGCACCGAAAGTGCTGGCGGCAGTGAGTTCAGCCTCCAGCATGTGGACCGCCAATGCCGCCACGGTATCGCCCAGTGCGGATACTGAGGATGGCCGCGTGCATTTCACCCCCGCCAATCTGGTGAACAAGTTTCACCGCGCCATCGAGCATCCGGTCACGGGTAACATTCTGCAGGCCATGTTTGCGGATGAGCAGCACTTCGCCCACCATCCGGCGCTGCCCGCGGTGGATCACTTTGGCGATGAAGGCGCGGCGAACCACACCCGCTTTGCCCAGTCCTACGGCGAACAGGGCGTGGAGTTCTTCGTGTTTGGCAAGTACGCCTTTGATTCCAGCAAGGTCGCCCCTACCCGCTTCCCTGCCCGTCATACCTTTGAAGCGTCTGAAGCGGTGGCCCGTCTGCACGGTCTGAACCCGGCCAAGGTGGTGTACGCCCAGCAGAATCCGGCGGTGATTGATGCCGGTGTGTTCCACAACGATGTTATCGCGGTGGGCAACCTCAACGTCTCCTTCTACCATCAGGAAGCTTTCCTCAACACCGCAGAGGTAAACCGTCAGCTGAGTGAGGCCATGGGCGGTGGTGATTTCCACTTTATCGAAGTGCCCACGGCAGAAGTACCGGTGCTGGATGCCGTGAAGTCCTACCTCTTTAACTCCCAGCTGATTGCCCTGCCGACCGGCGGTATGGCGATTGTGGTGCCGGAAGAATGCCGCAAGACGCCGACGGTCTGGGCTTACCTTAACAAGCTGGTGACCCTGAACACGCCGATTCGCGA
Source organism: Pokkaliibacter sp. CJK22405 (assembly GCF_046614695.1). NCBI lineage: Bacteria > Pseudomonadati > Pseudomonadota > Gammaproteobacteria > Oceanospirillales > Balneatrichaceae > Pokkaliibacter > Pokkaliibacter sp. CJK22405. The sequence continues at coordinate 351,849 of NZ_JBKKHQ010000013.1, forward strand.
AGTGAAGGTCTTTAACCTGACCCAGTCCATGAGCAATGGTGGCGGCCCGGCTTGCCTGCGTCTGCGTGTGGTACTGAACGAGGCCGAACAGCAAGCGGTGAACCCCGGCGTGTGGATGAACGATACCCTGTTCAACCGTCTGAACCTGTGGGTCGATAACCACTACCGCGACCGTCTGATCGAGGCTGACCTTGCGGATCCGCAACTGCTGATCGAATCCCGCTCAGCGCTGGATGAGCTGACGCAGATTCTGAAACTGGGTTCGGTTTACCCGTTCCAGCGTTAATTGACCGATAAAGAAAAAGCCCGCATGTGCGGGCTTTTTTGTTGATATGGGCCGTATTAGCGCCCTAGTTCAGTGAATCGACAAATTTACACAGGCGACGACAACCTTCCGCCAGGGCCGCTTCATTCAGCGTGAAGGAGATGCGTACAAAGCCTGAGGCTATCTCGCCAAAAGCAGCGGCATCCAGCACCGAGACTCCGGCTTCACGGAACAGCCGCCAGGCAAAATCATGGGAAGATAGCCCGGTCTGACGGATATCCAGCAGTACGAACATCCCGGCTTTCGGTGTGAGTAAGGTGAGTCGCGGGTGGTTTTCCAATCCCTGACGAACGACTTCACAGCGTGCCGCGTAGACCTGACGTGCCTCTTCACAAATGCTTTGATGGTGAGCGATAGCGGTGATCGCGGCTTCCTGCACAAAACCCGGCAGGCCATAAAGCATATTGAGGGCCAGACGTTGGGCATGTTCGATCATCTCGGGCGGACCCATGATCCAGCCAGCGCGCCAGCCCGTCATAGCGTGGGATTTCGACAGACTGCCAAGGCTGACGGTACGCTCCAGCATACCGGGCAGGCTGGCCATGCTGACAAAGCTGCCGTCATACACCAGATGCTGATAGACCTCATCGACCAGCACCCAGAGATCATGGGCCCTGGCCAGCTCGGCAATGGCGCTGAGTTCCTGTCGGTTCAGCACCACGCCCGTCGGATTATTCGGCGTGGCGAGGAAAATCGCGCGGGTTTGCGGGGTGATGGCATCGGCCAGCGCCGCCACATCGGGCCGGAAGCTATGCTCCGCGCTGGTGTTGATCTTGACCAGTTTGGCGCCGTGGGCTTCCAGTGTCGCGGTGTACGTGACATAGAGTGGAGCAAAGGCCAGCACTTCATCACCGGGATCGAGTAAACACTGGACCGCCGCATACAGCGCATTCTGTGCCCCGGCGGCCGGAATCACCCAGCGCTCATCAACATCCAGCCCCTGCTGCCGATAAAGACCGGCGATGGCACGATTCAGTGCCGGGCGACCCGGAATTTCAGCGTAATGGGTATCTCCGCCATAGAGTGCCTCCACCGCGCGCTCGACAATGACTTTTGGCGTCGAAAAATCCGGATCGCCAATGCTCATTACGATGACATCCTCACCGCGGTTAAAGGCCTCGCAGGCCTGCCGGTGAATCGTCCAGGCATCATTACCCGGGCCAGTGATACGCTCGGTCAAAGCAGAAAAACGCATGGCATTCTCTATCTTGTCATTCAGTCGAGGGGTCATCAGGCTGTCGTAAGACGCCTTTAGCATGACGGCGGGAAAAGGCTGATCCAGATCAACTATAAAGAGGCGAACAGCAGGGGTCTAGCCACGAGTTCTGCTATGCTCAGGCGCCGGATTGCCTCTTCACTGCGGCTCCGTCATCCTGTGGTTGTGACACGTGCAATGACTGCTACTCTTTTTAATAAGTGAGGAAAGGTTGTCACTGATGATTCTGGCACTATCATTGCGCGCCTTATCCGGCATCAGGTCGGTTAATCGCGGGAAATCGGATTAATGTTTTCTATGTCGCTGTTGCGTCGTCTCTTTCCCCTGTGGGTCTTTCTGATCGTCGCAGGCGCGGGCGTGTACCTGACGTGGCTGAATCTGCAGCTCACTAACCAGCAACGCAGCCTGACCATGCAGCAACTCGGCAGTGCCGAGGTGAACCTGATTGAGCGACGGATTAACCGTGCGCTCTCGGCCTCTTACATTCTGGGCCAGGATGTCGTGCGTCATCAGGGGTTTGTCTTTGACTTTAACCAGCTGGCGGCGGGTATTCTCGGTTATATCCCGGAGCTTAGCAGTCTGCAGTTCGCGCGCGGCAGCACCATCACCGATATCTATCCCCTCAGTGGCAATGAGCTCGCTATCGGCAAGAATCTGGTCAAGATCGAAACCGGCGCCATGGGTTTTAGCCCAAGTCAGTTACTGGCCAATGAACATCAGGCCGGGATTATCGGCCCGCTGACACTGGTGCAAGGGGGCGTTGCCGTGATCGCACGCAACCCGGTGTATCTTCCGCGGGGTCAGGGCAAGGATGAGTTCTGGGGCTATGCTTCTGCGGTGATTGCCCTGTCCAATGTCATTGTCGAGTCCGAGCTGCAGGATCTGCTGCTGCAGGGCTTTAACTACGGTATTTATGCCCGTCATCCCGGTGCCGATCACCGGCCGACACTGGTCAGCGGCAAACCCGTTGATGATGCCCTGCCCCATGTGCTCAAGCTGGATATGCGGGTGCCCGGTCAAAGCTGGTATCTGCTGCTGGAGTACGATGAAAGCACCGGTATGCGCCACTGGATCGGTTACCTGCTGTCCGTGCTGATAGCCCTGATACTGGCGAGTCTGACGCTCTATATCTCCCGCGAGCCGGAGCGTTTGCGCCGACTGGTGCACCAGAAAACCCAGGAGCTGGAACATCAGGCCAACTTTGATGGTCTTACTGGGCTGGCGAACCGCCGTAAGCTTGAGAGTAGCCTGTCGGAATGTCTGGAGCTGCAGCGCCAAAGCGGTGATCAGGCGGCGCTGTTGTATCTCGATCTGGATGAGTTCAAACGTATTAACGACTCCCTCGACCATCGCTGGGGCGATCGTTTGTTGCGGGAAGTGGCCACGCGGATGCAGCTCCTGCTACGTAATCGTGCCCTGATCGCCCGTTTGGGAGGCGATGAGTTTGCGATCCTGCTCTGGCATGTGCTTGACCGTGAACAGGTGCTGGAGCGCGCCGCCGAGTTGCTTGAGGCTATTCGCAAGCCCGTGGAACTGCGTAACCGTCAGGTGACGGTCACGGCCAGCATCGGTATCGCTATGATTCCCGGTGACGGCGATACGGAAATCCAGCTGCAACGCCATGCGGATCTGGCGCTTTACGAGGCCAAGCGTCAGGGCAAGAACCGCTTCAGTTTTTATGAATCGGTACTGCAACAGCATGCGAATCACCGGGCACGCATTGAAGAGGCGCTGCGTCTGGGTATTGAGCGTGGCGAGTTGCGAATGCATTTACAGCCGGTGTGCTGTCTGCAAACCCGGGAGCTGTGCAAGGCTGAAGCCCTGGTGCGCTGGCAGCATCCACAACGGGGTCTGCTCTTCCCCGGCGAGTTTATTGATGTGGCGGAAACCACGGGGCTGATTATCCCGCTGGGTTACTGGATCTTCCGTGAAGCCTGCCGCTTTATTGCTGCCAGAGCTCAGTCAGGAGAGCAGATCATCCCCATCGCTGTTAACGTCAGCGCGACTCAGCTTAAGGAGCCTGACATGGTCGAGCAGCTCCAGCTGATTCTGCAGCAGACCGGTGCACCGGCTTCGTCACTGATTCTGGAGATTACCGAGTCGCTGATTATGGATGATATCGAGCATGCCGTACGCCTGCTTGAACAGTGCCGTCAGCTCGGTCTCAAGATTGCCATCGATGATTTCGGAACCGGCTATTCCTCACTGGCGCAGCTTAAGAAACTGCCGGTGGATACCCTGAAAGTGGACCGCAGCTTTGTGCAGGATCTGGCCACCGACCCGGATGATCAGAAAATCACCGCCGCCATTATTGCTATGGCGCACACGCTGGAGCTGGATGTGGTGGCGGAAGGTATCGAAACCGAGGAAGAACTGGCGCTGTTGATGAGCTATGGCTGTGATCTTGGTCAGGGTTACCTCTTTGGCCGTCCGGCGGAGCCCATCGATAGCGAAGTGCCGATGGTGAGAGCTTCGTCCAGCCTGCCTCTCTAGGCCGACGCGCACTTCCTGCTCTGCTGTGGACTGCCTCTGGCCTGCTGAGGTTGCTGTTCGGTAAAGCGACATCCCAGGCATACAGAGAGTGCTGGTATAAAAAAGGCGACCCGAGGGTCACTGCTGTCCCATAAATGGCAGTCAATGAAAAAGCCTGAGTCCAAGTGAGTAAAATGAGAGTGCGACCAAACACTCTACTCACAAAGGATTCAGGCTTTGACTCATCATAACACTGCGTTTCATCAGTTGCTCAAGCCCTTATCCCGACATGATTTCGAGTGTCTCGCTCGCCGCCATCATGTGGGGCAAAAGCTGCGCTCCGCTTCTCGCTGGGATCAGTTTATTGGTATCGCGATGTCTCAAATCTCAGGCCGCCAAAGCCTTCGGGATATCGAGTCCAGTCTCGCCGGCCAGAGGCACAAGCTCTACCATCTCGGTGCCAGGCCGATTGCCCGCTCAACGCTCGCTCGCCTTAATGAGCAGCAGCCCGCCGAACTCTATGAGGCTGTCTTTTATAAGCTCTTACAACGCTGTTCTGTACGCTCACACTCGCACAAATTTCGCTTCAAGAATCCTCTCTACTCACTCGATGCCAGCATCATCGATCTGTCATTGAACATTTTTCCCTGGGCAAAAATCCATCAGTC
>NZ_JBKKHQ010000014.1:0-208789 GCF_046614695.1 Pokkaliibacter sp. CJK22405
CCCATGTGAGAGTAGGTCATTGCCAGGCATCCAACACCGACACCCTGATCAGAAATGGTCAGGGTGTTTTTTTATGCCTGGAAAAAGGCCAAGGCGCTTGCTGAGAACTTTTCCCTCTCCAGAGCTGTGCAGTCAAAAGGCTTTTACTCCGTACTTTCCATGGGGATTTCACTGACTTGCCAGACCATCTTGCTCAGAGTATCTCTGCTGACTAGTGATATTTTCGAAGGGTAAATACGTTAAAAAATAGCAAGGAGAGATTTGAAGGTTTTTTCCATAATGAATGTGAGTCATCACCTCAATTCAGTGGAAATATGCTGTATTATTTCTGTAGTAAATATTGCTAAAGAAATTGGGTTTTTTGTGAATCGGGATTTTATTGATTTTGTTGAAAAGCAGGTCTCTGCTTCTGCCAAGCGAGTGATACGCATCGATTGGCAGAATGAAAGCTTTTGGGTTAAATCTCCTGAGGAAACCAGAGTTACTATCTGGCATCGTCTCGCTTCTCCTCTATCTACACTTATTAAAAATCCTTTGCTTCGCTCCACGGTTGCCAGTGGCGGTGCAGAAGAGCTTCTGGCTGAAGCAGCTCGTATTCGTCTTCTCCATCAAAAAGGTATGCCTGTCCCTGAAGTGGTGGCTCAGTCGGATGAGTGGTTCGTTATCAGGGATGGTGGCCGTTCTATTCGCGGAGTGCTTAAAGATAAAACATTAAGTGCTGCAGATAAGCTAGGTATCCTGCAAAAGGTCGCTGCTGCGCTTGGCGATATTCATGCCCGAGGTGGCTGGCATGGAAGGCCGGCATTACGGGATATATTGTGGGATGGAGAACAGGTCACCTTTATTGATTTCGAAGAGAATCTGGCGGCTAGGCTTGATCCTCTACTCTGTCAGGTAAGGGATTTACTTCTTTTCACACATAGCTTGTTCAGACTATGGGGTGACGCTGACTATAGTCGGCCCGTCCTAAATACATATCGGGATACTGCCCCTGTAAGCGTCTGGGAGCAGAGCATAAAAGAAGCCCAGCGTTTGAACTGGGCTTGTAAGTTGTTGAAGGTAGCTCGTCACGTGGGTGGACATGATGTGGTTAATGCCTATCTGACTTTGCGATTCTTTAGCGAATATGACAAAGCGAGTTAGTCATTAACCCATTTCTCCACACAGATTAATCTGCATCTGCTGCTTCACCGCTTCAGCCGTATTTTCCTGAGATAGCAGTACGTGTAGCTTGGTAAAGGCTGCCTCAGGAGTCATGTTCCCACCAGCTATTACTCCACATTCTGCTAATCTTGCCCCTGCTGCATAGGTTGCTGACACCGTTCCCTTAGCACACTGACTCAGTACGCAGATAATCCGTCCGCGAGCGCTGTAATGACTAAATGTGTTCATTAACGCCAGATCTGCATCTGGTGCATTACCTACACCATAGCCTAGAAGTATCAGACCGCGTGTTTCATCTGAGTCTAATGCCGCTTGGATGAGTTTAACGTTCATCCCAGGGTAAATCCGCAGCATTGCCACATTGTTATGGGCTTCTGAAGGTAGTTGCCAGGTTGGCTTATGAATTGGCTTGGTTAGCCAGCGGCGATAATCCGCTTTGGCGGAGATTGCTAACTGTCCCAGCCATGGCTGGTTAGGGGAGTCAAATGCGGCCATCTGTGTTGCATCGACTTTAGAGCTCGCATTACCGCGTAGTAGCCGGTCATGAAAAACCACAGCCACCTCAGAGAGGGCATCTTCCTTTAGCCACGTTAACGTATTTACGACATTACTGATGGCATCGGTTCTACCCATACAGTAGGGAATTTGTGAGCCTGAGACTATCACCGGCTTGTCGAGGCCCTGCAGCCAGAACGATAGTGCTGAAGCCGTGTAGGACATGGTATCGGTGCCATGAAGTATCAAAAAGGCATCGTGATGGTCGTAGGCGTGTTGTATATCCCGAGCGATGGTTAGCCAGTCTGCGGGCGTGGCATTTGAAGAGTCGATAAGATGTTCATATTCATTAAATGTGAAGCTGAAGCCATCCTTACTCTGTTCGGGCAGGGCATCAAAAAACTTTTGTAGAAAGTTGGCCGCCGGAATAAAGCCGGCATTGCTGGGTTGCATTCCGATCGTGCCGCCAGTGTAGGCAACATATAGACGTTTGCTCATGAAAAAATGCTCTTTTTTGATTCAGTCTAGCAAAGATCAGACTTTCTCAGTGAAGCTGTATCAGGTCAGCGGCCATAGTATCGGAATCAGCAGGGTCGCGATAACCCACATTAAAAGATTCATTGGCAGGCCGATTCGAAGGAAGTCCGAGAAGCGATAGCCTCCTGCACTGTATACAAAGGTGTTTGTCTGATAGCCGATAGGTGTTGCGAAACTGGCGCTTGCCGCGAACATGACGGCAATGGCGAAGGGATAAGGGTTAAAGCCCAATTGTTGCGCCAAGGCAATAGCAATCGGCGCAATCAGTACAGCGACCGCATTATTACTCAGTACTTCCGTCAGGATTGAGGTGAGAAGATAGACCATAGAAAGAACAACGACGGGTCCCGCATGGGCTGTTAGTGTTGCAAGCTGATTGACCAGAAGCTCAGCAAGGCCGGTATTATCAATGCCTTTGCTGACTGCCAACATGCCGAAAATCATCAGTAATATTCGCCACTCGATGGCTTTATAAGCCTCCTCTTCAGTTAAGCAGCCTGTCATCAGCATGCTGGCTGCGGCTATCAGGGCCAGACCCTCGATTGGCATAACGCCAGCGGCTGCAAGGCTCATCACTAGCAGGATTGCAAGAATTGCCAGAGGAGCTTTCTTCTTTCGGTAGGTCTTCTCTTCAATGCTGTTAAGAATGATGAGATCACCGTTATCGGCAAAACGACGAATCTGCTCAGATGTGCCTTCGACTAGAAGGACATCGCCAAAATGGAGCTGAAGCTGCTCCAAATCCGCCTGAATATTCTCATCTTTGCGATGCACTGCCTGAACCTGAATGCCATAACGTGCAGTGAGATTGAGCTCTGACATGGGGCGATCAGTATAACGGGAGTGGCGTCCGACGATGACCTCATGAAGGCTGGCAGAGGTGTTCTTCGCTTCAATAATGGCATCCTGCTCACGCACAAAGTTCAGCCTGCCATCAGCGCGCAGATCCAGCATGTGCCTGACGGAGGAATGCATCAACAGGCGATCTCCTGCTTCAAGGTGAGTCGCGCCGGAAGGCTGACTAAGCTCCTCATCATTGCGATAAATTTTGAAGACCTGAATGCCACTTCCGCCGTTAAGTCCTGCATCTGTCAGCGTCTGCCCAATAACGGCCGAGCGCGAGGGAACCTGAACCTCACTCATAAAAACGCGGTCTGTGGCTGACTGAAGGCTTTGGCTTAGAGTGGCTCGTGCAGGTAACAGTCTAGGCCCCAGCAGAATAAGAAAAATCACACCAGCGAGGGCAGCAATAATTCCATAGGCGCTTATCGAGAAAATATGCAACGGTGCAAGGCCCATATCACGCATGACGCCATCGACGAGAATATTCGTTGAGGTGCCTATAAGGGTTGTCGTTCCGCCCATAATCGAGGCATAGGACAGCGGTATTAATAGCTTGGCTGGGCTGATATTACGGCTTCGTGCCAACGCCATGGCAACGGGGGTAAAAATCGCTACTACCGGAGTGTTATTGATAAAAGCAGAAAGACCGATGACCACGACGATCAGGCCAAACAGTGTGGAGCGAAGCCCCTGACCACAAAGTTTGCCAATACATTCTGCCAGCCAGGCAACACAGCCTGTACGCTCCAAGGCGGCGCTGAGAACAAACATACAGGCAATCGTGACTGGGGCAGGATTACTGAATACCCCGAGCGTCTGCGAAGGAGAAATAATCCCGGTTGCCAATAATATAGCGACACCAATTCCCGCGGTGATATCTGGCCCTCGCTTTTCTCGTACGAAGGAGGTCAGCATCCAAAGCAGAGTGGCAATGACAATAAGCTGAGAAATGGACATGGTGTAATCTTCAAGACCGATATGCTTGCTACAGGCTAAGGGATTTAGCTATCGCGGGTCAGGTTAGAAGTCTCTGCTTATGCTGTCCAAGAATGTTTGATGAGTTTTATATATTTTATAGATATAAAAAAGGCGGGTTTTACCCCGCCTCTAAAATGGTTCCTGACTTAACTGTTAATGCTTATGCGTCAGATTTCTTCATCTTGTCCAGCTGCTTCTGCATCATCTCGATGCGCTTTTCCAGCTTCGCCTCATGTTTTTCTTTGCGGGCTTCGACTTTGGCTTTTTGCTCGTCCGTCAAGGTTGACTGAACCTCAGACTGAATTTTTTGTCGCAGTGCCTGCTCCTGCTTATGAATTTCTTCACGCTCAGACTTGTGGCTGGCGTAGATTTCCTTGATCTTGGCAACCTGTTCATCGGACAGGTTCAGGTCTTTCTTCATGAACTCAAGGCGCATGTCCGGACCTGGACGATCGCCATGTTCCATATCCATACGGGGACCATGATCACGAGGGCCGCGGCAGTCATTGCCTTCTTGATCGCCTTTAGCGAAAACAGCTCCACTTAAAGTAGCTGCCAGCAAAGTGGTTGCGAAGGTAACGGTAGTCAGTGCTTTCTTCATGATAAGTTCTCCAGTGAGCACTTACGAAAGTCCGAAGGGAATTGGCTTGTGCTCAGTTGTGATATCAGTTTGTTGTTTTGACAGGATTCAGTCTATGCCTCTGGGAGTAAAGTGTTGTCAGGACGCTGTAAAGGGGGTGTAAAACGTTGTTTCACGGGCTTTTATGCAACAGTAGTTGTGCCAAAATAGTTGCAAGACGTCATATATGACACAGCATTGAAGGAGAAACTCATGGCTAACCTACTTCTGGTAGAGGATGACGAAGGATTGGCCGCTCTGCTGACTGAGCTTCTGGAAATTGAAGGCTATACGCTGCTACGGGCAGCCGATGGAGAAGAAGGTCTTGAGCTTGCCCAGAAGCAGGATGTCGATCTCATCATTCTCGATATCATGCTGCCTCGTAAGAATGGCTTTGATTTACTGCGAGAGCTGCGGCAGGACAAAGCGACGCCCGTGATTATGTTAACCGCTCGCGGTGATGAGGTTGACCGCATTGTGGGTCTTGAAATGGGGGCAGATGACTATCTGCCCAAACCCTGTAGTCCTCGTCTGCTATTGGCCAGTATCCGTGCTTTATTGCGCCGCGTAGAGCTGGAGCGTAGCGTCCCAGGCGAAAATGTGAGTTTGGGGAATAATCAAATGCGCGCAGGTGCGCTGCAGATTAACAGCAAGTCTCGTCAGGTGAAGATTGGTGAGGAGATCCTGGCGCTGACTGGAACTGAATACAGCCTTCTGCTTGAGCTTCTTGCGCATCCGGATGAGCTTTTGAGCCGTGATGCTCTCAGCCGAGCCGTCCTGCACAAACGTTTGCAGCCCTATGATCGTAGTCTGGACATGCATATCAGTAATCTTCGCAAGAAGTTGGGCGAGTCTGATGGCATCCCGCGGATATCGACGGTGCGTGGACAGGGCTACCTGTTGTCTTTGCCTGAGGCCGGCTGATGAAGCGTCTTTACTGGAAAGTCCTGACGGCCATGCTTTTGACGGTTGCCGTTGTGGTCGCAGTGACCTTCTGGACTGCTGAGACCATGCGTCGTATCGACTTTGATGCGGAGATGAAAAATAACCAGTGGCAAACCATTGGCCGTAGCTTGATCGAGCAGTATCAAAAGCAGGGTCGTCCCGCGGTCGAGCAATCCTGGAAAGAGCAGGGCGTAATGTTAATGACGCCTGACCTTAAGCTGATCCGGGTGGATGATCTCGAACATCGGCGGCCATTTCCCCGAGATATTTACCGCCTGATCAAGCGTGGCCCTCCCCCGGGCGGCTATCGTGAAGACCGCAGCATTGATATCGCCGGATGGCGATTGATCCCCGTTGAAATGACGCCTAATGCTGATCCTTACTGGCTGGTGATTGATCAGCCTCGCCGCTTTGACAATGCCCAGCGTGAGCGTCTCCCCATTTATCTGGCGATGGCTGTGGTGATTGTGGCGCTAGGAGGGCTGTTGATTACACGTTTTATTACCCAGCCGGTGAGTGCGCTTAGTCAGGCCACTCGTGAGCTTAGCCGCGGTTATCTTTCAACTCGTGTGGATGAAAGCGTCCTTCGCCGGCGTGATGAGCTGGGCCGTTTGGGGAAAGACTTTAATACCATGGCTGCTCGCTTGCAGTCGCTGCTTGAGGATCAGCAGCAGCTACTGCGTGATATCTCTCATGAGTTACGAACCCCTTTGGCGCGCCTGCAGATAGCCCTTGAGATCGCCAGGCACCGCTCCGGGGATGAAATTAGCCGTGAGCTTAATCGTATTGAAGCAGAAGGCGAGGCGCTTAATGAGCTGATCGATGAAGTGCTGACCTTGGTTCGGGCTAATCAGCCGGATGATGATCGTACCGATGTGGATATGGCGGAACTTTGGCAGGAACGTGTTGAGCTTGCTCAGCTTGAGGCAACAGCGCGTTGTCTTAAGTTTGACTGTCAGCTGGACTCAGGTATCGAGATTACCGGGCAGGAGCGCTGGCTGGGACGAGCGATGGATAATCTGATTCGTAATGCGATGAAGTACACGCCAGAGGCTAGCACCGTCCATATTCTTCAGGAGAGAATCAGCCCCGAGCACTGGTTCTTTGAAATTCGTGATGAAGGCGAAGGCGCCTCTGAGGATAGTATTGAGCATCTGTTTAAGCCCTTCTATCGAGGTGATGCAGCGCGCCAATCTGGTGGCGGCTATGGCATTGGGCTGGCAATCGTGGATCGTGTCATACGTTTTCATGGTGGCGAGCTCAGCTGCAGGAATGCCAAAGAGGGTGGGCTGATTGTCCGGGCTGACTTTATTGATAAGGACAAAGTGTAGACTTCCTGTCAGCCCTCCCGCTTCTATGGAGTGTTCGACGACGCCTTTCGGCCGCTGTCTGTCGTTGATGATGGACAGCGGCAGGGGCGATTAATTTTTTTCAGTTAGGTAAACTCAAGTCATCTTCCCTGTGTCGAGTTCGATTAGTGCACGTTTTGCTGACCCGACAACACCATCGTCAAAAGCCGCTTCGCTTCGGCTTCCTTCTATTGCCTAATTTTTCGCTGCTGAGCTATTCCTCTGCAGTTGAGCCATTGCGTATGGCTAACTGGATCTCCGGTAAGACGCTGTATGAATACATCTCTCTGAGTACCGATGGAGCCGGAGTGGCTGCCAGTGTCGGTGCGACAATGCAGGTGGATCATGCGCTGGATGACTTTCCAGAGGTTGATTTATTACTGGTGATTGGCGCCAGTCCTATCGCCAAGACGGGCCACGAGACAGAGCTCAGTTGGCTACGAAACCATGGCAGAAGACTGCTTGCCATCGGAGGCGTGGGTACGGGGAGCTATTTGTTGGCTCGAGCGGGATTACTTGATGGCTGTAAGGCAACGATTCACTGGTGGGATTTAAACCATCTGCGTGAGTCCTTCCCAAATACCTACCTGACGACGAATCTTTTTGAAGTTGATAATGGTCGTTTCACTTGCTCTGGCGGATCGGCTTCAATGGATATGATTCTGCATATTATTGGCCATCAGTTTGGGCTGGATCTCGCCGCGTCCATCTCAGAGCAGTTCGTCTGTGAGCGAATCCGAACACATGAAGAGCCACAGCGCGTTCCTTTGAAATCCCGCATCGGCGTCTCTCAGCCGAAGCTGATAGAAGCGGTGACGCTGATGGAGGCCAATATCGAGGAGCCGCTGAGCCCGGATGATCTGGCCATGCATGTTGGGGTTTCCAGGCGGCATCTTGAGCGCTTGTTTAAGAAGTATCTGGTCACGGTTCCGTCCAAGTATTATCTGGAACTGCGCCTTGAGCGTGCACGGCAGATGCTGCAGCAAAGTAACAAGAGTATTGTGCAAGTGGGGCTGGCGTGCGGCTTCTCATCGGCCTCTCATTTCAGCACGACCTATCGCAATCATTTTCAGATTACGCCCCGTGAGGAGCGTAATAACCGCACCAGGCCGGGTGGTCTGGGGTTTTCCGTCGAGCTGTAATCGCTATTGCTAGAGCAGGTCGCGCAGCCGGTAGTACATCATCGCCAGTACGAGTGATGGCATTCTGAGTAGTCGCCCGCCTGGAAAGTTCTGGTGCTTCAGGTGACTAAAGACATCCAGCCGAGAGTTATCACCGTCAATCGCCTCCGCAATGACCTTGCCGGCAAGGTTGGTTAGTGCCATTCCGTGTCCGGAAAAGCCTTGGGCAAAATACACAGGATCATTTCCCAACCGGCCAAAGTGTGGCGCGCGGTTGACTGTAATATCGACAAATCCACCCCAGGCATGCTCGATTTTTACATCACTCAAGCCGGGGAAGACTTTCAGCATACGGCGACGAAGGCCACTGCTTAAGTCAGGTGGTTGCAGGCCGGAATAGCTGACTCGTCCGCCAAAGAGTAAGCGGTGGTCGCCGGTGGGGCGAAAATAGTCCAGCACGAAGTTGGCATCCGCTATCGCATGATAGCCGGGGAGGAACTTGCGCAGACGATCCTCGCCCAGAACTTCTGTCGAAACGATGTAGGTACCGACTGGCATAATTTTACTATCTAACGCCGGTTCCAGCTTACCAAGATAGGCATTGCCAGCGAGGACGAGATTCTTACAGCGAACTGATCCAGACTCCGTGGTGACTACACAAGTACTCCCTTTTTGTAATGAGAGCGCGCGTGTTTTCTCGAAAATCTCGACACCCGAGTCTCTGGCTGCGCGCGCCAAGCCCAGCGTGTAGTTAAGTGGATGTAAGTGCCCGGCAAAGGTATCCACGACGCCACCTATATATTGCGGGCTATTCGCCACACTGTCGTAATCGCGGCCTTCTTTCCATTCAAGATGGGGGTAGTTATAGCGCCCGCTGATATCATCATGCCATTCTTGGAGGCCGCGTAGCTGGCGCGGTTTGATGGCAGCTGAACTGGTGCCTGATAACCAATCGCAATCAATGTGGTGGCGCTGAATCTGTTCCTTGACCAATGCCACTGATTCCACGGACATGTCCCACAGTCGCTTGGCTTCTTCAAAGCCGAGTTGCGCCTCGATAGGTTCCATCTCACAGGCATAGCTGGTCAGAATCTGACCGCCGCTTCGCCCTGAGGCTCCCCAGCCCACACGCTCGGCTTCAAGAAGCATCACACTGTAGCCTCGCTCTCGCAGGTTAAGCGCTGCACTCAGACCTGTAATTCCACCACCTATGACACAGACATCAGCATCACGTTGTTCTGTAAGCATTGGAAACGGCTGAAGGTCACCGGGCTTGGCTGAGGCGGCATAATAAGAGCGTGGATAATCATTCGACATGCGCTAAACCTTAATTAACTGGATAACGGTCATCTTGTGATCACATTATGGGAGGCCTGTCGGCGCCAAGTAAAGGTTTGGCCATTAGCTATGATGCAACAGCGGGTTCTTTTCATTCACAGGACAGCGCAATAGCAGGGAAAACCTTATGCCGATTCTTTGTCAGCGTGCGGTGGACTCGCTAAGATGAAGAGCAGTTTCTCAGACCCGCTGGAGTTTACTATGGTGTCCATTAAGGAATGGTTTAAGGATAATCGCATCGTGGAGGTCGAGGCCATCGTGCCCGATGCATCTGGCGTGGCGCGCGGCAAGATCGTGCCTGCAGAAAAATATTCTCAGGAAAATGGCATGCGTTTGCCTGAGGGTATCTTTCTGCAGACCGTTGCTGGCGACTTTCCGGATGAATATTACGATGAAACCATCAAGACTGATGGCGATATTATTCTTCGTCCGGACACCGATACGATTTGTCTTGTCCCTTGGGCCACTGAGCCGACTGCCCAGCTGATTCATGATGCCTATCATCATGATGGCCGCCCGGTCGATATCGCACCACGCTATGTGCTCAAGCGCGTACTCAAGCTTTACGAAGAAAAGGGCTGGAAACCTGTTGTCGCGCCCGAGCTTGAGTTCTTTTTAGTTAAACCGAATACAGACTCGGATTATCCATTAGAACCGCCAGTGGGACGCTCAGGCCGCCCTGAAGCGGGTCGTCAGTCATACAGTATTGATGCGGTGAATGAGTTCGAGCCACTGGTAGAGGATGTCTACAATTATTGTGAAAAGCAGGGGCTGGAGATTGATACCCTGATTCACGAAGCCGGTGCAGCTCAGCTTGAGATCAACCTGCTACATGGAGATCCGCTGACGCTGGCGGATCAGGCATTTCGCTTTAAGCGTACCATGCGTGAAGCTGCCATGCGCCACAGCATGTACGCGACGTTCATGGCCAAACCCATGCAAAGCCAGCCCGGTAGTGCCATGCATATTCACCAAAGCGTGGTTGATGTTGAAACCGGAAAGAATATTTTCAGTCAGGATAATGGCCAGCCCTCCATGCTGTTCCATTCCTATGTGGCTGGCTTGCAAAAGTACACCCCCGAAGTGCTGGCGATGCTGGCCCCCAATGTGAACTCCTATCGCCGTCTTGGTCCCATGAGCGGTGCGCCCGTCAATACCAACTGGGGTTATGACAACCGTACTGCTGCTTTCCGCGTCCCCATGGCGAGCCCGGAGGCGCGTCGGGTTGAGAACCGTCTGCCGGGGGCTGATGCCAATCCTTATCTGGCCATGGCCGCAACCCTGATTTGTGGCTATCTCGGGATGGTCGAAGAGCTTAATCCCACGCAGCCAAGCGATGCTCATTTGGGCGCAACGAGTGATGATCTTCCCCAGACGCTGAACGAAGCATTACGCCTGTTTTATGCCTCTGAAACAATGCGTGAGGTGTTAGGCGATCGCTTTGTGGAAGCTTACCGTGCGGTGAAGCACGCAGAGTATCTGACCTTTTGGCAGGTGATCTCTTCTTGGGAACGCGAATATCTTCTGTTGAATGTATAAAACGGAAAAGGGCTGATACTTCAGCCCTTTTTTATTGTCACCATAACTGTCGCGAGGGAAGGCAATGAAAATCGTTATTCTTGATGACTATCAGGATGTGGCCATGAGCATGGCAGACTGGTCAGCCGTTAAAAAACATCATCTGGTTCAGGTGTTTAACCAGAAGCTGGAAGGTGAGGCGTTGCTTGAGGCATTGGCAGATGCCGATGTGATCTGCGCCATGCGTGAGCGTACCCGCTTTGATGACAACCTCCTCAGACAATTGCCGCAGCTAAAGCTGTTGATTACTTCAGGTATGCGTAATTCAGCGATTGATATGAAAGCGGCAAGAGCGCTGAATATTCCTGTCTGTGGAACGCCAAATAATGGTGCTGCTGCTTTTGAGATGACTTGGGCGCTGATGCTGAGTCTTGTAAGAAAAGTCGCGCTGGAAGATCGCCGAGTGAGAGCAGGGCAGTGGCAAACCACGATTGGCGGTGACCTCAAAGGGAAAACGCTGGGCATTATTGGACTTGGCAAGCTGGGTCAGCAAATGGTGCCGGTGGCAAAGGCCTTTGGTATGAAGGTGATGGCCTGGAGCCCCAATCTTACCGAGGAAAGGGCGATGGAGGCCGATGTTTTATTCGCCACCAAGGCTGAGCTGTTAAGCCAGGCGGATATTGTCACTTTGCATATGAAATTGAGCGACCGAACACGGAGTCTGCTGGATACAGACGACATTGCCCGGATGAAGCCAAGTGCACTGCTGATCAATACGTCACGTGGGCCTCTGGTGAATGAGCAAGCCCTGATTACGGCTCTGCAGAGTGGCGCTATCGCCGGTGCCGCGTTGGATGTCTTCGATATTGAGCCACTTCCGGCAGAACATCCTTTAACCACGCTCGATAATACGGTATTGACCTCACATGTTGGATTCGTGACGGAAAATACCTACCGCTTGTTTTATGAAGGTATGGTTGAAGCGGTGAAGGCCTTTTTGAAGGATGAGCCGATTCGAGTATTAAATTGATTCTGTTGCTTGATGCGCATATGAAAAAGGGAGCCGAGGCTCCCTTTTATTTCTCCCTCAAGGGGCGTTAAGCAATCTAGCTGTCATAGCCATTAGGATTTTGTGATTGCCAGCGCCATGCATCCTCGCACATTTGCTCCAGTGTGCGAGTCGCTTTCCATCCCAGCTCCAGCTCCGCTTTAGCAGCATCAGCATAGCAGGCCGCTACATCGCCAGGTCGGCGCGGTGCGATATTGAAAGGCACAGGCTTGCCAGAGGCTTTTTCAAATGCCTTGGACATCTCCAGCACTGAATAGCCTTGGCCGGTGCCCAGGTTATAGGTGTAGACGCCGCCCGGCGACTGCTCCAGCTTGCCAAGTGCTGCGACATGCCCCTCGGCAAGATCGACCACATGAATATAGTCACGAACACCTGTGCCATCCGGGGTGGGATAGTCATCCCCGAAAACTTGTAAAGACTCGCGCTTTCCTACAGCGACCTGAGCGATATATGGCATCAGATTATTGGGGATGCCATTGGGATGCTCGCCAATTCTGCCGCTCTCGTGGGCGCCAACCGGGTTGAAGTAGCGAAGAAGGGCGAACTGCCACTCGCTATCCGAGGTGAAAACATCCTTGAAGATCTCTTCCTGGAATAGTTTGGTCCGGCCATAGGGGTTGGTCGCCGAGGTTGGGCTTGTCTCGGTAAGAGGCAGTGACTGTGGATCACCGTACACGGTTGCCGAGGAGCTGAAGATCAGACGCTTGCAGCCAAACTCTGCCATTACTTCGAGTAATTTTAGTGTGCCTGCGACATTACACTGATAGTAATGCAGGGGCTGAGTTACGGATTCGCCAACGGATTTCAACGCAGCGAAATGGATAACGGCTTCAATTTTATAGCGACGAAAAATGGCACGTAATGCCTTTTGATCGGCAATATCGGCGGTCACGGAAGGGACTTCAACACCAGAGAGCTCCATGACGCGCTCCAGTGCTTCCGGACTGCTATTACTGAAGTTATCAATCACAATAGGCTGATAACCTGCATTGATCAGCGAAAGCAGTGTCGTACTACCGATATAACCTGCGCCGCCAGTCACCAGAATTGGTCGAGTTGTCTGCATTAATCTGCACATCCTGTGAATAGTCAGGGGTAATGAGGCTCATTACTCCTGGAGAGCCGCTATTACCTTGGGCGTTATTCTAACGAGTGCTGCCCGCCAATTGGAGGGTTTTATATTCCATGTCGCTTCAGTTGATGTCATGTCCAGTACTGAAAAGGCTGGACGCTTTGCAGGAGTGGGATAGTCTTCAGTACCAATGGCTTTTACCGGAATACGCTTAAAGGCCGGTGATTGCATTGAGGCTTCATCGATAATTGCCACAGCGAAACCATGCCAGCTTGTCGCACGATCACCCACGTAATGGTAAATACCCCATTGATGATTTCCCGCGCTTATTTGATCAATGATGCCAACGATAGCGGATGCGATATCCCCGGCGTAGGTTGGGCTGCCGTACTGGTCGGCGACAACAGCTAGGCTGTCTCGTGAATGAGCCAGTCTTAATATCGTTTTAGCAAAGTTATTCTGGTACTCACTGAACAGCCAGCTTGTTCGAAGAATCACATACTCTGAGGACTCTTCCTGGATCGCTTTTTCACCCTTGAGCTTGGATTGCCCATAGACATTTTGAGGAGAGGTTACTGCATCCGGTGAGTAGGGTGCTGTGGCAGTGCCATCAAAAACGTAGTCCGTGGATAGATGAATCAGTGGAATGCCTGCTTGTTGGCAAGCTTTTGCCAATAAGCGGGGACCCAGCTCATTGATCCGAAATGCTTGCTCAACATCTTGCTCTGCTTTGTCGACGGCGGTGTAGGCAGCCGTATTGATAACAATGTCTGGTCTGTATTGAGCAAAGGCAGTGGGTATGGACTCAGGTTGAGTGATGTTCAGCTCGCTGGAATCAGGAGCTACGAATAGATGATCAGTCTCTTGCAGGGCATCGACTATACATCTGCCCAGCTGGCCGCTTGCGCCGGTAAGGAGAATCTTCACAAGGACTGAAAGTCTCTGAAAGAGGGCGCTGATGCATCTTTCGCTGACAGAGTGAAACTCACTTCCTCAGGCCAGTCGATAGCCAGGTCCGGATCATTCCAGGCAATTGAACCTTCATCGGCAGGGTTGTAATACTCCGTGCACTTATAGGCATAGTCAGCAATATCCGAAAGCACGACAAAACCATGAGCGAATCCTGGAGGAACCCAGAGCTGGCGATGGTTATCTTCTGAGAGTACCACGCTGGTCCACTGCCCAAACGTTGGAGAGTCGTGGCGAATATCTACAGCGACATCCATGACTTCACCCCGGCTCACATAAACTAACTTGCCTTGGGGTTTAGATCTCTGAAAATGTAAACCGCGTAGCACACCCCTTGAAGATCGGGACTGATTATCCTGAACAAATATGGCATCGATACCAAGTGTCGTCCGATACCGTTCAGCCTGAAAGCTCTCAAGAAAGAACCCCCGCTCATCTTTATAGACGCGAGGTTCGATGATGAAACAACCCGATAGCGGAGTAGGGATGATATTCATGAGGCTGCAACTTTTTAGTTTGAGTACTTATGTCGTAGGTTCAGTCTGGGTACCAAGCCGAGAAAGCTGATAGTCGCCGGAAAGAACACGAGACCACCAATTGATATTGGCCAGATACCACTCGACCGTTTTACGCAGCCCTGTCTCAAAGCTCTCTTCTGGCAGCCAGCCCAGCTCCGCTCTAATCTTGCTACTATCGATCGCATAACGTACATCATGGCCAGGGCGATCATCTACATAGGTGATCAGGTCTGAATAGTGTTGAACATGGGATGGCTTCTTCGGCGCCAGCTCTTCAAGCAGAGCACAGAGCGCCTGTACCACTTCTATATTCTGTCGCTGATTACTGCCGCCGATATTATAGGTCTGGCCGACCTTTCCCCTCTGCGTCACCTGATAAAGCGCTCTGGCATTATCATCAACAAAGAGCCAGTCTCTGATCTGCTTTCCATTGCCATAGAGAGGCAACGACTTACCTTCAAGTGCACTCAGAATCATGTGAGGAATCAGCTTCTCTGGAAACTGATAAGGCCCAAAGTTATTGGAGCAACTGGAAATGACAACCGGAAGTTTATAGGTTCTGTTCCAGGCGCGAACCAAGTGATCCGCGCTGGCTTTGCTGGCGGAGTAGGGGGAGCTGGGATGATAGGCATTCTCCTCGGTGAAGCTATCCTCTGAATCCCCCAGGTCTCCGTAGACCTCATCGGTCGTTACATGATGGAAGCGAAACGTCGCTTTATCTGTTGAGGACAAACTTTCCCAATACTGTCGACTGGCTTCGAGGAGTGAGAAGGTGCCAACAATATTGGTTTTTATGAAGGCAGCAGGGCCATCTATGGAGCGGTCGACATGGCTCTCGGCAGCAAGATGGATCAACGCATCCGGTTGCTCTTTTTGTAATATCTCAAGCACCGTAGCCTGATTACAGATATCCGTCTGATAAAACCGGTATCGGGCATCACTTTCTATTGAAGCGAGCGAGTCTGGATTACCTGCATAGGTTAATAAGTCCACATTGATAACGGCGTCAGAGGTTTCCCGCAGGATATAACGAACTACGGCGCTGCCAATAAAGCCAGCGCCGCCAGTGATCAGAAATTTCATTGATTAATTTTCAATCACTTTGTGTGGGACTTGTATTCATAGTTGTAATAGCCGTAGCCATAACCATAGCCCGCGTTGCGCCCGGAGCGCTTCATGCCGTTCATGATACAGCCTTTGACTGGAATTCCATTTTGTTCGAAACGGCGGTGAGCTGCGGCAATCTCACGTAACGGGTTAAGCCCAAAACGAACCACCATCAGGCTAACTCCCGCCAGTCGGCCAATAATCGCGGCATCGGTGACGGCCATAATAGGTGGCGTGTCGATCAGAATCAGGTCGTACTTTTCACCAGCCTCAGTAAACAGAGCTTCAAGTCGCTGAGACATCAGCAATTCAGAGGGGTTTGGTGGGATTGTACCGGTTGAGATGAAATCGAGCCCATCCTGAAGGCTGTGATGAACCACAGACTGCCAGGGCTGATCTCCGCACAGGTAATCAGACAGGCCATTTTCACGAGGAACGCCAAAGAACTTCTGTAAGTGCCCTTTGCGCATGTCAGCGTCAATCACCAGAATTTTACTGCCAGCGGCAGCGAGGACTGCACCTAAGTTGGAGCTAACAAAACTTTTACCGATATCAGGACTCGGCCCGGAAATAGAGATGACGTTATTTTTGGACTCCATCATCGCAAAGTGCAGGCTGGTTCTAAGTGCTCTTAAAGACTCAATACTGAGTGCTGCTGGGTTCTCAATCGCCAGCATGCCGGATTTGCGTTTCCCTTTCTTAAAATCCTTATCGATGATGTCCTGTTCTTCACTGTAGGGAATCGTCGCGTAAACAGATAGCCCAAGCTCCTGCTCAATTTGTTCAGGTGATTCAATCCCTTTACGCAGAGCTGCACGAACAAAAACAATCGCTGCTCCCAGAATGAAGCCCAGAACCACTGCAATCGCAACGATAAGTGGCTTACGGGGTTTTACCGGTGCCGGATCGACAATAGCGCTATCGAGCACTCGAACATTACCAACGGTGCTGGCCTTGGCAATATCCAATTCCTGAGTTCGGCTTAGCATCTGCAGGTACAGCTGGTTACCTACCTGTACATCACGTGTATAGCGAAGTACTTCTTGCTGAGTTTCTGGTAACGCCTTGATTTTATCATTTAGCGTTTTCTTCTCTGCCTTGAGCTTTGCACGTTGTTCAATTAGTGCTGCATAAGCAGGAAATTTCGGGGTGTATTTTTGTTGAAGATCCGCTTCTTTTAAGTTGAGCTCATTAATCTGAGATTCCAGGGTTACAACCTGATCAAGAATAGATTTTGTTTCAAGATCAATATTGACTGAGTGAACATCCAGCCGGTAGTCATTTAAACGCTTTTCTGCCTGCTCAAGATCTCCCTTAACTTCTGGCAACTTGCTATCCAGAAACTCAAGGCTTTTCTCCGCTTCTGCAGAAGTGCGCTGTACATTCTGTTGGTAGTAAACCTGGTTGATATTATCCAGAGTTTTTTGGGTGATTTCTTGATCCGTTCCAGTCAGTTGGAGAGTGAGTATTCCACTGGATTTAGTTTTCTCCTCAACTGTCAAATTACTCAGCAAATTTTTATAAGCGCTCAGTGGAGTCACTTTACTGATAAAAAAGCGTGTGCCTGGATGTGCAGTAAGTGTTTTTATATTAACAAGGTATTCACCGGATGAGTCCTTTGCAGACTCACCTACTTGACCCTTGAGTATCAAATTCTCATTTGCATCGTAGAGGGTGTAGTTATTTGCAGCTCCAACCTCAACAATCATTGGGCTATTCAATTTATAGTCTGGTACTTCCAGGCTAGTCAGTACTAATTGCTCTCCACCCCAGGCATAGGATGAAAGTCCCATAAAGGGTGAGTTTAACTCGCCAGCCTCATGAAGCTGACTATTGTATCTACGAGCAATATAGCTACCAATGACTGGGAAATAATCCGGTGTGACGACATTACGAAGTTTAAGGTTATCAATGACTTTACCTAGAACAAAACGAGACTGAATGATTTCTGTCTCGGTGCTCGCGGCAGAGTCCGCTGCGGCTTGATCAGTTAGGCCAGGGATATTGATAGCGGCGATGCCTGACTGCTTTGGCTCGACTTGAACAAGAGAGCTGGCCTGATAGATGGGAGTGCTTAGTAACGCAATACCAACACCTAGTATCCCTGCTATCACCAGGCAGCAGACGATAATCCACTTACCTTCCAGAATAATTCCGAAGAGCTGACCGAGGGCGATATCATCATTAGCGTCATTGCTGTGATGTACAACAGGTGGCGTCTTGGCGGCATTCATAATGATGAAATTTCCTTAATATGACGTCAGTGGACGTCAGTGTTTAAATAATGAATCTAAAGCTGAATTTAGCAGCCCAGTTTTTTGGCCCAGTCGGCAACGCCCTGAGCTATTAGTTTATAGGCATGCTCAAAAGCCGGACGCTGTTGTCTGTAGGGATCAGGAATCTCAACATCCCCTTGCCACCGTCCCAGTAGCTGCACCTTTCCTCTTGCAGAGGGATAGCGCGAGCAAATCGCATCGATATGCCCTTTCTCCATGACCAATATCAAATCATTTTTACTGATTAGATCGCTATTCAGTTGCTGAGCAATGTGTGCACTACTATCAATACCATTCTCTGTAAGTAATTCTGCAGAGGTCGGGTCGATAGGTTTACCTGTGAGTGCGGCAATTCCTGCTGAACTAATGTTGAAGTTATTTGGCAGAGTTTCACGAAGTAAAATCTCACCGACAGGGCTTCGGCAAATATTACCTACACACACCACAAGAATATTATTAAACATCGTTGTATTCCCTGGAAAACTCTTTACTCAACATATTCAAACGAAATCAATCCTATTTAATCTTATCAATTCTGAGTACCTGAGTTAGGGCTCAAGTGCCTCTCTGTAGCCGTCGAAGTAATGTCGGGCATCCCGAGACTCGGTCAGGTCATAAAGGCTATATCGGTGGTCAACTTTTTGACCACCATCACGTGTCAGTGGTGCCCATTGGAGTCGGCCGGAGCGAGTTGTCGAATTGGTGAAGAAGGCATCGAATGGAATCGTCACATAGATGCCTTTATCAAAGCTGCCTTCACCCGTTTCGCTGCCACTGGCATCAGTCAGGGTGGCCCAAGCCCCTACCTGAACGCCGGAATCGAAACGCCGGGAGAGATCAAACGTTGCGCCAATATCTTTTGCCAGATAGCGACCCACACTGACCTTTGCCAGTGAGTCATAGAAGGGCAATCGGTAATAACCAGTAAGATTCGTGGTCCAGGTTTGGTAGTCTCGGAATGCCTGAATATCGGCCCGGTTAAAGTCACGCTGGCGGACAATGTCTAGATCAGCGCCCAATGCCCAATTAGAGCCGATGGGGCGGTATAGTAACTCACCACCGACGCCGCCATACATAGCCTCCAGAATCCCGCCATAGGCCTGCCCGAACCAGTTCTGGTCCCATTGCCAGAAATGGGTTAGCTGCAGGTTATTGATCGACAGATCGCTGTTGACCAGATACTCACGTATATACGTTCTGACCCTGGGCAGATTACTTGGCGCGGTGTATTTGAACTTGTCGAAGTTATCAATCAGGCCATAAGAAGCCTGGGCATCTAACTCCCAACCCGGGGTAATAGTGAAGCCTGCCGTAGCGTCAGCACGAAGCTGATAAAGATAAAAACCATCAGGTCCACCAAGGCTCTGTGTCAGGCCCGGAGCAATGCCGTAACGGAAACGTGGGAGGTCATGTTGATAAAGTGTTTTATCGTTACGTTCGCCTATTACCGTCATGTCAGCACTATTGACCAGCGCCTGCCCTGGTTGACGGTTATTAACAACATCCTTAAGAGCCGTACGGGATAGCCCCGTCTCTCTTAAGTCCAGCCCTTTTTCACGCTGTACGAAGGTAAAACTATCAACCTCAGCGGGAGCATTGTTGCTAAGAATACGAGCTGCCCTCACTTCTCCCTTGGCGTTATTGCGATACTTGGTTTGACTGCCTTCAACAATAATTTCATGCTCACGCTGACTGATACGCTTAACATCAAAGCCTGCGTTTTCTTTTAGCTCAGCGGATACATTCTGCCAGTCAGGATCTGGGTTAGGAGTCGGCTGGATTGGCTGCGGTGGTGGGTCAAACTTGCTTTGAGCGAAGTCTTTCGAGGTGTTGGCTGTCAGCGTAATACCCATCATGGCCGTATTGCCACGCTCCCAGCCAAGATGAAGGTCAATGTTATCGTTTACCTGATACACAATCCCAAGATTAATTGGGGAGTCCTGAGTCTGATTACTTCCTTGAGGCTCACTTTGATAGTCATTGCCTTCGTATTCGGCTTTAAATACCACTGGAGCCCATGAAGGGTGATAGGCAACGCCACCAAAGAGTGCCGTATTACCACGGAAGTAGCTGCCAAAATTGGCATCACCCGTCGTTGTCGAACGCTCGCGGGTATTAAACTTATCCGATAGCTGTCCTAAGGGATTGTCTAAGTCGCCCCTGTTAGCAAGATAGCCCCAACCCATGCCGAGCGAAAAATCAAAGTCGTCCCAGCGCTTGGATGCCACCAGATACTCGCCACTGAATAAACCGGTACCACTGATATCCACACCACCAACGGCAAGTTCAGGCAGAAAGCGAGACTCTTGCCAGAGGCGAAACTTCGCATCAATCGCTTTGTCTTTATAGGTCTGATCGCCACTCAGTGAGCGTGGCCCGTAAAGGACGCCGGAGATGTCAGTGTAGCGAAAGCCCGCTTCAAACCACGGAACCGGCTGGAAAAAGATATTGTAACGTGAGTAGGGGCTAACAAAGCTGGCATTAAAGCTGAGCTGACCTTCGGGGTTCATACGTGCTGTCGGCGTTTGCAGAAGCCCTACCGTGCCCCAGTCATTCAGGCTATAGCGGTAGGGTGATTCTGATCCACAGGCCTGAGAGACATATAAAACAGACGACAGTAATCCGGTAGCCGTTATCAGCAGAGGTCTTGAGTGGCAACGCTGTCCGCGTCTCAGACAGGTTGCTTGAGACTGAATCATCACTCGTGAAGTAGCAGGAGTTGTCATTCTGGGTGATTCGTCCATTGATCCAAAGCTTGTGTGGCGAGCCACCGGGACACGGAGGCGTTAAAGCCGGGTACGCTGTCTAAATAGCTTTCTTTTACCGGAAGCCAGAGCACGCTTCCGGGTGCAGGTGTCCAGGGCTTTTCGTTCCAGGCTGCCACACCATGCCTGCTGATCTTGCCATCCGGAGAGATAACCCACACCCAGTCTGCATCACGCCAGTCTGAGGAATATTCTATAGCGTCCATGTACTCGCGAAGGTGTTGTCCGCCTACATAGGGTAAAGGCTGGTTCCATCTTGAACCTGCGCCAATTAGCCAAAGCTCATCGGGCTCTTTGGGATACCAGAGTGCATCACCCTCCTCCAAAAGAGGGTTTATCTTAAGGTTTATAGCCAGTACATCAGGATCACCTGACTCCAGCACCTTGCGTCCCGTCACAGGCAAGGCGGCTAAATGGGCTTTCACCCTGTGGCACCAGTCATTGAAGTTGCGTGGTGGCTGCTTAGCCTGCGACAGTGTTGGTTCCCCGGGGCAGAGATGATTGAAGTCATCCAGCAAACCGGCTTTTTGCCCCGTTTGCTTAAGTCGCTCCTGCTCGCGAGTAAAAAAAGCGCCTCGATACCAGGAGTCAGAGTTCACCCTGCCCGGAAGAACGGCATTCAACCGTGTACCGTCAGGCACACTGTACTGAGCCTGCTGTGTGACTTGTCCTCGCAACGTGACTGTGATATCCGCGTGACACAGAGTAGCCACCAGAGAGCCTGCCAAGGAGGCAAAAATGAAAATTAGGGGCTTCATTACTTTCTCCCCTCTTTGTCAGATGCAGCGGCGACATACGGCTTCGCTTCTGCCAGCCACACGGGGGGTAAATCAGGGTGCATGTATTGTCGGCTGGCAATGACCTTCCCCGATACCGGATCAAGCCAGTAGGTGTTATCCGCAGAAAAGCCTACTGCCGGGATGCTCAAGTGCTCTGACACCCGAAATAAGTTACGTTTGAGAGGTTTGAAAAACTCAATCCCCTCAGGCTCTAGTGTAGAGCTAAATGCTAACTGATAAAGATTATGCAGACTGCCGTCAAAGACACCCGATGCGGTTCCTTGCTTGCCAGCCAATAAGCTGGCTGGATCACTCAGAGCATCGTGTGTCAGCGTGATATGCGTATTATTCCCGACGAAATTCCCGGTTCTGATTAAGCGGCCATAGTTTGTCTGCACATAACTGGCATCGGGCATATACCAAGACATTTCACGATGGTTGACCTTGCCAAGAACGCCGCCCGTTGAGGTATAGCCTTCGACGCCAATCCACAATGTGGCGTAGGGCATTGAAAAAAGGCGAGGGTCATCAATAGTGACTTCATTCCCTACCAGAACATCCTGAAAGGTTTTTACAGCGGCAACAGTGGTTGGATCACGGTAACTACTACAACCCGCCACACTAAGAGTGATCAGGCCCACTAAAATGAATTCTCTGCAGAATCTAAGCCCACTAAAGCCTGCATAGGTTAAGTGACATATCACGTTAAAGACCTACAGTACTTCTGGTGCTGTTAAGAAGATTCAGTGAGGGGAAAACCTGACTGATAAAACGATTCCAGCGCGTTATATTGGCTGGTCCAACGAAGATAACGTCTTGTGGAAGTACACGGAAATTATCTGCCAAGGCATATGCAGTGGGAGACTGAGCGTCTAGCTGATAGACCGTTCCCATACTCTGGTCGGCAAAGTCACTTCCACGGATTACATATACCGCTTCGCCATTGGCACTGGTCGGGCTCAAACCGAGTGCTGTTCCTAACGCTTCGGTCAGGGAGACATAACGACGGGTGATTTTGAAAGCCTGAGGCTTTTGTACTTCACCAACCACGTATATCTGTTTTTCATTATTATTGGGGACAAAAAGGCTGTCTCCATCTTTCAGATAAATCTGGTGTAACTTGGGATCTATCTCATTTAAGTCGAAGCGGTAGGTCTTGTGATCTCGAATCAGCTTGATTTCAGAGTAGTCTGCATCGCTCAACGGGCCGCCGGCTTTACTAATGGCCTCAAGTAATGTCAGGGGCTGTGACGTGATAGGAATTCGACCTGCCTGAGTCAGTGCACCGGCAGCTACAACCTGTTGGCTGGCATACTTCAGGACATTCACGTCAACTTGTGGATTATCGAGCACAACAGATAAACGCTGGGTGATCTCTTTGCGTACGGTCTCAAGGCTCTTGCCACTGACCTTAATAACACCGGCGTAGGGGAAGAAAATGGTTCCGTCATGGCGAACAAGTCGTCCGGCAGCCGTGGTATCAGTGGAGGTGCCAATACTGTTTTCGGTCGTTTCCAACTCAGGATGGCCCCAAAGAGTAATGCGCAGAACGTCATTCACACCGATCTTGTAAGAGTCAGGGCGATAGGTCAGCAAGGAGTCAGGAATCGTTTGGGTATTGGCACTGTCCAGAATCGCATTCTGGGACGCTACCAGCCGCGAGGTAATAGGGATCAACTCAACTTTCTTGCTGGCGATATTAGGATCGCTTTTCAGCTCTGCCTGAGAAAATATCCCATCACTGTCCATATTCATGCCGGGGCTGAATGCACAACCGGTAAGCAATACTACAGGCAGGCAAAGTGCTGCGAAGCGAATCTTTGTCATGGAGGCTTCTTTTTTCCAGAAGGTGAATTGAGATAAGAGCAGGCCCGAAGGCCTGCTTTGTCAAACGGAAAGCCGCTTGTTTTACATGGAACCAGAGGTTCCTGTGGTTCCAGAAGTGCCAGAGGTTCCGCTGGAAGAGCTGTCGCTACCAGAGGCAATAGCAACTGCAGCGCCTACTGCCGCCGCTACACCAAGGCCAACTGCCAATGAACCTGCAGTGATTCCGCCAACGGCGGCGCCACCAGCGGCACCGGCACCAGCAGCAGCGCCGCCTGCACCGGCCGCGCCAGGAGCACCAGCGCCTGCACCTGCTGCACCAGCGCCGCCTGGAGCAGGACCTGCTGCGACACTACCTGGAGGAGGTGTACCCGGCGCGGCTGGACCACCTGCAGTCGCAGGAGTGACAGGTTCTGCCGGAGTGGCTGGGGTTGCTGGTACACCCGGTGCGCCAGGGGTTGCTGGCGTTGCAGGGGCTTCAACAACAGCTGGCTGAGCTGGCGCTGGAGGCGACAGCGGAGTTTCAGTAAACGTGGCTTCGGGAACAACAGGTTCTGCAGGTTCGGCAAAAACACTGCCGCTCGATACCATTGCAATAGCAATGGCAGCGACCGTTAAGGATTTTTTCATCGTAAAAGTCCTTTGGATTATGAATGAAGGTTTCTCGATATTAGCAGGCACTGTGCAAGCCGACTACTATTCGGGCAGGCTGTAGACCTGACTCAGTTCCTGCCTCAAATGTCTCGAGTCAAACATTCGAGTTGTCGCACAACTCACCCTGTGCAAATAGTCTAGTAGGCACCATCCCTATGCAGAACAACCTTGATGGTACTAATGAGAATGACAATGTCTGTCCACAGGCTCCAGTTTTTTACATACCAGGCATCCAGATAGACACGGCTGTCATAATCAATATCGCTTCGGCCACTTACCTGCCAAAGGCCTGTCATGCCAGGCTTAGCCTGCAAGTAATATACCGCTTGTTCGCCATAACGCTCGACTTCTTCAGCAATCACAGGACGAGGGCCGACAAGGCTCATTTCGCCGCGTAATACATTCCAGAGCTGTGGCAGCTCATCAAGACTGGTTTTGCGCAAAAAATGACCAATAGGCGTAACGCGAGGGTCATTCTTCAGTTTGAAGTCCTTGTTCCACTCAGCACGAGCTTCCGGGTCTTGCTCCAACAGTTTTTCAAGCACTTCTTGGGCATTGGGCACCATGGAGCGGAACTTAAGACAGGGAAAAACTTTGCCGTCCCGGCCGACGCGGGAGTGAGCAAAAATAGCCGTACCACCACTTTTTTTGATTTTCATACTGACAAAAGCGAAAAGTGGCGATAACAGCAGAAGCAGTAAAATCGAAACGACGATATCGAAGCTGCGCTTGATCACCCGGTTAAGGAAAGGATTCAGGTTATTCCGAACATTCAACATGATCACTTCATGGCTGAAGAAGTGATGCATATCCGTTCCGAACAGGGGCAGACCACGGAGCGCAGGCACGATAGAAAGACGTGGATAAAACAGGTTGAGCCTGTCCACATAGTGCTGGATTCGGTCCAGACCGCCACGCTCAAGAGCAACCACAATGTGCGGGTAATCCATACCGGCAAACTGCTCCTCAGGTGTCTCGCTCATTTGAATAACAGGCAAGGTCTTACCGCGAATGTTCATATAGCGTTGTTTGGGCTGATCGATGGAAACGAAGTGCGTTACGTCGTAGCCCATCATTCGTTCACCTGCCAGCGCTCGTGCAGTATCCGCGGCGTTTTCACCATCACCAATAATCACAGTGGGGTAACGCCACCAGCCAAAATGCAGCAAGGTGGACTTACACAGCAACCGCATGGTGGGAACCAGTGCCAGTGCAAAGATCCAGGCGCTAATAAAGCCCAGTCGGGAGGGTGTTAATTGCAGTAGAACGAGGAAGGCCGCATGGAGCAGCGCAACCAGAACAATAGCCTTGATGATCTGACGTAGCTCGTCCCAGAAGGGGAGGCGCTTTTGATAATGCCCCTTGATCAAAAAGAGAATCAGACAAACCACGGTGAGGGTCAGGAAGATCACGCCATCTCGGGCAAACGTGACATAGCTCGTTGGCATGCTGGAAAGAGACTGGCTAATCAGAAACGCCGAGAAAAGCGCCAGCAAGTCACTCGATATAAGCGCACAACGGCAAAGCCAGGATCTGCGCTTTGTCCTTGCTTTGGGAGTCACTGGCGTTTCTGTCAACGTGGTATTCATGGTATTTCCTTGGATCGTAATCCGTACAACAGAAAGTGAGGCTGCCTAAAAGCAGCAGCCCCTTACTTGATTTGAGGGTCAAGCGCGCCCGTATTTATCTTCAAAACGGACAATGTCATCCTCGCCCAAGTAGGCGCCGGACTGCACTTCAATCAACTCGAGGGGGATTTTACCCGGATTCTCCAGCGCATGTACTGCTCCCAGCGGAATATAAATCGACTGGTTCTCAGTCAGCAGGGTCTCTTTGCTATCAATAGTCACCCGCGCCGTACCAGAAACCACAATCCAGTGCTCCGCACGATGATGATGCATCTGCACGGACAGCTTGGCACCAGGCTTGACCACGATGCGTTTCACCTGAAAACGCTCGCCCATATCAATAGAGTCATAATTTCCCCAGGGGCGATACACCTTACGGTGCAGAGTGGCTTCCGAACGTTCGCTGGCATTAAGGCGTGAAACGATTTTCTTCACCTCCTGAACGTTATCCTTATGCGCCACCATGACCGCATCCGGCGTATCGACAACGATAAGATCGCTCACGCCAACACTGGCGATGAGCTTGTCATCACTGTGCAGATAGCAATTATGGGTATCCTCACAGAGCACATCGCCGCGAAGGACATTGCCCTGGGCATCTTTATCGGCAATTTCCCAAAGGGAAGACCAGGAGCCGACATCACTCCAGCCGGCATCCATCGGCACAACGACCGCGGATTGCGTGCCTTCCATGACCGCATAATCGATCGATTCGGAAGGGCACTCAACGAAAGCCTTTTCAGTCAGGCGGATAAAGTCCAGATCAACTGAGGTGGCGGCGATAGCCTGGACGCAAGCACCATAGATATCAGGACGCTGACGCTGCAGCTCCGCCAGATAAACACTGGCGCGGAACATAAACATTCCGCTGTTCCAGTAATAGTTACCTGAGGCGAGGTAGTCTTCTGCTGTTTCAAGCGCGGGCTTCTCGACAAAACTGTCGACCGCAAATGCCTGATCATTAACCGGCGTACCACGGCGGATATAACCATAACCCGTATGAGGTTGGTCTGGCACAATGCCAAAAGTGATCAGCTTACCTGCTGCGGCAAGTGGTTGTGCGGCTGCCAGTGCGGCATGAAACGCTGCAGTATTCTGAATGACATGGTCAGCTGCAAGAACCAGTAGAGCCGGATCTTCATCGTTATTTTCTTTTAATGCGAGCAAGGCCGCAATGGCGATAGCTGGTGCGGTATTACGACCGGCGGGTTCAAGAACGATACGTGCAGGAATGGCATTTTTACGCAGCTGTTCAGCTACGATAAAGCGGTGTTCTTCATTGCAAATGATTTGTGCCGGAGCAGTTGAAAAGCCCTCAAGGCGCTGCAACGTTGCTTGCAGCATGGTGGCTTCGTCGTGAAGAGACAGAAACTGCTTGGGGTAGAGAGCCCGCGACATTGGCCATAGGCGAGTGCCAGAGCCTCCAGCAAGAATAACCGGCGTAATAGCGGCAGTGTTCGAGGTCATGCTTTATCCCTGTTGCTTTGTTGCAAAAATACGGTCTACGAAAGTACTAAAACGACGCTTAAAGACATCCTTGCCAAACCCCGATGCGTGCTGACGGATAGTGTGGCAATCAAATTGCGCATAGTCTGTTTCAAACTGATTAATTGCATTATTGAGTGATTGCTCATTTTGCTCATCAAAGAGCAAGCCAGTAACTCCATGCTGAACGGTTTCAAGAGCTCCGCCCTTGCCATAGGCAATTACCGGTTTACCACAAGCCATCGCTTCCAAAGGTACAATGCCAAAGTCCTCCACCCCCGGGAAAACCAGGGCTTTGCAGCCTGCCAGCAGGCTTTTTATTTCTGAGAAGGGCAGGCGGCCACGAAGTTCCACCGATGGGCCGGCGATGGCTTTAAGTTCATCAAACTGTTCACCTTCACCCACGACGATCAGACGTTTTCCTGTTTTGTTAAATGCCTCAACCGCAATATCTGCACGTTTGTAACGAACCAGTTGGCCCAGTAAAAGATAGTAGCCTTGGTGCGATTCAGCGAGCTCAAACTCCTCAAATGACACCGGTGGGTGAATCACCTCAGCATCGCGCCGGTAATAGGTCTGAATGCGAGAGGCGATAAAGTGGCTGTTGGCGACAAAATGGCTGACTTGGGTTGAGGTTTGCTGATCCCAGCGTCTCAGGTAATGCATCAGCGGGGGCATTAGCCAGCGCTTAAGCCTGCCTGCTTTTGCTTTGTACTGCGGGTACATATCCCAAGCGTAGCGCATGGGTGAATGACAGTAGCAGATATGAGGCACGCCGGGAGGAGGGATAATACCTTTTGCAGGGCCTGATTCGCAGGAAATGATTAAGTCGTACCCATTCAAATCAAGTTCTTCCAGTGCCATCGGCATAAGTGGCAGGTAGCTCTGATAGGCCTTTTGGGCTCGGGGGAGTTTATTAATAAAGGTTGTAGTGACTTTATGTTTAGAAATTATGCTTTGAGAGAATGCGTCCGGATTGTATACATGGGTATATATATCTGCCTGAGGGAAAGTCTCGCATAATGATTCAAGAACTTTTTCACCACCTCGAAGATTGATTAGCCAGTAATGGATAATTGCTACTTTCATTTACTCTTCCAAACCTAAAGCTGAGTTAAGGGCATTATCCCAGTCATTTCTTGCTTTGTCCCAAGAAAAGAACTTTGCTCGTTCTAGGCCGGCGAAGGAAAGTCTATTTCTCAACGGATGGTCACTTATAATTCTGTCAATACCCTTACTAATTGAGTCGATATCGTAAGGGTCAACCAATAAAGCTGCACCCCCTGCAACCTCTGGCATTGCCGTGATATTAGATGTCAAAACCGGTGTGCCTACTGCCATCGCTTCAATAATTGGAAGACCAAAACCCTCATAAAGGCTCGGCAAAAGTAGTGCTAATGCTCCTTTATAATAGCTGGGAAGCATTGACTCTTCGATAAATCCGGTAAAGTGAATTTTTTTAGTTAGTTTTAGTTCTTCTATTAATGCAGTCAACTCTTTGTTAGGTGTGCCAGAAATAAGTAAGTCAATTTTTTCGGCAGAGATAGTTCTGCTATAGGCGTTTATTAGACGGAGTAAATTTTTGTGTGGTTTTTTTTCGCCGATATAAAGTAAATATGGCTTATTATGTTTATGAGGTTCTGCTTCAGGGGTAAAAGATTTGTCTACGCCATTGTATATGGTTACTATCTTATTTTTGGGAATGTTTGCCCATTTTGCGATTTCATCTTTTGTGAAATTTGATACGGTGAAAACTAAAGGCGATTTTCTACAAGTTCTTTTTACTAAAATATTGTAATATATTATGTTTTTAATTCTTTTATAATTGTTGAATTTTATGTGCATTAAATCATGGATTGTTATTATCGCGCGATCCACACCAAACGCAGGTGTGTTATAGGATGGGCTGATAAAATATGCTCTCTTTAAGAGTGTTATTTTAGATAGTTTTATTGGATCTAATAAAGAGAAAATATGGCTGAAATTTCCAAGTAGATTTGTTGACAAGTTTGCTATTTTAGATTTTTTTATCTCGAAGCTAAAACGGCCAATGCCATGCTCGCCGACCCAGCGGCTATCGAAATAAAAATTATTCTTGTGTTCTGATGACATTTAAAAATATTCCATTTGCAAGCCCTAAAAACGCCCAGAAATAAAGGCGAAGATAACTGGATTCGAAAAAGAGCGAGATCATAAATACTAGCAGGGCGCAACTTAACGGAGTCGCTAAATGAGGTGGAGTTTTTCTGATGTTCTTAAAAGTGATTAATATTATACACGAAAATCCTATTAGGCCTAAAATTCCATTCTCAGCCAACACCTCTAACCAAATATTTACTGCGGGTAAACCAATGGGAGAGAAGATGGCGGGTATGTCACTGATACTATAAATTGATCCAAATGTATCAGTATAGTTTCTATAGTTTCCAGGTCCAACACCTATAAAAAAGTGATCAATTGATACTTGTAGTGCTAATAACAGTCTAGGCCATCTATTGCCTGTTCTATCAAGAATAGCATCTAGTTTTGAGTCTGAGTTTAAGATGTTGTTTAAAGTGTATGATATTAAGTTATGTGGGTTTAAGTTGTTTATAATAAGATAAAACACAGATAAGGCTACAGTTATAGCTATAAAAGAAAATATCTTTTGCACAAAAGATATTTTCTTTGTGCTGATAAAGAAGATTGATAAAGTTGAAAGGATTATCAAAATGAGGTTGGCTGATTTTGTTAGAAATAGCAGCGATAGAATTAAAAACAAGTCAATTTTTGAGGTTTTGATGTTTTGATCAAAGATTTTATATAATGAAAAAGATATATAAGGGATGGCTGCCATTGAGAAATATGAAGGTTCATAATAAAATAAACTTATTCTACCATCTTCAGTAGATAGTATTGGATATAAAAGTAATGATAAAAAAATTTGCAGTCTAAAGCTATAGATATATATATTTATTAATTTTTCTGGTCTAAAAAGTAAACAGCTGCACCTAAATGATGTGTATATTATTCCATAGTTAATACACATCCATAATACATAACCAATGCTGATTGGTATATTTGAAGTGTTATAGAAAGATATTAGAGCGCCTAAAATTAGTAAGCTGAAGTATGAAATTTCTTTTTTTGAATAAGAAATAGATTTATTTAAAATTAAAATTGCAAAAAGTAATGCTAGAGGGATAAGGCTGAGCTTTATTCCTGCGTTACCGAAGGATAGATTGAGCTTGTCCGCGCCAAGCAGTGTCACTGATATGAAGATTAGTATGCTTGTAAGTGACATCTCCTGCAAATAATGATGATCTCTTAACCTTACTTTTTGGTCCATTTCACTTTCCTTAATGTAAGTATCCGATATAAGTCTCCAATTATGTTGAATGCACTTGGGAAGTTTTTCAGTATAAATGCTTTTAGCAAAGATCGGACTAAGAAGGTAAATGCGCTTACCTTCGGAGGGCGTATTCCAAGAGATTTGTTTATTTTCTTTAGTTCCTGATAGGTCAGCAGTATATTCTTGGGGTTGGTGGATATACCCCCGTGAGGCATTCGATCAATTAAAAGGTTAATATATAAAGGCTCTTTACGTAAGATGCTGCTAAGTACAATATAAGAATCGCCAGCAATTTTGTATTGATTAAATGTTATTCTTTGGAAAATAGTCTTGTGATGAAAAACTTCAGGATGTATTGGAAGGGCGGGGCGAATTCCTTGCCATTTTATTCCTAGCGTTTCCCATGGCTCTCCAATGTACTCAATATGCTGTCTTAAACCTTCACTAATAATTTCAATATTGCCATATGCCAACTCGTATTGAGGGTGTGCATCTGCAAGCTGTTGTGCAACTTTCGTTATCACTTCCGGACCCGCAAGCTCATCGCCGGCACCAATAAACTGAATCCATTCCCCACTAGCGTGTTTTAGCGCTTTAGTCCAGGCGTCGTAAATACCTTTATCTGGTGCACTAAACCAGTAATCAATAATATCTTCATTTTGCTGAAGCAGCTCGACAGTACCATCTGTGGAGCCTCCATCTGCAACAATCCATTGAATATTGGGATAATTCTGCGCTTTGATGGAGTTAATGGTCCATGACAAATCTTTGGCTGCATTAAATGTCGAGGTGATAATGGTGATGAGCGGAGCCGTAGCGGTACCCGTTTTTAGACCGTGAATAAGCTCACGGCCACCCTGCTTAAGACTGTTATCCACAAAACTGTCCTGAGGTTAAAAATGAAAATGAAGAAGTGAGCTTTTACTAAACAAGGTGGTTGCAGCAATACGCGGACCTCTATTGAGGCTGCTGCCGTCTGACGAAAGCAGAAGAGCACTAGATGTTGCTACTCTTCTGCTTATAGCCGGAAAGGATTATTCCTTAAACCTCTCTGAGTGATCTCAAATGCTCTTTATACCAGTCATAGGTTTGGCGAATACCTTCATCTAAGGTGACAGAGGCTGTCCACCCAAGATTTGCCAAGCGGGAGACGCTCATGAGTTTCCGAGGCGTTCCATCCGGCTTACTCGGATCGGTTTTCACACTGCCGGTGAAGCCAGTA
Source organism: Pokkaliibacter sp. CJK22405 (assembly GCF_046614695.1). NCBI lineage: Bacteria > Pseudomonadati > Pseudomonadota > Gammaproteobacteria > Oceanospirillales > Balneatrichaceae > Pokkaliibacter > Pokkaliibacter sp. CJK22405. The sequence continues at coordinate 31,607 of NZ_JBKKHQ010000014.1, forward strand.
GTCTTTGCAATAAGCTGTGCGAGCTCCAGAATGCTGCAATCCACCCCAGTGCCCACATTGATGTGACTCTGCATTGGCGAGACTTGCGCACGATAAATGGCTTGATCAAGCTCTTGCACAAAAACGCAGGCTGCCGCCATATCATCCACATGAAGAAACTCACGTTTAGGGGTACCGCTTCCCCAAATCGTGACTTCACTTTCTTTATTCTCTACTGCTTCGTGGAATCGGCGTAACAGAGCGGGTAGCACATGGCTATTCTGAGGATGGAAGTTATCACCTGGACCGTAGAGATTCGTCGGCATGACGCTTCGGTAATCCACACCATACTGACGGTTGTACGACTCACATAGCTTAATGCCGGCAATCTTGGCGATAGCGTAGGGCTCGTTGGTTGGCTCAAGATAACCCGTTAAGAGCGCATCTTCACTCATGGGTTGGGCTGCCATTTTGGGATAAATGCAGGATGAACCCAAAAAGAGTAGTTTGGTGACACCGTGCTTATAGGCTTGATGAATCACATTGGATTGCATCATCAGGTTGTCGTAAATGAATTCCGCAGGATATTCATTATTGGCATGAATTCCTCCCACTTTTGCCGCTGCCAGATACACTTGGTCAACCGACTGGGTTGCGAAAAATTCTGCTACTGACTGTTGATCTCGCAGGTCAAGTTCAGCGGAGGTGCGGGTGATCAGCTGAACTCCCGGCTTGTTACTTAGCTGTCTGACGATGGCACTGCCGACCATCCCCCGATGGCCGGCAACATAAATTCTTTGGATGTGTTCTGCTGACATCCTCAGTTCTCCACCGCGACTGGTACATCAAAGCCGTTCTGCTTCATAAAGGCATGTTGCTGAGCGGTTTTAAGATCCTCTGCAACCATTTCTGCGCACATTTCCTGCACAGTAATTTCTGGGACCCAGCCGAGTTTATTTTTAGCGTTAGACGGGTCACCCAGAAGGGTCTCTACCTCTGCAGGGCGGAAGTAACGTGGGTCAATTCGTACCACAACGTCGCCTACTTTTAGAGCCGGTGCTTTATCGCCATTAATGGCGCTAATTACTGCAACTTCGTCAACGCCTTCGCCTTTAAACGTTAGTTCGATGCCAAGTTCAGCAGCACTCCACCTAATAAACTGACGCACGGAGTACTGAACGCCAGTAGCAATAACGAAATCTTCCGGGGTGTCTTGTTGCAGCATCATCCACTGCATTTTGACGTAATCTTTGGCATGACCCCAGTCACGCAGTGCATCCATGTTGCCCATATACAGGCAGCTCTCAAGACCTTGAGCGATATTGGCGAGCCCGCGGGTGATCTTACGCGTTACAAAGGTCTCACCTCGACGGGGTGACTCATGGTTAAAGAGAATGCCGTTACACGCATACATTCCATAGCTTTCACGGTAGTTCACGGTAATCCAGTAGGCATAGAGCTTCGCAACAGCGTAAGGCGAGCGCGGGTAAAATGGTGTGGTTTCTTTCTGTGGAATTTCCTGTACTAAGCCATACAGCTCAGAGGTTGACGCCTGATAGAAGCGAGTGGTTTTCTCCAGTCCAAGAAAGCGGATGGCTTCCAGCAGACGCAAAGTGCCCATTGCATCAACATCAGCAGTGTATTCAGGTGCTTCAAAGGATACGGCTACATGGGACTGAGCGCCTAGGTTATATACCTCATCGGGACGAACCTGCTCAAGGATGCGAGTAAGGTTTGAGCTGTCAGTCAGATCTCCGTAATGCAGCTTAATGCGTGGATTTGGAGCATGGGGGTCCTGATAGAGGTGATCAATACGCTGTGTATTGAACGAAGATGCACGGCGTTTAATACCATGAACTTCATAACCTTTTTCCAGAAGAAATTCTGCGAGATAAGAACCGTCTTGGCCAGTAATACCTGTAATAAGTGCTTTTTTCATATTTTATTCGATCCTTTCAATATATCCATATAACGTTCGACAACGATATCAGGCGCCCAAAGTGTCAATGCTCTATCTCTTATTAACTTTTGATGTGTGCGCTTCGATAGATTTTTTAATACCCAATCAATTCCCAATGCGAAGTCTTCATTATCATATGCTGTTGCCAGGTAGCCTGATTTTTGATGTGAGATTGTTTCTTTTACTCCCGTAGCATTAAAAGCTATTACAGGAGTACCGCAGAACTGAGACTCTGATGAAACTTGACTAAAGGACTCAACTCTAGAAGGTACAAGAGTCACGTCTATAGCATTATAAAAAGTGGCCATTGCAAATTCATTGCGAATAGGTCCTAAAAAAGTTAACTCAAATCCTTTAAGCTCTTCATAAATAATATTTGCTTTTAATTTGTGGCCAAAAAAAACAAAAGCAACATCTTTTGGGTTAAATAAATTACTATTTATAATGCTTTTAAGGAGCGATATTCCTTTATTGAGTGCATCACTTCCGCTCCAAAAGCCCATGCCAATGATTTTTTTGTTTTTATTAAGGCCGAGAATTTCTTTGCAGATATTCTGGTCGTGTGTTGTAAATATCTCAGGGTCCAGAGTATTTGGTAGCACAGATACAGGGTTACGTGAAAACAACTTGCTATCTAGGACGCAGGAACGCAACCATTCTGATGGGGTTATTAGCTCCATCTCTGTGCTCCAGAAACGCCGCTTTCTATTCCAAAGATATTTGTCAATTATATGCACGTTAGCGTCATGGCTATTATTAAAATAGAAAGAGGCAGGGTGCTCTACTAAATGCTCACTTCCACACATTGCCCACATATCATGAAGTGTTAATATTTTTTTGCTCTTTATTTTTGAAATGTCTTTTATCGACAGCGAGCCATTGTTGATCCAGTGAATATTGACAGAATCGTAATGGTTGCTGTTGATAAGATCTAAAAGGTTTCCAGGTAGAAGGTTAAGTGTTCGCGGGCAAGAGGTATCCTTAATTATTTTTTGTAGTGCTAATCTAGAAATCTGATTATATATTAGATTACGAATTTTAGCTTTTTTGCTAATTATGCTTGACTCAAGAAAGGCGTCTTCCTTATCTGCTTCGGACACAATCAAGCGAATATCTTTATCCCGCTTATAGAGTGCGTTTGCCAGTCTATATGTTGCTATGGCTGCACCACCCTGACTATCCGAAGAACTTACGAGAGCTATTTTCATATAAGGTTACGTATTATTTTAAATATTTTCCGTGATGCTCTAATGTGAAAAGCATGTACAAGAGATTTATAAAATTTCTTTATATCCTGATAGGCATCAGAGTCTTCTTCAATAGTGCTTGGATATAAATGCTTTTTGCTTATATTTAAATCTGAGTCAAAAATATCGGTTGTTTCACAGTTCTCGCCTGAACTGTCATTCCCGATATTTTTAATGAAGGATTGATATGGATTAAGGCAGAGGCCTTTGTTCTCGTGAATTGTTTGATACCAAAAAACTGCCCATGTATCTATTTTTTTTAAATGATTATCTTTAATCTGCTGGAATAAATTAAAACTGCCTTCTAAGTTAAAATTATAGCGTGCTTTTCTTGGAGTGTAACGTTTAACTGCTGTGGTGGCATCTTTCTGGAAAAACTCCCAGCGGTCTTGCCATGTCGCCCACCCCCAACAATTCATCCCTCTCCAAAAAAACGAGTCTTGCTCAGATCTAACTTGGGAAAAAGTTCCTTCTGGAAAAGTCCAACCAGAGATATGCCAAACTTCTTTTGCATCTTGATATTTTTCTAATGAATTGTTCATATATTCAAGAAAATAAGGAGAGGACACCATATCGTCTTCTAAAATAATAGCTTTTCCATATGTACTAATTACTTGGCTTACGCCCTCGATAATAGAATTGGCTAACCCCTTGTTTGATTTGCTTTCGCTTATGATTAAAGAGTTGAAGCCCGTTATGTTATGAATGTATGCTCGAACTTCTCTTACGGAAGATTTTTGATTTTCATTTTTTGCACCATCTGAAAATATAAAAACGTCTGTGCTTTTTGCGAGAGTGTTGTTTAAAAGAGAGTCTATAGTCTGTTTTAAATGGTCTGGTCTGTTGTAACAGAAAATAACTACTGGAGCTGGATGAGTTTTTAAGTTAGACATTTTAGATTGCCCCCTCTTTGTGAATCTCTTTTTCTTTCAAACTTTTAAAAACTTCAAAGAAGGTTGTTCAATAAATTTTGTCAGGCTCCAAGCAATTATTAAAGATAAAATAAAGCCTATAACTAAGCTTAAGATCTTTGCTGTGTTGAATAATTACAAAGCCTAAATTTTGATGTGCTAGGTAAAGTGCGTAAGAGATTTTTCCAAAAAAAACAAAGTGTCTAAGAATGCTTTTTGTAAATGAAGTGAAAAGGGCTGCGTAAAAAATGGCAATTAATAAAATTAGTGCGACAATGTCTTCTGCAGAGCCCTGATAAATTAATAGTGCTATCGTTAAAAATATTGAAGCGTAACTGCCTAGGTTAAGATCTCTTTGATATTTTTGTTTGTAAAAAAAGATTCCTATCACAAAATAGGGTGAGTATGAAAATAGCCAAACCCTCTCGAATGGTAGAAACTCATAGTGGATCGATTTATTCAAAAAAATATAAAACAAAGTGAGTAGAGTAATGATGCTATCGCTGTAACGTAGGCAACGAAATGTAAATGCAAGTGCGATGATTAGATAAAAAGCTAACTCAATGCTCAGAGTCCAGTAGACACCATCCACGTATTTAGTACCGAAGTATCCGCCAAACATAGTAAGATTTATCAATGCTGTGTTTGGAGTAACCTCTCTTCCTTCAAGGCCAAAGGTAGTAACGACTGCAAAAGAAATTAGCAAAGCCACCCAGTAAGTGGGGTATAGCCTTATAAAGCGTGACTTTAGGAAGCTTGAAGTGCTGTCGGCTGCATTTACAGAAAGATAAATTACAAAACCGCTGATAAAAAAGAAAAGCTGTACGCCGTAATGCCCATATTTAGCAATAGATATCTCGGGGCCGCTGTTATAAGTAAAATGATAATGATAGAAATAGTGAAAAAAAACAAATGATAGAGCGGCTATTCCCCTAAGAGCATCAAGTTCTGATAATCTATTTGTTGTTTTTTTAAGCATCTTGCTTTTCCAATTTTATCGCATCAATTTTCTTGTAACCTGTTGGAATAGGGCTGCTGTGGTAGTCTATTTGACTGTTAAAACCAAGCCAGTGTTGAGGTGCGTAAACATTATCTGGCGAGGACTTCATCAAATAGGCGGCCCACCAGCTAAAACTGCTAGGGCTTAATATGGCGCCATTACAAAGTGTCATGCAAGCAAAGTCTTCACTGGCAGATGTCAGATTCGATAGGTAAATATTTTCAATATGGCCGAAGTGTTGATTTATAAAATCATAGTCATCTGAGAAGAATATTAGAGCAGATTGAGGAAAGCGTTCGCGTACTTGTTTTATAGCCTCATAGAAATAGCTTAACGGAAGTAGTGCGGACTTTCCTAAAACGGTATGCGTTAGATAATCTCCACGCCTAATATGTATAAAGAATTTCTTCTCTGACTTTATTTTTTGCATAAATGAGGAGGGTGCTGCCAAATGTTCTGGTTTTATTGCCAGTTCGGCGGCTACTTCTTCTGAAAAAAAATAGTCGCTCTGAAAGAAGCCTGTTTCGACAAAGTTGATTCTATTAATTAATCCTTTCCGGGACTTGGTTCTAGTCGTCTCGCGGGTATAGCTGCCTAGAATCTTTTCTCGCTCTGCCTTAGTAACCCTGATTAGCCGGGTTGTTGCTAATAAAGTAATAAGTATTTTTGCTAAGGTGTATAGCTTAGTGCTGTGCTTTATTCTTTTAAAATTTATATGGTTTCTGTCTTTGATGAAAGTTTGATTTAGATCATCCATTCCTATTGAAATTATTTTTTCATTTTTATTGGCTTGGGTACGTAAAAAAGCATATTGAAAAACCTGGTTCCCCAGTCGGCCTTCCGAAAAAAATATAATCACGCAACTAACCTTTTAATTGAAAATTTCCAGAAAGTGATGATTGAATAAATCATGCAGAGAACGTTTTTTCTTGATTTTTTATATAATAGATCTATCAAAAATATAGAGACTAAGAAAGAAATATAAGTGGTGATAATAGCTCCTAGCGCTCCGTAATTAGGGATTAATAAATAGTTTAATGAAACATTGGTGAGTGTTCCAATTCCCATGCTAATGAATGAATACGTAGTCATGTTTTCGTTTACCAAAAAAACGCTGCGTGCAACACCCATGTTTGTAAAGAACATGCGGAACGACATAAGAAAAAGTAAAAAACCGACACCGGTATATTCTTTTCCATACAGTATGTCTGCAATAGGATATGAAGCTAATGCTATTGAGCCTGTTATAAAAATAAATAGAATAAAGTTTAGTCGATAAAAATTGGTCAGAGCTTGTCTGTAATTTTCTTCACCCGTTGCGTGAGCAGAAACCAGTTTAGGAAAGAAAGTGCTCTTGATAATCATTGGGACAAATGATGCAGCTTCCACGATGCGTAAGGCGGAAGAATATAAACCTACCTCATGCTCACTGAACATTTTAGCCAGCATAAACTGATCGATTCTAGCTTGCAGCATAATAACGGTGCCAGTGAAAATTAATGGCCAGCTATCCTGCAGTATATTTAAGATTAATTCCTTATCGAAAGTCGCTTCCCCTTCCAGTTGTCGATATTCAGTTTTCATGAATAAAAGAAGGCCGATAGATAAAATAAGAGTGTCAACAGCAAAGGCAGCAGCAATCCAAAATAATCCTAAATTAAATTCTACACAAATTACTTTTGCTATGCTGGATAATATTATGGCTGCTATGCTTGCCAGTGTGCTCAGTCTTCCTTTAAGTTCACTTTGATAGTAAAGGTCGAAAACGCTGAATATTTGAAAGAAATATCCTATCAGAAGTATAGCTATAATCTGTTTTGCTTTATACGTATCGCTGGATGAGTAAATGTATATTCCTACGAATAAGCACATTAATAGGTAGCCTAATAGCTTTATTAGCAGGCTATTAAAGATGATTGTTTTTTTCTTTTCTGGAAATTTGATAATTTCTCGTGTGAATATATTATCTATTCCAAGCGACGCTATAGCTAAAAATATGGCGATGATAGATTGTGCATAGTTTAGTGTCCCAAACTCCTCGGGGCCTAAGTATCGAGCAACCCATGCACCAACAAAGATTCCTGAGAACATCCGGAGGAGCTTCTCAGAAAACAGCCAGCCACTATTTTTAAAGTAGTGTAAAACTCCTTTTGTTTCGCTCACTTTTACACTCTACTTCTGTTTTCTGCCAATCGAAACGTACTTTAAGTCTTGTTTATTTACTAACGATGGTTCATACAGATTTCTGCCGTCAAAAAGAGTCTTATCTTTCAGCTGGGTCTGGAGCATACTAAAGTTCGGTGCCCTGAAGTTTTTCCATTCGGTGACAATCACCAGTGCGTCCGCTCCCTGTAGCGCACCTTCTTTGGTGCCCATCAAGGTCAGGTCTTCACGTGTGCCATAAATGCGCTGGCATTCTTCCATGGCTTCCGGGTCATAAGCCTGAACTTTGGCTCCGGCATTCCAGAGGGCTTCCATGAGGACGCGGCTGGGAGCTTCACGCATATCATCCGTATTGGGTTTGAACGCCAGCCCCCAGAGTGCAAAGACCTTGCCTTGCAGATTATCAGTGCCGTAGTGCTGGGTAATAAACTCAAACAGCTTATGCTTTTGCTGGTTATTAGTGTCTTCAACGGCTTTCAGGATCTTAGCGTCATAGCCGATTTGGCTGGCTGTCATCTTTAGGGCTTGCACATCCTTAGGGAAACAGGAGCCGCCGTAGCCACAGCCAGGGTAGATAAAGTGATAGCCAATACGTGGGTCAGAGCCGATACCTTTGCGAACGGCTTCAATATCTGCGCCTAGTTTTTCTGCAAGATTCGCCATCTCGTTCATGAAGGAGATCTTCGTGGCCAACATGCAGTTCGCTGCGTACTTGGTCAGCTCTGCACTGCGCACATCCATGATGATGAGCTTTTCATGGTTGCGGTTGAAGGGCGCGTATAGCTCTCGCATTGTGCCTTCGACATCGGTACTGTCGGTTCCGATGATGATTCTGTCCGGGCGCATGCAGTCATTCACTGCAGAGCCTTCTTTCAGAAACTCGGGGTTGGATGCCACGTGGTAAGTCAGTTTTTTGTCGCGAGCGCTGAGGACTTCTTCCACTTTGCTCCTGACCTTATCGGCGGTGCCAACAGGAACAGTGGATTTGTTGATGATAATTTTGGCCTCATCCATGTGTGAGGCAATGGTCTCAGCGACCTTTAATACGTACTGTAGATCCGCGCTGCCGTCTTCATCCGGTGGCGTCCCTACCGCAATAAACTGAACATTGCCAAAACCAACACCTTCTACTGAGTCTGTGGTGAACTGCAAGCGGCCGGCCTCGAAGTTTTCCTGAACCAGTGCTGTCAGACCAGGTTCATAGATTGGAATAATCCCTTTTTTCAGGTTTTCAATCTTTGCGCTATCAATATCGACACAGCAGACTTCATGGCCAACTTCTGCCAGGACGGCCGCCTGAACCAAGCCGACATATCCAGTTCCGAAGACGGTAACTTTCATGGGCGCTTATTCCTTTAAAGCTTTTTTCTAGTGTTGAAATAGCACGCTACCGCCCTTGGATTGATCGTCAGTTTCCAAAAAACGTGCAGCATATTGTGATCGCAGGCCTTTTGGCTGCGATGGTAGTCGTCAAAAACGGGAAATAGCGTGTAAAGGTACTTCGATACGCTGTGGTGTACTGAGAAGGGTCAAGAGCAGTAGCGCTCTGTCTTCTCCGCGTTGAGCCTGGAAAATGGCATCAAGCTCACTGAAACAGCCTTCCTTAATACGAACCTTGTCGCCAGTACTGAATGCTGGCTGCTCTGAAGGGGAGTCTTCCAAACGGTGCTTCAACCCTTCTATCACGCAGGTGGGTACAGCAAGAGGTTGATTATTAAAGGTCACCATCTTACTGACGCCGCGTGTGGAACGTATGGGGTACCAGTTATTCTCGACAGTATCGAGCTGGATAAAGAGATAGTTTGGGAATAACGGTTCTGTCACCCACTGCCGACCAGTACGGCGGACTTTTTCAACGCGGTGGGTGGGGTGAAAGCAGGTAAACCCCTGATTGGTCAGGTGTTCTTCAGCACGGAAGCCTTCGCGTGGCTTGCACTGGATCAGATACCATTGATGATCAGTGGGCGTGTTCATGCGTTATATCCTTTACGCCACATCGCTGGTCCCTTTGGGTAAGTGATAGTTTTCATGGTTACGCACATCGTGTGCCTATTTCTTGGTATTACTTATGAACTTTAAGCCTTATCTAGAAGTGCGAACCTAAAAACTGCCAGATGGTCTCTGGCGTTTCGTTCTGCAGGCTGGGGTTCTGTCAGGTGATACCTATGAAATAGTATGAAAACTGCTGAAAGTGTAATTTTTTGTGCAACAAATAGGTGCAACATACTAGCAGTGGGCTCAGCCCAAGCCAATGACTTCAGGTCAACAGAGTGCTACTAAGATGAGTCCTACTTCTTGAAATGAGTACGAAAACAGCGACTTTGCTTCACTCTGTTAAATCAAAATTTAAGCGTTAATTATCCTAACGCATCTTTGATGGCTATCAGGTTTCATCATGTAATCAAAATGGCATAGGCGCGGTGATGTGGCGGCCCAGGAATCAGGCCGCCGTATTGAGGGAGCGTTGGGCTGATCAGATGGTTGCTTGAAGTGAAAAGGCTAGGTCTTCAATAGAGACAATCGGCATCTGGTGCTTGGCCGCAAAGGTGACTAGCTCTGGTAAGCGGGCCATTTCTCCGTCTTCTTTCTGCACTTCACACAGCACGCCATTAGGTGAAAGCCCGGCGAGCTTCATCAGGTCCAGCGTGGCTTCTGTATGGCCGCGGCGCTCACGTACACCACCTGCTTTGGCGACCAATGGAAAAACATGCCCAGGGCGGGCAAGGTCGCTGGCTTTGGCGTTTGGGTGACAGGCGGTCTTGATCGTTGTGACGCGATCTTTAGCGGAAACGCCAGTGCTGACGCCTTCTCTGGCTTCGATGGTTACCGTAAAGGCGGTCTGATTTTTGGAGCTGTTGCTTTCCACCATGGGCGGCAGCTCAAGCTGGCGTGCCTGTGCTTCTTCAATGCAAAGGCAAACGATGCCGCTGCCTTCGCGGATGAGTAAGGCCATTTGTTGCGCGGTCAGATGGTCGACGGAAAAAATCATGTCCCCTTCGTTTTCTCGGTCTTCATCATCGACCACAATGATGCCGAGACCTGCTTTTAGGGCATTGACCGCCTTGTTGACACGCTCTTCGCGGGTGCCAAAGGTATCCAACAGGGAAAGGGATGCTTCTTGTGAAGCGTTGAAAGCGTTTTTGATGTGCTGATTCATGGTAATAACTCGAGCATGAATCAGGGCATAGGAAGAGTGCTCACCTATTGGCAAGCATGCACAAAAAGAGCCTTGCCATTGCTGATGGCAAAGCGCTGTTGGTGCTTATCCTCTCTCATCCGGACTCTAACCGTCGGCTCTGGATTCTGACCAGATCTGCTGACCCTTGCCACTGAGCTGGTTAAAAAACCTGTCGTGACAAGGCGCTCGCGGGCTCGTCATGGGCTGGCCGAATTGCTGCCCGGATGACCTACCGCCGGTGGGGAATTTCGCCCCGCCCTGAGAATAAGTTGCGAGCGCAAGTTTACTCAGAGTTGCTGCTTCAGGCAAAGCCGCCAAGGGGAGAAAACGCACTGATGCTGCAGCGCCGTCGGCAGGATGTCGGGCCATGTCGCAAAAACGCCGCATCACGGCGTTTATAAGTATCTGATAGGGTGGGGCGCCCGATATGATCACCTCAGAGTGTTGTGCCAAGCCCCATGGTTTCGCTGTTTCCTTACAGGATGCACACGTGGGGTGATGTGTTTTCTGCCTGTGCCTGGCTGTCGTTTTTTGACTGCTCCTTGCAGATAACCGGCCTCATCTGTTTTATGGGCTCGCCAGGGCCCGGCATCCGTCAGAGGAAGGAGTGCTGGTCAATGCAGCGTTATTCAGGGTTCGGCCTGCTTAAGCATGCGCTTTCATATCATGAGCAGTGGCAGCGGGTCTGGCGCAATCCAGAACCAAAGAAACAGTACGACGTCATTATTGTCGGCGGTGGTGGGCATGGTTTGGCAACCGCCTATTACCTCGCCAAGGAACACGGTATTACTAATGTCGCCGTGATCGAAAAAGGTTGGCTCGGTGGTGGTAATACTGCGCGTAATACCACGATTGTTCGCTCCAACTATCTCTGGGATGAATCCGCAGCACTCTACGAGCACGCGATGAAGCTTTGGGAAGGCCTGTCTCAGGACCTCAACTACAACGTGATGTTCTCTCAGCGTGGCGTTTATCACCTGTGCCACACCCTGCAGGATTTGCGTGATGGCGAGCGGCTGGTTAACGCGAACCTTCTGAACGGTATTCCTAATGAAATGCTGGAAGTCGATCAGCTGGCCCGGGAAATTCCTGCACTGAACTGCTCTAAAAACACCCGTTACCCGATTCTTGGTGCGACTGTTCAGCGCCGCGGTGGTGTAGCCCGTCACGATGCGGTGGCGTGGGGCTTTGCTCGTGCTGCAGACAGTCTGGGTGTGGATCTTATCCAACAGACGGAAGTGACTGGCTTCAAGATTACCAATGGTGTCGTTGAAGGCGTCGAAACTACACGTGGCTTTATCGGCGCCAATACCGTGGGCTGTGTCACCGCCGGTAACTCTGGCGTCATGGCGGGCTATGCAGGTTTTGAACTTCCGGTTGAGTCTCATCCTCTACAGGCCTTGGTGTCCGAACCCATCAAGCCTGTTCTTGACTGCGTGGTTATGTCTAACCACGTTCACGGCTATTGCAGTCAGTCCGACAAAGGTGACCTGGTAATCGGTGCCGGTATTGATGGTTATAACGGTTATGGTCAGCGTGGCTCCTACAACATTATTGAGCACACCCTGGCGGCGATTGTGGAAATGTTCCCGACCTTCAGCCGTGTGCGTATGAACCGTCAGTGGGGCGGTATCGTTGATACCACGCCGGATGCCTGTCCGATCATTTCTGATACCCCGGTAAAAGGTTTGTTCTTCAACTGTGGCTGGGGAACCGGTGGCTTCAAGGCGACTCCCGGCTCTGGCAATGTGTTCGCCGCAACGCTGGCGAAGCGCGAGGCGCACCCGATTGCCAAACCTTTCTCCATGTTCCGTTTCCACAATGGCGCCCTGATCGACGAGCACGGCGCGGCAGCGGTTGCGCACTAAGGACGAGGATTCATCATGCTGACTATTTATTGTCCTTACTGTAAGGAAGTTCGCGACCAGGAGGAGTTTACTCCCAAGGGGCAGGCGCACATTAGCCGCCCGCTGGACCCGATGAACTGCACCGATGAAGAGTGGGGTAACTATGTGTACTTCCGTAAAAACATCAAAGGCGTACAGCAGGAAATGTGGGTGCATACCCACGGGTGTCGCAAATACTTCAACGTGACACGCGACACTGTGACCTACCAGATTCATGAGACTTACCCCATGGGTGAGCAGCCCAAGGTTGCCGCTAGCGAGCAGTTAGTGCTGACCAAAGGAGAAGCAAAATGAGCCAGCCTTATCGTCAGGCCAAAGGTGGCCGGATTGACCGCAGCCGGGAAATCAGCTTTACCTACAATGGTAATCGTTATACCGGCTATCAGGGCGATACCCTGGCATCTGCACTGCTCGCCAACGGGATTGATGTGGTTGGCCGCAGTTTCAAATACAGCCGTCCGCGCGGTATTGTCGCCGCCGGTGCAGAAGAGCCGAATGCGATCATGCAGGTGGGCGCATCGGAAGCCACTCAGGTGCCTAACGTGCGTGCTACCCAGCAGGCGCTGTATGAAGGCTTGGTGTGCTCCAGCGTCAATGGCTGGCCCAATGTCGATAATGACCTGATGGGTTATGTTGGCAAGCTGGGCGGCAGCATGATGCCTCCAGGTTTTTACTACAAAACCTTTATGTTCCCTGAATCCCTGTGGATGACTTACGAGAAATATATTCGTAAGGCGGCAGGTCTTGGGCGTGCACCTAAAGAAGTTGATCCTGATATTTACGACAAAATGCATCACCACTGTGAGGTGCTGATTGTCGGCGCTGGTGCAGCGGGCCTGATGGCAGCACTCACGGCTTCCCGCGGTGGTGCTCGTGTCATTCTGGCGGATGAGCAGGAAGAGATGGGCGGTGCGCTGCTTCACTCCAGCGAAACCATTAATGGACAGCCTGCAGCCGAGTGGGTGCAGGCGACAGTGAGTGAGCTGTCGCGCAACCCGGATGTCATGTTGTTGCCACGTTCTACCGTCAATGGTTATCACGACCATAACTTCGTGACCATTCATGAGCGCCGAACGGATCACATGGGTGATCGTGCGCCACTGCATATGAGCCGTCAGCGCCTTCATAAAGTGCGGGCGGACTGGGTCATTCTTGCCACTGGCGCGCATGAGCGTCCTCTGGTGTATGGCAACAACGATGTGCCCGGCAATATGCTGGCGGGTGCGGTAACGACCTACGTGCGTCGTTATGGTGTTGTGCCCGGTAAGAAGCTGGTGCTGATGACCACTAATGACCACGGTTACAACGCGGCACTGGCCTGGAAAGCGGCGGGTGCTGAAGTGGTGGCGATTGTTGATACCCGTAATGCCCCGGAAGGCGATCTGATTGACGCTGCCCGTGCTCAGGGTATTCGCATCATGGCAGGCTCTGTTGTGACTGAAATTAAAGGCAGTAAACGTGTCTCTGCGGCACTGGTTGCGCCTATTTCCAGTCCTTCTGCTACTCAGTCACTGGACTGCGATACGCTGGCCTCTTCCGGTGGTTACAGCCCGGTGGTTCACCTTTCCTGCCATACCGGTAGTCGCCCTGTATGGGACGATAGCGTGATTGGCTTTGTTCCCGGTGCGCCAAAGGAACAACGTCTTTGTGCCGGTGCGGTTCAAGGCAAGTTCACTCTGGAAAGTTGCCTGTCTGATGGTATTGAACAGGCCGCCACGGCACTGACCTCACTCGGCAAGGCTGTGCCCTCTATTGAAGTACCAGAAGTGACTGTGCTGAAAGAAGGAAAAGCCATGGCGCTTTTCCAGGTTCCTCACGCCAAGTCGACTTCGCGTGGACCTAAACAGTTCGTTGATTTGCAGAATGACGTGACTGCGGCAGGTATCGAGCTGGCGACTCGTGAAGGCTTTGAGTCTATCGAGCACGTGAAGCGTTATACCGCCATGGGCTTTGGTACGGACCAGGGCAAGCTCGGTAACATCAACGGGATGGCGATTGCTGCCAAAGCTTTGGGCAAAACCATTCCTGAAACAGGCACGACCATTTTCCGTCCTAACTACACTCCGATCAGCTTCGGTGCGGTAGTGGGTCGTGATGCAGGACACCTGTTTGATGTTAAACGCTACACCGCAATGCATCCCTGGCATCTGGCAAACGGAGCCTTGTTTGAGGATGTCGGCCAGTGGAAACGTCCCTGGTATTACCCTCAGGGTAATGAAGACCTGCATGCGGCGGTTAACCGTGAATGTATGGCGGTGCGTAATGGTGTAGGCATTCTTGATGCTTCCACACTGGGTAAGATTGATATTCAAGGGCCGGATGCCCGTGAATTCCTCAACCGCATTTATACCAACGCCTGGCTGAAGCTGAATGTTGGCAAGTGTCGCTATGGCCTGATGTGTCATGAAGACGGCATGGTCTTCGATGACGGTGTCACCTCCTGTCTGGGTGAAAACCACTTCCTGATGACCACCACAACGGGCGGTGCTGCAGGGGTGTTGGACTGGCTGGAACTGTGGCATCAAACCGAGTGGCCGGAGCTGGATGTCTACTTCTCTTCAGTGACTGATCACTGGGCGACCATGACCATTTCAGGCCCCAAAGCACGTAATCTGCTGGCGGAGCTGACTGACGACATTGATCTGGACAAGGATACCTTCAAGTTTATGGACTGGCGTGCCGGTACTGTGGCTGGCGTTCCTGCCCGTGTCTTCCGAATCAGTTTCACCGGTGAGCTTTCCTATGAAATTAACGTACAGGCCAACTTTGGTCTGGCGGTCTGGAAAAAGCTGTTTGAGCATGGTGAAAAGTACAACCTGACGCCTTATGGCACTGAAACCATGCACGTTCTGCGTGCTGAAAAGGGCTTCATTATTGTCGGTCAGGATACTGATGGTTCTGTCACTCCCCATGATCTCAACATGTCCTGGGCTGTCGGTAACAACAAGCCGTTCAGCTTTATCGGTCAGCGTGGCATGCAGCGTGAGGATTGCTTGCGCGATAACCGCAAACAGCTGGTAGGCCTTGTTTGCACCAATCCGAAGGATGTACTGCCTGAAGGTGCTCATTTGGTCGATGATCCGAACCACCCAAAACCGATGCCCATGCTGGGGCATGTGACCTCGAGTTATTACAGCGCTAATCTGGATCAGGGCATTGCCATGGCACTGATTAAAGGTGGTCTGAAACGTATGGGTGAAAAGGTATATGCGCCGCTGCGTGATGGTCGAGTCCTTGAGTGCGTGATTACTTCTTCTGTCTTCCTGGATCCTAAAGGAGATCGTCAGAATGTCTGAGCCAAGTGTAAAAATTGCTGTGATGGAACAGCGTGGTCCGGCAAGCCTGGCTGAGTCTCCTTTGCATCATGTGCAGTTAGGCGAACTTGCCGCTCGCCCCGGTCAGCGTGGCGGCGTTACTTTTCGTGAGCATGCCTTGCTTGGGCATTTGGTGCTGCGCGGTAAGGCGGATAATCCATCCCTGAGTGCTGCGGTTAAGTCCGTGTTGGGTCTTGATCTGCCTGGCGAACCACTGAGCTCAGTGGCCAATGACAAAGCCACCCTGTGTTGGGTATCTCCTGACGAGTGGTTACTGCTGGTACCCGGTGAGGACGCCTTCACCGTCGAGTCTTCTCTTCGCGAAGCGCTACAGGGCCATTTCGCGATTGTGAATAACAGTGGTGGTCAAACGCTGATTGAACTGTCGGGGCCTGATGCCATCAATGTGCTGAAAAAATCCAGCTGCTACGATGTGCATCCCGCGCACTTTCCTGTTGGAAAATGTGTGACGACCCCTTTTGCCAAAACCACCACACTGCTGCGTAAAACAGGGGAAGAGTCGTACACTCTGACCATTCGCCGCAGTTTTGCTGACTATGCCTGGTTATGGATTCAGGATGCGTCACTGGAGTATGGACTGGTCATCGCTGACTAATGGTAGTGCATAGAAAACGCCTCCTTCGGGAGGCGTTTTTGTTTATGTCATTTGCAGGATAGCTTCAGCATTGGAAATAGGGAGGACTCCATAAATGTGGGGCTTTATCGATCGAGGGAGAGGGTAGGGCAGAACGGAGTGTACGTAGGCTAGATGCACTCTTGGTGCAATACAAAAAGCCCACCTAAGGTGGGCTTTTGATTATGAAGCAGAGCCAGCAGTTGGCGATTAAATCGGGTCTTGTTTGATATGGCGTGTCGGAATGCTCGCCAGCTTGATAAACAGGCTGGGGGTAGACAGCACCATGGACTTCTCTTTATCGCTTAGGAAGCTGACGGCTTCCTCAATAGTTTCTGCCTCTTCGATTTTCATGTTCGCCATAGCTTCCGGAGCTTCAAACTCGCCACGTGGACGTAAAGGCACGGCATCAACCAGCGTCAGATGAGTTTCCACCAGTACCGGATGAGTTGCGAGTTCTGCCAGCGTTGGGCTGGTTTTTACGGCTTCGCGGTATTGATCGACCACTTCATCCATTTTTAGGCGGATGGCTGGCGGTGCTTTTTCCTCTGGTGTGCGCATGATGCCTGCTTTCTTGAACCAGCGGCCAACGCTCTGTGAACCTGTGAACATCGATAAGGGCACCGACAAGAGCATACCCACCAGAGCAGGTGCCAACCAGGCCAAGAGATCCAGCGAGTTCAGATAAGCCGCGGCGGTGAGGAAGATACCCATGGCCATGTGCCAGCGATGGCGAAAGAACAGGTCCGCCCAGGGCATGCTTCCATCATCACGACGCTGTGGGTTCCAGCCACTGTCACGGCCAAGCAGGATAGAGAATACTGCGCCACTGTGAATCAGCATCATAATTGGGGCGACCAGTGCAGACAGTATAACTTCAACAAGGAAGCTCAGTAATAGACGGAAGAAGCCACCAGCCTGTTTGCGCTGTTTGTTGTCCACCATAAAGGCCAGCAAGCCCAATACCTTGGGGCCGAATAATATGATCATGGTGAAGAAGAACAGCTGTAAGGCGCGCGCAGCATCCATACGGGGCCATGAGGGGAACAGCGAGAACTCATCCGTGAAGTATTCCGGACGAATAAACTGTGCTTGTAGCGACAGTGCCAGACCGGCAAGAATCAATGCCAGCCACAGCGGTGAGGAAAGGTACGACATGATGCCGGTCAGGTGGTGAGTCCGGCTGACCCAATGTAAACCCTTGGCGCCCACTACGCGGGAGTGCTGCAAGTTACCCTGACACCAGCGGCGGTCACGAACCGCAAGGTCAATAATGGAAGGAGGGCTTTCCTCATAAGAGCCTGGCAGGTCATCCGCAATAATGATGCTCCAGCCAGCGCGTCGAATCAGGGATGCTTCTACAAAGTCATGACTGAGAATATGACCGCCAAAAGGAGGTTTGCCGGGAAGGTCCGGAAGGCCTGCACTATCCATAAAGGCCTGACGGCGAATGATGGCATTGTGTCCCCAGAAGTTGCCTTCCTTATGAACCCACCAGGATAGGCCGGTACCGACCACAGGGCCATAAGTGCGTGAAGCGAACTGCTGTAAACGCGCAATCAGGGTGGTGCCATTGATCAGGTTGGGAATGGTTTGAATCAGTCCTGCATCCGGGTCGGCTTCCATGCGTCGCGCCAGCTGGATGATGGTGTCGGCTTCCATCAAACTGTCGGCATCAAGCACCAGCAGATGCTCGTAAGCTTTACCCCAGCGGCGGCAGAAGTCTGCCACATTACCGGCTTTACGGGCGGTATTTTTGCGACGACGGCGATAGTAGACCCGCGACTTACTGCCCAGACGCTCACGAATCGTCAGAAGACAGGCTTCTTCCTGCAGGGCGATATCCGGGTCGGTGGTATCGCTAATAATAAACCAGTCAAAACTGTGGCCTTCCCCAGCTTCATTCAGCGCTTCCGCCATCGCCTCGATGGAGGCAAAGATACGGTGGGGCTCTTCGTTGTAGGTTGGCATCAGGATCGCTGTTTTGGTGCTCAGGGCAGTCTCTATACGTGAGTACGGACGGTTCGCTCGCATCACCACACAGAGAAAACCAATGATTGAGCTACTGAAAGCCACGGTGATCCAGCTAAAGGTGAGGGCAAACAGGCCCAGAATCACATACTGAATGAAGGTGATTTCTGCCAGAGAAATAACACCGTACATTTCATTGATGCCATACACAGAAATCGCCAGGGCGCTGCCAAGCACCAACAGTCTGCGCCATGCGGAGGATTTGACGCCGCGCGGGTTAACACTCTTGCGGCGTTGTTCCTTGCCAAATTGGCGAAGATTCTGCGGAGGCATTGCCCCCGGAGTTTCCTCTGGCGTGCCGGGCTCGGCATGAGGCAAATTTACGTCCAGAGCAATATGCTGGCGTTGGCTCAGTTCGTCCATCGGTACATCCATGTCTCAGCTTTGCGGGCATCATCAAATTTCAATTCAAGGCGAAGCTCTGCCAATTCGGCACCACCAGGGTCCATTTGGAAAGTCACACGGTAACCACCGGTTTGAGGGTTCTCACGAACGCTGACATTGCTGATGTTACCCTGAGAGCTTTTAACGGTGGCGTGGGGTAAGGTTTGCGGCATCGGCACCGACTGGTCCGGAATGGTGTAATCCACAACGAAGGTGCGTTTGTTATCCTGCTGGGTTGGATTGACCCGGCCGCTGCGCGTTGAATAGACACGGGCTTCACCGGGAGCAATGGTCGGACCGGTTCCCCAGCTCAGACGATAAGAGTAGTTAAAAGAGGTACCAGCTTTGATCGGCGTGCCGGGGGCCCAATAAGCGATGGTGTTGTCATGAATCTGGGCATCGGAAGGAATCTCAGTCAGTACCACTGCACCTTTACCCCAGTTGCCCAGAGGTTCAATCCAAAGGCTGGGGCGTGACTGGAAGTTGGCATCCAGATCCTGATAGTTCACAAAGTTGCGGGCGCGCTGCATCAGGCCAAAGCCCATCGGTGCGGTGTCCTGAAATGCGCTGATCTGCAGCTTGGTGGGATTGGCCAGTGGGCGCCATAGGCGTTCACCGCGACCGTTCAGCATCAAAAGACCATCCGAGTCATGAACCTGTGGACGGTAGTCATCAATATTCGCGCGGTCATTAGCCGAGAAAAGGTACATGCTTGTCTCGGGAGCCAGACCCACTTTGGTTAAATCCGTGCGGGGGAAAAGTGTGGCTTCAACATCCATAGTGGTGTTGGTGCCAGGGCGAATGGTAAAGCGGTAAGCACCGGCAACACTTTTGCTGTCCAGCAGTGCATTAATGACGATGGAGTTGGTGTCCTGGCTTGGTTTCTCAATCCAGAAGGCACGGTAGATCGGAAACTCTTCACCTTCAGGGTCCGCGGTTTTTATCGCCAGTCCACGAGCAGACATGCCAAATACCTGATTTTTAGCAACCGCCCGGAAGTAGGTGGCGCCAAGGAAAATTGCGGTATCTTCATAGGTGTCAGGACGATTCAGCGGGCTTTTGAGGCGGAACCCGGCAAAGCCAATGTCCTGCGAAGGTAATGGCGTCGTCAGATTCTCTCCGGTTTTGAACATGGCCGGGTCATAGGCCAGATGACGAGCTGCTCCATCTTCGACCAGTGCAATCTCTACCGGGTCTTTGTAAATACCGCCACGGTGATAGAGCTCCAACTCAAACGGGAGGTTTTGTCCGGCCCAGATGGCTTTGGTGGGATCAAACCTGATGTCGCGATACTGCTTGTTGCTCAGGTTGCTGAGTGACTCAGGTAAGTCCGCGCGCGGAGGTTTGTAAGCACTGGAGGCCAGCTTGCGCGCCAGATCTATAACAGTATCCCGGCTGAACTTACTGTTGGTGGCCAGGTCGTCATTCTCTGCGGCATGTGCGGTGGTGCTGACAAGCATCAGCAGGGCAAGCCCATTGAGTAACCAGCGTGTCATTCCCTTTTGCGCCAGGCTGCTACCTGCAATCTGTCCTAACATCTGTTTTACCTTGTGATAAACGGCGAGAAACTGCTTTAAAGTCCATTAGCGGTATTAAAACAGCTATGGCTGGAAGCGTTTCAAAAGAATGTTTGCGTTCTATTTCAGAATACTGCCATGCCTCATCCTGAGTGGGCGGCAATTCCCGTCACAGTGCTTCCGGCACTATGGCGAGGGGAGGGGGCTTCGACTATCGCTACTGCCGCCAACAGCCGTTTCTGGCTGGTCTACCCCCTCTGATCTAAAGGCATAGGGTAATAAAAGATGGTGTCTCGTGACTGTAACAAATTGCTAAGGCAACGATGTACTTGTTTAGGTCACTTCGGGCTGTTGTTATCAAGGCTGACGCTGTTTTAGCTCCTGCAAAGGCCGGCCGAAGGCAAATATCCGTATCTGCACTACACTTTCCTAGCATAAAACATGGCTATAAAAATGCCATGCGCCAAGTGTGAGAATTTGTGCTTTTTCAGCAAGTTATTTCGCTAAAAGTGGCCAGAGAGCATCGTTTTCTTTGGCCCTGTGCCTGAGGAGATTGTGATGAAGTATCCCCTTTCAGCAGGTGAGCTATCGCTTCTGTCGGTGAATTGCACTCTGGAAATTCCCGAGCACTGGAGCCAGGGCAGGGCAACGTATGGCGGCATGCTTGCGTCCATGATGCTGCGTGCGCTGGAAAAGCAGGTCGATACCGCTGGTATTTTGCGCCACGCTTCTGTGAGTTTTATTGCGCCTGCCGGGCCAGGTTTGCTGGAGTTACATATCCAGTGTTTAAGAGAAGGCCGGAATGTCGCGTTTTACCTCATTACCGCGGTGCAGGAGACGATCGTTGCTACGATGGAGGTGACGTTGGCTCGTGGACGCGATTCTGCTGTGCGATCTGCGGATGTTTACCATCAGATCAATGAGTCGCCAGAGCACTTGCCTGCCTTTTCTTTTGGCCAAGATATTCATCTCGAATTTGCAGAGCACTTTGATATGCGCTGGGCGAGTGGTGCCTTACCCTTTTCTCAGACTGAGGACTGGCAGTTCTCCGGCTGGATTAAGGCAAAAAAAACCGGACTGATTCTGCACCCCTCTTCACTGCTTATGCTCGCGGATGCGTGGCCTCCTTCAGGCCTGGCACCCCTGGAAGAACCTGTGCCAATGAGTACAGTGAATTGGTCGATCGATTTTGAGCTGCCGCTGGCGGGCTTTGATGAATCTGACTGGTTTCGTTACGAGGCGGATACGGTCTCCACCCGGGATGGCTACACCGTGATTAATGATCAACTCTTTAATCAGGCGGGGCAGCGCCTTCTGACAACTCGACAGCTGGTTGCCATTTTCGGTTAAGGATCAGTGCTTGTTTCCATTGCATTTTGTAGCGATAAAAAGCCCTCCGAAGAGGGCTTTTTATATTACCGCAGAGCTCTACTGATGGGGCTTAGTGGCCGCCCAGATAGAGTTCGCGGATTTCAGGATTCACCAGCAGTTCTTCACCGGTGCCCGTCATACGGATTTCGCCGTTTACCATGACATAAGCGCGGTTTGACAGCTTGAGTGCGTGGTTCGCGTTCTGCTCAACCAGAAAGATTGTCATGCCGGTGGAGGCGACTTCTTTCAGGTTGGCAAAAATCTGCTTAACGATGATCGGAGCCAGACCAAGACTAGGCTCGTCCAGAAGCAGCAGCTTCGGGCGACTCATCAGTGCGCGTGCGATCGCCAGCATCTGCTGCTCACCACCGGACATGGTGTTGGCACGCTGATTACGACGCTCTTTCAGGCGCGGGAACAGATCAAACATCTTCTGCATGTCTTCATCAACATGATCCATACCGATAGGGATGGTGCCCATCAGCAGGTTTTCCTCGACGGTCATATCAGGGAAAACGCGACGGCCTTCCGGAGACTGAGCGATACCGTTGGAGGCCACGAAGTGAGAGGACTTGTCCTGAATTTCTGTGCCGTTGTAAATGATCTGGCCAGAGGTAGCGCGAGGCTGTCCGAAAATGGACATCAGCAGGGTGGATTTACCCGCACCGTTCGCGCCGATCAAACTGACAATCTCGCCTTTGTTGATATGCAGGGAGACTTTACGCAGGGCCTGAATCGGGCCGTAAAAGACGTCTACGTCTTTAAACTCGAGCAGTTTTTCGCTCATAGTGATACTTCCTCATCGTCAGATGCACCCAGATAGGCCGCGATAACTTTCGGGTTCTCTTTGATATCTTTAGGTGCACCACGGGCAATAACCTGACCGTGATCCAGCACGACGATGTGTTCAGAGATATCCATAACCATACCCATGTCGTGTTCGATCAGCAGAACGGTAACGTTGTGCTCATCGCGCAGAACGCGAATCATGCTGCTCAGTGCATGGGTTTCCGCAGGGTTAAGACCGGCAGCAGGTTCGTCGAGGCAGACCAGCTCAGGCTTGGTACACATGGTACGGGCAATTTCCAGACGGCGCTGCTGGCCATAGGACATGCTGCCTGCCAGTTTGTTGGCATGATCAACCAGGTCCATGACTTCCAGCCAGTAGAACGCACGCTCAAGGGCGCGTTTCTCTGAGTGACGATAGCCTGGAGTATTGAAAATGCCAGCCAGCATGTTGCGGTTCAGCTGGGTGTGCTGAGATACCAGCAGGTTCTCGATAACGGACATTTCCTTGAACAGACGAATATTCTGGAAAGTACGGGCAAGACCTGCACGGTTTACAAGGTGAGAGCCGCCAAACATTTTGTAGCGAACGCGGCTGGCAAAAGCGACAGGATTCACGAAGTCAGAGCCCTGAAACTTTTCACCAAGCACTTTGCCTATGCGAGTGGCTTTTCCATTCGCATTCAGCATGATTTCGCCGCCAGTCGCTTTATAGAAACCTGTCAGGCAGTTAAAAACGGTGGTTTTACCAGCACCGTTGGGGCCGATAAGAGCTGAAATGGAACCACGAGGGATCTCGAAATTCACATTCTGCAGAGCCTTGATACCGCCGAACTGCATTTCCAGATTCTTAACGGTCAGAATGTTTTGCTGGTCCATTATGCAACCCCTTTTCTTACTGCATAGCCGGTACGAGTGACGCGTACCAGACCACGGGGACGCCAGATCATCATAAATACCATGAGAATACCGAACAGCAGGACGCGGTAGTCAGCCAGGTCACGCAGCATTTCGGGAAGGATGGTCAGAACAAAGGCCGCGACAACCACACCGACGGTTGAACCCATGCCGCCCAGTACCACGATGGCCAGGATCAGTGCGGATTCAAAGAAGGTGAAGGAGGTTGGGTTAACGAAGCCCTGATAGGTGGCGAAGAATACACCCGCTAAACCGCCAGTTGAGGCGCCCAGCATAAAGGCAGACAGTTTTACCAGAACGTGGTTAAGGCCCAGTGAGCGGCAAGCCACTTCGTCTTCACGCAGTGCTTCCCAGGCGCGTCCCATCGGCATTTTTACCAGACGATGCTTGATGTAGAGCACAGCCCAAACCACAGCAAAAAGTGCCAGATAAATGAAGATGTATTTCATGGCACTGTCATAGTCGACGCCGAAGTATTCGTAGTAGGGAGTGCCGCCTTGCTTGGCACGACGCTCAAACTCCAGACCAAAGAAGGTGGGCAGAGGCGCGCTGACGCCGTTAGGACCGCCAGTGAAAGACGTCCAGTTAGTCAGTACCAGACGAATGATTTCACCGAAGCCCAGGGTCACGATGGCCAGGTAGTCACCATGCATACGCAGAACCGGGAAACCGATCAGTGCACCGGCAACTGCCGCGATGATGGCGGAGATGGGCAGCATGGTCCAGAAGCCAAGGTCCAGATACTGATAGCCCAGTGACAGGCCATAAGCACCAATGGCATAGAAGCCAACGAAGCCCAGGTCGAGCATACCGGCCAGGCCAACAACGATGTTGAGGCCAAGACCCAACAGAACGTAGATCAGACCCAGAATCAGAATAGTCAGAACGTATTTGCTGGCAATGAAGGGGGCAGCAATACCGACCAGAATAACCAGAGGAATGATAAAGATCAGTTTGGACTTGTGATCAGGAGGCAGAACCAGTGCGCCGTGGTCACCGTTCTGATGCTTATACAGCATGGTTTTGCCGCGTTCGGTCTGGGTAAACCAGGAAATCGCGAAGCGGCCCACCATGACAACAGCAACGATGGTAGAGATTACGCCGGGACGGGTGGAGAAATCATAACCGTCAAGCAGGATGCCGCAGATCGGTCCGAAGACGATCAGGGACATCAGACCAGCGAGAATAGTATCGATAATAACTTTTTTGAAATTCACAGACGCCATGACTTACACCTTTTCCACAGCAGGTTTGCCGAGCAGTCCGCTTGGACGGAAGATCAGAATCATTACGAGCAGGCTAAAGGCGAAAACGTCTTTGTAGTCCGTGTTGACCAGGCCAGAGAACAGCGCCTCAGCCAGACCAAGGATAACGCCACCCAGCATGGCGCCAGGCAGAGAGCCGATACCACCGAGTACTGCGGCAGTGAATGCCTTCACCCCAATGATGAAGCCGATAAAGAAGTCGAAGCTGCCGTAGTCTAGCGTGATCAGAACACCCGCCAGCGCTGCCATCGCAGCACCGATAACGAAGACCAGAGAGATGATCTTGTCAGTATCAATACCCAGGATGGACGCCATTTTGCGATCCTGCTGGGTAGCGCGGCACATGCGGCCAAGTTTGGTTTTCTGAATGACGTAAGTCAGGATGCCCATACCTGCAAAAGCGGCTACCAGAATGAACAGCTTCATGTAGGTAATCTGGACGTAGCCATCAGCAATGTGCAGGCGCAGGTTGCCGTCAAGCAGGGTTGGAACACCCTGTGGGCGCGCGCCTTGGGCGATCTGCACATAGTTTTGCAGAATCAGCGACATACCGATGGCTGAAATCAGGGGGGCCAGGCGGGTAGAGTTTCGCAGTGGACGATAGGCCACGCGCTCGATAGTCCAGCCATAAACACCAGTAATAATAATGGTGAGTGCCAGTGTGAAGAGGATAACCACTGGGAAAGAGTGGAATCCGAAATAACTCAGCAATGCAATAACAATGGCAGTGATGTAGGAAGAAACCATGTATACGTCACCGTGGGCAAAGTTAATCATGCCGATGATGCCGTAAACCATGGTGTAGCCAACGGCAATCAGCCCGTAAACGGAGCCGAGCGTCAAGCCGTTAACCAGTTGTTGCAGAACAATGTCCATTGTCTGACCTCATGTACCTTATAGTATTTTTACAACCAAAGCCCCTGAAGGCGCAGGGCCGACAGGGGCTTTCTCAGACAGTGGAGCTTATTTAACTTCGGTGTAGTTGCCGTCGTTGTGCCATTGGTACATGACGTAGTCAGATACTTTCAGGTCACCTTTCTTGTCGAAGTCTTTTTCACCCATAACGGTCTGTACTGGGTGAGAGTGGATCCACTCGCCAACTTTCTCTTTGTCGCCTTTGGCGCCATCAAGACCTGCAGCCAGAACCTGCAGCGCAGCGTAGGAGTACAGGGTGTAACCTTCAGGCTCGAAACCAGCCTTGCGGAACTTGGCGATAACATCAGCAGACGCTGGGTTGTTACGTGGGTCTGCACCGAAAGTCATGTAAACGCCGTCAACGTACTGTGGGCCACCGGCTGCAGTAACGAAGGCTTTGTCAGTGATGCCGTCACCGGACATGAATGCAGCTTTAACGCCTTGGTCACGCAGCTGCTTAACCAGTGCGCCGGCTTCAGCGTGCAGACCACCGAAGTAAACAACTTCTGCGCCAGAGGCGCGGATTTTGGTAACCAGTGCGCTGAAGTCTTTCTCGCCACGAGTCAGGCCTTCATAGATAACTTCTTTAACGCCACGCTCGTTCAGACGCGCTTTAGTTGCGTCAGCCAGACCCTGGCCGTAGGTGTCTTTGTCATGGATAACAGCAACTTTGGTCGCTTTCAGGTTATCGATGATGTAGTCAGCAGCAACGCTACCCTGCTGGTCGTCACGACCACACACACGGAAAACGTTAGGCAGGCCACGCTCGGTGTACTGTGGGTTGGTTGACGCAGGAGTGATTTCAGTGATGCCACCCTCGTCATAGATTTCAGAAGCAGGGATGGAGGAAGAAGAGCAGAAGTGGCCGATAACGCCAGCAACTTCATCACCGTCTACCAGACGGTTAGCGATGGAAACAGCCTGTTTAGGTTCGCAAGCGTCGTCGCCTTTGACCAGAACCAGTTTCTCGCCATTAACGCCACCAGCGGCGTTGATGTCTTCGGCAGCCTGAGAGGCGCCTTTCCACAGCTGCTCACCAAAAGCAGCGTACGCGCCAGTCATAGGACCCGCGATACCAACTTTGATATCGGCGTGAGCAGCAGCCATGCTGAAAGATGAAGCTACAGCAAGAGAAACCAGGGTCTTCTTCAGAACGGATTTTGACATGAGTAACACTCCAACAGGTTGTTCCGTTTCCTAAGTTAGGTACCTATTTAACTACGCGGGGTAGTATGCATTCCTAACAGCAAGAACTATTCCAATTTTTTTCAGTCTGTTGAACGAGTCTTTCTGTTCAAGTCAAAAAGCCTTCATATACCTGCTATTCATCCTATCTATAGTGTTGTTGTTGTTTATCTTTGATGCGCCTCCTGACTCTTTAGTGCTGAGAATTGTTTTATAAGCATTTCTTATCTGTCAGGCGTGCTGGTTGTTGTAAATAATTGACAAAATAGACTTTGTTGAGCTGGTGAGGGGGAAGGTGCAGGGAGTGCTGCGGGAAAATATCCTGTTTCAATGATTAGTTTTAGTGATTGGTTCTATTAATTAGAGTGATTTTTCGACCAATGCTGCATTCAAGAGCCTTTAAGGGATCTATTCCAGTGGGCAATTGCTCATAGGTAATTAGTCTAAGAGAGCTGTGTTCTGACCTCTCTGCTCAAAAAATAACCTATGGCTTGCCTGTTCTTTGTGCACTGGAGATGCCAGAAAAAGGCACTTTGCTCCTTTTCGTAACATTGGAAAACGCTTCGAAGAGTAAAACCTTTCTATTGTTAAAAACAGAAAAGGAGCAACCGGGTTGCTCCTTTTTTGAGAGTTTTTACTTGTCTGGCTTGAGCAGGGTTGCACCTTTTTGAGGTGGCTTTGACTGCACTTCAATAGTGCGCTTCATGCACTTGTTTAGGCCCAGCGTTGAGCCAGATGAGTCATTTGCGCGCCGAATTCATAGAAGGCTTTTTTGCCGTCACGCAAACTGATGGGCTCCAGTATGACCGGATTCAGAGGCAGAGCTTCAGAGTCCCCGCCGAGATACTGAGCCAGGCGCTGGCCAAGTAGTGAGCCCGGGCCAATCCCGCGGCCGCTGTAGCCCAGACAGGTGATTAGATTGTCATCCAGCTGGTGAACATGGGGCAGGTGATCCTCGCTGTAGGCAATTTGCCCAACCCAGCTGTATTCCCATTCGATCTTGCCAAGCCAGGGGAAAAGTTTGGCGCACATGTGATCGGCCCAACCTTTGAGACCATCATCCTTAAGTAGATTTCCCATGCTGCCAAGTACCAGGCGACCAGCACGGTCCATCCGGAATGACAGCATCACCGTGCGTGTATCCCAGCAGCCTTCAAGGCCTGGGAGTAAGCGTTCCCGTTGTGCCGGAGTGAGCGGTTTGCTGGCGTACTGGAAATATTTGATGGGAACAAAACTTTGCTGGATGGCGTGTTGCCAGTCGCCGGTGTAGGCATTGGTGGCCATCAGTACCTTGTTCGCGCGCACTTCGCCCTGTGGAGTGCGTAATAACCAGCCGCTGCTTTCTTTGACCAGACTGGTGACCGGGCTTTGGGTATAGAGTGCCGCGCCTGCTTTAAGTGCGGCATGAGCCAGTCCATGGACATAGGCCAATGGCTGGATAGTACCTGCTCGCGGGTCAAACAGAGCGCCGACATAAGCGGGAGAGCCGGTGCGTTTTTCGGTCTCTTTTGCGTCGAGTAGCTCCACCGGGGCGCCTCGGGCAATGAGCTGGCGATGTCTGCGTTCAAGCTCTGCAAAGCCTTTGGAGGAGTGAGCCAGGTGCAGGGTGCCATTACGGGTCGCTTCACATTCAATGCCGTGTTTTTCGATCAGGGAGTAGACCAGATCCGGCGCTTTGGCCAGGGCGTCATAGAGCTTGCGACCTGCATGCTGGCCCAGTAATGCATCCATGGTATCGGGTTCAAGCCAGAGCCCTGCGTTGGCCAATCCCACATTTCTGCCTGATCCGCCGTAACCAATGCGCTCTGCATCCAGCACACAGACATCAGCCCCGGCCTCTGCCAAATGCAGGGCGGTGCTCATGCCGGTGAAGCCTGCACCAATGATGGCGATGTCGGTGGTTTTTGAGCCTTGAAGCGGTGCGCTGGCTGGCGCGGGCGGGGCGGAAGCTTCCCACAATGCGGTGGGGCTGGATGAAACGCCTTTAAACATGGTTGCAGTCCGTCGGCAAAGTAATAAAGACAGCGTCAAAAACGCAAATAGCAGCGTTCGGGTTGCACCCGATGAAATCACTTTACGCCCGAACTGCTATCGGCGCCTATACAGTTTTTCTGTCTTCGCTACAGGTAAAAGCTATGGCGTAAACAAGCCTTTTCAGCGTCGCAATCGCGCATGAGAGGGTGGTTGATCCGACTAAGCTCAAAGGATGACGCTTTTTGTCTGCTTAACAGAACAGGTTTTTATGGCGTAGTGGCATGGATTCTGCTGGATAAAACGCTGAAATGGATATTGTATGCAAACTGTTCAATATTTCTTTCACCTGCCGCTGAGCGCGTTTGCTAAACCACTCTGCGGCGGCGTCGACTGCATCACGCAATGACTGACATCACCACCTGACCGAATCATGACCTGAAGAGGAAGATGACTGTGAACATGTGCCGATTGACTGCTGTTCGCCACGCGCTAAACAAGGCGCTCCGTCCTGCCGTATTAGGAGCCTCACTGGTAGCCGGGCTATCCCTGGCTGGCGCTTCGCAGGCAGCTGAAACCTGGGATATGCCCATGGCCTATCCGGCATCGAACTATCATTCTGAAACGGGGGCTGCCTTTGCTAAGGAAGTGAATGAAAAGGCAGGCGATGAAATTAACATTGTGACGCACCCCAACGGTTCGCTGTTTGGTGGTGGTGAGATTTTTAATGCGGTTCGCCGTGGTCTGGCTCCTGCTGGCGAGCGCATCATTTCCGCTCTGGGTAATGAAGATCCGCTGTTTGAAATTGATGCCATTCCCTTCCTGGCGACCAGTTTTGATGATGCCTGGAATCTCTATCAGGCTTCCAAACCAGCGTTGGAAAAGCTCATGGACAAGAAAG
This sequence comes from Pokkaliibacter sp. CJK22405, assembly GCF_046614695.1. Classification (NCBI taxonomy): domain Bacteria; kingdom Pseudomonadati; phylum Pseudomonadota; class Gammaproteobacteria; order Oceanospirillales; family Balneatrichaceae; genus Pokkaliibacter; species Pokkaliibacter sp. CJK22405. The sequence continues at coordinate 61,144 of NZ_JBKKHQ010000014.1, forward strand.
GCCTGAAGCTTCTTTACACCGTGCCCTGGCCACCGCAGGGGCTGTATACCAAGAAGCAGCTGACGTCGCTGGATGACATGAAAGGCTCCAAGTTCCGTGCCTATAACCCTATCACCACCAAGCTGGCTGAGCTGATCGGTGCAGTACCTACCAAGGTGGAGGCCGCCGAGGTTTCTCAGGCATTCGCCACCGGCGTTGCTGACAGCATGATCACTTCTGCCTCGACGGGTTATGACACCAAAGCCTGGGAGTTCTCCTCCTATTTCTATGATGTTCAGGCATGGGTGCCCAAGAACATGGTGTTTGTGAACAAGAAGGCGTTCGAGGCGCTGTCTCCGGAAACCCAGAAGGTCATGATGGAAGCGGCCGCCCATGCCGAGAAAGCCGGTTGGGATAAAGCCCGTGAGCTGACCGCATGGTACAAAGACCAGCTGCAAACCAATGGCCTGAAAGTGGAAACACCACCTGCGGCCATTACTGAAGGCTTCAAGAAAGTGGGTGATGAACTCCTGCAGGATTGGCTGAAAAAATCCGGTGATGAAGGTAAAGCCGTTATCGATGCTTACCGTGCTATGTAATTCGCGATGCGCTGATCCACTGGTGATCAGGTAGTCGTAGTGAGGCCGCCTTTTGGGCGGCCTTTGACAAGCATGAGCGCCCTAAGGGCGTGCTTCAGGAGTTTCTCATGCCTTTGTTGTGTAAGCTCGATGCCTGTTTGAACGGGCTGTATCGTTTTGCCGGAGCTCTGGCAGCTCTGTGTCTGGTGGGCATGGCTGGCTTTGTTGTCGTCAGCATTGTTGCCCGGTTGCTGGGTCTGTACGTGGGGGGAGCCACACAGTATTCAGCCTATCTCATGGGTGCGGCTAACTGTCTGGGCCTTGCCTATACCTTCCGCCATGGCGGCCATATTCGCGTGACCCTGCTGGCGGATCGTTTAAGTATCCGTGGTCAGCATATTCTTGAAATCTTCTGTCTTGCTGTTGCGGCTGCTGCTTCAGCCTATCTTGCCTGGTATCTGGTCAGTCAGGCTTACATTTCTTATGACTTTGGGGATGTCAGCGAAGGCGCTGACCAGATGAAATTATGGATTCCCCAGAGCGTGATCGCAGTGGGCGCCATTATTCTGGCAATTGCGACCCTGCATACCTTTCTTTCCCATGTTGCCGGCATGGTATGCGGCAAGCCTCAATGGCTCTCTACCCTGATGGTGTCTGAAGAGAAGCAGTTACTGGATCAGGCGAAGGAGACGAATCATGACTGAGGCATTACTGACGGTTGTCTTTCTGTTCTCGCTGTTTTTTCTGCTGGGCTCCAGTGTCTGGGTTGCCTTTAGTTTGCTGGGCTGCGCCGTGGTCGGAATGGAAATGTTTACCAGCCGTCCGGTGGGTGATTCCATGGCCATGACCATCTGGGGGTTAAATTCCTCCTGGACGCTGACTTCACTGCCGCTCTTTGTCTGGATGGGAGAGATCCTCTTTCGCTCCAGCCTGTCCGCAACCTTGTTTAAGGGGCTGACGCCGTTGATGAGTCGGCTGCCTGGCGGCCTTTTACATGTGAATATTGCCGGCTCTGCTATTTTCGCCGCTATCTCGGGGTCTTCTTCTGCGACGGCGGTAACCGTAGGCAAAATGTCGATTCCCGAACTTCGCCGCCGTAACTATCCCGACAATATGATCGTCGGTACGTTGGCCGGTGCGGGTACGCTGGGGCTGCTGATTCCTCCTTCTATCACGCTGATTATCTACGGCGTATCGGTGAATGAGTCCATCGCTAAGCTCTTCATGGCGGGCATTCTGCCGGGCATCATGCTGGCTCTGCTGTTTATGGGCTATATCGCCATCAAGTCGATCATTCGCGGGGATCATCTGGAGCGTACGGAGCAGCCCTATTCCTGGGGGCAGAAAGCCGAGGGGATTTTGCAGCTGCTTCCTGTCTTCCTGTTGATTCTGATGGTTATCGGCTCGATTTACACCGGCGTAGCCACCGCCACTGAGTCCGCAGTGCTTGGGGTGTTGGGGTCATTGGTATTGGCGGCATGTCAGGGCGGGATGAGCTGGGCAAGCTTTCGCGAATCACTGATGGGCGCGGTGCGCACCAGCTGCATGATCGCCTTTATTCTGATGGGCTCCAGCTTCCTGTCTCTGGCGATGGGCTTTACGGGTCTGCCGAAAAGCTTGGCGGAGGTCATCGCCAGCTGGCATCTGTCACCGATCATGCTGATTGTGATTCTAACGGTGTTCTACATTGTGCTTGGCTGCTTTCTGGATGGTATTTCCTCCATCGTGCTGACGATGGCGGTGATTGAGCCGATGGTACGTGCGGCTGGTTTTGACATGATCTGGTTTGGTATTTACCTGATGATCGTCGTCGAAATGGCACAGATTACCCCGCCAGTGGGCTTTAACCTTTTCGTGCTGCAAAGCATGACCGGGCACGATATGGGCTACATCGCCAAGGCAGCGTTCCCCATGTTCCTGCTGATGATTCTGGCGGTCGTACTGATGGTGATCTTCCCGGATATCGCCACTTTCCTTCCTGAGGCGATGAAACCGCCTGCAGGTTAAAGGGCGACAAGGCTTGTTGCCGAAGACCCATCGTTACGCGACGAGATAGAGTGTTGCGTCGTTCAGCGCCCCGGAGGGTGATACTTTCCGGGGCGCTGTTGTGAGTAAAGAGTGAATCATGCGTCGACAAATTGCCGCCTGCGCCATTGTGCTCGGGATTATCCTTGCCTGTACCGCCAGCTGGCCCGGATCTGTAGTGCCAAGCTGGCCTGCGGGCCTCAGCTTCTGGACGGCGGCACTGCTGCTATCGCCGGATATCGCCAGACGTAATCTGAAGCTGTCTCTGTGTCTGGCCGGGTTAGGTCTGTTGGGAATTGTCTGGGGCATTGCCAAAGGTCAGAGTGCCACACTGGGGCTATTCTTCTCCGCCAACGCAAGTCTGGTGGCGATGGTCACTTCGGTCAGCTTTCTGGCGCTGCTGGCGGCTTCAGCCAAAGGCACAGAAACCGCCACTTCTGATAACGCCAGTGCGTCACGCACGGGCACCAGTATTTTCTCGACCTTGCTGGGGGTGCACCTTTTTGGATCGGTCATCAATATGTCGGCGGCGTTTATGTTTGGTGATCGCATGGCGCAGGGTGGCAAGCTTTCTCTCGGCCAGTCACTGATTCTTTCCCGCGCCTCGACGCTCGGTGCGTTCTGGTCTCCCTTCTACGCGGCGATGGCTGTGGGCTTATCGGTCGCTCCTGAAGCGAATGTGTTTCGTCTGATGCTGCTCGGTTTTCCTGTTGCGCTGATCGGCTTGCTACTGAGCTATTGGCAATTAAAGCGCAGTGCCGAGTCGCTGCATGCCTCCGGCGTGCCTGTTTCGTTTCAGGCGCTGGCGGTGCCTTTTCTGATGGCCTCGCTGGTGCTGGGTATTCATGCGCTGGATGGATCTATCCCGATTCTGACGCTGGTGACCCTATTGGCTCCGAGTCTGGCGATCATCATTGCCACCCTGCGCCGGGGAGTGGTTTTTGCGAAGGAGAAGACAGCCGCCCACATTCAGCAGCGCCTGCCGAGTATGGGGAATGAGGTGCTGCTATTTTTAAGCGCCGGGTTACTGACGCAGGGCGGCAAAAGCCTGATTGCCTCACTGGGCGGCTGGCAGCTCTTTCCCGCCTTTGAAACCCCGCAGGCCATTCTGATGTTTGTGGCAACCGTGCTGCTTTCCCTGCTGGGTTTCCATCCGATTATCGGCATCTCCCTTTTTTCTGCCGTGCTGGGCGGTACCGGGTCCGAGCCTTCATTGCTGGCGATGGTTTCTATCTGCGCCTGGGGTGTGGGAACTGCAGTCGGGCCATTATCAGGAATCAATCTTGCGCTGTTCGGACGTTACGGCGCCGATACCTATGCCATAAGCCGACATACCCTCGGCTATGCTGCCGTCATGTGCATAGTGGTGGCGATGGCGTTGTGGCTGATGATGAGCCTCGGCCTGGGCGGTAAAGGTTAAGTAAAGGCGTCTTGGCGGACAGGCAGGAGAGTGGCAGCCAGGCATTCAAGGCGTATGATGGTTTGACATGTGATTGCCTTCGCGTGCACATTTTTAGCGCTGTCATGGTGAAAAGTGCATGCCGTGCAGTAATTTTTGACCGGGTTATGCCCGGTGATTTGCGCAACAGCGGTCAGGCGCGGATAAGCCATTCAGGTTGCCGTGGTACTGGCTGGTCGCTTCATTCAGGAACAAGGTTCGTTCATGTCCATATTCAGCAAGATCATCGCTCGTGAGATTCCCGCCGATATCGTTTATGAAGACGATTATGTTCTGGCCTTCCGGGATATTAATCCACAGGCTCCACTGCATGTGCTGATTATTCCCAAGATCGAAATTGCCACCATCAATGATGTGACTGAGGCGCAGGAGCAGCTGGTGGGTAAGTTGTTCACCGCCGCAGCGCGTATTGCCCGTCAGGAAGGTGTGGCTGAGGACGGCTATCGTGTGGTGATGAATTGTAATGAGCACGGTGGCCAGACGGTCTATCACATTCATTTGCACATGCTGGCAGGCAAGCCACTGGGCTGGCCTCCTTACACCGAAAAGCTGAAAGAAGCCTGAGGTGATGAAAGTGCGGGGTGCTGCTTGCAGCGCTCCGTCAGTCTGAGTAGTCTTTTGTGCATCCCATTGTGCAGTGCAAAATAGCTGCGCAGTGCAAAATAACTGTGCAATGCAAAACAATTGTACGGTGCAAAATTTCAGACGATTGTTTGCACGCTTTGCGTTTCGATCCTGAAACCGGCACCGGTACGGCTTCAGTAGCAGTGCTCGAAAGAGCTTTCCTTGTCACCGGTGTGCTGACCCAGGATCGGGAGTGTCTATGACAGTCGATATCGGTCGTGTTCCTCGCCAGGGGCAACTTGCCTATTTTATCGAGCAAGCCTGCCACACGGCGCCTATGCCCACCGCCATTGTGCATCCCGTTGACCCCAACAGTTTGCAGGCCGCCTGTGAAGCTCACGAACGAGGCCTGATAAGCGCTATTCTGGTCGGTCCTGAAGCTCGCATTCGTGACACCGCCAAAACGCTTGAGCTGCCGATTGATACCTTGCGTATTGTCGATACTGAACACAGCCATGCTGCGGCGGCAAAAGCCTGCGCACTGGTGCATGCAGGAGAGGCGCGGGCTCTGATGAAGGGCGGCTTATCCACGGATGAGTTTCTGGGGGCGATTCTGCACCGTGAATACGGTATTCGCACCGACCGTCGACTCAGCCATCTGTTTATCTTCGATGTGCCAAGCTATCCCAAGCCACTGTTCCTGTCCGATGCGGCAATCAATATTCAGCCGGATCTGGAGATCAAAAAAGACATCGTGCAGAACGCCATCGATTTCTGCCGAAGCCTTGGCATCAGCCAGCCTAAAGTGGCAATTCTTGCGGCGGTCGAGAAAGTGAACCCTAAAATGCAAAGCACACTGGATGCTGCCGCGCTGTGCAAAATGGCCGAGCGAGGGCAAATCCAGGGGGGCTTGCTGGATGGCCCGCTGGCGCTGGATAACGCTATTTCCCGCGAGGCGGCTGAAGATAAGCACATTCACTCAGCCGTTGCCGGGGATGTGGATATCCTGATTGCACCGGATCTTGAAGCGGCCAATATGCTTGGCAAACAGTTGATTTATCTCGCTGGAGCCCAGTCTGCCGGGGTGGTGCTGGGGGCCAGGGTGCCATTGATTCTGACCAGTCGTGCAGAGAAAACTCAGGGGCGTCTGGCCTCCTGTGCGCTGGCTTCACTCTTTATGCAGGCCGAGCAATAGTTGATGCAGGCGGAGGAATAAAGGATGCGAATTCTCACCCTCAATGCAGGGTCTTCCAGTGTTAAAGCCCGGTTATATCAATTTGACGGCCATGACTGGCATGAGGAGATGCATTACCACCTGAGCCAGCTGAATGAGTCGCCTCGCGTGCGCTGGCAGTGGGACAAGCAAACGCCCAATACCCAGTTGCTGAGCTGGCAGGGCATGCCCCTTGAAACGCGTCATCGGGCAGCGCTGTCACAAATCATCGGGTTGATTACCGATGCCGGGCTGGAACACCAGCTGGATGCCGTCTGTCATCGGGTCGTCCATGGCGGACGTTTTTATAATGCCCCGGTGTGTATTGATGATGCGGTACTCGCCAATCTGGAAACGCTGGAATCCCTTGCGCCGCTGCACCAGCCCTATAACCTCAATCTGGTTCGCCTCGCTCGCGAGCAGTTGCCTGATATTCGTCAGATTGCCTGTTTTGACACCATGTTCCATGCCGAACAGCCTCGTATGGCCCAGCTGCATGCCATTCCGCGTCGCTATCTGGATCAGGGCATTCTGCGTTACGGCTTTCACGGGCTGTCCTACGAATACGTATTTGAAAGGCTGCAGTCACTGGCGCCGCGACAAGCCGATGGTCGGGTCATTATTTGTCATCTGGGGGCGGGCGCCAGCATGTGTGCGATCCGGCAGGGCCAGAGCTATGACACCACCATGGGCTTTACCGCTCTTGAGGGGCTGCCCATGGGAACGCGCTGTGGTCATATCGACCCCGGTGTGCTGATTCATCTGATGCGAGAAGAAGGCTGGAGCCCGGATCAGCTGGAGCGGTTTCTCTATAAAGAATGTGGCTGGCTTGGTCTCTCCGGTATCAGCTCGGACATGCAGGAGCTGCATGACGCGGATACGCCTGAAGCAGAAGAGGCAATTGCCTATTTCGTTCATGCCTGTGTGCAGCAGATTGGCAGCCTGATGGCGACCATGCGCGGGCTGGATGCCATCGTCTTTACTGCAGGCGTGGGGGAAAACGATGCCCGTATTCGTGCTCGGGTTCTCGATAGCATTCAATGGCTTGGGGTCGATTGGGATGCGGCTGCCAATGAGCAGAATCGCCAGAGTCTGCACAAGCCGACCAGTAAGATTGGTGTCTGGGTCATTCCGACCAATGAAGAGTTGATGCTGGCGGAGCATGGGCGTCGTCTGCTAAGTAGTGGCAGTGTCAGCCCACTGCGCTAAACCCTGAGGCGTTCTGCGTTCGTCATTCGCCGCTGTCGCAGGGGTAAAGGTGACATTGGCAGGCGCTGAGCCTAGAATGTTGGGCTTCTTTGCGATTAGCCAATTACAAGAGCCTGATGAGCATGAACTCCCTGACTCTCCCACCTGTGACGACTGCCCGCGGGGAAGTGACCCTGCCAGGTTCCAAGAGCCTGTCCAACCGTATTCTTTTGCTCGCGGCGCTGGCCGAGGGCGAAACCCATATCACCAACCTGCTCGACAGCGACGACATCCGTCATATGCTGACTGCGCTTAAACAGCTGGGCGTCAGTTATCGTCTTTCTGATGATCGCACCCAGTGCTGGATGACTGGACAAGGCCAGGCAATCAGCGCAGAGCAGGCCCAAAGTCTGTATCTGGGCAATGCCGGAACGGCAATGCGTCCACTGGCGGCAGCGTTGTGCCTGGGGCAGGGCGAGTTTGAGCTGACCGGTGAGCCGCGCATGAAAGAGCGCCCCATCGGTGATTTGGTCGATTGTCTGCGTCAGGCGGGTGCCCAAATCGACTATCTCGAAAATGAAAACTACCCACCGCTTCGCATTCATGCTGCTGGTCTTAAAGGTGGCGAAGTCAGCATCAAGGGCAATATCTCCAGCCAGTTCCTGACGGCGATTCTCATGGCCGCTCCCTATGCTGAAAGCACTCTGACCATCCGTGTTGATGGCGAGCTGGTATCGCGCCCTTACATCGACATCACGCTGGATGTTATGGCGAAGTTCGGTGTGAACGTCGCGCAGCCGGACAGCAACACCTTCGTGGTCACTGAAGGTCAGAAATACCAGAGCCCCGGTCAGATCATGGTCGAAGGTGATGCTTCCTCGGCTTCCTACTTTCTGGCTGCCGGTGCGATTGGTGGTGGCCCGGTGCGCGTTCATGGCACAGGCACTGCCAGTGTTCAGGGCGATGCCCGCTTTGCAGAAGTGCTTGAGCTGATGGGCGCTCAGGTCACCTGGAATGACACCTGGATTGAAGTCAGTGGCAATGGTCAGCTGAAAGGAGTGGATGTCGACCTGAACCACATCCCTGATGCTGCGATGACCATTGCGACGGCCGCACTGTTTGCTGAAGGCGAAACCTGCATTCGTAATATCTACAACTGGCGTGTGAAAGAAACGGATCGCCTGTTTGCGATGGCGACTGAGCTTCGTAAGGTGGGGGCGACGGTGGAGGAAGGTGAAGACTTTATCCGCATTCAGCCTCCTGCATCACTCACTGATGCTGCCATTGATACCTACAATGACCACCGTATGGCCATGTGTTTTGCATTGGCTTCTTTCGGTACTGCGTCGATCACAATCAACGATCCTGGCTGCACTTCCAAGACGTTCCCGACCTTTTTCAATGAGTTCGGCCGCATCGTCAGCTAAGCCTGAAGCGCTGTTATCACAATGCCCGGTAAATCCGGGCATTTTTGTGTCCGATATTTGTCCCGTTTTGGCTAGAATAAGCAGCAATTGTGTCTTTGCGCTCCGAGTAGGCTGTGCCTGATGTCTTCGCGCAAATGCCCCGTATAAAAAAAGTAAAGGACTGAGGGTATGAAGGGATTAGGCCGCGCCTTGCGCAAGCGATGGATGCCCGGACTAGTGGCGCTGACATTGGTCATGATAAGTACGCCACTTGTTGCCGCGGATGACGAGTCTGGCTCGACAGCGGAACAGGCTGCCACCGCAGCAGTGGAGCCAGCAAAAGCCGCCGGGCCCGTGGCGACGGCGGCTGTCAGTGCCGAGCAGAATTTTCGTGTGCTTGATATTGGTCAGGGCACATGGAAAGGCAGTCTGGCGGCTTCCATCGTATTGTCCTCACCGGTCGACATGAAGCAGGATCTCAGCGAATGGCTGAACCTGGTTCGCAAAGACGGCGAGCGCGTCGAAGGCGGCTGGATTGCTGATGATACCGGCAAGCGCCTTTACTTCCCTTACCTTCAACCCGACACCACCTATCAAATCACGGTGCGAGAAGGTCTGCCCGGTGCCGATGGCAGTGAGCTTAAAATCGAGAATCGTGTCCGCGCCATTCTGCGTCAGGACATCACCACACCAGCCATGCCAAAGGTCCTGAGCTTTGCCGATTCCGGTCACATGCTGGCCCATAAGCTGACTAAAGGGCTGCCGATCACGGCGGTGAATGTGGATGATGTTGAAATCGACTTTTATCGCCTGAATAGCGATGCCATCGCCGATTTTCTGATCAGCTACGGTAATGACTCCCAGCTTTATGTTTGGGGGCTGGAGCGCACACTTGAGCGTGCCGAGCGCGTTTACACCGGCCGCTATGACCTCAAATTGCCCGCGAATACTCGTGGTACCCGTTACATCCCGATCAAGAGCAATCCGAAATTTGCCGAGCAGGGTATCTATCTGGCTATTCTTCGAGAAGTCGGTAGTTATGGAGAGAAGTTCACCGCGACCTGGTTTGCGGTCACTGATCTTGGCGTTCAGCTGAGTATTTTCCCCAAGGAAGTCACTGCGCAGGTGACTTCCCTCAGCACCGCCATGCCGGTCGGGAATGTCAGTCTGGAAATGCTGGATAACGACAATCATCTGCTGGGACGCAAAGAGACCGATGCTCAGGGGCTGGCAAAACTCGGCAGCAGCGATGCCATCCTGAAAAAAGCGGCGCTACTGATTGCCCGTCATGGTGCTGACACGACGTTGATTCGCCTCCAGGGGCCGGAACTTGATCTCTCCGAGTTCTCCACTGATGGTCGTCCCAATGAGGCGCAAAGCCTGTTTATTTACAGTCCGCGGGATCTGTATCGACCCGGCGAAACCCTGACACTGACCGCCTTGCTGCGTGATCAGGATGGCAAGTCGGTCCCTGCGGTTCCCCTTCAGGCAGAGCTTCGACAACCCAATGGCCGCGTGGTACGCAGCCTGCGCCTGGCGCCTCAGACCGCAGGCTTCTATGAGCAAAACTTCCCACTCGCCAAGGATGCCCCAACCGGCACCTGGCAGTTTGTGGTGACTCTGCCAGATAAGTCGCAGGAGGCGTATAACGTGCAGGTAGAGGATTTCCTGCCGGAACGTATGAGCCTTCAACTGAGCGCGCCGAAAGTTGTGCTGCCCGAGGAAAAGCTGGAGGTGGCCATTGAGGGGAGTTATCTCTACGGTGCACCTGCGGCCAATAACCGTGTGCAGACGCGTCTGGTGGTAAAACCCCAGCCTCATCCTTTTGAAAACTTTAAAACGACCTTCTTCGGCAACGTCAAAGATGAGCGCCTGGTACGCAATCAGGAGCTGGACGATCTGTCCCTGGATGAAGAAGGTAAAGCCTCTCTCACTCCCGAGCCGTTCTGGCAAAAAGCCGAATCCACCTATGAACTGCGCTTTTATGAAAATCTGCTGGATAGCGGTGGCCGGCCGGTGGCCCGACGCAAGAGCGTGCAGGTCGTACCTGCCTCGACGCTGGTAGGGATTCGCCCGCTCTTTAAGGATGATCAGGTCGATAGCAATTCCACCGCCGGATTTGAGCTGGTGGCGACCAATGGCACCGATCTGCAGGCGCGCGCCGGCCTTAAGGCGGAGTTGATCCGTGAAGAGCGCGATTACCACTGGCAGTGGTCTGAGCAGGAAGGTTGGAAATCCAGCTATACCGTGCGTGAGTACGCTGTGAATCAATGGTCGCTGGATATCGCGGCGGGTTCGCCTGCCAAACTTGAGGCGCCGGTGGAGTGGGGTGGCTATCGTCTGGAAGTCACAGACCCTCAAACCGGGCTTAAAACCGCCTATCGTTTTGAAGCCGGTTGGCAGTCAGAGCAAACCGCGCTGGCGGGGCGCCCTGACCGCATTGGTCTTGGCCTGAACCAGCAGAGCTTTAACGCGGGCGATGAGATGGTGGTGGATATCCAGCCTCCGGCGGCCGGTAAAGGTTTCCTCACGCTGGTTTCTGACAAGGTGCTGATGCGCCGCTGGGTGGAAATCCCGGCGGAGGGCGCCAGGGAACACATCACGCTTGATCCTGCCTGGGCTAATCGTCATGACCTTTATCTCAGCCTGACACTGGTTCAGCCCGGCGATTCTCAGGATGAAAAACTGCCCCGTCGCATGATGGGAATTACTCCGGTGGCTCTGAACCGCGAAGGCCGTCGTCTGGCTGTGGCCATCGATGTACCGGAGAAGATCGAGCCCAATACTCATCTGGACGTTCCCGTGACGGTGACTCTGCCGCAAGATACTGACACGGAAAGTGCAACGCCTGTGCATGTCACTCTGGCTGCGGTTGATGAAGGCATTCTCAGCATCAGCGGCTTTAAAACCCCGGATCCTTTTGGCTGGCTGTTCGCGCAACGTCGCTACAGTGCCGAGCATCGTGATTCCTTTGATGATCTGATTGAAGGCGGTGAAGGAGAGCTGGCGCAGCTGCGCTATGGCGGTGATGCCGACCTGAACCGTGGTGGCTCAGAGCCGCCGTCTGATGTGCAGATTATCTCGCTGTACTCCGGTCTGGTGACGGTGGATGAGGCCGGTAAAGCTGTCATCAGCCTCGATATTCCTGAATTCAATGGCAAGCTTCGCCTGATGGCAGTGGCCTTCTCCGAGCAGGATTTTGGTTCTGCGGAAAAAGCGCTGACCGTCGCCGCTCCGGTGGTGGCCCAGATCAGCAAGCCACGCTTCCTGGCGATGGGCGACAAGAGCTCGGTCAGTGTGGATCTGAATAATCTGTCCGGCAAAGCCCAGACCCTGCAAGTGCAGCTGGGGACGGACAAGGATGATGAACGCTTTGCTCTTGAGTTGGGCAAGGCGAGGGTTAGCGGTATTGATGCAGTCGATGCGACGCAGTGGGCAGAGGATAAGCCGCTGGCGCTGACTGTCGGCGTGAACCAGAAAGCCATAATCCGGGTTCCTCTTACTGCGGGTGTCGGCGAAGGGCTGGTGCCGCTTCGTCTGCGTGTGACCGGCATCAAGCGCCCTGATGAGAGCCAGCCCGAGGCATCCATCGAGCAGGATACGTCGATTCGCCTGCGTCCGGCCTGGGCTGAGCAGCATCAACAGTGGCAGCAAAGCCTGGAGGCCGGTGAGTCCTTTAGCCTGCCGACGGATGCCGTGGGGGCACTGATCTCCTCCACCGTTATCGCTAATGTGTCGCTTTCCAGCTTGCCTCCTCTTGTGATCGCGGATTACTTCTCGACACTCAAGGCTTATCCGTATGGTTGTCTTGAACAGACCACGAGCGGTGTCTTCCCGCAGCTTTATCTGAACGATGAGCTGCTGACGCAACTGCATCTGGACGGCAGCACCAGTGAAAAGCGCAACGCCGCTCTGACACTGGCGATTCAGCGTTTGTCCGGCATGCAGCGCAGCAATGGTGGTTTTGGCCTCTGGAGCAGCGACAGTATGGAAGAGTTCTGGCTGACGGCCTACGTCACCGACTTCCTGCAGCGTGCCTCGGTGGCGGGCTATCCTGTGCCTGAAAGTACCCTGACTGCTGCGGTCAAACGCCTACAGGAATATGTGCGTAATCCGGAGTGGATCGATGCCTATTACCGTGAAGATCCCGCTGCTTCACGGGCTTCAGTGGTGGCCTATGCCGGTTTGATTCTTGCGCGGATGCATCAGGCACCATTGGCAAGCCTGCGTACCTACTTTGATCAGCTGCCGGCTTCTGCGCCGGGGCTGGCAAAACTCCAACTTGGGCTGGCACTTGAACTGGCAGGGGATCGCACACGTGGACTGCAAGGGCAGCAATCCGGTGAGGTTGCTCTGCTGGGCGAGACAACGCACAACTACGCCGATTATGGCTCGCGCACGCGTGATCTGGCGCTGGCGGCTTTCTGGCTGATGGAGCAGGAAAAGCCTCGTGACGAATGGCTGCCAGTCGTCATGGAACTGCAGAAATCCCTGCAGGAAGAGCGATGGTTGTCGACCCAGGAACGTAACAGCCTCTTCCTGGTAGGGCAGGCGCTGCGTCAGCAGCAGGGCGATACCATGACACTGGTGATGGGGGATGCCGCTGATGCTCAGGAGAATACCCTGAGCCTGGCGAATTTTGACTCTCGTCTGCAGGGGGCGGATGCCGCCGCTCACTTCAAGGTCAGGAATGCAGGTGAAGAGGCCGTGTATCTGGATGCTCGTCTGACGGGCTATTCACAGCAGGCGCCCGCGCCGGTGGATCATGGCCTCAGTGTGACTCGCAGTTATCTGCTGCCAGAGACCGGTGATGTGATCGCGCTTCAGGAGGGAACTGATAACCTTCAGCTGTTCAGCGGCGAGCTGGTACTGGTCAGGTTACAGGTCAAGGCATCAGATGCACGCCACCATATTCTGGTGCAGGATCTCCTGCCCGCCGGGCTGGAGCTTGAAAACCAGAATCTGGCCAACAGCACGGCGATGGAAGATGTCAAAGTCGATGATCACTCTGTGCAGGAAACCATGGCTTATCAGGATATTCGCCATCAGGAGTTCCGTGATGACCGCTATGCAGCGGCCATCGAAATGCCAGAAGGCGTGGCGACACTTTATTATCTGGCCCGCGCAGTGACGGCTGGCACCTATACGATTCCCGGGACTTCAGCCGAAGTAATGTATCAGCCGGACATCCGCCATGTGGGCAAGGCAACAACACTGGTGGTGACTCCGCGCTAGGTGCATGGGCATGAAAGCCTCTTTTTCTTTTGCTAACAGACGGGCGCTTTGCGCTCGCCTTTTCTCATTCTGTGGGCGCGTCTTGAGTCTGCTGGGCCGTCCCCTCAAGCGCTGGAAGGTCGTTTTTTCTGGCCTCTTCCTGATGGGTTGTCTGTCCTGCCTCCTCCTTTACTGGGCCGATCAGCGCTGGCCACTGCCGAAGCCTTCGGGCTTTAGCACCGTGGTACTGGACAGTAGCGGCCATCCGCTTCGCAGCTTTGCTGATCCACAAGGCAACTGGCGTTATCCGGTGGCCAATAGCGAAGTGGCGCCAGTCTATCTGGACATGCTGTTGGCCTATGAAGACCGCGCCTTTTACTGGCATCCGGGGATTAACCCCTGGGCGCTGATGCGGGCTGCCGGCATGAACCTTCTGAGCGGGCATATCGTTTCCGGTGGCTCGACTCTGACCATGCAGGTGGCAAGACTGATGGAGCCGGAGGTTTATAGCCAGGGCTCACGGTCCTGGGGGCTCAAGTTTCGGCAGATGGCGCGGGCGCTACAGCTGGAGTGGCATGAGAGTAAAGCGCAGATTCTGAACCGCTATCTGAATTCTGCACCCTTTGGTGGTCCGTTAGTGGGGGTGGAAGCGGCGGCTTACTCCTATTTTGGCAAAAGTGCCGCGCATCTATCTGATGCTGAAGCCGCGCTGTTGGTTGTTTTACCCCAGCGTCCGAGTGGCTGGCGGCCTGATCGCTATCCTGAGCGAGCGCGGTTGGCGCGCGATAAAGTGCTGGAGCGGATGGTGGACCAGGGTCACTGGTCCGCGCAGCGTGTGGCTGATGCCAAACTGGAGCAGGTCGCGGTTCTCACCCCAGAGACGCCTTTCATCGCCCCCATTTTTTCGCGCGAATTACATCAGCGCTTACCTGAGGCGCAGCGGATTCAGACGCTGATTGACGGCGGCTGGCAGCGACGTGTGGAAGCCGAGGTGGCGCGTTATCGCCAGGGATTGGCTGCGGAACAATCCATCGCCGTGGTGGTGATGGATAACCAAAGCCACGGTGTGAAAGCCTATGTCGGTTCTGCGGACTTTTTCGATGAGGAGCGTCAGGGGCAGGTGGATATGGGGCGAGCCGTGCGCTCTCCGGGCTCTGCGCTGAAGCCTTTCCTGTACGCAATGGCGATGGATCAGGGGTTGATTCATTCCCAGTCACTGCTGATGGACATTCCCCGTTGGCGCGCCGCTTACAGGCCACGTAATTTCAGCGGTGGTTTTAGCGGGCCTGTCAGTGTCGAAGAGGCGCTACAGCGTTCGCTGAACCTCCCTGCGGTGCAGGTGCTGGATGCGCTTGGCCCCGGTACTTTTGCCTCGCGCTTACAGCAGGGCGGCCTGACACTCTATGGTGCGGGAGCGAGAAACCCCAACGAAAGCCTGATTCTGGGCGGTATTGGCGTGCGCCTGCTGGATATGGTCGGGCTTTACTCTGCCCTGGCGAATCAGGGGCTGGCGGCCACTGCACGCCTTACCGAAGCGGACCCTCAGGTGTCTCGTTATCTTGTCTCGCCAGCATCGGCCTGGGTGGCCTGGCGTATGCTGGCTCGGCACCCCAACCCTTTGCTGCAATCGCTGATTCAGAGGCCCTGGCAAATGGCCTGGAAGACCGGCACCAGCTACGGCTTTCGCGATGCCTGGGCGATAGGCGTCACGCAGAATCTGACTATCGGTGTCTGGGTAGGTCGCCCCGATGGCAGCCCCAGTCCCGGTGATCAGGGCGCTACGACTGCGGCTCCTCTGCTCTTTGCCTTGCGCCAGACGCTGGCCAACGCCGGGCAGCGCCCGCTAACCCAGCCAGCAGGTGTGACGGAGCAGGAGATTTGCTGGCCCTCGGGTCTGGCGGCCAGTAACCCGGTCAACCGCGATGGCTGCATGCGCAGGCTTAAGGCTTGGGTCGTGAACGATACCATCCCCCCCACACTTGAGGCTCAGCCGGGGCTTCAGGGGTCGCGCATTGTGCGAACCCTGTGGCTGACGGATCAGGGCCGGCGTGCAGAGCCTGCCTGTGCCCAAGGTCAAGCTCTGAAGGCAAGTACTCTCATTCTCTGGCCCGCCGCACTGGAACCCTGGTTGCCAAGTGACTGGCGGCGTCAGCAGCGTTTGCCTGCTGCGGCTGCGGGTTGTGAACTGCTGGAAGCGGATCGTCAGCCTTTGCAAATCACCTCGGTTTCGCCGGACAGTCTGCTGCGGGTTCCCGGGGAGCATCATGAGCTGACACTTAACCTTCGTGCTTTGGGGGGGAGTGGCGAGCGTTTCTGGTATCTGGATGGGCGTTATATCGGCAAGGCGAGTCCGGCCGGTGCGCTGACACTGCAAATCGAGAAGTCTGGGCATTATCAACTCAGTGTGTCGGATCAGCAGGGCAATGTGGACATGCTTTATTTTGACCTGAGCCCCGGCTTTGGGTCTTAATAGCGGGCTGTTTAATGGCTGATTCGCACAGGATGTTTGAACCCGGAATGTTGATGCACAGGAAGTTTACTAAAGCGCTGACCAACTCACTGCCCATTGTGAAATCGCTATTGGGCGTATCGCTGGCCGTCGGTGCTCTCTTGTTAAGTGGTTGCGCGACCCAGCAGAAGGTCAGCAACTATTTTCAGCCTTATCAGTTGAATGCAGCGCCTAAGCTCAGCAAGTTTGAAGTCTGTATTTCCATGGGCTGTACCAAGCGCACGACCCTGACCCTGAGCGAGGCTGAGCAGGCGCAAATCAAGTCTCAGTTTGAGCCTGCACCGGCGACCGCCGAGGATGAACGTGAGGATATCTCGCAGGCAGTTGCCTTGCTTGAGCGCATCAATGGTCCGAAAGCGGAAACCCAGTTCGACGCTCCGGGCAACTCCGGCATCTTTTCCGGCAACCATCAGCTGGATTGCGTCGCTGAAACCCTCAACACCTCTGTCGCGCTGATGCTGATGGACCAGATGGGGCTGCTGCACTTTAATCGACCTGCGTATCCTGCGCACCGCGGGCTATTGCAACTCCTCGGCCCGCACAATGCCGCGACCATCGAGGATGTCGCCACACACCAGCGCTATGTGGTGGATTCTTGGTTCTACGCCAATGGTGTGCCGGCCACGGTGGTGACGCTTGAAAGCTGGCATGATGGCTTCTATCCCGACATCGATCATCCGCCTGCGGTTGTCAGTCACGGTATTGAGGAAGAGGGCAGTGCATCCCAGTCAGCGATGCTCGGCAGTCAGTCCGAAGCGGTGAATGCGGATTCACAAACCTCTGCGCCATCAACGTCTCTTCCAGCAGGTTCTGTGTCATCCGCAGCGGCTGCAGGTCCTGTTTTGCAGGCGCAGTAAGCCGACCGCCTGTTTTGTGCCTCCGCATAAAAAAGCCAGGTATGCACCTGGCTTTTTTGTCGCTAATCACGAGCAAGCGCTGCCTACACTCCCTCTGGCAGGGTTCGGCTTACCTTGCTCCAGCGCGCCGGAGAAGGCATTAAAAACTCAGGTGTGCCTTCGCCGGGAATGTCCTTGGCGGCAAGAACCATGTCGTAGGAAATTGTGATGCGTTCTTCATCCGAAGTGTGCGGAGTGACATCGTGCATCTGCTTGGCAGGGAAAAGCAGCAAGCGTCCGGGAATCGGGTCGTAGTTGGCACACTGAAAATTAAAGGGGTTCAGTTCGCTGTAGCCCTTGGTCATGTTCGCACCGATGCCGGGAGCAACCTCATTGGGTTTGCTGTCACTGAAAAAGCGCGTCTGGCCGGGATTGTCTGTCTTGGGAACTGAAACGTAATAAACCGCACTGATATGAGCGGTGTGATGGGCATGCATGGCCACCGCCTGATTTTTTCTGGCGATGATGGGCCAGGCCCGTTGAATGTAGAGGTCCACCTTGTCCATGTTGTGGCCAAGTTGCTTCAGGTAGAACAGGGTGTGTAATTCGACTTGCTCGGTTAGCCAGTCGAAGGTGCTGTCACGGTGAATCTGGTCAACCGTATGTACATCACCGGTCCAGCTGGATTCATCGCTGGTTTTTTTCTGACCGGCGCCATCCCGCAGCGCGTGGATATGCTCAACAAAGCGCTGCTGCTGTTGTTCATGCCCGGGCAGATCGGCGTGATATACCGCCAGAGGAAACCAGAGGTCAAAAGCCATGGTAGATCCTTGAGTCACGTAAGAAATACGCCGCACTGTGAAACGAGCTGCGGCAAGGCGCCCGCGAAGGCCACTATTAAGCCTTGGGTGGCAGTGCTGTGCGGCAGGTTCCTCGTTGAGAATGAGAATCCTGCGCCAGATCAAAATTGTGTAAAGTATGCAGTAATTCAGGTTGCGTGTCGGAGGTCAAATATCACCCCGACAATGGTTGAAGGAGAAAAGAACCATGCAATACCGCTTTAGTTTGTCACTCTATCCCGATGAGCTGATGCGTATGTACCAGGGGCATGCCCGTTATTTGCGCGTGCGTACTGACAGCGGCAAGGTCATTGAATTGGCAGCGGACCGGCTTCGTAACGTGATGACTCACGCCGGTGTTCACGGTGTCTTTTTGCTGACCACGGATGATAAAAACCGTTTTGTTTCCCTGCAGCAGTTAGCCTGAGGGCTTTCTTTCTTCCTCTCTCTTCGTGCCGTCTGATTATGGCGGCCGATTCTCTCCTCTTTAGTCTCCTTTCTTGAGCGGATAAGCCTTCATCCTGTCGAAAGCACTTCTGCAGTGTTGATATGTAACTTCGGCGTATCAATTAAGGCGAAATTTGTTAGAATGCGCGCTCTTTATGTAAGCACATGGGATGTGAGGAAAAATGAAAAAAACGTTGATCGCTTTGTTGGCTGCCGGTGCACTGTCTGGTTGTGTTGAAAACCTGAACACCAGCTCGATCTCCGCAGCGCAGGGCGCTTATGCAGCGGCATCTTTCTCTGATGCAGATGCGCGTACAATGGCAGATCAGGCGGCTACTGAATCTGACAGCCAGAACAAACTGTCACCGACCAATAGCGCCTACAGCAAGCGTCTGGCGCGCATCGTTAAGGGGGTGAACAGTGAAGATGGCCTGCCTCTGAACTTCCGTGTTTACGAGACTGACGAAATCAACGCCTTTGCCATGGCAAACGGTACCGTCCGTGTTTACAGCGGTCTGATGGACAAAATGAGCGATGACGAAATCCGTTTTGTTATCGGTCACGAAATTGGTCATGTGGCTCTGGGTCACAGCCGTAAAGCAATGCAGGTAGCTCTGGCGACCAACGCTGCGCGTAATGCAGCGGCTTCCACTGGCGGAAAGGTTGCTGTGCTGAGCGGCTCTGAGCTGGCTGACTTTACTGAGGGCGTCATCAATGCACAGTTCTCCCAGAAGCAGGAGTCTGACGCTGATGAGTACGCGGTATCCTTCACCAAGCGTCACGGCTGGAATCCCAAAGCCGGTCTGTCCGTGATGAAGAAGCTCCAGGCGCTGGAAGGTAACAGCTCAGGTGCAAGCCTGCTGTCCAGCCACCCGGCTTCCAAGGATCGTGAGCAGCACATCAAGTCCCTGCTGTAATCACGCAGGTGAATGTCGCCTGATCTGGAAGCGAAGCTTTCAGCTCAGGTGCAAGGCAGTTTCAGTGCAGGGTTTCATCGAAGTGAGCCTGCACCGGAGCTGCCTTTTTTATTGCCGGATTTATTGCCCTGGAGCCCGATAAACGGCTCAGGCGGGCACCGGGCTACGCTTCAACCCTTCGAGATCATTCAGCATCTCGGTGAAGGCATGATTACCGTACTGGTACGGGTCTTTATCCAGTCGACGATAGAGCGCTCGCTGCTGCTTGATACGGTCAATCTGGCGATCCACCGCATTACCGAACTCTTCTGTCTGGTTAATATTCCACATGGCTTTTTCCAGGAAGAGGACAGCCTCACACATGGCATCGCCGCCATTGTGTCCTTCATGCCAGGAATGGGGATCAATTTTACGCTGATGCGCTTCTTCCTTGATACGCTGGTAGATGGCATCACGCGCACTGTTCAACCACTGATATTCATTTGCGTTCATGGGATCTTCTTTTTGGCTTCGGGGTTAGTGATTGCAATCCCGAAACATCGGCAGGCTACACTGGGGGATTGCACCAAAGTCTAATATGCAAGTGAGGTGCCATCTGAATCTCCTTTTCTCCGGTGGCAAAAAGATGAGCTGGGCTCAGGAGTAAAAGTATTTAAAATCATGGGTTTGCTATGGCGCATGAAATTTCGGCGTATTCCGCAGCCTTTGAGTGAAAAGCGCTGATATGAAGCATGCCGCTATAAGAGTGTTTCCTCAGTGTACATCCTGGGCTTGCCTGCCATTTCAAACAGCCTCATTAAAAGTTAAGGAAATCCTAAGCTTGCGCGTTCAGGCTAGCGGAGCAACTGATACTTTTTCGACACCGCAGGGTGACATATCTCATTGTGATAAGGATGTTTTGGTGGCTGAAACGAGAGTGATGACACGGCGAGAACTGTTCGCCATCGCAGGGTTGGGTAGCTTCTTTATAGGCTGGACGGTACTGGTCGTTACTGGTGTTCTGAGTCCGGTTCAGGATCTGGTCGAGTCCTCCATGCTGATCTGGCAGTGGCCAGCGCTTCGCATTCTTTTCACCACGATAACCACCATTGGTGAGCCGGGAGTCATTGGCACTGGCGTGGTGCTTATTACTCTTTGGCTGCTATATAAACGTGCCTGGCGTCCGGCGCTGACCGTGCTGGTTACCGGTCTGCTGACGATGCTGGCCACCGATGGCATCAAACACTGGCTGGCCATCGCGCGGCCCGATGTCAGCTGGGCGCCTTCCTCTTATTCCTACCCGAGTGGCCACACCACAGGAGCCACGCTTCTTGCGTTGGTGACCGGGCGCACGTTGATGGCAGGGCAGGGGCTGCGCCGTCAGCAGTGGGTGATTGCAGGCGTTGCCGCCTATGCGGCGTTGGTTGCATCAAGTCGCATCTACCTGGGAGTGCACTGGATTGCCGACATTGTGGGTGGTCTGATGCTGGCCAGTCTGGTATGGATGGTGACTTTGCATCTGATTGTTCGTCCTGAACGAGATCAGTGGCCGAAGATAGCAAACCCTCGCTTACTCTGGCTGCCGGTAATTGCGCTGGTTATTTATCTGATAGTTGCTCTGCCTAAAGAGCTCAAACACTACCTCTTTGTGGGTTAAAGAAGTGTAGCGGATGAACGCCCGGCTTTGGCTAACCCTCATCGATAAATTTCCCGGTGATCAATGGGCGCGTGGGTGTTACTTTAGCCGCCCGGGCTGAGTGCATCTCGGATGCTTTATCCTTGCCTCAGCAAACACAATCGTCATGATCGAACGATAACACCTATGGATATCAACGTGATTACTCCCGAGGGCCATGCGGCGCTCAAGCAGGAACTGGATCAGCTATGGCGCAAGGAGCGTCCTGAAATTACCAAGCTGGTGCAGTGGGCGGCGAGTTTGGGAGATCGTTCGGAGAATGCGGACTATCAATACAACAAGAAAAGGCTGCGTGAGATTGACCGGCGGGTACGTTTTTTACGAAAGAGGCTGGATGAGCTACGCATCGTTGAGTACAGCCCGGTGCAGGAAGGTAAGGTCTTCTTTGGCGCTTGGGTGACGCTGATTGATGAAGATGATCATAAGCTGCGCTTTCGCATCGTTGGTCTCGATGAGATCTATGGCAAGAAAGAGTATGTCTCGGTCAATGCTCCGATCGTGAGAGCTTGCCTTGGTAAGTCGGTAGGTGATGAGGTGTTTGTTAAAACGGCGGAAGCTTCCCGTGAGTGGGAAATTGAGTCGATTACCTACGGTCAAAAACCGTTGTAGCTGTTTGCCCGACGTCGAGCGCTGAGTATTCGCTGCGGTGGTCTGTGTAACTTGCTTTTCGACCTGGCACCTTCGTGATGGAATCACTGAGGCTGTTTCCACCTTAGTGCTTTCATCTGGGTATTGGCATTGTTTCAGCAGCCTTTATTCCTCAAGTTCTCGGCGCCACAGCCGATGAGTTAAGCCAGAACCGGTTTTAACTCTTTAATGGATTCGCTTGTGGCCGTCATTAATCCCGTTGCACTTCGGCAGGTAGAAGCCGCTGACCGCCAGTTGGGGACATCTCTCCAGCAAGGCAGTGGTGCGCAGTTTGCCTGGCTGATGTCATGGTGGGATAACCACTTTCAGGATCTGGATAAGGCGCCGGAAGAGCCCAGGGCTGCGGCAACTCAGGTTCAGGGCTATACCCCCGAGCTGGTGGAGCAGATGGGCAGTTTTATGCAGTCAGGCCAGCAAGGGGCTATGGCGCTGACACTGTCCTGGCTGGCAACGCGTCCTGAGTCGACAAACTATACTGCGGAGCCTGAGATGGATATCCGCTCAGCGGGCTTTCTGAGTCAGAACCCCATGCTGACCGAAATTCTGCAATCTCAAAGTCAGCTGCAAACCAGTATTTAACCCTTCCTCGTTCAGGCGATTACGCCCTGAAACTCAATAAAAAAGCTTACTGATCAGTACCGGCACGGCTGTTTCCACGCGCAGAATGCGTGGTCCAAGATGTACCGCACTGAATCCCGCTTCCTGCAGTTTCTCCACTTCGTAGGGAACAAAGCCGCCCTCAGGTCCGACCGCCAAGGTCACGGGGGTTGTCATGCCTGCCGGGCAGGGCTGCTCAGTGTAAGGATGAGCAAGAATAGCCGTGGTTCCCGCCATCATGGCGGGCAGCTCATCTTCCACGAAAGGCTTAAAGCGCTTGCGCAGCAGTATTTCCGGCATGTGAGTCGCCCGTGCCTGCTCAAGGCCAAGGGTGCATTGCTCCAAAAGGGATGCTTCCGTGAGAAAGGGTGTCTGCCAGAAGCTTTTTTCTACCCGCACGGCATTGATGAGCACCAGACGGCTGACGCCAAGTGTGGTGGCATGCTGGATAATCCGGCGCAGCATTTTTGGGCGCGGCAGAGCAAGAATCAGGGTGAGTGGCAAAGGAGGAGGAGCAGTCTGATCGAGACTGACCGACATCGTCAGATCCTCAGGGTTCAGGCTCAGCACCTGTCCCTGGCCCATCGCGCCGTTGCGAAGCCCAACGGCTAGGGTTTGTCCAGGCTCCGCGCGATGTACTTCCTGAATATGCTGAAAGCGTCGCCCGCTCAGGCGAACCTGATTCGGCCCAATAAAGTCCTGTTCATCCAGCAGGATCAGATTCATGCCACACCTGTATGAAAAAGCCCGGCGATATCAGGTGCCGGGCGCAGTAAGAGAGGCAAAGCATCAAGTCGGTGGCGCTAGTCTGCGCCAACCCTTACTTTGCGGAGGGGCATTTAACACCAAACCAGCCTTTATCGCCAAGGTGTCGGCCTTCCAGCTCTTCGGCTTTCATGGGGAAACCAAAGAAGAAGCCCTGCACTTCATCGACATCCAGTTCTTTGAGAATCGCCAGCTGGTTTTCAGTTTCCACACCTTCCACATTCAGGCGCAGGCCCAAACCACGGACGAGGCTGGCGACACTGGAGACGATGGCACGCTGGCGGGGGTCTGTTTCAATGCCTGCGATAAAGCCGCGGTCAAGCTTCACCTTGGCCACCGGCAGGTCCTGCAGGTGCACCAGCGAGGAATAGCCGGTACCAAAGTCATCCAGTGCTACGCTCACGCCACAATCGCGTAACTCGGAAAGCACCTGAGCGGAGGTTTGTGGTGAGGTGATGGCGGCAGTTTCTGTGAGTTCAAAACCCAGATACGTCGGGGAGATCTGATAGGTATCCATCAGCTGCAGAATATGCCCGGTGAGGCTGGCATTGGAAAACTGCTTGGCGGAGAGGTTAACCGACAAGGCGAGCGGATTACCCTGCATTTGCCAGCGGGAGAGCTGGCGGCAGGCATGATGCATTACCCAGTCATCCAGTCGTGCAGACAGACCACAGCGCTCAGCCAGAGGGATAAAGCGGGCAGGGGAAATCATGCCGCGCTCCGGGTGATTCCAGCGCAGCAGTACCTCAGCACCGGTGAGCGCCCCGGTCATCGGCTCGATAAGGGGCTGAAACACCAGATACAGCTGTTCATCAGTCTGCAGCGCCATATCCAGATCCTGCTCGAGCTGTCGCTGCTCCTGAGCCTGTTCATCCAGTTGGGTGGAGAAGAAGCTGTAGCAGTTACGACCGCGATCCTTGGACTGGTAAAGCGCCAGATCCGCCTGACGCAGAAGACGGTGCAGGGTTTGATGGGGGGACTCTTCCGGTACATCTTCAAAAGCCACAATGCCGATGCTGACGCCAACCTTGAAGCTTTGGCCATCCAGCACCACTGGCGCCGCAATAATCGACAGTACATCTTCTGCCAGTGACTCGACCGAGGTCTCGCCATCTTTCAGCAGCAGCGCAAATTCATCTCCTCCCAGGCGGGCAGCTTCATAGTCTTTTATTGGCAAAGCGGTCAGTCGGCCGGCAATTTCCTGCAGCAAGCGGTCGCCAGAGCCGTGGCCAAGGGTATCGTTGATGTCCTTGAAGTTATCAAGGTCCAGCATCAGCAGATAAAAACCGGTGCCTTCGGTGCGGCAGCATTCCACCATCGCCTGCACGGACAACGTCAGCGACAGGCGGTTGGGCAGCAAGGTCAGCGCATCATGATGTGCAAGATGGTGAATGCGTGCCTGAGACTCCCGGGCGGCAGTGATATCAATAACTGAGCCTTCAATAAACAGCGGAGTGCCGTCGGTATCGCGCACCAGACGCAGGCTCTGGCTGATCCAGATTGCTGTGCCATCAGCCCGATATACCCGTGCTTCACTGTGCTGAATATCATCATGCTGCATCAGGGATTCCAGCATGGCGTCGCGATGAGAGGCATCGCCATAGAGCTGGGTGCTGAAATTCTCATAATGGCGGATACAGGCTACCGGTGAGCTAAAGCCCAGAATCTGTGCCATCGCCGGGTTCACGCTGAGAAAATAACCTTTCAGCGAAGAGCGAAAGAGGCCTGCCAGTGCATTCTCATACAGGCTGCGGTACTGCTCTTCGGCATAGCGCAGGGCGCGCTCCACCCGTTTTTGCTGGGTAATATCGGAAACCGTACCAATGATGTACTCGGTTTCGCCGGAGAGATTGCGAATGGCGCGGGCATTTTGTCGTAGCCAGATGGCTGTGCCGTTGGCATCGCGCATCTGGCAATCAAAAGCTTCAACGACACCCTGTTCATCCAGTTTCTGCAGGAAGCGGCTGCGATCTTCCGGATTCACGTAGACTTCGCGCGTGATTTCGCGAACATGCTTCTGCATATGATCGAGGTCGCGGTAACCCATGAGTCGCAGCAGGGCCTGGTTGGCATAGATGATCTTGCCGGAGCGATGGGTTTGATAAATGCCGTCGACGGAATACTCAAGAATCTGGCGATAGGCATCCTGACTGGCAGGAATGCCAAGACAGTGGCGCTGCCCGCAGAACTCAAATAGCAGCCAGCGGATGGTGTTGCTCTTGTAGGTGTTTTCCACGCTAAGGGGGAGCTGTGCATCGATCAGCTCTTCGGGCTGAATTGCCTCGATAGTGCAGTGCAATTGCTCGATCAGGCTTTGAAGTGCCGGGTTCGATACCGTCACGCCTGTCGCAGGGTCGAGGCTGATACGGGGAAAGTGCCTTACCGGAGACTGCGTCAGCTGAACAATAAACAGCTCTTCACCATTACTCAGGGTTTCTGCGCTGACGCTCAGTGTCTGTTGGGGCTGACGGCCAAGGTCGACAGTAAGAAGCACGGAGCTGTGCAGGGCAGTTTTAGCTGCCTGAGTAATTGCGCGATGCAATGGAGAGTCGGGGTAGTCGGAAGCGTTCATGCCGCTCCAGGCGCTCAGGTGATCATCCCAGTAAAGTACATGGTGGGGGTCCCGAGTGAGTACCAATGTGCTTGGCATACTCAATACTGTCATAGGGCTGACCGGTCTCTGCGATAAAAAAGATAACGGGCTACAGATCGGCTTGTCTAAAACCGCACTGTCCATGTGTGTATTGTCCTTAGATATTACGCCTGAAAGTCACGTTTTTGTGTATTCTTTGACCTGAATGATTGTCTTGCTCATTCAGATAAGCACCATGGAGGGTAGCAACGACAGTCGCACGACTTTCCGGTTCAGGTCAAGAACAGGCTGACACGGGAAAGTCGACGGAGAAATAGGAATTTCTCTGGTTTGGCGGCAGATAATTTTGTGTGTATCGGGGATGGCTTTCAGGCGGAAATGCCCAGATCCCTGAGTACCCTTCCAATGCCGATCGGGGGAGAGGCATGACGTTGGATTTCTTACACAGACCCGTGATCCGGCTTACGGTGGCAAGCATTGTGTTTGCTGCTCTGAGCCTGTTTGCCGTGGATATCAGGGCGGCTCAACCTGCCGGTCCTGCCATGACGATTGAAGAACTGGATTCGATGCCGGTGCTGAGCGGCACCCCGGGTTCCTTGCGTGCTGAATACAGCGACAACAATCACAATGGCCTTTGGGATGGCGTTGAACGCAAGATTCGTTTGAACTGGCACGGTGAAGAACGGGCGCGTGAGCGTGAGTTTCTTCTGGGGGTTGGCAAACTCTACGAGGCGGTGGCGATTGCACCCAAAAGCGATAACATCAAGCTTGGTTATCTTGAGCAGATCAACCAGCTGACAGCCTGTATGCTGAAAGAACCGGGCGTCAATCGTGATGCTGTTTTGCAGGATGTTCAGTCGGTGAGAGGCTGGACCTTGAGTCAGCAAGCGCATTTTGAGGAATATGTCCGGGTCAAGAATACCCAGTCACCCGAAGGTGTTCGTAAAGACCTGTGCGTGGGGATGTACGCCTACTTTGCCGATAACTTTTACCCTTATCCCTCGCCAGTGCCTGATCTTGGCCCAACAGCCAGTGGCCCGATCACTCCGGAGGCGCTGAGCAAAAAAGAATATGAGCGTCAGCATCGTTATTCATCGCCTGCTGAGCTGTCTTCCTTCTAGCCTTGTGCCCACAGCTCGACTCCTGAGCCTCGATGGCGACTAAAAACAGGATTAAGGTTTTTTGTCGAGGGCTTCCAGCAATACATCCCGGGCATGGTTAATTCGCGCGGCTAACCAGGCGCTGCCGCCTCGGTCAGGATGGACCGCATGGATCAGCGTGCGGTGAGCCTGAAGAACCTTCTCCTCCGTGAGTGGCTCTGTCAGGCCTAAAATAGCCAGTGCTTCATCATGGTCATTGCTCTGCGGTTGGTCTCTGTCTTGCTGATACGTCTTACCCTGCTTATATAACGCCTGCCACTGTGCCAAACGGCGAAGGCTGATGTGATCCTGCTGCTCTTCACACCAGACCTGCAACCTGAGTAGTGCCTGTTCATCCAGATCTTTCAGTGCCTTACCGGCCAGCGGACCACTGAGGATCTGTCCTTCCAGACCTTCCTCGCTGAACTCAAGCTGAATGCAGGGGCTTTTATCCCGGTACCAGCGATACAGTCCAAGTCCACGCGCTATCCATGGCCAGGCTCGCCATAACACGCCCAACACCAGACCGGTTCCAGCGATAAAGGCAGGGAAGCGGCCGCTGACGGTCAGCCAGAGAATAAAGAGTACGATTACGCCTGCGAGCACACGCCCAACCGGTAAGCGGCGATGCTGCCAGTAATAGCGAACCAGATAGATCACAATCAAGACTGCCAGCAGCACGATTAGCACATATACCTCCTTGACGCGGGTTGGCCCATTTGGCGCAGGTGAGACTCAGCAGCGGGGGCAAACCGTAACGGCCTTTCACTGTACAGGCTTTATTGCAGGATGGAATAATGCCGGCCGTTTGTCTGTGTTACTCCAGTGTCAGGCGCGTGCTCGCCTCGTTCTGGTTCAGTGACATCGGCGATATAAAAAGCGCGAAAGTGAACAGATCAGAATGGATAGTAAAGCGCGGCTCTGCAGAGTTGCGTCGTAGAAGGACAGCAGGTTAATGGCGGATTTTAAAACCCATGTTGCCGTTGCAGCAGGCGGAACCGGGCTTCTTGCTTCGGTGGCCATGTCAGTTGGAGTGGTATCTTCCACGCAGGCCAGTGTGTTGTGGCTGGCGGGCATCATGGGCGGGTTACTACCCGATATCGACTCGGATTCTTCCCGCTCCGTGCACTGGATTTTCTCGCTGATCGCCACTCTTGTGGCGTTGGCGTTCCTTGCCGATGGCATGGGGCATTTACCCATCTTGATGAACTGGCTGCTGGCGATAGCGATCTGGGTAATGATTCGCTTTCCACTGCTTGAGATCTTCAAGAGTTTTACGGTACATCGCGGGCTACTGCACTCACTACTGGCCAACGGCTTTTTTACTCTGGTCGTCGTGGTACTGGCTGACCGCTATTTTGGCTATTCCGCTGCCATGTCATGGGCCTGCGGAGCATTTGTCCTGATTGGCGCCATGATTCATCTCCTGCTGGATGAACTCTACAGTGTGGATCTGGAAGGTGCGCGAATAAAGCGCTCCTTCGGGACGGCAATAAAAATCACGGACTGGGATCAGCCCATGTTATCGGGCCTGATGCTGGGTTTTACTGTGGCGCTTTTCTGGTTCAGTCCGGCGTTTAAGCCCTTTGCCCATCTGGTGAGTAAAGGTGTGCAGCGCTGTCAGGTGTCATGCCATCTGATGCCGCCTTCCGGCTTTGACGTTGCCAATATCCTGCCTGCTCTAGAACAATGGTTTCATTCATTAATTCGCATTGTCGGGTTATAAACGCCTGAGAACTGACTCGGGAGACAATAAGAATGAATAAAACCTGGTTGGCAGCGCTGGGGCTGGCGGCGACCACCTTTTGCTGGGCACTGAATGCTGTGGTCAGCCGAGGGCTGGTCGGGCACATGCCACCGATCTCTCTGGCCTTTTGGCGGTGGGTTCTGGCCGGAGCCATCCTGCTGCCCTTCACCTGGACCACGCTTTGTCGTCACCGGGCTCAGCTGCGCCAGCACTGGCCGTGGCTGATGCTGCTGTCAGCCCTGAGTGTCGGCGCCTATAACTCGATTCTTTATTTGGCGGTGCAGACCACCACGGCCATCAATACAGCACTGATTAATACCCTCATTCCCATGGCTACCATGTTAATGGCCTGGGTAATCCTGCAAAGCAGACCTAATCGCTTTCAGTTGATGGGCATGTGCCTTGGCTTTGCCGGCATGCTCATTATTGTCTGCAAGGCGGACCCTCAGGTGATTGCCCAACTGGCATTTACTCACGGTGACCTGCTGATGCTGCTGGCGGTGGCCTGCTGGTCGCTCTATACCGTCCTGCTGAAAAAGCGCGATATGGGGATTCCGCCAGTGGCCCTGCTCACCTTCGTCATCTGGCTGGGTGTGCCGATGATCCTGCCTGTTTATCTCTGGGAAGCATCGCATTTCGGTGGTTTTGCTCTGGATGCGCGAAACCTCGGCGCGATCGCGTTTACCGGGCTTTTTGCCTCGATTCTGGCGTATCTGCTTTGGAATCATGGGATACGTGTACTGGGGCCTGCGGCGGCGAGTTTGTTTATCTTCCTAATGCCGGTCTTTGGCAGCTTGCTGGCGGTGGTGTTTCTGGACGAGGCATTTCTTGTGTATCACGCGGTCGGTGGGGTGATGATACTTCTCGGTCTCATGCTTGGCGTGCGGCGCGTGTCACCTGCGGCAGGAGTAAATCGCCAGTAGTCGACGACCTTAGGAAGATAAAAAGGGCCATAAGGCCCTTTTTAAGTCTGTGATGGCTGAGCATCATTTCAGTGGCGGCGCCGTGTTAGTCACCACGCAGCTTGCTGATACCGTTGACCACCAGCAGGATGGCAAAACCTGCAACCAGACCGACACCCACATCGATGAGAGTTGGAATGGCCGCCGAGAGCCAGGCCAGGCTTTCATTGTTCTGAGTAAATGCACTTTGCAGGTGATGAGCCCACTCACTGAGGAAGTGAAAACCGTGGGTCAGAATGCCGCCACCGACCACAAACATGGCAGCCGTACCGACAATGGAAAGACCCTTCATCAGCCAGGGGCAGGCGGCGAGCACCCAGTGGCCGATACGCTGCACTACGGCACCAGACTGGCGAGTCATCCAGAGGCCAGCATCATCAAGCTTGACGATGCCTGCAACCAGGCCGTACACCCCAAGGGTGATGACCACCGCAATAATCGCCAAAACCATCAGCTGTTGAAGAATCGGCGCTTCAGAGACGATACCCAGCGTCAGGGCGATGATTTCAGCAGAGAGAATAAAGTCAGTTCGTACGGCACCGGAGATTTTCTTTTTCTCTTCTTCGGCCGTCAGCGGCGTAGTGCGCTTTTCTTCACTGGTGTCTTTTTTATGAAAGAGGTGAGCGATTTTCTCTGCGCCTTCAAAGCTCAGAAATGCGCCGCCCAACATCAGCAAAGGGGTGATTGCCCAGGGAATGAAAGCACTGATCGCCAGAGCTGCCGGTACCAGAATACATTTGTTCAGCAGTGAGCCTTTGGCCACAGACCAGACAATAGGTAACTCGCGTTCAGCACTAACGCCGGTGACTTGCTGGGCATTCAGGGCCAGATCATCACCCAGCACTCCGGTGGTTTTCTTCGCGGCGGTTTTGGTCATGAGGGAGACATCGTCCATCAGACTGGCGATATCATCTATTAAGGCAAGCAGGCTGGATGCCATGGATTCATCCTTGTTAATGGCAGAACGTTGTCCCTTTATAAGGGAGAAGACGCGCGGGGAACAGGCACAAGAGTGTTGCTGTTACGGCCTGAAATAAGGTTCTGAAGATCAAAAAAATACGCCCATCACCAAAAAAGTGATGGGCGCAGAGCGTTACGGTGCTTTAACTCAGCAGAGTTTGTCGAGTTTCTGCTTGAGGATACCGTTAACCTGACCGGGATTGGCTTTGCCGCCGGTCGCTTTCATGACCTGACCCATAAAGAAGCCCAGCATTTTGCCGCGCTTATCAGGTTCTGCGGCGATGTACTGCTCAACTTGTTGAGGGTTGGCGGCAATCACATCATCAATAGCCTTTTCGATGGCACCCATGTCGTTCTCCTGCTTGAGACTGCGGGCACTGATCACCTCATCAACGCTGCCTTCGCCATTCCACATCCC
Organism: Pokkaliibacter sp. CJK22405; assembly: GCF_046614695.1. Lineage (NCBI taxonomy): Bacteria > Pseudomonadati > Pseudomonadota > Gammaproteobacteria > Oceanospirillales > Balneatrichaceae > Pokkaliibacter > Pokkaliibacter sp. CJK22405. The sequence continues at coordinate 91,822 of NZ_JBKKHQ010000014.1, forward strand.
TTCCCAGACCACTTTCGCGCTCTTGGAGTTGATGGTGTTGTCTTTGATGCGATTGATCAGCTGTGCCAGCTGCTCGGCAGGGACCGGGCAGTCACTGATGTCGGTATCGTTCTGGTTAAGGAATTTGGCTACCTCGCCCAGCAGCCAGTTAGCGGCCTGCTTGGCATCATCGCAAGCGGCAACCGTCGCTTCAAAGTAAGCCGCCAGTGAACGGTAGGACGCCAGGTTAGAGGCGTCATAATCGTTAAGGCCATACTGCTCCATAAAGCGGGCCTTACGGGCATCAGGCAGTTCCGGCAGGGTTTTGCGCAGGTCTTCAATGAAGTCCTCGTCAATGACGATGGGCAACAGATCAGGACAGGGGAAGTAACGGTAGTCGTTGGCTTCCTCTTTGGAGCGCATGGAGCGGGTTTCGTTCTTGTCGGCATCATACAGGCGGGTTTCCTGTACGACTTCGCCGCCATCTTCGATCAGGTCAATCTGGCGCTCAATCTCATATTGAATGGCTTTCTCAACAAAACGGAACGAGTTGACGTTCTTGATCTCGGCGCGAGTGCCAAACTTTTCCTGACCTTTAGGACGCACCGATACGTTCGCATCGCAGCGGAAAGAGCCTTCAGCCATGTTGCCGTCACAGATGCCAAGATTGGTCACGATGGCGTGAATCTTCTTAAGATAGGCAACGGCTTCTTTGGCAGAGCGCAGGTCAGGCTCGGAAACGATTTCCAGCAGTGGCGTGCCAGCGCGGTTAAGGTCGATTCCGGTCATGCCATCGAAATCTTCATGCAGGGATTTACCCGCATCTTCTTCCATGTGGGCACGGGTAACGCCGACCACTTTTTTGCTACCGTCCTCCAGTTCAACTTCCACTTCGCCTTTGCCGACGATGGGAAACTCGAACTGACTGGTCTGATAACCTTTGGGCAGGTCAGGGTAGAAATAGTTCTTACGGGCGAAAACGGAAGTGCGGCCAATCTCTGCGCCAATCGCCAGACCAAACTTTACGGCCATCGACAGCGCTTCGCCATTCAGCACCGGCAGAGTGCCTGGTAGCGCCAGGTCAACGGCGCAGGCCTGAGTGTTGGGCTCGGCGCCAAACTCTGTGCTGGCACCCGAGAAAATTTTGGATTTAGTGGCGAGCTGGGCGTGAATTTCCAGACCGATTACGGCTTCCCATTGCATCTTCTATATACCTCTTGGCTCAGTCCGGATTAAACAGGGGTCCGCAGGTGATGATCGGTCACCTGCTGGAACTGATGGGCAACGTTGAGAAGACGGGCTTCATCAAAGTAGTTGCCGATAATCTGCAGACCAACGGGCAAACTGTCGATCTGGCCCGCAGGCACGGACATGCCGGGCAGACCTGCCAGGTTCAGTGACAGGGTGAAGATATCTTCCATGTACATGGCGACAGGATCGTTGCTATGACCCCCGATCTTGAAGGCTGGGGTGGGTGTTACCGGTGCCATCAGCACATCCACATCATTAAGTGCAGTGATGTAGTCCTGTTGAATCAGGCGGCGTACTTTTTGGGCCTTCAGGTAATAGGCATCGTAGTAACCGGCTGACAGCGCATAGGTGCCGACCATGATGCGGCGCTTCACTTCTTCGCCGAAACCTTCACCACGGCTGCGCTTGTAAAGATCCATCAAATCTTTGGGATCTTCGCAGCGGTAGCCGTAGCGTACGCCATCAAAACGCGACAGGTTCGAGGAAGCCTCGGCGGGCGCAATGATGTAGTAGGCAGGAATCGACAGGCCCACGTTGCTGAGGCTGACTTCTTTAACTTCGGCGCCAAGTTTTTTGTATTCAGCAATGGCATCTTCCAGCACTTTGGCCATGCGCGGATCAAGATCAGCATTGAAAAATTCTTTTGGCAGGCCAATTTTAAGACCGGCCAACGGCTGATTCAGGCTGGCAGAAAAATCAGGCACATCCTGCTGCGCGCTGGTGGAGTCGCGCTTATCAAAACCGGACATGGCCTGCAGCAGCAGGGCACAGTCTTCTGCGGTGCGTGCCATGGGGCCGCCCTGATCCAGACTTGATGCATAGGCAATCATGCCCCAGCGAGAGACGCGTCCGTAGGTAGGGCGAAGGCCGGTGATACCGCAAAATGCGGCGGGCTGGCGGATAGAGCCGCCGGTATCCGTACCGGTGGTCGCGGGCACAAGACCCGCAGCGACCGCCGCGGCGGAACCGCCGGAAGAACCACCGGGAACACGGCTCTCATCCCAGGGGTTTTTCACTGCGCCATAAAAGGAGTTTTCGTTGGAGGAGCCCATGGCGAACTCATCGCAGTTCGTTTTACCGAGCATCACCATGCCGGCCTCGGCACACTTCTCAACCACGGTGGCAGAGTAGGGGGCGATAAAGTTATCCAGCATTTTGGAGCCGCAAGAGGTGCGAACGCCTTCGGTGCAGAAAATATCTTTATGGGCCAGAGGCAGGCCGGTCAGCGGGCCTGCGGTACCGTCAGCCAGGCGAGCATCAGCGGCTTTGGCCTGTGCCATTGCCTGCTCTTCAGTGACAGTAATAAAGGAATTGGTGGTATCGGCTTTGATACGGGCCAGATAGTCCGTGGCCAGTTCAACGGCCGAGGTTTCCTTGTTCGCCAGTTGTTTTGCCAGCGACGCCAGAGTGGAGTATTGCATGGAGGTCGATCCTTTATAGTCAGTCTGCGAGCGCGTGGCTTATTCGATAACGCGAGGAACGAGGAATAATCCTTTTTCCTTGGCCGGTGCGTTGGACTGCAGATTCTCGCGGTCGTTGGGTTCGGTGACTTCGTCAACACGCAGACGCTGTACCATATCCATAGGGTTCGCCAGAGGCGCGACATTATCGGTATTCACGGCCTGTAGCTGATCGACCAGAGCCAGGATATCGGAAAGGTTCTGAACATAGCCTTCGACCTGAGTGTCTTTGACTTCAAGGCGCGCAAGGTGCGCAATGTTCTCTACATCTTTTTGTGTCAGTGCCATGGAAGGGTCCATTAGGTCAGAGGTAATAAATGAAGCAGTGCCGCCCGAACGCTGATTCTTCGGGACTTTGGCGTCTTCATCGGCTCTGTACCGTTCTGCGTCGGCAATTCGGATTGCATGCTGGGATATTTCCGGATGTAACGACACCCCCCCTCTGCGTATGCAATAGTTCCTTATATAACCTGGCTCCGCTAGAATAGCGCCTTCATTAAATTAGCGCGGCGGCGTCAGGTTTGCCGGTCAGGACAGCGAGCTGAATTAAAGGCTGGTACGGTATCATATTTACGCCTTGCTCAAAATCCCTGCCATTGCTAGAGTTTGGCAGTTTACTGGCGCTCGCATACGTTCTCACTAGCCTGCACAAGAAGCTAAAAGTCTCATGTTCAAACGAATTCGCGGACTGTTCTCAAGTGATCTCTCTATCGATTTGGGAACAGCCAATACTCTGATCTACGTCCGTAACAAGGACGTTGTCCTTAATGAGCCGTCTGTGGTGGCTATTCGTCAGGTGGGAAGCCAGAAGCAGGTTGCTGCTGTAGGTATCGATGCCAAACGTATGCTGGGTAGAACCCCCGGCAACATCACAGCCATTCGCCCTATGAAAGACGGCGTTATCGCTGACTTCCATGTGACCGAAAAAATGCTGCAGCATTTTATCAAGAAGGTCCATGAACACTCTTTCATGAAGCCAAGCCCCCGTGTACTGGTGTGCGTTCCCTGTAAATCCACGCAGGTTGAGCGTCGTGCGATCAAGGAATCCGCGCTGGGTGCAGGAGCGCGTGAAGTCTATCTGATCGATGAGCCCATGGCCGCAGCGATTGGTGCAGGCCTGCCTGTGGATGAGGCCACCGGCTCCATGGTGGTGGATATCGGTGGTGGTACCACTGAAATCGCTATCCTGTCGCTGAACGGTATCGTTTACGCAGAATCTGTGCGTGTGGGTGGTGACCGTTTTGACGAAGCCATTTCCACCTATGTTCGCCGTAACTACGGCAGCCTGATCGGTGATGCCACTGCAGAGCGCATCAAGCAGGAAGTGGGCTGTGCCTATCCTTCTGCAGAGATCCGTGAGATCGACGTTCGTGGTCGTAACCTCTCCGAAGGTATCCCACGCAGCTTCACCCTGAACTCCAACGAGATTCTGGAAGCGCTGCAGGATCCTCTTTCCACTATTGTTCAGGCCGTGAAAACTGCCCTTGAACAATGTCCTCCTGAACTTGCTTCTGATATCGCCGAAAGCGGTATTGTCATCACCGGTGGTGGTGCGCTGCTGCGTGATATCGACAAGCTGATCAGCGAAGAAACCGGTCTGCCGGTCATCGTTGCTGACGAACCTCTGACCTGTGTTGCTCGTGGCGGTGGCCGTGCATTGGAAATGCTCGACAGCCGTGGTTTCGAGCTGCTCTCCTCCGAGTAACCGGTCTGACAGAGTCCACCAGTGCGTTCTATATTTCGCAGTTCTTCTTCAAAGTGGTGGTTCTGGTTTCTGGTCCTCCTTTCCCTGTCGCTCCTGGTAGCCAGCCGCTACTGGGACGGCATGGTGAAAGTTCGCTCCTGGCTGACGGTTTTCACCGCGCCCCTGCAATGGGTTGTGGACGTTCCTAATCAGGTCTGGACGGTTGCCGATCGCACCTTTGCTGATCGCGATGCCATTCAGGAAGAAAACGACAAGTTACGGACGCAGGTCCTGTTTCTGGAACGCCAGGTGCAGAAAATGGCAGCGACGACGGCGGAGAATATCCGTCTGCGTGAGTTGCTTAATGCCTCTCGTCGTCTTGACGAAAAGGTTCTGCTGGCTGACTTGATCGGCGTGAATCCTGATCCTTTCCAACATCAGATTGTCCTCAACAAAGGCTCCAATGACGGGGTGTTTGTTGGTCAGGCCGTGCTCGATGCTGGCGGTATCATGGGGCAGGTCGTTGAGGTGGGGCCCTACACCAGCCGTGTGCTACTGATCACGGATGCCTCTCATGCGATTCCGGTGCAGGTGAATCGTAATGGCTTGCGTGCGGTGGCCTTCGGTGAAGGTGTCCCGGGAGTGATTTCCCTGGAGCATGTGCCTGATACCGCAGACATCAAAAGCGGAGATCTGCTGATTAGTTCAGGTCTGGGCGACCGTTTCCCTTATGGTTATCCGGTCGGCATTGTCACTGAAGTTGTGCATGATCCCGGTGAGCCCTTTGCGCTGGTTAGGGTAAAACCCAGTGCCCAACTGGATCGCAGTCGTCATGTGCTGCTGGTATTCCCGACGCGGTTAAAACCTGACTTCGCCACCGGTCCGGGGCATGAAAAGCTCCCCGGTGATGAGCCAAGTATGTTGCCTGGCTCGCCGGTTCCAGGCGACCCTTCGGTCACGCCGGAGGATCAGGCGGCTCAAGGCAATGCAGCCAACGATGCCTCGGGCAGCACCGATGCGACTGAAAAGTCCAAACCTGCAGCTGGGAAAAAGCCTGCTGATGCCGCTGGAGCCCAGTAATGGAGTCCAGTCAGCGCGGTTATTGGCTGGTGTTATTATCGCTACTGCTTGCTTTTATGCTAAGCGCTATCCCTTTGCCAGAGATTCTGCAATGGGGCCGCCCCGAATGGGTCGCGATGGCACTTATCTACTGGGTGATGGCCTGGCCTGAACGCGTCGGCGTCAAAACTGCCTGGGTGTGCGGGCTGCTGTTGGATTTATTGCAGTCCAGCCCTTTGGGCGCCAATGCGCTGGCGCTGACACTGGTATCCTATCTTTCCACCTTGCTGCATCAACGTATTCGTAACTTCCCGCTGATCCAGCAGGCCTTTGTTGTACTGATGCTTATTGGCGTATTGCAGATGGTGCGTCACTGGCTACAGCAGTGGCAGGGTGGTGCGGCGGAATCCTTTATCTTCCTGTTACCCTCATTGATCAGTGCGCTTATCTGGCCATGGTGGTTTGTATTACACCGGGATATGCAGCGCATTTTTACCTCGATTGAATAGCCGCGCTGCCGGAATACAGGCGTGTCGTCCTTGCTGGAGCCTCTCATGACTCTGATTCTTGCCTCTCAGTCACCCCGGCGTAAGCAGCTGCTTTCCCAGCTGGGAGCCGAGTTCACTATTGAAGTTGCTGATATTGATGAAACGCCTTTGGCGAATGAGTCTCCTGCTGCCTATGTCGAACGCCTGGCCATCGAGAAAGCCCGTGTTATCGCGGAGCGCCATCCTTCAGGTGTGTGCGTGCTGGGCTCAGATACTACGGTAGTGGCTGATGGGAAAATTCTGGGCAAGCCCGTTGACCAGAACGATGCCATCAACACTCTGCTGATGCTGTCTGATCGGGAGCATCAGGTATTAACCAGCGTGGCAGTTGTGGCCATGTCAGAAGCCGGTGATCCGCATATCTGGTGCGAGACGGTGACGACACAAGTGACCATGATGACGATCACTCCTGAGCAGGCGCTGGCATACTGGCAAACAGGTGAGCCTGCCGACAAGGCGGGCAGTTATGGTTTGCAGGGTATTGGCGGTGCGATGGTGAGGTCCGTGAAGGGAAGTTATTCGGCAGTGATCGGACTGCCCTTAAGCGAGACGGCGGCGCTACTGGCTGAGGCGGGGTGTCCGACCTGGCTGAACCCCTGAAGGATTGATTCAAGAGTGATAGAAGCCCGTGCTCTTTGGTGAGGACGGGCTTTTTTATTCATGCACTTATGATGTTTATAGCTCGGCCCATTGTCTGAGCAGGTTGTGATAAACGCCGGTGAGCTGAACCAGCGTCGGATCATTCGGCAGCTTCTGGGTCAGGTTCTGAATCGACAGATCGAGGTCAAACAGCAGTGTACGCTGGGCATCCTGACGAATCATGCTTTGCAGCCAGAAGAAGGAGGCCAGGCGTGTGCCGCGGGTCACGGGAGTCACATGGTGCAGGCTGGTCGCGGGATAGAGCACAAGGCTGCCTGCCTCAAGCTTCACCTCATGGGTGCCGTAAGTGTCTTCAATCACCAACTCGCCGCCGTCGTAGCTTGCCGGGTTGTTAAGAAATAAAGTGCAGGAAATATCTGTGCGGATGCGCTCATGGCTTCCCGTAATCTGGCGAATGGCATTATCCACATGGGTGCCAAAATGTTCCCCACTGCGATAGCAGTTAAACAGCGGTGGAAAAATACGTGCGGGCAGGGCTGCGGCCATAAACAGCAGATTTTGATTCAGCGCCTGGGTAATCATCTCGCCCATTTCCCGGGCGGCGAAAGAACCTTCAGGTAACTGCAGGTTATGTTTTGCCTGGCCGGACTGGAATCCCGCTGTCACCTTGCCATCTACCCAGTGCGCCTGTGCCATCAGAGTCTGGCAGTGATCAACCTGTGCAGGAGTAAGGACATTCTCAATGGTCAGAAGCATGTGGCATTCCCGGGAGGGGAAAGCTCCCCTCCGTTGTGAAGTGACTGATAACGCTTAGAAGGACATATCGGCGGTGAGGGTGCCGTAGCGCCCGGTGCCGGGGATGAAGTGACCACCACCGACGCTGTCGATGTAGTCCTCATCAGTAATGTTGTGCAGATTCAGCCGTAAGGTCAGGTGAGAGTTCACGGTATAGCTCGCCGCTGCACTATAGAGGGTGTAGGACGGTGCAACTCGTGTGTTGCTGGTGCTGTTGAACCTGTCATCGACGTATTGCAGACCGCCGCCCAGCTGCAGATCAGAGGTCAGTTGATAACTGCTCCACAAACTGAAGGAGTTGTGGGGAGTATTGCTCAGCTCATTGCCGACAATATCCTCATCGGTGGCACTTCTGACTTCGCTGTCCATGTAGGTGTAGTTGGCCATCAGCTGCCATGAGGGCGTGAGATAACCGCTGGCGCCTAGCTCAACCCCCTGAACACGTTGCTCACCATTCATGACATAGAGGCTGGAGTCATCCGGGTCCGTTTCGCGGGCGTTGGTTTTGTCGGTACGAAAAACAGCGGCGCTCAGCATCACGCGCTCATCCAGCAGGTTCCATTTGGTACCCAGCTCAAGGCTCACGTTTTTCTCAGGCTTCAGGTTTTCAGTGCTACTACTCAGGCTTAACCCTTCTGCAGAGGGGTTAAATGACGTGCCATAGGCCAGATAGACCGAACCATTGGGCAGCGGCTTGTAGGTAATGCCTGCCTGGTAGCTCAGGGTGGTATCGCTGTTATCGTAGGTGCCTACGGCGGTGCTTCGCGATGCGGTATTCACCTCATATTTGGTACTGGAATGATCGGCGCGTAGCCCGCCATTTAAAATCCACTGCGGACTCAGGTGCAGGGTGTCATTGACGTACAGAGATTGGGTCGTGGTTTTGCCAATGTTGTTTTCGGTCTTGTCCGGCACCGTCGCGTAGTCATCGTAGGCGTTGGGGTCATAAAGATCCGCAAGGTCCGCACTGTTGCTGACATTGCGGGTATTGGTTTCTTCCGTCTCACGGGTGAGCTGCACACCCGTTACCAGATCATGCTGATAACCGGCAGTATCAAAGTGCAGGGCCAGGTCGGTCTGGTTGTCGACGATAGTATCGATCTGATTACGCCCTTTGAGCTCCCGGCGGATATCGGTACTGCTGTCGCTGACAAAGCGGGGCGCAGTAACAATAGAGTCACGCACAGTACGCTGGTAACTCAGTTGGTTACGCAGGGTGGCGTTATCGCTCAGGTCATGCTCGGCCAGCAGCTTGACGCCATCGCTGGAAATGTCTTCGTAGTCCCGGTCGGCCAGACCGTAGAAATTATCAAAGTCGACCGGAGGCGCTTCATTGGCATAACCGGCGAGGGCAGTATTGGTCGATGGGACCCAGGGAATGCCGTAATCCGGCAGATTGTTTTCTTTCAAATGCTCGTAGGAGAGGGTCACACGGGTCTCGGTGCCCAAGCCAAAACTAACCGAGGGGGCAAAGCCCCAGCGCTTGTTGTTCACCAGATCACGACCGGCGACTTCAGTATCCAAACCCATTACGTTCAGACGAAAAGCATTGCTTTCCCCGAAGGTCTGGTTGGTGTCCAGCGTTCCGCGGCGGTAATCGCTGGTGCCCAGCCCCAGACTAATGTCGGTAAAGTCTTCCTGCTTCGGGGTTTTACTTACCAGAGTGACGGAGCCGCCGGTTGAACCGCGTCCGCTCATGGAGGAAGAAGGGCCTTTCGCCACTTCAACCTGCTCAAGGTTGTAGGAGTCCCGGGTATAGGTGCCCATGTCCCGAACGCCATCAACATAAATATCCGTGCGTGCATTAAAGCCGCGAATGCTCAGGTTATCACCGGCGGGCGTGCCGCCTTCACCGGCCTGAATGCTGATACCTGTGACGTTTCTGAGGACATCCCGCAGGCTGGTGGCACCCTGAGACTTGATGGTTTTTTGATCAATGACGTTAACGGTTTTTGCCGTATCCAGCAGAGGCTGGGTGTACTTTACCGAGTCCGGCTGGCCAGCGGGGCCGCTTTCCTCATCCGCAACGATATCCAATGCGGGTAACACCAGCGTAGTTTTACCTGTTGATGAGGTTGAAGTGTCGTTGGTATCGGCATAAGTCATCAGAGGCGTTGTGCTTAATGCAATGCCAATGGCGGCGGTGGTCAGCATCCGCTGCTGGTGGGGTCTGGCGACAATGCCAGGTGTACGAACCGAAGTCGGGTTCATTGGGGGCTCCTGCTTTGATCCTTGCTGCTCAATAACGAGGGTGAAACTCATAAATCGGCTTTTGCGCGCAAAGCGGGGGAGGAATCTACTCGTCTGTTTTTATAAATGCAAATAATAATAAATCTCATTAAGATTATTGTTCTTTTGAATTGTCTCTCGTAACATGCGCGCCTCAGGAGTGCACAACAGCAGTAACCTCATCTCTGCGACTGTGCCATGACAAGGTGTTGCCATGACCAAATCCGCTCGCAAGCCCTTATTCACGGGGGCGGCTTTTCGACTCATTAAAGATTTTCACTGGGTCAGCTCTGCGGCTGCGCTTGGGTTACTGGTGTTATTCAGCCTTACCGGCATCACCCTTAATCATCCTTCCTGGTTTGCACCCGCCAACCCTGAACCTGTGCATCAGCAGCCGCTTCCCAAGGCGCTACAAAACCAGTGGCTAAAGGCCTATGACGCCGATGTGCTGAGTAATGAAATTCCCGGCATGCGTGCCTGGTTGAGCGAGCAGGGGATAGAGCTGTCTCGCTCCCGTATTGAAGTACTGGACGATGAAGTTTCTTTCGAGCGTCGCTTTCCTGGCGGATTTCAGCGCGTCACCTTAATGCTGAGTGCCGGTGAGCTGGATATAGAACATCAGCAGCGTGGCCTGATTGCCATCATTAACGACCTTCACAAGGGCCGAGATACGGGTGAACTCTGGCGCTGGGTAATTGATCTCTCGGCAGTGCTGATGCTGGTGTTTGCTGTGTCGGGGCTGTTGCTGCTTTTGCAGTTTGCTCATCAGCGCCCGGCAACCTGGCCCCTGGTGTTAAGCGGTATTGCTTTGCCTTTTTTACTTTGTGTGTGGGTCCTCTGGTAGGCCAAAAGGTAACGCTCATGCTTTTTTTGATCGCTGATGTCACCTCAAATATTCATGTCATAACGGGAGGGATTTCCTGTGAATCACCGCTTCATGCTCTGTGGGCTTTTGCTGAGTAGCAGTGCAGCCCTGAATGCCGCGCCTTTGGAGTTCAGTTTTACCTTGCCACCAGCCACCGTGGCGGAATACCACCAGCCGTATGTGGCGGTCTGGATTGAAGATGCGAGTCATCAGCTGGTGCAGCCGTTAGCGCTCTGGCATCTGCAGCGGGGTGATGACAAGTGGCTCGATCACTTGCGCCTCTGGTGGCGTCGGGGAGGACGTGATCGTAGCGAACCCATTGATGGTGTCAGTGGCGCCACTCGCTCGCCGGGGACATATCAGTTGAGCTGGGATGGCAAGACCGAAGCTGGCGATGTAGCCCCGGCAGGCAGCTACAGTCTCGCCATCGAAGTGGCTCGTGAAGTTGGTGACCGGGAACTCAAGCGCTTCAGTTTTGAGTGGCCGCCCACCAAGGCAGAAACACACACCGCTGAAGGTAGCGCTGAGCTGGGCGCGCTGAGTCTGAAACTCTCCCCCTGATTTATCGTGCTCTTTTTGCATCAACGCCATTACATCCGCTGTGGAGAATAACAATGAAGTTAGCGTTCTTAGGTGAAGTGCGTGCCCCGCGCTGGTTAATGTTGGGGATGATCGGAGTGTTCGGTGCGGGCAGTACTGTGATCGCTCATGCCCATAGCCGTTGGGTGCTGCCCAGTGAGTTTATTCAGAGCAGTGAGCAACCACAGTGGATAGATGTGGATGTTTCCGTATCCAATACCCTCTTTAGTTTCGATAAACCCTACTCCTGGGAAGGCTTTAAGGTGTGGCTGCCTAATGGTACGGAAGGCCCGGCCATTAAAGGTACGACCTTTAAACGTCACTCCGTTTTCAGTGTTGAGCTGACAGCACCCGGAACCTATCGTATCGAGCAGTGGCAGGACAGCTATGGCGTGATGCCTCCGCGCCCGACACAGAAACCCGCGGAAGCAATGGAAGGCCAAGCGCCTGCTGCCGATAAAGGTCAGGTAAAAACATCAGCAAAACCGGAGGCAGATAAAGCGCAGCCCAACTTTCGCCGTCTTTCTGCTTCCAGTCTTGAAGCTCTAAAGGCGCAGCTGCCGGAGGAGATGAAAGACTTTCCGGTGATTCATCGACGCTCGCGGGTACAGAGCTTTGTCACCAAAGGGACACCAACACCTGATGCTGTGAAGCCTGTGGGTGAAGGGCTGGAAATAAAGAGCTCCCAGTGGGTGACGGACTTTATGGTTGGTGATCAGGTCACCCTGACCCTGCTGCTTAACGGAAAACCTCTGCCCAAGGCGAAAGTCGAACTGACGCCCGGAGGCACAGGGTGGCGTAACAGTCGTCAGGCTCAGCAGCTGCAAACAGATGCATCCGGAAATGTCAGGGTTAACTGGCCTATTGCAGGGATTTATCTGATTGAGGCAGAGCACGCTGAGCCTTCAACAGAGCAGGGTGTTAAAGAAGAACGCTACAGTTACTCCGGCACCTTTGCCGTCCAACCCGGCGAGTGATACACCTGGTTAATACCCCATTAAAACGGCTTCTATAAGCCGTTTTTTTATATCCAAATTGAGACTCCATGATTCTTCGCTAAGCCCTTCCCGGCACCTGAAACTGCGCGGAAAAGTGCTGGGGTGTCAGGGGCGCTATTGCCTGTATTTTCATAATGTTTTGATTGCTAAGGGAAAAGATCCCGCGAGGGCGCAGACTGTTGTGTCATTCATGACAGAGAAAGGGGTATCATCCTGTTGCCAAAGACGTGCGGTCTGCGCGCGCCATGGTGCATAATGCGGAGAAAGCGAAACCGCCGAATGTCCCTGATGATGAGCGTAGTATGAGCGAAGAGATCCTGATCAACTTTACCCCGATGGAAACCCGTGTTGCCGTGGTCGAAAACGGCATGCTGCAGGAAGTCTATATCGAGCGCGCAGCCAAGCTTGGTATTGTCGGTAACATCTATAAGGGCAAGGTGGTTCGCGTCCTGCCAGGAATGCAGGCCGCCTTTGTTGATATTGGTCTTGATCGCGCTGCCTTTATTCATGCCGCAGACATTCGCACGGATAACGATGAAGAGCATCGTTCCATCAGTCAGTTGCTGCGAGAAGGGCAATCACTGGTCGTGCAGGTGACGAAAGACCCCATCGGCACCAAGGGCGCTCGTCTGACGACGCATATTTCTATCCCCTCCCGCTATCTTGTTTATATGCCCTATGCCGAGCACGTAGGGATTTCCCAGCGTATTGAAGATGAAAGCGAGCGGGAAAAGCTCAAGGCCACAGTGCAGTCACAACTGGATCAGCTCCACGAAGAAGGTGTTGAGAATGTCGGCGGCTTTATTGTGCGCACCGTCGCTGAAGGAGCGCGGGAAAAGGACATCCACAAGGATCTCAAATACTTAAGAAGGCTTTGGGGGTCGTTGCAGGAGTCCATGCAAACTGCAGCGCCTGCCACTGTTATCTATGAAGACTTACCACTCTATATGCGTATTCTTCGTGATCTGGCCACGCCAGAGGTCGAGAAAATCCGCATCGATTCCCGGGAAACCCATCAGAAGTGCGCCGAGTTTGTCGGCAAACTGATTCCTGAAATTCTGGATCGCATCGAATATTACCCCGGCGAGCGGCCGATCTTTGATCTGTATAACGTCGAAGATGAAGTGCAGAAGGCACTGACCCGCAAGGTGCAGCTCAAATCCGGCGGTTATCTGATTTTCGATCAGACCGAAGCCATGACCACGGTGGATGTGAACACCGGTGCCTATGTTGGTCACAAGACCCTCGAAGAAACGATCTTTAAGACCAATCTTGAGGCGGCAACGGCCATCGGCCGGCAGCTGCGTCTGCGTAACCTCGGCGGCATTATCATTCTCGATTTCATCGATATGGAAGATGTCGAGCATCAGCGTCAGGTATTAAGGACGCTTGAGAAAATCCTCGAGAAGGATCATGTGAAGTGCAAGGTTACCGGCGTTTCGGAGCTTGGGCTGGTGGAGATGACGCGCAAGCGCACCCGTGAAAGTCTGGAGCAGGTGCTCTGTGAGCCCTGCGCAGTGTGTCAGGGACGTGGCATGTTGAAAACACCGGAAACCGTTTGCTATGAGATCTTCCGTGATATCCTGCGCCAGCATCGTGCCTATAACACCGAGTCCTATCTGGTGCTGGCAGCGCAATCCGTCGTCGACAAACTGATGGATGAAGAATCTGACCGGGTCGCAGAGCTGGAAACCTTTATCGGCAAGACGATCCGCTTCCAGGTTGAGGCGATGTATACCACTGAACAGTTTGATGTCGTTTTGCGTTAAACGCGCCTGAAGGCGTTCACTACAGGAAAATACGGTGTCTCAGGGAGCCCCACGCAGGATGCATAAACTCAGGAAAGTCGGTAGGGCTGTCCTGAAGGTGGTCACAACCCTCTGTCTGATCTGGCTGGGGTTGCTGACGCTGCTGCTGGTAACCTGGCAAACCTTGCCCTGGTGGTCGCCTACCGTTATGCCCTGGGCGCGCGATACCTTTAATCTCCCCTTGTATTTCGATAAGGCCGATACCACCTGGCGGGGCAGTCGTGTTGCTCTGGAGCTGGATGGCCTGACGCTCGGCGATCAGTTCCGCGCTAAAAAACTGGTGCTGGAGCTGAATGTCGCCGCCAGTGTCTGGCGTTTCTATCCGGTGATGAATCGTATCCAGTTGCGCGATGCCGATATCCATCTCGATCCGCAGGCGAGCAGCTCTGACTCCACTTTCTTATGGCATTCCTGGTGGGTAACTCTGCCCGTGGATGCGTCCGGTACTCTCACCATCGATGCCCCGCAACAGCCTCGCAGCTATCAGTGGTCACTGTATAACGCGCCACTGGAAGGCCGAAGTTTTCACTATCGAGGTCAGGTGACGCTAGCGGCCAAGGAAGAGCCGCCTCTGGTGATGCGCTGGGAAGGCTCGCCGATTCGTGGCAAGGGTTGGATTCAGCTGCCAGAAGCCGAGTGGCGGGATGAAATTGCTGCCTGGCTGCCTGAGCCGCAAACCCTGACGCAATTCCAGGCAGGGGCTGAACTCTGGTTTGACTGGCGTCGCAATACCATTCGTTCAGTGAGTGGCCATCTGAGCCTGCCGGTGGTGGAGGTGAATGATCGTGATAATCACTTCAAAATCCGCGAAGTGACCTCGGATCTTCGCTGGCGTGGCAATCTGTCGGATTGGCAGGGATCATTGCAGAAACTGAGTTGGCGCGTCGACGCTGCAGGTCGGCGTTTGCCTCCGATGAATCTGGTGACTCACTGGGCTAATCAGCGGCAGACGCTTTGGCTGGATACGCTGGATCTGCGTCCTTTCTGGCGCTGGCTGCAAGTTCAGCAAGTGGATAATGAGCTTTGGAATAACCGTCTGGTTCCCCTGTCCGCACGCGGGCTAATTCGCCATCTCAGGATGGATATTCCCTGGGGGCATCCCAAGGACTGGCAGCTCAGAGCCGACCTGCAGCATGTCGCTACTGCGGATGTCTCTGGTATTCCTGCCTTGATAGATGTGACGGGGGGCTTACTTGCGAATGCCGGTGGTGGAAGTGTCAGCCTGAATGGCCAGCCCTTATCGCTGGCGTTTCCTGACCTCTATCGCAATGGTTGGGAGTTTAACAGCGCAGAAGGTGCGGTTCGTTGGCACATTGGTGAGCAGCAGGTCACTGTCAGTGGCAAGAAGCTGGGCTTGTCCCGTCTGGGCTGGCAGGCCCATGGTCAGTTCAAACTGACCTTGCCCATGCATGAAGACGATGGCCCTCCTGCGCACTTCTATCTGGCGATTGGGGCAAGACACAGTGAAGTGGCGCAGGGGCTGGACTTCGTGCCGACCTATGGTTTGCCTGAGTCCCTTTCCCAATGGCTGGAGAGTACTGGCATGACGGGAGATCTTAACCGAGCCAGCTTTCTCTATGATGGTAGCGTTGAGGCCGATGCCGGTTGGAATGAGCGTACCGTGCAGCTCTATGTTGATGCTGATCGTGCCCGCCTGAAAGTCTCGCCTGACTGGCCGGAAGTCAGTACCGATCATCTCTCGTTACTGGTAAAAGATGAAAATATTGCAGCCTCGATAGGTGCGACTCACATAGGCGGGCTTGATGCCAGTGCTGCTACTGTCGCCTGGGACAATCAGGCCAAGGATCGGCGTCTTCACATCAATGCTCAGGCCAGTGATGATCTGGAGGATTTGGTGGGCTTCTTCAAGCAAAGCCCGCTGGCCAGCAGCACCGCCGCATTGAGCGACTGGCAGATCAAAGGCAGGCTTTCAGGCCCTGCTAACATTGCGATTCCGCTGGAGTCGGATGCGGGTAAGCTTGCCGTCGATGTTAAAGCCAAAGTGAGCCAGGCTCAGATCAGCAATGCTGCACGGAATCTGACTATCAGCCATCTCAATGGCACCCTGAAATATGATCTGGTTCACGGTATGTCCAGCGAAGGTAGCCTTAAAGGCAAATGGCTGGGGAATACGGTAACGGGCACAATCGAACCCGGATCGGCCAAAAAGGCGTCTGTGCTTACGTTAAATGGTCATTCAACACTGGAGTCTCTCGCTAAATGGCGCGGCTTCTCACTTCCTGCCTGGGCACAAGGTGAGCTGGATTGGCAAGCCAGTCACGGGCTTTGTGATACCAGCGAGGAGAGTTGCCCAGCGCTCTCTCTGAGTTCGCCGCTGAAAGGTGTCAGTATCGATTTACCACCTCCGTTGGGTAAGCAGGCTGGTAGTGTCGCTCCTCTCACAGTGACTATTCAGGAGGGGGATCTTACACGCGTTGAGGCGGCGTATCGGGATCAGCTTTTTGCGAAGGCGTTACTGAAAGCCGGCAGCCTTCAGGCTTTGACGGCAACCCTGGGTAGTGTTCCACCCAAATGGCCCAAGCCGGATGCCGTCGATATCAGTATCAATATTCCTCGCCTGAGGCCGGATGTCTGGATCGCTGCTGCCAAGGATTTCCAGCAACCAGTAGGCTCCAGTGGCAAATCCACGAGTGCTGATTCTGGCTCTTCACCGAAGACTGCTTCTTCCATGAGCTGGCTGGATACGCTCAGTGTGCGTATTGCCACCCAGCATCTTGATTGGCTGGGGCGTGACTGGGGAGCGATGAGCCTTGGTTTTGATCCTCAGGGCGTGTTGTTAAATGGTGATAACTTGCAAGGTCGGGTGAAGTTGAGCCCGAACCATCAGCATGTGAGTCTGGCTCTTGAGCGCTTGTGGATACCTAAAGCGCAGAGTGCTGATACAGAATCCCAGCTAGCCACCGCGCAAACCGCTGAGCAGGATGCTCTCAAGGATGTGGATACTTCCTCGTGGCCGCAAATTTCCGGTCAGATAGCAGATGTACGCTTTGAGAACTGGCCATTAGGTGCTTGGAAGTTTCGTGGCTCGCCAGTGGAGTCCGGCGCTGATTTTATTCTTGATGAGGCGCGGCTGGATAAAAATGTGATCTCTGGCTCACTGCGCTGGCGGAAGGCTCCTGAGTCCTCATCGCATCTCAGCCTGGCAGGGCAGGGCAAGGATATCGGCGAAATCATCAAGGCGGCGGGCTATCAGAAAAGCATCAGCAGTGACGACTGGAAGGCGACGCTTGATGTGGGCTGGCCGGGTTCTCCTGCGGCATTTTCACTGGCGCAATTGGACGGCAATGCCAATGTTTCCATGAAAGACGGCGAGATACTCAAAGCCTCCACCGAAAGTAATGCGCTCAAGATCTTTAATATCTTTAACTTTACCCAGATTGGTAAGCGCCTGACGCTGGACTTCAGTGATCTCTTTAGCTCGGGCGTCAGTTACGACACCTGGGAAAGCCCGGTGGATATCAAAAAGGGTGTACTGTCCTCGGCCAAGCCTACCCGTATCAAAGGCGGTGGTGCTGATATTACTGCGCAGGGAACGCTGAATCTGGCAACGGAAGAGATTGATCAACATATTGAAGTGACGCTGCCACTGACTAGCACATTACCTATTGCTGCACTGCTGGCAGGTGTACCGCAGGTGGGGGGGGCATTATTCCTCATTGATAAACTGACCGGCGATAAGCTGAGCAAGATTGCCTCTATCCGTTATCACGTCACCGGCAAGCTCGGCGAAGAGAAAATCGAAGCTGAGGGGCGCAAGGACTCCGGTGCTGTAAAGCAGCCCGATAAGTCGGATCCCAACTATGATCGTGGTAGCAAGTAAGCTTCTGAAACTCAGCGTGGTCATCAAAGGCTACCGAAGGAGTGAGAGATGAAATCGACGATTGCCGTACTGCAAATGGTCGCCACCCCTGATATTGATGCCAATTTAGCGCAAGCGAGTCAGGTGCTTGCTCAGGCGGCACAACAAAAGGTTGGGTTTGCCGTATTACCTGAGAACTTTGCCTCCTTTACCAGTGGCCGAATGCAGGAAGTGGGTCGTGAAGAGGCGGACCGCAGTGGGCGCATTCGTACCTTTGTAGCCGAGCAAGCCAGGAAGCATGGTCTTTGGCTGGTGGCAGGTTCGGTGCCCTGTGCCACCCGAGCGGATGGTGGATCTATTGAGGGCCGCGTACGTTCTGCCAGCTGGTTAATTGATGATCAGGGTAATGAAGTGGCGCGTTACGACAAGATCCACCTCTTTGATGTGGATGTGGCAGATGGTCAGGGGAGTTATCGTGAATCCAGCGAAGTCGAACCCGGTGATGCGCTGACCCTCGCCGAGACCCCGTGGGGAAAATTGGGGATGGCAGTGTGTTATGACCTGCGTTTTCCCGAGCTGTTTCGAGCCTATCGTCAGGCGGGAGCTGAGCTGATTAGCCTGCCTTCAGCGTTCACCAAAAAAACCGGTGATGCCCATTGGGAAGTCCTGATTCGCGCTCGTGCCATAGAGACTCAATGCTACATGCTGGCGGCGAATATGGGCGGTATACATACCCCTAAACGTGTGACGAACGGCGATAGTATGATTGTTTCGCCCTGGGGGGAGGTGTTGAACCGGCTATCTCAGGGCCCGGGATGTATTGCCGCCGAGTGCCCACGTGAACCAATGGAAGCTGTGCGTCAGGCCATGCCAGTGATGAATCATATTCGTCTGGATGGAATGAAGTCACCCGATATCTGAAGTGCTGACATCGTTTCTGCAGAACAAAAGAAGGGACCTGACAGGTCCCTTTTTCACTGAAGCACTGCGTTTATAGAGAGCGCTCAACAATCTCACGAATATAGGTGAAAAGCTTGCGCGAGCTGGTGGGCGCCTTGCCACGAGCGGCTTCCTGTTTGGCGTTGCGTACAAGCTGACGCAAGTGCTGAGCGTCCATATCCGGGTAATGGTTAATGATCTCGGTGATGGTTTCATTGCCTTCGTTCAGCAGGCGATCACGCCAGCGCTCCAGCATGTGAAAATGCTGGACATAGGCATGGCTACTGGCGTCGAAGCGATCAACAACAGCCTGAATGCCTTCGCTGTCTTCTGTGCGCATCAACTTGCCGATGTACTGCATGTGGCGGCGCAGTGCTTCGCCTTGCTTCAGACGTTTGTGTTCAACGATGGCTTTTTCGAGCGTTTCACTCATCGGCACCTGAGCCAGCTGTTCCTTGGTCAGCTGGGTGAGCTTTTTACCCAGCGCCTGAAGCTCCTCCATCTGACGCTTGAGCTCGGATTTGCTCGGGCCTTCATCGGCGTCAAAATCATCGTTGTCGTTGTACCAGGAACGGCTCATGCCAGTGTCTCACTCGTTACGCCTGCTGGCGCTTTTAAAAATAGAAAAGTGTGGCCAGTCCCAGAAAGGACATAAAACCAATGACGTCGGTAATGGTGGTCAGAATGACACTACCAGCCAGTGCCGGGTCGATGCCCCAGGCTTTAAGCAATGGGGGCAATAGAGTACCAGAAAGTGCGGCGGCAATCAGGTTGATCACAATGGCGCAGGCGATAACGATGCCAATGACCTTGTCGTCAAACCAGAAAACAGCGGCCAGACCAATGACCACGGCCCACAGCAGGCCATTCATAACCCCGACCAACAGCTCCCGGTTAAGCAGCCATTTAAGGTTACTCTTCTCCAGCTGCCCAAGCGCCTGACCACGGATAACGAGGGTTAGCGCCTGGCTTCCCGCAATACCGCCCATGCTGGCGACAATCGGCATCAAGACCGCCAGAGCCACGACCTTCTGGATGGTGGCTTCAAACATGCCGATCACGGAGGAGGCGATGAATGCCGTAATCAGGTTGATCCCCAGCCAGACTGCACGACGTTTGGCCGTTTTCATAACGGGAGCAAAGGTATCAGCATCCTCATCCAGACCCGCCATGCTCATCAATGAGTGATCAGAGGTTTCTCGAATAACGTCCACCACGTCATCGATAGTGATTCGGCCAAGCAAAATGCCCTCATCATCGATGACGGGTGCGGATACCAGGTCATGGCGTTCGAAAAGCTTGGCGACTTCAGTATCTTCGGTATCGGCACGGATGGAGACGCTGTCAGTAATCATGACCTCACGCACACTGATATCAGGATCACTCATCAGCACTTTGGTGAGTGGTAACACGCCAATAAAGTCATCTTTGCGACTGACCACAAAGAGGCTGTCGGTCATGGCGGGAATTTCAGAATGGCGACGCAGATAGCGTAAGACCGCTTCGATGGAGATATCCGGGCGAACAGTGATGGTGTCTGTATTCATCAGACCACCGGCTGTGTCCTCGGGATAGGAGAGCACCTTTTCCAGTCGCTCCCGGTCCTGCTGGTCCATGGAGCGAAGGACTTCCGAGATCACCGTGCTCGGCAAATGCTGCATCATGTCCGCCAGGTCATCGATGTCGAGGTTTTCGACGGCGGCCACAACTTCTTCCGGGTCCATCTCGCGCAGGAAGCTTTCCTGCAGCTCGTAACTCAGGTACTGAAGAACCTCACCCTCATTTTCAGGGTCAACCAGATTCCAGAGTAATGAACGTACCTTGGGAGGGGAGGATTCAATCAGGTGCGCAACATCGGCACCTTTCAGTCCGCCGTTCATCATTCGGCGAACCTGTTTCAGCTCACCGCTACTCAGGGCGCTGTTTAAAAACTCCAGCTGAGTTTGCGTCAGTTCCTGGGGTTGTGAAGCCATAGCGGTATTCCGGAGTAAAAGCGGGTGGAAGGCGAAGAGGTAGGGTGTTCGATGACGAGGTTATTCGCCCTCGTCGAAGCGATCCTCAATGAGTGTCTTGATAGCTTCCCAGGCAGCGTCCTCATCCTCGCCATCAAGAATAAACTCAAGTTCTGTCCCCACGGAGGCAGCCAACAGCATAACGGACATGATGCTCTTGGCATCCACTTTATTGCCACCTACGCGGCTCATGCGAATGTCCGCTGTGAAACGGGTCGTTACCCCGATCAGTTTGGCGGTGGCTCGGGCATGGAGCCCCAGCTTGTTGATTAACGTGATCCTTTCTTCACGCATGGGCGTTCCTGCACTAATCGAGCTCGCGATGACGGGTTTGAATGTGGTGATGGCTGTTGGCAAAGTGAGCTGCCAGCTGTTCAACCATATACACGGAGCGGTGCTGACCACCGGTACAGCCTATGGCAACCGTCATATAAGCACGATTGTTGCGCTCATAATAGGGCAGCCAGGTTTCCAGTAGATGACGGAGGTCATCCAGCATTTTATTCACGTCTGGCTCTGCCGCCAGATACTCCATAACGGGCTGCTCCTTGCCGGTAAAACCCCGAAGGCTTGGAATCCAGTGAGGGTTCGGCAGGCAACGCACGTCAAAGACAAGGTCTGCATCCAGGGGCAGGCCGTGTTTGAAGCCAAAAGACAGAAACAGGATAGCCAGTTCCTGGCTGCGTCCTGCTACCCGCGTTCGAATGGTGTCGCGCAGGTCGTAAAGTGTCATGTGCGTTGTGTCTATGGTCAGGTCAGCACAATTAGCAATAGAGCGCAGTAGTCGGCGCTCTTCCTGAATAGCTTCCTGCAGGCTGACACGGCCATCCGTGAGCGGGTGTCTGCGGCGTGTCGCACTGAAGCGCTGAAGCAAAATGCTTTCTTCGGCATCCAGATAGATCACTTCACAGTGCACGCCCATTTCCCGGATTTCCTCTACCAGCACGGGGAGGTCGCCAAGGTTATTGGGCAGGTTACGGGCATCAATACTCACCGCCATATTCTGGCGTTGTGTATCGGGGGCCTTTTCCGCCTGCTGTACCAGTGCCTTTAACAGATCCACCGGCAGGTTATCGATACAGTAATAACCCAAGTCTTCCAGCGCATTGAGGGCTGTACTTTTACCGGAGCCTGAACGGCCGCTGATAATAAATAACTTCATGCCTTGTCCGGAACGATGGACAGAGCCGCCTTGTAGAGTCCTGCAGAATCGCTGGCCACGCGCAGCTGTTGTACGTTTGCCGGGTTTTGCAGCATGCCCGCAACCATGGCCAGGGCCTGGAGGTGTGACTCATGGGCTTCTTCAGGTGCCAACAGTACAAAGATGATATCCACAGGCTGGCCATCTCTGGCATCAAAGTCCACCGGGGATTCCAGATGGATCAGCGCAGCGGTCACTTCTTCACATTGAGACAGGCGGCAGTGAGGGATGGCAATACCACCACCTAGGCCAGTACTGCCAAGTCGCTCACGTCCAATAAGTCCATTGAAGATATCGTCGGTGTCGATATCCGTGAGATGTTCTGCGAGCAGGCCGGCAGCCTGCTCGAGAACGCGCTTTTTGCTTGACCAGGGTGCACCGGTCAGGGTGCAGCTCTGGCTTAGGATTTGGTCAAGTTGCATAAAGACGTTAGCGTACCATTGCACCCTGGCTACGAGCCTGGTGCTTCTCTTTGTGTTTGAGGAGCTGACGATCGAGCTTGTCCATCAGACCGTCGACGGCGGCATACATGTCGATATTTTCATTACTGGCGTGGAGGTCGGCGCCTGCCACATGAACTGTGGCTTCTGCAATCTGACGCTGCTTCTCGACGTTCAGGGTCACCTGAACACTGGTGATCGAGTCGGCGTGACGCTCAAGTTTCTGCATTTTATTTTTTACAAAGTCAGTCAGGGCAGGAGTTAATTCCAGCTGATGGCCTGTGATGTTTATTTGCATATGACTCTCCTGATTTGCCAGTGATTGTTCGCTGGTTAGATTTCACTATAGCCAATCCAAGACTGGGCTCGTCAAATCTATTTAGCGCCAAATCGTTTCCTTTTCAGACCAGCCGCTTACGTTCATTCGATGGAGCAATTGCCATCGCTTCACGATACTTGGCGACGGTTCTTCGCGCGACATTAATTCCCTGATCGCCCAGCAGGGTTGCCAATTTGGCATCGCTCAGAGGCTTGCGCGGTGGCTCATCGGCAATCAACTTCTTGATCATTGCCCGAATCGCCGTGGAAGAGGCTTCTCCGCCATCGGCAGTGCCAACATGGCTGGAGAAAAAGTACTTCAATTCAAAGACACCACGAGGGGTGTGCATAAATTTTTGCGTCGTGACACGGCTGATGGTGGATTCATGCATTTCGACGGCCTGGGCGATATCTGCCAGAACCATTGGGCGCATGGCTTCCTCGCCTTCCTCAAAAAAGTCGAGCTGGAACTCCACAATCTTGGTAGCGACTTTCAGCAGGGTGTCATTACGGCTTTGCAAACTTTTGATAAACCAGCGTGCTTCCTGTAGCTGATTTTTCAGATAGGTGTTATCCGCGCTGTTGTCCGCACGCTTGATCATGCTGGCATAGCTGTTATTCACCTTCAGGCGCGGCATCGCTTCCTGATTCAGCTCGATAGTCCACTGACCCTCTTTTTTCGCCACCACCACATCAGGTACAACGTATTCTGATTCGCCTGCATTAATGCTGGCGCCGGGGCGGGGGTTAAGGCTCTGGATCAGGTGTATGACGGCTGTCAGCTGTTCTTCAGAGAGGCGGGTGCGACGCATCAGCGTTGCATAGTCGCGGGTGCCGAGCAGGTTCAGGTGCTGGGCAATGATGTCCATGGCTTCCTGACGCCAGGGCGTGGTGGTCGCCAGTTGCTTGAGCTGGATGGTCAGGCACTCGGCAAGATCGCGTGCTGCGACGCCCGCCGGATCCAGCTGCTGCAGGTGATGAAGCACCATCACCATCTCATCCATTTCCACCGGATCTTCTTCATCCAGATCATCAAGACTTTCAAGCAACTCTTCCAGAGGAGAGGTCAGGTAGCCTTCTGCGTTAATGCTGTCGACCAGGGTGAAGGCAATGGTGCGATCACGATCGCTGAGTGGCATCAGGTTGAGCTGCCACTCCAGATGGTCCTGCAGGGATTCGCCAGCAGTGGCTCGTGACTCAAAGTCATAGCCATCGTCACCATCCCCGCTGGAGGATGAGGCAGGCAGTGTGGAATAGGTATCTTCCCAAGAGCTGTCTACGGACAGTTCATCGGGAATGTCATCAGACCACTGGCTGTCAGTGTCGACTGCGCCGTCCTGCTCATTCTGTGAGGTGTCCCGGGTTTCCTGATTGTGCGCGGTTTCATAGCGTTCTTCAGGTACGGGAGTATCAAACTCTTCTTCAACATCCAACAGGGGATTACCATCCAGTGCTTCCTGAATTTCCTGCTGAAGATCCAATGTGGAAAGCTGCAGTAAGCGGATGGCTTGCTGCAGTTGCGGGGTCATGGTCAGCTGCTGACCGATTTTTAACTGTAAAGAGGGCTTCATATTTGGCTACGAAGATACTTCCGACTCAGTAATTATGGATGGCTTAGGCCATTCGAATGGGTCAATAGCGAAAATTTTCACCAAGGTACACCTGACGAACCTGCTCATGTTGCAGAATCGTCTCGGCATCGCCCTCAGCGAGAATGTGCCCGTCACTTACAATGTAGGCGTGATCACAAATCGCGAGTGTCTCACGCACGTTGTGGTCGGTGATCAGTACACCGATGCCACGCTCTTTCAAATGGCGAATGATCTGCTGAATATCCGTGACCGAGATCGGGTCAACACCGGCAAAAGGCTCGTCCAGCAAAATAAAATCCGGATCCATGGCCAGCGCGCGGGCAATCTCCACACGACGGCGTTCGCCCCCGGATAAACTCATGCCCAGACTATCCTTAATGTGGGAGATGTGAAACTCCTGCATTAAGGACTCCGCCGTTTTCTTGCGGGCATCCTGATCAAGATCTTTTCGGGTTTCAAGGATCGCCATCAGGTTTTTCTCAACGCTTAACTTGCGAAAAACGGAGGCTTCCTGAGGCAGATAGCCGATGCCCGCACGGGCGCGGCCATGAACTGGCAGTGGGGTTAAGTCCTGATCATCACGGCGGACTTCGCCCTTATCCGCGGCGACCAGACCGACAATCATATAAAAGCAGGTGGTTTTGCCCGCGCCGTTGGGACCAAGTAAGCCAACGATCTGGCCTTGGCTCACGGAGAGGGAGACGTCCTTGACTACCTGACGGCCCTTATAGGCTTTAGCCAGGTGGCGTGCTTGCAGGGTGCTACTCATTCAGTTGTCTTTTGTTTCGGGTGCAAAATCATTTCAACGCGGCCGCTACCGGCATTTGAGCTTTTGCCACCACTGGCATTCACGGTGCGTTGGGTAATGTCATAGATGATCTTGTCACCTGTGAAGGTATCTTTTGCCTGAGTCAGTTTGGCATTTTCCTGGGCAGTGATTGTTTCTTTGCTCAGGTCATAATCCAGTGTCTGGCCATAGGCATGAGTCAGGGGCTCGTTAGGAGAGGGCAGCTGCTGATAATGCGCAGGCTTGCCAAAGGCTTTCGCACGAGTCAGTTCACCGTTGACGAGGTACAGCACGACTTTATCGGCTTCAATCTCGAGTGTGCCTTGAGTGAGTTTCACTTTACCGGTGTATGTCACTGTCCCTTTCGCATCATCCAGCGCAGCATTATCAGACAAGATCCGGACCGGCTTATTACGATCTTCCGGCAGTGCCTGAGCAACGACGGGCAGCAATAGTGCAAGAGATAAAGATACTTTAGCGAGCAGGTTCATAGAGCGTTTCTACCTGGGACAATAAATCTACATGTTTGCTTTGAAGATCAGCTTGCATGCCTACAGCCGTTGTCTTTCCTGTCCCTCGGGTGATGACGACTTCCTGATCGGTGTGCGCACGTTCGGTATGAGGGTCCAAATACAGCCAGGGCGTCTCCAGTGTGATATCCGCCTGACCTTCTGAAGACTGCCGGATATTCACATTATGCTCAAGCTCTATATGGTCATCGTTATCGAACTGCTGTGCAGTATCAGATGTAGCAAACCACTGTCCATTGGCTTGTACAGAATTCACTTTGGGCGAAACAATGACGCTGACACCCTTGCTCTTGAAATGATCCAGTCGCGGAGCGCTCATGGTGGAAGCCAGCTGGCCATTGGTATTGAAGCGCTCGGTATGAGTATCAATGGCATAGCTGTCAGCAGTTTCACCATCCAGCTTTTGTAAGGTCAGCACCGGCTGATCGGGGTCGCGAAGATCATAGCGGATCAGGGCAACGCCAATCAGTACAAAGGCCAGAAACAGTATAGTCTTGTTTTTCCAGGACATGTTTCAGTGCGTCCTCACCTTACCAGTACTCAAGTTTCGATGGTCAGTCTGCAGCGAGATAGGGTGCCAGGCAGCTATCCAACTGATCCTGTGCGGCCAGAATAAGCTCGCAAAGCTCACGTACCGCGCCTTCTCCACCTGCTCGAGAGCAGCAGAAGTGTGCGTGCTCAAGCAGTGCGGGTGCAGCATTCGGAACTGTCACGCCAAGCCCAACCCGGGTAATCAGTGGCAGATCAGGCCAGTCATCGCCGATGTAGGCGATTTCTTCCATCTCGATGTGGTGTTCCTGACGCAGTTCTTCAAGCGCATTCAGCTTGTCTTCGCGGCCCTGAAACAGGAAGTGGATACCAAGATCTCGCGCGCGTTTAGCGACCAGTGTGGTACGTCGACCGGTAATAATGGCGGTTTTGAGGCCTGCTTTGTGCAGCATTTTAATGCCGTGGCCATCCAGAGAGTTGAAGGCTTTGAGTTCGTAACCTTCCTCAGAAAAAAACAGGCGACCATCGGTGAGAACACCGTCAACGTCCATGATCAGCATTTTGATAGCACGGGCGCGGTTGTGCAGTTCTTGCGGATTCAGTGCCATGTCAGACAACTCCTGCCTTGATCAGATCATGCATATGTAGGATGCCAACGGGACGTTCTTCATCAACCACAACCAGTGCAGTGATGGATACCTCTTCCATGATGTTGAGCGCTTCGGCGGCGAGAATGTCGCCTTCGATGGTTTTGCAACGTCGGGTCATCACTCGGTCAATGGTCAGGCTGTGCAGATCCAGTTGCTGATCCAGCGCACGGCGCAAGTCACCATCGGTGAAAATCCCGAGCAGCTTGCCATCGTCATCCGTCACCGTAGTAAGACCGAGCCCCTTGCGGGTGATCTCCATCAAAGCATCGCGAAGCAGTGTTGAGGGCGAAACGCGAGGCAGTTCGGCATCCTTGTGCATGAGATCGCGAGCACGCAATAACAGACGGCGACCCAAACTGCCGCCCGGGTGCGAAAAGGCGAAGTCT
Source organism: Pokkaliibacter sp. CJK22405 (assembly GCF_046614695.1). Taxonomy (NCBI): domain Bacteria; kingdom Pseudomonadati; phylum Pseudomonadota; class Gammaproteobacteria; order Oceanospirillales; family Balneatrichaceae; genus Pokkaliibacter; species Pokkaliibacter sp. CJK22405. The sequence goes on from NZ_JBKKHQ010000014.1 coordinate 118,841, forward strand.
TCTGCCGTAAAACCACGCGCTTCCAACAGCGCAATGGCCAGAGCATCGCCCATCGCCAGTGTCATGGTGGTGCTGGTGGTCGGCGCCAGGCCCAAGGGGCATGCTTCAGGCATTTCAGGTAAGGAAATATGCACTTCCGAAGCTTTTGCCAGAGACGAGTTGGCATTGCCGGTCATGCTGATCAAAGGCGCACGCAAACGCTTGATCAACGGGATAAGTGACAGGACTTCAGAGGTTTCTCCGGAGTTGGACAGCGCGATCACAATATCCTGCGATGTGATCATTCCCATGTCGCCATGACTGGCTTCTGCCGGATGAACAAAGAAAGAGGGGGTGCCTGTGCTGGCAAAGGTGGCGGCCATTTTCTTGCCGACATGACCTGACTTGCCGATACCGAGCACAATCACGCGGCCACGGCACTGAAGCAGACGTTTGCACGCCTGGCTGAAACTATCAGTAAGGTAATCGCCCAGCGCCAGAATGGCATTGCCTTCTGTTTCAAGGGTGCGGCGGGCGCTGGAGAGAAAATCAAGCTGCTCGGTCATTGTTGCTGCTCGTCTGGGCAATATCGGGCCGCATCATAGCATCATTTTGGGGCGAGGGCGTGAAACAAGACTGTGACGAGGTCTTTCAATATCATCCTGCCGCCTGGCATTCGCAACATGGGAAAGTGCTCGCCTAATTAGAGTGCATCACACTGTATCTCAGGGGTTTTGATGGATGCCTGAGCAGGGGCATCGTGCTATTATCGCCGACTTTGTTAGCAGCTCATCGCCCAGCGAGGGATTCATGGATAAAGAGAAAGAAATTGTTCGCATTCGCGATCTGAGCTTCTTTCGTGGTGAGCGGGCCATTTATCGTGATGTCGATCTGGATATTCCCCGTGGAAAAATCACCGCCATTATGGGGCCGTCCGGAACGGGGAAAACGACGTTGCTGCGTCTTATCGGCGGTCAGCTTCGGCCCGATAAAGGCAGCATCGAGATTAATGGCCAGAATATCGCACAACTGCGTCGCAAGGCTCTGTTTGCGGTGCGTGCCAAAATGGGAATGCTGTTTCAGTCAGGGGCGCTGTTTTCTGATCTGAGTGTCTTTGAAAACGTGGCCTTCCCTTTGCGTGTTCATACCGACCTGCCTGAAAGCATGATCAGTGATCTGGTGTTGTTAAAATTGCAGGCGGTGGGCCTGCGTGGTGCTGCCAGTCTGATGCCTTCCGAACTATCCGGCGGCATGGCGCGTCGTGTGGCGCTGGCCAGAGCGATTGCCCTTGACCCGGAAATCGTCATGTACGATGAGCCGTTTGCCGGGCAGGACCCGATCGCAATGGGCGTTGTCGTAAAACTTATTAAAAGCCTCAACGAGGCACTCGGACATACCGCGATAGTGGTTTCTCATGACATTCAGGAAACCTTCAGCATTGCGGACTATGTCTATGTGATTGCCGACAGCCAAGTGCTGGCAAAAGGTACTCCACAACAATTGATGGAAACGCAGGAACCTCAGGTTAAACAGTTCATTCAGGGCTTGCCTGACGGTCCGGTTCCCTTCCATTATCCTGCGCCGTCACTGGCTGAGCAGTTCTTGTAAGGAAGCCTCGCTATGCTGGATCGTATTGCCGCATTAGGGCGGCACGTGCTTGGGGTCTTTGCTGTGCTGGGACGTGCTGGCATGATGCTGGCCCAGGCGCTGTTTGCTACGCCTGATTGGCGCACACAGTTCCCTTTACTGATTCGACAGCTCTATTTCGTGGGCGTGCTGTCGCTGATCATCATTGTCGTCTCTGGCCTGTTTATCGGTATGGTGCTGGGGCTTCAAGGCTACACCATTCTGGTCGACTACGGCTCTGAGCAGGCTGTTGGCCAAATGGTGGCGTTAACACTTACCCGCGAGCTGGCGCCGGTGGTTACGGCCTTGTTGTTTGCAGGACGTGCAGGTTCAGCGCTGACAGCGGAAATTGGTCTGATGAAAGCGACCGAGCAGCTGGCAAGCATGGAAATGATCGGTGTTGATCCGCTTCGTCGTATCGTCACTCCGCGTTTTTGGGCAGGCTTTATTTCGCTGCCGGTACTGACCGCTATTTTCAGTGTGGTGGGTATCTGGGGCGGTAGTCTGGTGAGTGTTGACTGGCTGGGAGTCGACAGTGGCTCGTTCTGGTCCAATATGCAGAACTCTGTCAGCTTCTCTCAGGATATTGTTAACGGCATGATCAAGTCCGTGGTTTTTGGCATGGTTGTGACCTGGATTGCTGTATTTCAGGGCATTGATCTGGTGCCCACTTCTGAAGGTATCAGCAAGGCGACCACCCGAACGGTTGTCTACGCATCCCTGGCCGTGCTGGGGCTGGATTTTGTGCTAACCGCACTGATGTTTGGAGATTTCTAGGATGAAAGTACGTGCTCTGGAAATGACGGTCGGCGCGATGATGCTGGCCGGTATTGCTGCACTTCTTGTGCTGGCACTGAAAGTCAGTGGCCTGACCTTTTCTGCCAGCGAGCCCACTTATACTGTGTATGCGCGTTTCGATAATATCGGCGGCCTGACGGTGCGTTCCAAGGTCACGATCGCAGGAGTGCTGATTGGTCGTGTTTCCGATATCCAGCTGGATCCGAAAACCATGCGTGCCAAGGTCTCAATGGAGATCAATAAAAGTGTGAACTATCTGAGTACGGACAGTTCCGCAATGATTCTGACTTCAGGCTTGTTAGGCGAGAAGTACATCGGCATACAAGTAGGAGCCGATGAGGATATGTTGAAAGATGGTAGCACCATTGAGTACACGCAGTCCGCACTGGTGTTGGAAGATCTGATCGGCAAATTCCTGTCGAGTCAGAGCAAGTCCTGATAAGGACAAACTGATTTACTGTTCCCTGTGTAAAGGTTCAAAAGCTGATGATTAAGCAAATCGCACGACTCTTTTGGGTCAGCCTGATGATGTCAGTTCTGGCGCTTTCTACGGCCGCCCGCGCTGATGACTGGAGCGAAGCGAAAGAGGTGGTTTCCACCACAACTGACAGCATGCTGGCACTAATGAAAGATGCCTCTATGCGTAACCCGGATAATCTCGACAAGCTCTATGCCGAAGTTGAAACCACCGTAACGCCTGTTGTGGATTTTGAAAGCCTGTCCCGCGGTGTAATGGCTTTCTACTACCGTCAGGCCAGCGATGCTCAGCGCGCGGCCTTTCAGGAGCAGTTCAAAAAGACGGTTATCCGTACTTTTGCCAAGGCTCTGCAGGTCATCGAACTGGATAAATACACCGTTCAGCCAAGCCAGGATGGTGCAGGTTCTGATGGCAAGACCAGCGTGACCGTTGATCTGACCACTAGTAAAGGCACCACCTATCGCATGCAGTACAGCCTGCACAAGAAAGATGGCCAGTGGCTGATCTACAACGTGGTATTGGACGGCGTTAACGTCGGTCTGAACTTCCGCAACCAGTTTGCTGAAGCCATGAACCGTGAAGGTAACCTCGACAAAGTTATCCAGAACTGGAGTGTTTCCAGTGATGCGGTGAAGAAATAAGCGATGCAGGTTGAACGCACCAACACAGGTATCAAACTGGCAGGTGAGCTGTCCTTCGTGGAAGCGGCAGAAGTTGTCGAGCAAGCCTGTGGTCTGGTGAAACAGATGCAAGGAGAGATCGAAGTTGATCTCTCCGAACTCCACACCCGCTCTATGGTAGTGTTGGGGGTTCTGTTACAACTGGCTCGAACGGCCAAAGCTCAGGGGGTTGATCTGACATGGAGTGGGGTAACCCCTTCCTTGAAAGCGATCTTCGACCTGACGGATGTGAGCAGTTTATTGCTGACTTCCCGGCAGCACTGATACCAGAATCATTTAACAACCGCCTGCAGCCTGTCTGCGGGCGTTCTTGTTTTCCCTATGTGGGAATTCTGAGACGTATTTGAGGTAAACATGCAGGTAGATGAAGTTAAAGCCCGAATTCAGGCGGGTATCAGCGGCGCTGAAGTTTTCCCCGAGGGTGAAGGCTGCAGCTTTTCTGTTGTTGTGGTGAGTGAGGCCTTTGACGGTGTTACCCCCGTTAAAAAACAGCAGATGGTCTATGCCACCCTGTCTGACAAAATTGCTGATGGCAGCATTCACGCCCTTTCAATCAAAGCTTACACCCCTGCCCAGTGGCAGAATCTGAACGCCTGAGTCGGAGCAACGAATGGACAAGTTAATGATCTCCGGTGGTGTGCCGCTGTCTGGCGACATCGTGATCTCTGGCGCAAAGAACGCCGCTCTGCCTATCCTGGCAGCCACATTGCTGGCTGAAGGTGCTGTACGAATTTCCAATCTGCCCCATCTGCATGATGTCGCGACCATGGTAGGTCTGATTCGTCGCATGGGTGTAGGTATTACCATGACTGACCGTATGGTGATCGAAGTTGATGCCACCACTGTCGATAACGTGGTGGCTCCTTATGAGCTGGTAAAAACCATGCGTGCTTCGATTCTGGTGCTGGGTCCATTGCTGGCGCGTTTTGGCGAAGCAGAAGTTTCTCTGCCCGGTGGTTGTGCCATTGGTAGCCGTCCGGTGGATCTGCACTTGCGTGGCCTTGAAGCCATGGGAGCTCAGATCGTGCTGGAAGACGGTTACATTCGCGCCAAAGTGGATGGCCGTCTGCAGGGTGCGCACATCTTCTTTGATGTTGTCACAGTGACTGGTACGGAAAACCTGCTGATGGCAGCTGCGCTGGCTGAAGGCGAGACCATTCTTGAGAATGCGGCGCGTGAACCTGAAGTGGTGGATCTGGCTGAATGTCTGATCGCTATGGGCGCCAAAATCACCGGCCACGGTACTGATACCATTCGTGTCGAGGGTGTAGAGCGTCTGCATGGTTGTGATTACTCAGTACTGCCTGATCGTATCGAAACGGGCACCTATCTGGTGGCTGCCGCCGCTACGGGCGGTAAAGTGCTGCTGAAAAACACCCGTGCCGATATTCTTGAATCCGTGCTTCATAAGCTGACCGAATCCGGTGCCAAAGTAGAGTTTGGTGATGACTGGATCAGCCTGGATATGGAAGGTCGCCGCCCCAAGGCGGTGAGCCTGACCACCGCGCCTTATCCTGCATTTCCCACCGATATGCAGGCACAGTTTGCGGCGCTGAATACCATTGCTGAAGGCACCGGTATCATCAAGGAAACCATCTTCGAAAACCGCTTTATGCACATGGATGAACTGGCGCGCATGGGTGCCAAGGTCACCATTGATGGCAACACGGCAATTATCGAAGGTCGTGAATCCATTAAGGCTGCACCTGTGATGGCAACAGACTTGCGAGCTTCCGCCAGCCTGGTGATTGCTGCGCTGGTCGCCAAGGGCGATACCGTGATTGATCGTATCTATCACATCGACCGTGGCTACGAGTGTATCGAAGAAAAATTGCAACGACTGGGCGGTAAAATCCGTCGTCTGGCGGGCTGATTCAGCCTGTCTGTGAATGACTGAAGTTTGAAAAAATGGGTAGTGATGTGGACGTGACGATGAAACAGACCCTGACGCTGGCACTGTCAAAAGGCCGTATTCTCAAGGATACGCTGCCACTTCTGGCGGCCGCTGATATTCATCCACTGGAGGATATCAGTTCCAGTCGCAAGCTGATCTTCGATACCAATCATGACCATATTAAGCTGATTGTCATTCGCGCCACTGACGTGCCCACCTACGTGGAATATGGCGCAGCGGACATGGGGATTGCGGGTAAGGATGTGTTGATGGAGCACGGAGCTCAGGAAATGTATGAACCCGTGGACCTTGAAATTGCCCGCTGTCGCCTGATGACCGCCGGTATCGTAGGTGCGCCTGCAGTAAAAGGTCGTCGTCTGAAAGTGGCCACCAAGTTTGTGAACATCACCAAAGCCTATTACGCCGAGCAGGGTATTCAGGCTGATGTCATCAAGCTCTACGGTGCCATGGAGCTGGCTCCCTTGATGGGGCTGGCCGACAAGATTGTGGATATTGTCGATACTGGCAATACCCTTCGCGCTAACGGTTTGCAGCCGGAAGACATGATTGCTGATATCAGCAGTCGTCTGGTGGTGGGCAAGGCTTCTATGAAAATGAAGTACCGCATGATTGAGCCCATTCTGGAAAAACTGAATGCGGCTGTGGCTGCACGTCGGGGAGAAGCTGCATGAATGCTCCGGTGATTCGTCGTTTGAATGCTGCTGATGCCTCTTTTGCTCAGGAGCTGGATGCGCTTTTGGCGTGGGAATCTGTGTCTGATCCCGGTGTGCAGAGCCGTGTCGAAGAAATCCTGAGTGCGGTTAAAGCGCGTGGAGATGACGCCGTTCTGGAGTTCACGGCACGTTTTGATCGCCTGGAGCCTTCTTCCATGGCAGGGCTCGAACTGAGCCAGAGCGATATGCAGTCGGCGCTGGATAGCCTGCCCAAAGTACAGCGCGATGCACTGGAAACCGCCGCCGCTCGTGTTCGTCGATATCATGAGCGTCAGGTGCAGCCTTCCTGGTCCTATGAGGAAGACGATGGCACCTTGCTGGGACAACAGGTCACCGCGATGGATCGTGTTGGTCTTTATGTGCCTGGCGGTAAGGCAGCTTACCCTTCATCGGTATTGATGAATGCTATTCCTGCCAAAGTTGCCGGTGTGGGGGAGATCATCATGGTGGTTCCTACACCGGGTGGTGAGCGTAACCAGCTGGTGCTGGCTGCGGCTGCATTGGCGGGTGTTGATCGTGTGTTTACCATTGGTGGTGCACAGGCTGTGGCGGCGCTGGCTTACGGCACGGCTTCTGTGCCCAAGGTCGATAAGATCGTAGGGCCAGGCAACATTTATGTTGCCACAGCTAAACGTGCCGTATACGGCACCGTTGGCATCGACATGATTGCAGGGCCTTCAGAAATTCTGGTGATCTGTGATGGTCAAACCGATCCTGACTGGATTGCAATGGATCTCTTTTCCCAGGCGGAACATGACGAGCAGGCTCAGCCAATCCTGATCAGTCAGGATGCGGCCTTCCTTGAGCAGGTGCAGCAGAGTATCGCCAAGCTGTTACCGACCATGGAGCGAAAGGACATCATCCAGACCTCTCTGCAGGATAGGGCGGCCTTCATTCTGGTCGACTCCCTTGAGCAGGCCTGTGAAGTGTCTAACCGCATTGCACCAGAGCATCTGGAGCTGTCGGTGGAAGACCCGCAAGCGCTGCTGTCTCAGATTCGTCATGCCGGGGCGATCTTTATGGGTCGTTACACCGCGGAAGCTCTGGGCGATTACTGTGCGGGGCCTAATCATGTACTGCCGACCTCCGGTACTGCGCGTTTTTCATCGCCGCTGGGTGTCTACGATTTCCAAAAGCGCAGCTCTCTGATCATGTTCTCGGAAGACGGTGCCAGTGAAGTCGGTAAAGTTGCCTCGGTATTGGCGCGTGGAGAGTACCTGACCGCTCATGCCCGTTCGGCTGAATATCGCATCAAGGACTAAACTCAGGCCACGGTCTGAGTTCCATGAGTACAAAAAAGCCCCGATGATTCGGGGCTTTTTTATTGCTGCTCTCAGGTATTTGACTCCTGCGTTGTAGCGCCCGCAGGAGTGCAAACAAAAGGCATCAGATAATCTGCTGATGATCCTCTGCGGCCAGATCGCTGGCAGCGTTACGGGTCGATTCAGTTCCGTGAGCCAGCTGGCCACGTACACTGAAGTGCGTTGGGATACTGGTTTCACCGTCGTTCGGGCCGTAATGGAATTTGATCTGCCCGATCAGCTTATCCATGCCCACGGTAGAGATACTGCCGCCACCAACCAGAATCTGCAGTGGTGTGAAGGTCTCTGTCAGTGAGGCACCGGAGACAACTTTGATGTCCTTGATGCGCAGGTTCTTCGGATCCTTCATCAGGAGTGCAATGTCAGCTGCGGAGTATTGGCGAAGGGCAAGTTTGCGCTCGGCATCCGCCTTGATGTCCTGTTTCAGCTCCATCGTGACCCTGGCGCGGGCGTTGATGGAGTTTTTCATGGTGTCCATCAGGGTGCGCAGCTGCGGATCATTGGCGGCGAAAGCCTGAAGCTTCTTCGCGGTTGATACGCTTTTTTCGTGGGACAAATGCGAGAGCAGTACCTGCGTCATGGATTCCTTATCCAGACGATTCAGGTTGGTGTAAGTCGTGGAGAACTTCACTTCGCCCAGCTGGTAACTGTGGTTGGCATAGGCCAGGGCACGGCTAAGTGCAGTGTCGACTGCGTTAATAGCTGCCCATTGCTCCTTGTTCACCTCTGATTTGGTCTTGAGGAAGGTGTTAAGACGGCGCAGCTTCTCAAAATCCAGCTCACGGTCACTCAGTGGCCGGTTGAAATCTTCCTTGGTGAGCCCCTGAATTTCAGCCAGTTTTGTCAGGGAATCGCGGTCATTGAACGCACTCTCCAGCGTGGTGAGCAACTTCTGGACGTGGTCATGATTTAACGGACCAAACTGCTTGATCTGTACATCAATCTGTTTGGTTTTCGAGTCTTCAAAGCTGGCACGAATCTCTGCACCTGTGAAGGAGCCAAAGTCGTTGATCTGATGCTTGCCGTCTTTCGACGCATTAGCGGTGATAGCTGTCTGGCCATAGGCGCCGACGGCGGCACTGCCCTTGGTCAGGAAGCCTTTTTTGGTATTGGTGACATCACGTTTACCTGCTGCCGCCAGTTCTTCATCGATGGTGCCGGCCATGCTCAGCAGGTTAGCGGTCAGCGTGGCACCAAATTCACCACGTGCCAGCATGGAAGGGTTACTGTCGTTTTGGCTCAGATCTACACCTGCACGTACGCCGACACGACCGGTGAGGTCCAGACTGAAGGATAGGGTGTGGCCATGTTTGCTGGCGTGATCCAGACCTTTCTTCATGATCTCCTGAGGGCTGACACCGCCATCCAGTAGTGAGTTAACAAACTCATCAATCTGCGCTTCGGAGAGAACAAATTCGATGCCCTGGCGAGAGGCGTGAGAAAGGGTGCCGGCCAGCGTCAGACCTGCACGCAGGTCCAGTGTTGCCTGACGTTTCTCGCCGGTATCGTAATGGAAGGCGTTGCTGAAGTTGGGCTCGTTAAGGTCAATACCCGCCATAAAGGGCAGTACGTTCTGACCAAAGAAGCCACCAGCGCTAATGCCCTGAACCTTGTTACGGCCCATATTAACGACCAGGTTGCCATCATCACGCAGTACCGTCAGTGAACGGGCAACACCCGAACTGAGACCCGCGACGACAGAGCTGAAGATCGGTAACTGGTTGACCGGGTTATAGACGGTATTCACGCCGCCTTCGTAAGAGCGCCCAAAGGAAATGGATTCCCCTTCGCGCAGGGCGCTGATGATTTCCTTCATGGCGCCGCGTAACTCTTCTTTGGATGGGGCATCCAGCGCTGAACGGCTGGTCATGGCCACGCCATGATCTTCCTTGCTGAAGGCTTTGCCAAAGCTCTTGATCGTATCGTAGTTGGCTTCGATGTCGTTGTAGTCGGCATGGCCCATTTCGGTGGCCATGCGCACATCGCTGTTGCGATATTGCTGATCGCGCAGGTTAACAAAATCGGCACGAATGCGGTCCATCTGGTTCTTGGTGGGTGAGGCGTGACCATTCATCACATCCTCCATGCGCACCAGCATCTCACTGACCTTGTGCAGTGTCAGTGTGTTCAGCGCCAGACGTGCCTTGGCAAGGCTAGCTTTATCCGCCGTGTCACGCTGACGGCCGAAAGGAATATCAGGTCGGCTGTGCCCAAGCTGCACATTACGCTCGGAGAGAAGGTTCAAGAGCGCAGCGGTGGCACTCTGATCATCAGTCATGCCGCTGAGATTCCAGATATTTCTGAGCTCAGTCGTCAGGTTATGCCCCTTGGTATGGGACATCCGTTCCTGATGCTTGGGATGAGGCTTGGCCTTGATCTGGCCATGGGCATCCACCACCTTGGCTTTGGCGGCGACCAGCGACAGGGTATGCAGTGAGCTTCGGTCCAGCTCATCACGCAGCAGGGTGATTTCATCCAGCATACGCTGGAAATCCTGGCTGGCCTTGGCCGTTTCCGGATTGAGGGAGTTAGTGGGCAGTCTGCTGGCGAAACTCTCCAGCGTATTGACCCGCTCGGTCATATTGCCGCGCTTGGGCAGGTTATGAGTCTGCAGTGCATCCAGCTCATAGTGCAGGCTCACGCTTTCATCGTAGAGCGGGCGCAAGCCTTCGCGGCCACGGAAGGCGTGTTGAATGGCATCACCCGCAATTTTCATCGAGCGGGGAACTTCCATCGTCGGTTTAAAGTAATGGGCACGCAGACGATCACGGAAGCGGCTTTGTACCTTGCCGCGCTCTGCATTGGGAGAGCCGACAATACTGGCGGTCACATTCAGGGAGCGACCGTGAACCGTCTTGGTTTTCATGCTGGTTTGCAGACGGTCAAAGGCTTCATCAAAGCGTGTGCGGCGGGTGACGTCCGGGTCTTGCCCCTGATGATTCTCCAGCGCCGTCCAGCGGCCATTCTGTACGGAGAAATGGTCGTTGCCACGGGTCATGGTCAGCTTGCTGTCACCATCCACGGAAAGGTGGAAGGGCTCGCCCTCAGCGAAGTCATGCTCGCGGGCGAAGGGCATCTGTTGCCAGCTAATGTCATTGGGATCTTTGCGACGCCACTGATCCGGCGTCATCATGTAGGCGTCGCCCTGTTCTGTCAGGGCGATCAGGTTCTCGTTCTCGTCAAACTGTACCTGCTTCAGGGTCTGATCTGCAGGAATGCCTCTCTTGGTCAGGGCTTCGGGCGTACCCAGCGCGCCGTGGTAAGCACGGGAGTGGGAGACGACCCTGATATTGCCTTCGGCATTCAGGCCAACATATTCATGGGAGTTAACGATAGCGGCAGAGACGTAGTTGTCGTCAGCCTTGCCACCCTTGAGCTGAGGGCCAAACCCTGGCTTGTTGCGCTGGATGCCCAGCTCATAGATGTTGGCACCCATAAACTGACTGTTGGTGCCTTCGGTGTAGTCGAGTGAGCGGATCTGGCCGCCCTGCAGTACATAACTGAAACCATCCAGGCCGCGGCTCACCTCGCGTACATCACCGGTCTGCATTTCCTGCCAGTTTTTGGTCAGCGCATCGCGGTACTGTAGCTTGCCGTCATTGACGCGCAGGGAACCAAAACGGTCAAAGTGTACGGTTCTGCTATTCGGGTTCTCAGTTTCAAGGCCCTGAGAGTTGTAAGTTGCCAGGGCATCACCCAGGTTCCAGCCCACGCCGAAGTCGCCACGGGCGACTTCCGGACAAGAGTGCGGATGCTCGTTACCACCTTTCAGAATCGCATTGAGGACGCCTTTGCCGTCGGTGAAGAAGCCAGCAAGACGGTGTTCCTTGTCATACTCACGGAAACCGGAAGTGTGGTGGCGCATCGGGATCGGACGCTCGTTGCCGGCGTTGGCGGTGACTTCATCCACGGTCAGCGAGTAAAACTCCCCATGACCATCAGCGATGTACATATGGTCACCACTGATCGCGATATTCTGCGGAATCCCGGCATCGGCCGTCAGCTCATGGCCGATGATGTTGTGGGCCATTAAGCGCAGGTTCGATGTGATGGTATTCGGTGTGCCGTCATCATTCCGGGTCGTGATGCTGACCCTGGCATCACCGTTGGGACCTTTCTGCAGAACGATCAGGCGGCCATCGGCATCCATGTGATGGCTGACGATCGGCTGATCCGACATAAAGAGCGGCTCATCCGGATTGTTCAGATTGGAGACGCTGTAATGTGTACCGTCATGAACAACGCCGGTTACCTGATTGGCATTACTACTGAGATGTGACCAGCTTTGGCCATCATGAATCTCAAAGTTTTCCCAGCGCGAAGCCCCGAAATTGAACTGTTTCAGCTCGCCATTATGCATCTTGAAGGCATTGTCGCCGTCACGATGAATACCATGCACATGAGCATCGTGATGGAAGTCCGGTGCATCCAGTTTGACCCCGGTGTTAACGACAGAAGCAGCAAGGACGCTGTGATAGGCGGCCATGCCGAGTTCATCGCTGCGCACGTGATGGGTGAAACCGTCGTTATCGCGCAGAATAGCGCGACTTTCGCCCGTCCTTGCCGACCCCGAGTTGGAGCTTTGCACCATGTTAAAGGTACGACCATGAGCACCAACGGTTTTGCTCAGCAGTTCGCGCATTTGAGGAGAGGTGTCGGTATTGAACTCAAGCTGGCCTTTGTCGCCTTTTTTGAGATCAAACTGGACGCCTTTGCCGAACAGCGGTGGCAGCTCCTCTGGTTTAGCGCGGAATTTCTGCAAGCGGGTGGTCGGCGTGCCATCGGAGTGATGGGTTGCCCAGTAGTTCAGGCGTCTGAACGGGTTTTTGCTATGGGCCGCTTCTGCGGATGCTGAGCTATCCGTTGAGGAAGAGCTGCTGCTGGAAGAGGACGTTTCAGTCTGACCGCTGGCCTGTGAGGACGAGCCCGATGAGCTGGTGCCCTGCGAGCTATGGCTATCATGGCGCTCAAGGGGATTGGGTTGAACCGCATCACGGGAGATCCGGTTACGTGAGCGTTCCGGAACGTTGGGCCGCTCATCATCCACGATGCCGCCATGCATCATCATGTCCTGCGGTGTTAAGGCATTGCGGCTGCTCTGGCCGTTATTGCTGAAAATGCCAAAGGGGTCGCCACCGCTACTCAGGGGCGCAAAAGGATCGTTGGGGTCAAATCCTCCACGCTCATTGTTATCCTCGAAACGAACCTGCTTACCTTTCGGGTCGTTCTTGTGAACATTCAGTGGGCGCACGAAGTCGTCACTGACCTCTGAATGACCACTGCCTGCGACCGATTCGCGAGAGGCGTTTTCCAGCTGATCCAATGGCCGTTGCTGAGCAGGCGCTTCCGGCTCTTTCTGGCGTGTTGTGTACGGGGTGGGGGCTTTGCCCTGAGGCATGTCCTCATAGCGTCTGCCGGTCAGCTGCTCCTGCATGACTGGTGCTTTACCGGTCGGCATCATTTCATAGGGCGAGCCCACCAGACGGTCCTGGGGTTGTGGCGCCAGTCCGGGCGTATCGCTGCGGGTGGACGTTTCCTGTTTCTTGGGTGAGCGCAGGCTTTCTGCCAGACGGGTGAAATGGCGAAAGCGCACCTTCTGATGCTGGTCATTCCCATTCTGTGAGACCTGGGGCGGCTGGCCGGAATTATTTCCCAGATTTTCCACAGCATCAGGGCGTGATGATGCTGTCTGCTGCTGATTGAGATGACTTTTCTTTTTTCCATGGTGCTCGGAGGATTCCACCCCCGACGCCGGTGAATTACGGAAAAGATTAATTAACTTGCTCACGGCCGCCAGTCCTTTAAAAACTTTCTCTTCGATAGCTATCGTCTCTGGTGGCCGTAATTCTTCCATGCTCGGCGTTTCAGAGAGACCTAGTAGATCATCAGATACCCTATGTACTGTTGTGAGTGGTTTAGTTCCGACGAAAAGTTGCAAATTTAGGTTGTTTTTTGTGCTTAAAAATCAACCAGTCGGTTAGATGCACGTTCAGGGGAAAATACCGTCAGGTTTCCGGCGTTTTTAACGTATTTATCTGTCTTTTGGCGTGTTAGAGGTGGCTGTTTGTCAGGCTGAGGGCTGACTTGATGCCGGAAAATAAAAGGGGCTAAGCCAGATGAAAAAAAGCAGGTGTCTCCTTGAGACACCTGCTTGGTAAAAGCCAGTATTCAGGCTTGTCGAAGGGTTTAGCTCAGCTCCTGACCATAACGTTCTGCCAGGCTGGCGGTTGCGGCACGCAGTTCGCTATCACCCGTGGCTATGGCGCCCTGAATGTTGAACTGATGAGGGCTGTCGCTGTCATCTGCCGGGTATTTGAAATAGATCTGGCCGATCTTTTTATCCATTGATACCGAAGACATACTGCCGCCACCAATGATGACCTGAAGTGGTGTAAAGGTCTCAGAGAGAGAGGCCGAGCCCAGCACTTTAATATCGCGAATACGCAGATTGTTCGGATCTTTCATGAGCAGTGCGACATCGGCACCGGAAATAGTGCCGTTCGCCATGCAAAGCTCCGCAGCCAGTTTGACGCTGGGTTTGATTTCCATGGTGACCTTGGCCACCGCATTGGGGGTGTTGCGCATCGTCTCGATCAGGCTTTGCAGTTTCGGGTCGTGAGCGGCGTACTCCTGCACACGTTTGGCGGTTGAGCTGGCTTTGTCCTTGGACAGGTGCGACAGCAGCACCTCCGTCATGGAGTCTTTATTGATGTGGCTAAGGTTGGTGTAGGTCGAGGTGTATTTCACCTCGCCAAGCTGACAGGTCCGTTTCTTGTGGGCCAGTGCCTTGTTATTCAGTGCTACCAGCTCATTGATTGTCGCCCGTTGCTCCAGCGTGGGTTCCAGCTGATGGGACATATGGGTAATCAGCTCAGCCAGTTTATGAAGATCCAGATCCGCAGCACCTGGGCGCTCTGCCAGAGTATTGCTCTGCAGGTTTCGGATACGGCTGAATTCTTCCTGAGATTTTTTGTCGGTAAAGCGAGCACCCAGGCGGTCGATCATATTATTCACCGCATCGTGTGAGATCGGGGCCGCCTGCTTGACCTGCACGTCCACCTGTCGTGTTTTCCAGTCATCGAAGGAGATACTGCCTTCAATGCCGTTGAAGGAGCCATAGTCCTGCAACTGCTGTGAGCCATCATCGGTCAGGTTAAGGTTCAGGTAGGTCTGCAGCCAGGCGCCAACAGAGGCATTAAAGTTATTGAATATACCCGCTTTAACCGCCGTTACATCGCGCTTGCCTGCCTGCGCCAGATTCTCATCCTTGGTATGAGCATAGGTGGCGAGGTTAGAGCTGAGTCGCAAGCCGAGTTCACCTCGAATGCGCGCGAAAGGGTTGCTGGTATGTTCTGTCGCATCGGTACCCGCTCGCACACCGAAGGAGCCATTCAGATCGAAACTGAAGGACAGCGTTCGTCCATGCTTGTTCTCGAAGTTGGCGCCTTCTTCCATCATGGCGGTCACGGAGGTTTCGCCGTCGATCAGATCGTTGACGAACTTCTCGATGGCGTTCTCATCAATCGAGAAATCCAGACCACTGCGTCCGGTGCGAGCGAAGGTGGCTGCGCTGATGAAGCCTGCTCGCAGGTCAAAGCCTGCCCAGCGCGGACCGACGTCTTTCTGCAGGGTATGGGAAAACGCCGGATCGTTAAGCTCAACCCCTTGCATGATAGGAATGAGGTTCTGGCCAAAGAAGCCACCGAGGCTGATACCCCGGGCCTTGTTCTTGCCAAGACTGACGATAAGGTCGCCCTCATCACGCAGGAAGGTCATGGAGCGGGCCACGCCGGATGTCAGTCCAGCCATTACCGAGGTAAAGATTGCTGCCTGGGAGACCGGGTTGTAGGTGGTGCTGATACCGCCATCATAAGCGCGACCAAAGGAGATGGAGTCGCCTTCCTTCAGTGACAGAATCACATCCCGCATGGCCTCTTTCAGTTGCTGCTTGTCTTTGGCATCCAGTGCGGAGCGGCTGGTCATGGCCACGCCATGATCGTCCTTATGGAAACCTTTGACGAAACCCTTGAGGGTGTCGTAGTTGTTCTCCAGGTCCTTGAAATTGCCGTGGCCCATGTCGGTAAAGGTACGCACCTGCTGGTTACGGTATTCGTTATCACGGATATTGAGGAAGTCGTTGCGGATAGAACTCAGAACCTCGCTTTGTGACTGGGCGTTGCCCAGAGAAAGGCCTTCCAGTCGCGTTAGTACGCTATCGAGTTTATCCAGAGTGACGGCGTTCAGGATCAGGCGGGCTTTGGTCAGGCCGCTGTCATCACTGATATCCCGACGACGATTACCGGGATGATTGTGGGGGTGGCTAAGCTCAATACCGGCTTCATCCAGGGCCTCCAGTAATCGCGCTGTCTCGCTGCGACTGGCCTGCATGCCGTTATTGCTCCAGATATTTTTGAGCTCTTTAGCGAGGTTGTGGTTGTCATCCTTGCCGGAGGTGTTCTGGTGTTTCGCTTTGCTTTTCAGCCTGCCATTTTTATCAATCAGACCTGCCTTCACAGCCGTCAGCGCCAAAGAGTGGAAGCTGGAGGTGTCCAGCTCGTCACGCAAATGCTGAATCTCATCAAGCAGTTGCAACCCTTCCTCTGCCAGTGGCGAATAGTGCGGGTTGAGCTCGGGGTGCTTAAGTTTGTGCAAGCGTTCATCGATCGACTCACGTTTGACGGCCAGTGGCTCGGAGCGCGTGTGCAGGGTCGTATGCAGCTTGCCCAGATCTTTGTACAGACTGTCGAGCCCATCGCGGCCCTTGTATTGGTGCTGGATGGCCTTGCCGGCAATCTTGAGCGGGCGGGGTGTTTGGGTATCAAGGCGGAAGTAATGAGCGCGCAGGCGCTCGCGAAAGCCACTTTGTACTTTCTGGGTTTTTTCCGCGTTATTAAAACCCAGCAGACCGGCTTTGAATTTCACCTCGCGACCCAGCACCCGCTTACTTTTCTGGGCATCCGCCAGTCGCTTGAACTTGATATCAAACGGGGTGTTCTCGCGAACATCCGGTGACTCTTCTGCGGTACTACGCTTCCAGTCACCTTCGGTTGAAAGGTTCCATCGCTTGCCATCGCGATGCAGGGTAAGTTGCTGGCGGTCACGTGTGGAGAAATAAGGCGGTGCGCTGACTTCTGCCGGAGCCTCGGGCGCAGGCGCTGCGGCTTCCTCGCCAGCCTCTGTCTCGGACGGCTGCTCAAGCAATTGCCATTGGGCGGCTCTGGCAGTATCACGTTTACCCCAGGCGCTTTCCGGCATGCGCAGTACCTGACCCTTGTCCGTCAGGCCCACCAGATTGTGCTTACCATCGACATAGAGGTTGGTCAGCTTTTGTCCCTCGGGAATACCGGTCAGAGGTAACTTGAAAGACGGCTGCATGGCGGTGTGAAAGGCGCGCGAGTTATTAACAACCGTCGCCTCGCCATCATCGTTAAGGCCAATGAACTGATGGGTATTGAGCACAGCGGCGCTGACGAAATTATCGGCTGCGGTGCTGCCGGTCAGCTGGCCGCCCACGCTGGGCTGGTTACGCTGAATACCCGGGTTATAGATGTTGGCCCCCAGCGTTTGCTGGTCACTGGCATCGCTGAAGGCCAGTTTGCGGACCTGGCCATCGGCGACCACATAAGAGTGGCCGTCCAGCCCGCGGCTGATGCTCCTGATGTTATGGTTGCCCGGCATTTCCTGCCAAAGTCTGGTGACAGTGTCGCGGTACTGCAGCCGCCCGGCATGGGTTTTAAGGCTGCCGTAGCGGTCAATGTGCACCGTTGAGTTCTCGCTCGGCGGTGTCTGGATGCCGTTCTTATTGCTGAAGGCGAGGGTGTCGCTCAGATTCCACCCCAGCGCCAGTTTGCCACGCTCTAGCTCCGGGCAGCTGTGCAGTTGTCCATAGCGACCCTGAACCACGGCCTGAAGCGTGCCTTCATTGTCAGTAAAGAACCCCTTGATGGGGTAACGACCCTTCTGGGTCTCGTTGGTATTGGTGATAAACCGGCGGGGTAGCTCATCGCCCAGCCCTTCGATATCGGTGGTGTGGTGGCGAAGTGGAATCGAGCCGTTGTCATCCGGTGCCATCTCTCGCGGGTCATTCAGTGCGACGCTGTAAAGCTCACCGTGACTGTCCGCGATATAGAGAATGCCATTGCTGAGGGCGACCTGCGCTGGTCGGCCAGCCTCAATATTTTTACTCGGTTGATTGCTGGGGAAGGCGTTGAGATGAAAGCGGAACGAACGCTTGCTCATGCTGCCATCCGCATCGGGGGTCATGATGCTGACCTCATGGCCGTTTTTGTCATCCGTGACCAGTACCGCAAGAGCGCCGTAGTCGGCGTAATGGTGAGCGGTGACCGGTTTATCAGATTCAAACAGCACGTTTTGATCGTTCGTCAGATCGCGGATTTGAAAGTGCGAGGCGTCAGGTGCTACCTGCGCTGTCAGCCTGCCGTTGCTGCTTTGCAGCTGCACCCAGGGCATCACGCCGGGGGCCGGTTCGGGTTTCCAGCTGGCCGATTCATTATCGAAGCGCATCAGGTGGCCATCGTGCATGCGCAGTGCATTGCCCTGCGTATCCTTGAATACACCATTGATCAGTCCGAAGTGGTTGCTATCGGGTTGTCCGGTCTCCACTTCGGCACGTGCCTTGCCTTTGCCTGCACCCTGATACACGTCCTTGGACACGCTGGTGTGCAGCGCGATCATGCCGGTATCACTACTGATCAGATAATGGGAGAAACCTTTATTGTCCTTCAGGAAGGCCTGGTTATGATTTTCTGCACTGCTCTCAGGCTGCTCTACCTCAAGAAACTGTCTGCCATGTGCCGCCAGTGTTTTAGACAGCACCGCTTTCATCTCAGGTGAGGTATTTGGGTGAAACACCAGGGCTTTACCCGGGGGCTGTTTTTTCTTGGCGGGCTGAGTGTCCTCTGCCAGTGACAACTGGAACTGTATGCCGGTGCCGCGCATTTGGGGTTCAGGTGTCGGTTCGGGTTTAGGACTTTTGCGCAGCTTGTTGGTGGGGCGCCCTTCGCTGTCATGAGTCACCCAGTGATTAAGGCGGCTGAAAGGGTTGGTGCGTTTCGCAACCGGAGCTCCTTCCACACTGACCGGAGCGCCTGCCACACGGGTCTGAGAAGAGACTGCCGGGCTCTCGGGCTCATGATGCTCTTCTACCGCCTCGCGTTCTTCAATGGCGTTTTCTGCCCCTGCATCGGCTCTCTCCTGAGGTGCAGCGATGACGGATGAGGCGCGGGAGCTACTCGGCGTCACTGCTGGCGAGCGTAGCTGCTGGTCGAACTGGTCGTGATCACCAAAGATCTGATCAAGACTGGCGCTGAATTCATCCACCGGGTTCTTGACTGCGGGAGTGGATGTATTGGCTGGCAAACGTGGCTCAACCAGTGCCGTTGGGGATTGGTTCGCTTGAACAGGGTTATTTTGTGCCTGTGAGGAGCTGCCGCCTGGTCTTTCCTGCAGCTGGTTCATGACTGGGTGACTGCGAAGCGGATTTGGCCCTGAGGACAGGTTGGGAGTCTGGGCCTGTTGTGATGAAGCACGGGGTTCTACTTGAACGCTTGGGCGGCGTGGCTGATTTTGTAAAGGCGTTAGCGCTGCAGCTAAAGGCGGCGCAGTAAGCGGCCCGGAGCGAACGGTTGCTGCTGAGGTTGATCGCTCTGGCTCGCGAAGATCACCGGCCGCACGATGATTGCGAATGGCGGTGCGAGGGTGACTTACCGCCTCTCGAAAATTTCTGAATTTGCTTCTTAGTTTGCCCTTCTCCGGCTGCTGATGAACTTCCGGCGGTTGCGAACCTGGCTGGGGGCCGGTGACTGCATCGGCTCTGCTTGAGGCTTGAGGGCGCTGCTGAAGGGAGGTGTCTCGCTGTTGTTGTAAGGGGGTGTTATTG
Source organism: Pokkaliibacter sp. CJK22405 (assembly GCF_046614695.1). Lineage (NCBI taxonomy): Bacteria > Pseudomonadati > Pseudomonadota > Gammaproteobacteria > Oceanospirillales > Balneatrichaceae > Pokkaliibacter > Pokkaliibacter sp. CJK22405. Next base: position 138,251 of record NZ_JBKKHQ010000014.1, read on the forward strand.
GCAACGGTATTAGCTGGCTTAAACCAAGAGTGAATAGTAGGTGGCACAACGAGCATCCTTTCATTAATAGCTAATGAAGCCCAAACAGAACTCCGCCTTCCATGGGGCCAAGTGAGGGTCTTTAAAAATAAATGGTAATAAGCTGACGCTATTTGTCAGTGAAAGGACGAAGAGTAATACATTTTTTTTGGTCTGCCAGTCTTTTTAAAATCTTTACATTTATGCACCATTTTGGTGAGCGTAATGCCCAGTTTTCATGCATGTTTCACGGCTGATTTTTACCGGGGTTAATAATCGCAGAGTAACGCTTGAGGGATTTGTTTAAAGTTATCGCCAGTGCTGTGAATTTTTTTGTTAATGATAATTCTTATTTAATTTGTGCGAATTAAGGGGGGTTATATTGAGGCTGTTTTTCGTGGTCTTGAGCGGTTTTATAAGCCCGGGAGGGTGCTATATGAAAGCGGGTTATATGCCATGAATCATGCAGAAGACAAAATAAAAACAGGGCTCATTTGAAAGCCCTGTTTATATAGGCGTGGAAGATTGTCGGCGCTTATTCCAGTTCCTGCCCATGCTGTGCGGCCAGACTGGCGGCAGCTTCGCGCGTTGAGTCATCGCCTTGGGCTGCTTCCCCCAGAATTGAGAAACTGCGCGGGCTGTCGCTGTTATCCGAGGGGTAATTGAAGTAAATCTGCCCAACCATCTTGTCCATGGAAACTGCTGAAACGCTGCTGCCACCCGCAATGACCTGCAGTGGAGTGAAGGTTTCAGTGAGCTTGCCTGACTCCATCACCTTGATATCGCGGATGCGAAGGTTGTTTGGGTCTTGCACCAATTTGGCCACGTCCGCCCCTGAAAATTCCCGGTTGGCCATATAGCGCTCGGCGGCTAAGCGGATATTCGGTTTGAGCTCCATGGTCACCTTGCCGATGGCATTGGGGGTTTTGCGAAGGCCTTCAATCAGGGCGTTCAGTTTCGGGTCCTGGGTGGCAAATTCCTCCAATTGTTTGGCGGCGGTGGTGGCTTTGCCGGGGGATAGATGCGAGAGCAGCACCTGTGTCAGGGATTCCTTGTTCAGCTTGCGCAGGTTGGTGTAGGTCGTGCTGTATTTGACCTCTCCCAACTGGCAGGTCTGGTTTTTGTGGGCCTGCGCCCGGTTCCCCATCGCAATCAGATCGTTAATGGCCTCACGCTGATCCAGTTTCGGATCAAGACGGCTGGTGAAGTAGGTTTCCAGTCGCGCCAGCTTCATCAGATCAAGCTCATTAGCGTCAGGGCGCTCATTGAAATCCTGGCTTTCCAGATTGCGGATTTCCTCCAGTCGGCGCAGGGTTTCCTGATCAGTGAAGTGGCTTTCTAACTCGGTAATCAGCTTGCTGACGGCATCGTGGGGCAGGGGGCCGGGCTGTTTTACCTGAACATCCACTTGCTTGGTACGTGAATCCTCAAAAGTGACCCGGCCTTCCACGCCATTAAAGGCACCGTAATCCTGCAGCTGGTGATTGCCATCCTCGGTGGCATTGACGCTCAGGTAGGTCTGCAGCCACAGGCCTGCCGAAGCGTTGGCACTGTTAAAAAGACCGTACTTGGTGCCGGTGATATCGCGTTTGCCGCCTTCGGCCAAGTCCTCATCCACGGTGCGGGCATAGTGAGCGATATTGGCACCGAGGGTGATGCCCGCCTCGCCACGAATACGGTTAAAGGGGTTGCTGGTGCGCGGTGTTGTGTCGGAACCCGCGCGGACACCAAAACGACCGTTCATATCGAAGCTGTAGGAGAGAGTGCGGCCATGCTTGTTGGCGAAATCGACCCCTTGCTGCATGAGATCCTCAGGAGTGGCGGTGCCGTCCACCAGTCCGTTGACGAAACTCTCGATATCATTTTCGGCGATGCCAAACTCAAGGCCGCTGCGTGAGGTATGGCCAAAAACGTTGGAGGCAACGAAGCCTGCGCGAAGGTCAAAGCCTGCCAGTTGTCCGCCGCCGACATCGGTATTGAAGGCGGTTGAAAACGCCGGATTATTCACTTCGACGCCGCTCATGATGGGCAATACGTTCTGGCCAAAGAAACCGCCAAGGCTGATGCCCTGGGCCTTGTTCTTGCCCATGGTGACGTAAAGATCACCTTCGTCACGCATAAAGGTTAAGGAGCGGGATACTCCTGAGGTGGCGCCGGCCATCACCGAAGTGAAGATGGCCAGCTGGGTGACCGGGTTATAGAGCGTGTTTACGCCGCCTTCATAGGCGCGGCCAAAGGAGACTGAATCGCCTTCGCGCAGGGACTGGATGACCTCCGTCATGGCCGCTTTAAGTTCTGCCTTGTCTGTGGCATCCAGTGCTGAGCGGCTGGTCATGGCCACGCCGTGATCGTCTTTGGTGAAGGCCTTGATAAAGCCCTTGGCGGTGTCGTAATTGTTTTCGAGATCCTTGAGATTGCCGTGACCCATGTCGCTGAAGGCGCGAACGGGATGATTTCGGTAATCATTCTCGCGCAGGTTGAGGAAGTCCTGACGAATACGGGTCAGGCTTGCTTCATTGATGGGCTCATTCCCCAGGCTGTGGTCTTCCAGGCGCGTCAGAATGGTGTCCAGCTGATCCAGCACCGTTGTGTTCAACACCAGACGAGCCTTGGTCATGCTGGCTTCATCTTTGGTGTCACGACGACGCGAGCCGACTTCATCGCGGGTATGGGTGAGCCTTACGCCGCGCTCATCCAGTGCCTTGAGGAAGCGGGCCGCTTCACTGTTAGTGGATTGCATGCCATTGCGATCCCAGACCGCTTTTAGCTCCTGGGTGAGGTCATGATCGTGGGCCTGCACGCCGGTATTTTGATGTTTGGCCTTGGGTTTGGGTTTCAGTACGCCATGCTGATCCACCAGATTGGCCTTCGCTGCCACCAGTGACAGGGCGTGATAGGTGGAGCGGTCCAGCTCATCGCGGAAGGATTTAATATCATCCAGTAAGCGCTGACCGTCCTCGCCCAGCGAGGCCAGGTTCTCTGCGGGGTTTGGGTTGCGCAAGCGGTGCAGGCGCTGATCCAGCGGCTGGCGGGGCGCGCCATGCTGTGAGTTGCGGGTGTGCAGTGCGGTGTAAAGGTCATGCATGCTGTCATACACATCCGCGAGTCCGTCACGCCCCTTGTACTGATGCTGAATCGCCTGAGCTGAAATCTTGACCGGGCGCGGTGTCTGCATATCCATGCGGAAGTAGTGAGCGCGTAGGCGTTCACGAAAGCCACTTTGAATATTCTGTTTTTTCTCGATGTTGCTAAAACCCAGTGCTCCGGCTTTCAGAGTGACTTCGCGGCCCATGATGCGTTTGCTTTTTTGAGCATCGGCAAGGCGCTGGAACTTGGTGTCAAAAGGCGTGGAGGCGGAAACATCAGGCGGGCTGGCGGCGTTGCCTTCCTGCCAGCTGCCATCGGTATTCAGGTTCCATGACTGGCCGTTCTGATTCAGTGTCAGCTGTTGTTGATTCTGGGTGGAAATATGCGCTGGCTGACCGGCTTCGGCGGTATTTGTGCTGCCGGGGGCCGCGAGAGGTTGCCACTGACTGGTCTTGTCGGCATCGGCGCGGCTCCAGACATCCACAGGCATCCGCATCACGGTGCCCTTGTCGGTGAGGCCAATCAGGTTTTTGCGGCGATCAAAATAAATGCTGCTGAGAGTCTCGCCTTCAGGCAGGCCTGTGTTGGTCAGCTGTAAAGGCTGGTGCTTGGGGGTATGGTGAGCGCGGGAATGGTTGAAAACCGTGGCCTGTCCCTGCTCATCCAGTGCGATGTAATGGTGGGAATGGATGACCGCTGCGCTGACGTATTTGTCCTGCGCGGTGCCGCCCAGCAACTGGCCGCTTATGCCAGGCTGATTGCGCTGGATGCCGAGGTTATAGATGTTCGCGCCCATCACCTGTTTATCACTGGCGCTGGTGAAGGCGAGGCGTCTTACCTGGCCATCGGCCACCACGTAACTGTTGCCATCCAGACCGCGGCTAACGTTCCTGATGGTGTGAGCGCCCGGCATTTCCTGCCAGGTTTTAGTGAGCGCATCGCGGTATTGCAGGCGACCGCCCTGGGTTTTCATGCTACCGAAACGATCAAGATGCACGCTGGCGCTCTCGCCCGGTTCAGTGCGAATGCCGTTTTTATTGGAGAAGGACAGGGTGTCCGACAAATTCCAGCTTGGGCTCAATTCGCCGCGGCCTTGTTCGAGGCAGCTGTGCAACTGGCCGCTTCGGCCCTGCACAATGGCGTTCAGGTTTCCGCGACTGTTGGTAAAGAAACCTTTGATGGGGTGTTCATCACCATACTCTTCCAGCTCGGTGGCATGATGACGAAGGGGAATGGAGCCCTTGGCATTGGGATTCATCTCATTGCTCAGAGAAACGCTGTACAGCTCGCCATGGCTATCCGCGATATAGAGATTGTCACCACTGACGGCCACGTGAGCCGGGCGGCCGGGTTCGATGCTTTGGCTTGGGTCTTTCGCCACATAAGCATTCAGATGAAAGCGGAAGCTGCGCTGACTCATGGAGCCATCACCGTTGGGCGTCATCAGGCTGACCTGATGCCCCTGCTGTTCATCCAGTACCAGGGCTGCAATCCGGCCGTTGGCATCGCGGTGGTGAGAGTGAATGGGTTTGTCTGATTCAAACAACACCTTCTGCTCTGCCGAAAGATCACGCAGCTGGAAGTGCGAATCGCTTAGCGCTGTCTGTGCCGTGATATGGCCGCCACTGCTTTGTAATTGTGACCAGGGGAGGGCTGCTGGTCGTGCGACCGGGTTCCAGCTCAGGGTTTTGCCATTGAAGCGCAGCAGCTGGTTGTCGTGCATGCGAAAGCTGTTATCGCCACTGTCCTGAAAGATGCCGTTAATCAGTCCGTGATGGTGCCGGTCCGGCAGATCCACCTGCGCCTGAACCTGCACCACGCTGCGCGGCAGGCTGGTGTGCATGGCAATCAGGCCGGTGTCGTTACTGCTCAGGTAATGGGAAAAACCCGCCGTGTCTTTCAGGTAGGCGCGGCTACCGTAGGGCGTGTCGCCGTGACCAATCTGTTTAACTTCGGTGAACTGGCGGCCGTGGGCGCCGAGGGTCTTGGAGAGAATTTCCTTCATCTCCGGTGAGGTTCTGGATTGAAATTCCAGCGTCCCGTTGTCTTTCACGGCAAGCTGGAATTGCAGCCCCTGGCCCTCCATCGGGGTTTCAGGTTCAGGCGCTTTGATGCCTCGTTTACGAAGCTTGTTGATGGGGTCGCCATTGCTGTGATGGGTCGCCCAGTGCTGCGCGCGTTTGAAAGGGTTGGTGCGTTTGGTTTTGGTTGTTGGCGCATCGTCGGATGCCGATGTCTGACTGCTGGCGGAGCTGTCTGTGTTCTGTGTGTATTCCGTCCCGGCCGAACTGTTTGAGCTTTGAGAGCTGTGTGTCTGATCTGAGCGGTTTGTTGTGGCAGGCGTCAGTGCCGGGGAGTGAAGCTCAGAATCGAAGGCATCATGGTTATTCAGCATGTCATCCAGTTTTGCCTGCAGTTCCTGCAGCGGTGTCAGCTGCGTGCCAGGCGTGTCCGGTTCTCGCCCCCTCTGGCTGGCGCCGTCCAGGGTTTCCCCGGGCTGATCCTGAGTGTAAACATCCAGCAGTGAGTCCCAGTAGCCGCGGCTTTGCTGGTGTTGCAGGCTGGCGCCGTCGTCGACGGAAGCGTTGTCCGTTGGATGGCGGCTTTCTGCGCTGTTGCGACTGTCGCTGTACTCGCTGCTGGCATCATAGTCGCTTTCAGGCTGAGGCTGGCGAAAGCGAGAGGATGGTGGCTGGATGCGTTCATCCACCGAGTTATGGCGGTCAGTGTCGGTCGGGGCGTAGAGGTTGCCAGCATCAAAGGCGGAGTGGGTCGCTGTGTCTGAGGCGGGGGGAATGATGGAGGAGTGCTCGCTGGCCGAGTCCCTCAGGCTGAGTTCAAGGGATGACAGCGCGCCCTGGGTTAAAGGCGTGTGAGTGTTCAGTGCCGGGTTGCGAACGCTGAGGTTCGGCGCGCGGTGGTAATCCTCAGGCGCGGCATTATCAGCGAAAGGACGCGGTTCCACACGGGGCTGGGGGCGGCGCTCCTGACTTGGCATGGGAGACAGCTCAGGACGCTGGTTTTCGTTAAAAGGCGTGCCGGGTCGGGCGGGCGCCGCCTGGTTCATGCGCTGGGCATCCAGTTGGCTGGGTGTTTCAAAGCGCCCGGATGGCTGTTTGGCACTTTTGAGCTTGGCTAAAGGGTTGCTCAGGCTCTCCCGCATTTTGGTGAAGCTGCTAAAACGATGGCGGTGAGAGCCCTTGCCGGGTTGTTGATTGACGTCCGGGTGTTGCGGATTCTGGGAATTGAGCGCGGCAACGGCATCGCTGCGGCTGGCGGATTGAGTGTGCTGACGAAAGCGGGAGCTGTGCGAATTCTGGGGTGTTGAGGTGTCAAGAGAAGTCACGCCCTGAGAGGGGCGCAGGCGGTCAAAAATATGCGGCACTGCTCACATCCTTTTTTGAAAATCATTGCAGCCCTAACGAATTTCCTCCTTCCTTGGGGTTTCGCTAAGGCTCTGAAAAACAAACGGAATTAACTAGGTGACGTTTTTTGTCAGTTAGTTCCCTAAAGAAATATAGGTGCTGTCCCTACGAATTCCAAACTTTGTTTTTCATCATGATTTTCAATGTCAGCGTAGGCTTGCTGGTCGTTTGCCCACCTTGACCTGAATGTCAGTTTCGTTTTGTCCTCTAAGTATATGGAGCATCACTTTCGTATCCGGCTTCATTTGGGAAATCTGATACAGCGAATAGTTGTTGCCCATAACTGCTTTGTTGTCGATACGTGTGATGATGTCGCCAACCCGTAATCCGGCCTGTTCGGCTGGCCCGTCCTGATACAGGGAAGTCACCAGAAGTGCATCGGAGGAAGCGTTATCCTTGCTCTGGGTTTTAAGCTCCTGGGTTTCGACACCCAGCCAGCCGCGGATCACCTCGCCGTACTGGACCAGGTCCTTGACCACCTGATTCACCATATTGGCCGGAATCGCAAAACCAATGCCCTGATAGCCGCCGGATTTGGAAAAAATCGCGGTGTTGATGCCGAGTAATCGCCCCTGAGTATCAACCAGCGCACCGCCCGAGTTGCCGGGATTAATGGCAGCATCCGTCTGAATAAAGCGCTCGAAGGCACTCAGGCCAAGCTGAGCGCGGCCTTTAGCACTGATGATACCCATGGTGACGGTCTGGCCGACACCAAAAGGATTGCCAATCGCCAGCACCACATCGCCGATGCGGGCGGTTGAGTCATCGGTGGTTTTGATCACCGGCAGGTTGGGCAGATCAATCTTTAACAGGGCGAGGTCGGCATCCTGGTCACTGCCTATCACCTTGGCATCGGCTTCGCGGCCATCGCGCAGGGCCACCTTGATCTCATCGGCGTTATTGATCACATGGTGATTGGTGACGACGTAGCCTTTGCTGTCGATGATGACGCCTGAGCCCAGACTGGACTGAATGCGATCCCGCGTTGGTGAGTCCGGCAGGTTAAAGAAGCGGCGGAACAGCGGATCGTTGAGTAGCGGGTGAACCGGAACTTTCTGATAGGTACGGGTGTAAATGTTAACGACCGCAGGCGCGGCCTGTTCAACCGCATCGGCATAACTGGCTGGCCCCTGTGCCGGAATGGCACTGACGGCAGGCGCCTGGGTGGGAGCTTCAGTAGGGCGGTGCCAGGCCAGAAGCGCAGCGCCCACAGCAACCCCGGTAATGGCTGGCCAAAGAAAGCTTCGGCAGGTGCTAAGCCATGAGGTTTTCATTCACGGGACCTCCTGTTAACGTGCTCGCTAACATAAGACTACCCCTCGGGGGATTCAAGGAGCACCCATGACGAATCACGTTTCTCTGCACGAAGTAGTCAATGAAGCAAACCGAACCCTGCAGCCGTCAGCGTTTCGTGATTACTGCCCCAATGGTCTGCAGGTGGAAGGAAAGCCCGAGGTTCGCAGGATTGTCTCGGCCGTGACCGCCAGCCTGGAAACCATTGAGCGCGCCATTGAGCTTAATGCCGATGTGCTTTTGGTTCACCACGGCTACTTCTGGAAAGGGGAGGATCCGGTTGTCACCGGAATGAAGCAGCGCCGGCTCAAGGCGCTGCTAACCGCAGGGGTGAGTTTGCTGGCCTACCACCTGCCCCTCGATGCTCATTCCTCGCTGGGGAATAATGCTGAGCTAGCGCGTTTACTGGGCTGGACGGTCGAGGGTGGGCTTGATACGGCAGACAAGTTTCCCGTCGGCTTCGTGGGTACGCCCAAGCCGAAAACCACTATTGCGAGCCTGAGCGCTGATATTGAGGCACTGACCGGTCAGGCGCTATTGCGTGTCGGCCAGGGGCCGCAAGAGATCAAACGGATCGCCTGGTGCACCGGTGCTGCCCAGTCAATGATTCAGAAAGCCTATGATCAGGGCGTGGACTGTTTTATTAGTGGCGAAATTTCTGAGCCCACCGTGCATGCCGCCAATGAGTTGGGTATCCATTACATTGCTGCGGGTCACCATGCCACTGAACGCTACGGCGTGCAGGCTCTGGGGGCGCATCTGGCGCAGCAGTTTGGTATCGAGCATCAGTTTGTGGATCTGCCGATTCCAGTGTAAGTGCGGCGATTCACGCCTGTTTCAACCTGGGTAAGCCGCCTCTCGAGGTTGATCGGGAGGCGGCTTTTTGTTGGCGGCGGGCTTAGTCCTGAACGCGGAAGTTGCGGCGTTCAGAAAGATCCTTCGCTGCCGCTTTCAGGTCAGGTTGGTCGATAGCGACTCGCCCACCCAGATTGTACTGGTTGGGCAGCATGTCCAGAGGTGTCAGGTAATCCAGTGTGATGCGGGTATCGACGCTGGTCTGGTTGCTGCGGGTAAAGGTGCCGCCAGCGACGACCAGTCCCAGGCGGAATTTCTCATCGATATGCGCCCCGGTGACGACGCGGATTTCTTTTAGTCGTCGGCAGCCTGGGTCCTTTAGCATGGCAATGATTTCCTTGTCATGAATCGCGTGTTTGCCGGATGCCAGCATGCGGTCGATATCGGCCTTAACTTTGGGTTTCAGCTCGTAATTCATGATGACGGCGGCATCGTCCTTATATTTGATGCCATTAAGCAGTTGCTGAAGTCTGGGATCATAGAGCGTATCAATGTCACGTCGTCCCTGCAGCGTCGTGCTGTCCAGACCGGCGCTTTTGCAGATCTGCTCGACAAATTTCTTGTGGTTAAGGCGGTTAGTGTTTTTGTCCACCACCGAAAACTTCGTTTGCCCCAGTAAGAAGCCTTTATTGTCGGAAGCGAGTGAAAGATTGTAGAGGTTGTTCAGCTGCAGCATGACGTTCTTTTGCGCAGGTGTTCCCGAGTGCTGGTACTTCTCAAAGGTACTGAGCAGGTAGTCGAGCCTCTTCGTTGTCAGCTCTCCCTCCGTTTGCGGCTGCACCTTGAAGCTTTCCTTAGTCTTATGTGCGCCTTCCTCAATTCTCTCTATCGAAGCCTTGTCACTGAAGACTGACTTGAGTGTGTTCAGCATGTTGGCAAAGGCGTCGTAGGAGATGGTTTCAGGTAATTGGTAATGCAGCGCGGCAGTTTCCGTTTTGGAGAGGTCCAAAACGGTTGAGATGCCGAGGGCAGTGAGATTGGGGAAAGAGGCGATGCTGGAGGAACCTTTTTCTTCCTTTTTGAGACCCGCGCCGAATGCTGCCTGTCCTTCAACGCTGGCACTCACCTCAACTCTGCGTAATAACTGATTTTGATTGGTTTGAGTACGGCGCACTCCGCCTTCTGAGCGGAGTTTGTCTTCAGTGCGGCTGGTAATAGGGCCATCCACCTGGATACCCAGCCCGGCATCAAAGCGGGCTTCCACACTGTTTCCCGTCAACTCCGGGCCAATACCAGCGCGCAAGCCAAGGCGCCCTGAGGTATCGAGCGCGGCAGAAAGCAGGCGGCCCTTGCCGGAGGCGATGTCATCACCCATATCAAGAATGCCAAAGGGCTCAGGTTCGGTTTCGCCCATCAGTTTATTGAGCAGCTCCGGAATTTTGTCTTCATCGACCGTCATGCGGAACGTCGCGCGGTTGGAACTCGTTGCCGTTCCTGTGGTTGCCATGCTGGCGCGCAATTTTAGCGAGGTCATTGCTCCATTAACGTTACCTTGGAGCGCATCGTTTTGGTCCTCCAGATAGCCTAAAAGGTCTTTCCCGATAACGAAGCCGCTGGTCAGGCTCTGAGTCGCATGGCCATGGATCTGAACGATGATTTTTCCGCCATCCCTTTCAAAAGAGATGCCGCGTGACATGCCGCCGTTAACCCCAAGCAGCGGGTTGATAAAGTCCGGAGTCGGGAGGCCAAAGCCAACATTGACGCCGCCATCTCTGTTAATAGTAAAGCTGGTTGAGTGATCTTCCGGCAGCGCCAGGATGGAGGCTTGAAGCTTCTCTTTAAGCGCCACCGTGTTGTCGGCATCGAAGTGCGCTTTCATGGTCAGAGTGAGTTGGCTGCCTTCATCGCGAAGATACTTCTGCAATTTATTGATGTTGTGGCAAGTGTTTTCAGCCTGCTTGAAGCTGGCGATGCCAAAGCGCGAGAGCTGGTTAAGTCTGCTGCCTTCAATATCGCTGAAAAGGTTTTGGGCAATGTCTGCCAGGCTGGGCCGGGCTTCGCCTTCTTCCTCTGCCGCAGGTATTGCCTCGGCATCAACCTCAGGGTTTTCAAGTGCTTTGAGCAAATCGGCGATCCTGGTGAAGTTGTTCATGTTCTCCATCAGAGCTGCTTTGGCTAATGCCGAGCGGTCTTTTGTGTCGCGTGTTCGTCCAAGGCCAATCTCATCAACGGAATGGCCGAGGGTCAGCTGATGTCTCTTGAGTCTTTCCAGAAAGTGCCAGGCAGTGCTGCCTTTGGAGTCAATGCCATGATGCTTGAACAGGTCGCGAAGCTCATCGACCAGGTCATGGCCTTTTGCATGGTTTCGTCGTGTATGCCAGCTTTCCTGTTTTTGTCTTTTCAGGTTGCCTTCTTTATCAATATAGCCACTGTCTCCCGCCATGTTCATCAACAGTCGGCGGTTGTCGTTATCAAGGCGATTGGCCATTTCAACCAGCTTTGTTACCAACCGCTCGCGGGCTTGTTTTTGCTCAGGAGGAAGCTGGCTTGCTGCTGCCATACAGGCCAGCGTGCGATCATTAAAGTTGTAGGGCTCCAGTTCTTTGGCCGCGTGCACATTGGTATGGAATTGCTCCATTTCTCTTCGGCTTTTGGCATATACCGTGTCTTTAAGGTCTTTTTCTCCATGGTGACGAGCAGCAATAGCCTTGATTCCTGAGTTGAAGTGCTGCGGAAATCTTAAATTTTCCTGCATCCGGCTGAGTTGATTGCTGTGAGGCTTACGATCCCATTGGTTATCTGACAGACCTATCTTGGTGACAATGGTATTGAAATATTTTGAGCCGAATCGGTGTGACAGGCTCTTGTCGCGAACATCGGTAAAATGAGTCTCAAATGCATTGTTGCTTTTAGCATCTAAGGTGAGAGGTGTGCTGGCATGAGTTCCCGTTGCTGCATTGGATGGCTGCAATGCGCCTTCAGGGTCGCCCTGGGCTTCCCCGGTGCTGGCGGGTTGACTGCCTTCAGAAGAGGGCGCTCGCCATTCGCGGTTTTCGTCCAGTTCCCAGTGATTGTCACCCACCTGAATATGGAAAGACGACAGATCCCGGGAGGCAAAGAACACCTTGCCTGCATTTTCAGGGTCGCTTGCTCCGTCGGGAAGGGCTATTGGGCTCCATGAGTCACTGCGTCGATAGCTATCCCGGTTCCATGTGCTCTCAGGCAAGCTGTAGAGTTCGTTTTTTTCGGTCAGGCAGATCAGGTTGCGTTTTGAGTCAAGGTACAGGGACTTAGGCTTGTCATCCGTGGGAAAGTTATTCATGGCAAGCGTGTAGGGCGGGTTTTTTTCCGCATGGGTGCTGGCGTTATGCCGCCGCACAGTAATATTGCCATCCTGATCAAGAGCCGCGTAGTTCTCATCATTAATGATGGCTGCAGAGACAAAGTTGTCCGATGCATTGGTGCCCACCAGCATGCCACCAATAGTGGGCGTGTTCCGTTGTACGCCTGTGGCGAAAAATGAGTTACCCATGGGCATCTGGCTGGATTTCTCGGGGAAGTTCAGTTTCTTGATCTTTCCACCGCTGATGGCATAAAAGGCGCCATGGGAGCTTCGGGTAACGCTACTGACGTCGACGTCAGGGATTTTCTCCCAGCGACCACTGAGCGCATCCCGATACTCAAGCCGATTACTTTGAACGCGAGCAGCACCAAAGCGCTCAATATAAACGTGGTCTGAGAGTTCGTTTTTAGCGCTTAGTCCATTCTCATTGGTGATGCGGCGTCTATCGCCCATGTTCCAGCCAGAGTTGAAGTTGATGCCTTTTTTATCTTGGATGGCCGGGCAGCAATGGGTATAGCCGCTATCACCAAGCACCAGTGCATGTAAGTTGCCGGTACTGTCAGCAAAAAATTTCTTGAAGGCATGTTGGTCGCCCAGCTCATTGAGCTTGGTTTCCACATGGGTGAATTTATTGTTGGTCGTGTTAGTGGTATCGAGTTTAAACAGCTCACCAAGGGTGTCCGCCAGCAGCAGCTCGCCATCCTGAAAGGCCAGTTGGGCGGGTAAGCCCGGCGTGATATATCCGCTGGCTTTATTGTTGTCTTGCTGGCCAGGCTTTCTCAGAAAGGTGCCTTCGTACTCTTCCAGTTGAATAGGGATCTGCTTCTCGGTGGGAGTGAAGTCGCGTTCATTACTGTTCCAGCGATGCTGGATGATATTGGCCTGATAACCACCCTCAGGATTCTTGCTCAGTACGGCAAGATCGATGTTTCCATTCTCGTCGTTTTCCCCTGTTCTATTACCCATATCCAGGGTTTTGGCGTGGCTGAAAAAGGACGACAGAATAGGGCGGTCTGACTCATAGAGCTTTTTGGGCGAATCGCTTGAGAATGTTAAATCGTAAAGTGCAAAACGGTTATTGTCCGGATCGCTCATGGTGGCAATGACTTTGCCAGAGCTGAAAGTGAGGTCATGCCACTTCGCGGTTTCTGAGGCCTGAATCGTTGCAATGCGTGAGGGGTGAAGAATGGGGCGCCATCCTCCCTTTTTGTCATGGCTGTGATCGTAAATGAGTGGCTCGCTGTGATCGGTTCTGAATGTCTGGCCATTGCTATCAGTAAAGATGCTCATCGCATGACCAACAATATGACTATCTGGTTCCGGCAGAGGGGTTGCCTTGGTAAGTTGCGATGTCGGGTGACTTGAGCGCATGGCGATAATGCCAAACTCATCTTTATTGATTAACAGTGAAGTTCCGTTGGCGTCGACGGCATGGGCGCGGTAGCGTCCTTTCGGGTTGGTGTCGTCTTGCTCGTTGATAAGCTCGTTGAACGTCGTGAACTCACGTCCTGCCAGAAACAGTTTCAGAAAGGCTGCTGTGCTTTTTGACGAGGTTTCTTCGAAGCCGAGTTTACCATTGGATAACTTGAGTTCGATGCGATCGCCCTTGAAATCAAGTTGGTCGTAGCCTTCGACCTTGGGCGGGTTTTTCCGTGACTCTTTCGCCGCTTTTTTATCCGCTTTTAAAACTGCTTTTTCTTCCGGGCTGAGCTTTTTGAGCTTTCTGGACTCGGTGCCATCGGCATGATGACTGACCCAATGGCTCGCACGAGCCAGCGGGTTTCTGCTTTTGCCAGGGTCTCTGCCCGGTACGGTTTCTGACGTGTCAGATGTGAGTACGCGGCGTAGCTCTGGTGTCTGTGGGTGCGCATCCCGTCTGTTTTCGGCCAGTGCCAGGCCCGCTTCTCTGTCTTCATCGCGGCGTAGGCCATGCTCGCCAGTTAGGTTATTGACGGAGCTTTCCGAGGCAATATCACTGGGGACAGGGCTGCTTTTCGGCGTTGGGCTGAGATTCAGGCCCGCCAGAGCATCAGTGCCCGCAATTTCATCCAGTAAGAAATGCTCGTTCTCACTCTCGCCGGTAAAGGGAACATAGTCCGCTAACAGACCCTCGCTGATTGAGGGGGTAGCCTCGCGTTTATTGAGTCCGGGCGCTAAACCTATGCGGGAGTTGCCGCCTGGTGTTGCCGCTCTGTACTCGGCGCTGGAGTTTGAAGAGCGCTCAGGCGAAGGTGCAGCCGGAGTTCTGTTTGAAGGCTGGTTGGTGGCGCTGCGAAGAAAAGCGTTGCTGGCTTTTCGATTCGAGGGTCTGAACTTCTCTTTACTATGCTTGAGAAAGTCCCGAATGCTGCATGTCTTGTTTTTATGTTGCTGATCAGCAGGGCCTGACTGGCTTACCTGTGGGGTTGCGTTGGGGTAGTCATTATTTGCCAGGGCTACCGCTGGATTATGCATTGGTGCTGAGGCAGGAGTGTTCCTCTGCTGTAGGCCATCGCCAGTATTTTCTCTTCTCTGAGTTGCCTCAGTGTGATGAGTGCGATGAAAGCGTAAGCCAAGGTTGTGTAGAGTCACCTCAAGATCCTTTTGTTGTTGTTATATACAGCCAATTCTATAACGGTTGCTATGTTTTCTGTTTCTTAAATGCGGTTTACTGTTACATAGATCGGCATTTGAATAGCCTATGTCAAACTGTTATTTGCTTTATGTGTCCATAATGCTGTCACGGTTCAGCTTTGTTTCGCAAAATTTATTGTGCTGACGTGTATAGACAAGTTGGCAGCGGCCGGAGACTTGGGCGGGGTGAATTGCAGGCAAAAGAAAAGGGCGCTCTGAGCGCCCTTTCTGGTAAAGCAAAACTAAAATTATTTGGCAGTCGCTGCCGCTTTCTCCTGTGCGGCGCGTAAACCGTAACCTTCTGAAAGTGTTCCCTGTTCAGTGGGTGAGGTTTTGGGAACATAGTCACGAGGTTGGGTCGGTTCGTACTTTTCTTCAGCGGCCGGTTTGTCGTCCGCTGTAAGCTTTGGCTCTGCCAAAGGACTAATGGCGGTGGAGGCATCCCCCAGCTTCTGGTTGGCATCACCCAGATGCGCATGCAGTGCGCGATAGGTGGATGTGAGGTTGTTTACCAGCTCGGCAGTAGTATCCAGATGACGCTGAACGTCTGCCTTGTAGGTCACCAGCTCCTGTTGGGGAGCGGGAGAACTGAAATCAGAATAGTCCTGAGTGTTGTCGGAATCTTCGCTGTTATTTCGGGGAATCATTCGGCCAATGATTAAGCCGACAATGAAAGCCACAGCAGCCACAATAATGAGCAGAGCGATCTGTTCCACGTTTTACTCCTAAAAAACCAACTGTCCTTGACCCCTATGATAGGGGAAGCCCTGCGGGGCTCCAAGCCGAACACTACCTTTATGCTGCTATCAACGCTACTTAAAGTGGCAGATGCAACAGTGCAATGATTGCGCTAAACCGTCAGGGTGCTAAAGTATCCGCCTTTCTTCTCCCCGTGTTATGCGACGCTGACCTATGACCCCTCTGGAGCGATACAAGCAGGATCTTCAACGCGAAGATTTCCAATATGATGCTGCGCAAGAAATGGCTGTAAAGCATCTTCAACGTGTCTTTGATGAGTTGATTGCTCACAAGGAAACTTCCTCTGGAGGTTTGCTCAAACGCCTGTTTGGCGGTGGGGCAACGAATAAAGAGCCTGTGAAAGGTTTGTATTTCTGGGGTGGGGTCGGTCGCGGCAAGACCTATCTCATGGATACCTTTTATGAGTGTCTGCCCTTTGCCGAGAAAAAGCGTCTGCATTTTCACCGTTTTATGCAGCGCGTACATCAGGATCTCAAAGCGCTGGCGGGGACCGCGAATCCCTTGGTCAAAATCGGCGAAAAATATGCGGCTGAAGCACGCGTGCTTTGTTTCGATGAGTTCTTCGTCACGGATATTACCGATGCGATGATTCTCGGCGGTTTGCTTGAACAGCTGTTCTCGCGTGGGGTGACGCTGGTCACGACCTCCAATATTGTGCCTGATGGCCTGTATAAGGATGGCCTGCAGCGTGCGCGCTTCCTGCCTGCGATTGCGCTTCTGAACAAACATACTGAAGTGGTTAATGTGGATAGCGGTGTGGATTATCGCTTGCGTGCTCTTGAACAGGCAGAGCTCTATCACAGCCCGCTTGATGAAGACGCTGAGCAAAGCCTGCATTCGAGTTTCTGCTCATTGCTGCGTGATGCTTCGAAGCTGGAAGAAAATGCTTCCATTGAAATTAACCAGCGTAATCTGACTGCTCGTAAGGTTTGTGACGATATCGTCTGGTTTGAGTTTGATGAGTTGTGTGATGGCCCGCGTAGCCAGAATGACTACATTGAACTGGCTCGCGAGTTTCACGCCATTATCCTTTCCAATGTGCCTGTCTTGGGTAACGGAAAGGATGATCAGGCGCGCCGCTTCATTAACCTTGTTGATGAATTCTACGACAGTGGCGTCAAGTTGATCATTTCTGCGGCGAAGCCGCTGGATGAACTCTATGCCGGTGGGCGCTTAAGCTTTGAGTTTGAGCGTACCACCAGCCGATTGCTTGAAATGCAGTCAAAAGAATATCTGGCACGCGAACATCGGACTTAACATCTGCTTCGAGACTCGCTATAATGCCGCGCCTGCCGAAGTTCTGTTGTCTCGGTAGCGTTTTTTAAACGTTAGTCCTATGGGCTAACCAATAAAAATAGGTAGCACGTAAAAGTGCATCGTTGTTAGGACGAAATCAATGAAAACCCTGAGCGCCAAGCCTCATGCCGTTAAGCATGACTGGTTCGTGGTAAACGCCGAAGGTAAAACCCTGGGTCGTTTGGCCACTGAAATTGCTCGCCGCCTGCGCGGTAAGCACAAAACTGAATATACTCCTCACGTTGACACCGGTGACTACATCGTTGTTGTTAACGCTGAAAAGGTTCACGTAACTGGTGCGAAAGGTACTGACAAAATGTACCACCGTCACACTGGTTACCCAGGTGGCCTGAAGTCCCTGAGCTTCAACCAGCTGATCGACCACGCTCCTGAGCGTGTTATCGAGCTGGCTGTACGCGGCATGCTGCCAAAAGGCCCACTGGGTCGCGCCATGCATTCCAAGCTGAAAGTGTACGCTGGTGCCGAGCATCCGCACACTGCCCAGCAGCCTAAAGAACTGAACATCTAAGGGGACGTAGACCATGTCAGTGACTCAATACTACGGTACCGGTCGCCGCAAGACCTCTACTGCCCGTGTTTTCCTGAAGGCAGGTTCTGGCAAAATCATCATCAACAAGCGTAGCCTCGAAGAATATTTCGGTCGCGAAACTGCTCGTATGGTGGTTCGTCAGCCTCTGGAACTGGCAGAAGCAACCGATAAATTCGACGTTGTCATCACTGTTGCCGGTGGTGGTAACTCTGGTCAGGCTGGTGCGATCCGTCACGGTATCACTCGCGCTCTGATCCAGTTCAGCGAAGAACTGCGTTCTCCGCTGCGTAAAGCTGGCTACGTTACTCGCGACGCTCGTGAAGTTGAACGTAAGAAAGTCGGTCTGCGTAAAGCACGTAAGCGTCCTCAGTACTCCAAGCGTTAATCGCAAGAGTCTCTGGATTCGCAAAAACCCCATGGAGTATTCTCCGTGGGGTTTTTGTTTTTATGGCGTTTACTTCGGGATTTTATATTTCGGGTAGGTAAGGAGGGGTAGTGAAGGAAGAGGCTGGATTGCCCAATCCCCGTCGTCGCTTTTTGCTGGGTTCAACACTGGTGCTCGGTGCGGCAGCTGTCGTGGGCGCTGCTGTTCCGCTGGTGTGTGCCTTGCGTCCCGTCAAAGGTGTGGCTGAGACGAAGCCTATCGTTATCGATCTGAGTAAGCTTGAGTCAGGTCAGCAGTTGGTTGTTAACTGGGCGGACTCGCCTGTGTGGGTTATTCGACGAACCGCATCCATGCTGGCTGAGCAAGAAAAGCTCACCTCCTTTCTCGCTGATCCCTGGTCTGCAAACTCCACTCAGCCTGCTTATATTCCAGCGTCCGCAGCTCGCTCTGTGCGTGATGATGTAGTGGTTGTTTCCGGCGTCTGTACGCACCTGGGTTGTCTTCCCCGTTTTCAGGCGCTAGCACAGCCTCTGCCTCCGTCAGTAGGCGCAGGGCAGTGGTGTGGTGGTTTTATCTGTCCTTGTCATGGTTCTTTATTTGACTTCTCTGGCCGGGTTTATCGGGATATGCCAGCACCTACCAATTTGGTTGTGCCTCCTTATTTTTTCAGGGGGCACGATCAGTTGGTGATTGGGCGCTCTGGTGAGGGTGTTGCATGAGTGAGTCGAAGAATGATGCTTCTTCTCGTAGTGAGAAGTGGCTCGTGTCGCGTTATCCGGGATTGAATGTGCTGGCAGCGCTACGTGCCTATAAAGTGCCGGATAATCTGAATCTCTGGTATTGCTTTGGAGCGGTTGCGCTATTCGCTCTGTGTCTTCAGTTGCTCAGTGGTATATGGCTGGTTTTCTTCTATGACCCGACCAACGCTTTTGCTTCTGTTCAGTACATTATGCGTGAGGTCGAGTATGGGTGGCTGATCCGCTATGCGCATACCACCGGAGCTTCCATGCTCTTTGCTGTGTTGTTTGTGCACTTGCTGCGGGCGATGGTGTATGGATCTTACCGGCAGCCGCGCGAGTTAGTGTGGCTGTTTGGTATGGTGCTTTTGCTTTTGATGATGGCTGAGGCCTTCATGGGGTATCTGCTGCCTTGGGGGCAAATGTCCTATTGGGGGGCAAAGGTTATTCTGACTCTGGTTGAGTCGCTGCCCTGGGTTGGAAACGGGTTGCTGCAGGTCTTACAGGGCGGTGAGCTTCTGGGAGAGGCTGCGCTAAAGCGATTCTATGTCCTGCATATTCTGCTTGTTCCGATGGTTATAGCCCTGTTGGTTTATCTGCATATTGGTGCGTTACATTCTGTGGGGGCGAATAATCCTGAGGGGCGAGTGCTAATGGATCGTGCAGGGGATAGTGTTCCACGTATGGTTGCTTTTCATCCCTACTACACACTCAAAGACGCTGTTGCTGTTGTGCTTTTTTTGCTGATATTTGCGGCGATTATCTTCTATGCGCCGATGATGGGTGGTGTCTTTATTGAGCCTGCTAATGCAGTGGCTGCTAATCCTATGGTGACGCCAGCGCACGTTAGTCCGCCTTGGTATTTTAGTCCGTTCTACAGCATGTTGCGGGTTGTTAGCTTTCCCTGGTTGGGGGTGGAAGCCCGCCTCTGGGGTGGGCTAACGATGATGTTTGCTCTTTTGATGCTGCTATTGCTTCCCTGGTTGGATCGCTCTCCAGAAAGGTCGCTTCGCTATAAAGGGCGGTGTAGTCGTGTGGCCCTAGCGATTTGGGTCATTAGTTTGATCGGGCTCGGTGTTTTAGGTTGTCTGCCGTTGACAGAGTGGCGCATCTGGCTGGCTCGACTGGCGGTAATTCTCTACTTCCTCTGTCTTGTTCTAATGCCTTGGTATAGCCGTTGGGGTGTTGTGCGGGAGGCAGTGGATGCTGAGTAGAGTCTGGCTGTTGGGGTTAATGCTGCTGATTCCACTTAAGGGGATGGCAGCGATGGCTGAGGGCTCCTTGCAGCGAGGTGCTGAGTTCTATCGCCAATATTGTGCGGGCTGTCATTCAGCGGCGTATGTGACGCCGAGGGCACTTAAGTCGGTGGGTGTCGAACAGAGATATATAGAGCTTGTACAGCATGGCTCTTTGCCGCTCTCGCTGGCTGATCAGTGGTTTGGTAAGCAGCCTCCTGACTTGAGCCTGGAGGCGCAGCAGCGTGGTGCTAAGTGGTTGACTGGCTTTCTTCATGGCTTTTATGCGGATTCTTCGCGGCTCTTTGGGGTGAATAATCATCTGCTGCCGGGGCTTATGATGCCTGATGTTCTTCTGCCCTTGAGAGAGGGCGTTAATCGCGCTTGTGTCTCGACTGATCAGGTGTCTTGTGTGGAAAGTGCTGGCGCGACGATGTCGGGTAACAGATTATCCGCAAAGGAATATGATCAAGCGGTTCATGATCTGGTAAACTTTCTCGTTTATATGAGTGAGCCTGAGATTGTTCAGCGTGAGGCGCTTGGGCCTTGGGTCCTTGGCTTTCTGATGATTCTGCTTTTGTTCACTTATGCGCTAAAGCGAGAGTACTGGCGAGATTTGCGCTAGTCAGTCTCCGGCAGGGATAGCTGCTGGCGCATACCTTATTTCGAATCTGACAAGAGGTTAACAGCATGGGTGTTGTGGCGAAGCGTTCTTCTATGACGTTCTTCTCCAATGGTGAGGATCATTACAGCCATCGCGTGCGTATTGTTCTCGCAGAAAAAGGGGTTACCGTAGATATTCTGGATGCGGATCCCAATAATGTTCCTGAGGACGTAACATCCTCAAACCCCTATAACACGCTTCCTACTCTGCTGGACCGTGAGTTGGTGCTCTTTGAGCCTAACATCATGATGGAATATCTGGATGAGCGCTTTCCTCATCCGCCTCTGTTGCCTGTGTATCCTGTGGCGCGTGCTGAAAGTCGTCAGTTGATGTATCGCATCCAGCGTGACTGGTGTGTGCACGTTGACCGTATCCTGAAAGACAAAAACAGTGCTGAGGCAGAAGAGTCCCGTACTATTCTGACCGAAAGCCTGCTTTCTATTGCGCCGATCTTTGCTGAATTTTCCTATTTCATGAGTGAAGAGTTCACACTGGTGGATTGCTGCATCGCCCCCATCCTGTGGCGCTTGCCTGCTCTTGGTATTGAGCTGCCAGAGAAGCAGGCTAAGCATCTGCTGCGTTATATGGGGCGTCTGTTTGAGCGTGAATCATTCCGCGCCAGCCTGTCTGAAGCGGAAAAGGAAATTCGAGTCTAAGTCTCTGAATGGG
This sequence comes from Pokkaliibacter sp. CJK22405, assembly GCF_046614695.1. NCBI lineage: Bacteria > Pseudomonadati > Pseudomonadota > Gammaproteobacteria > Oceanospirillales > Balneatrichaceae > Pokkaliibacter > Pokkaliibacter sp. CJK22405. The sequence goes on from NZ_JBKKHQ010000014.1 coordinate 159,120, forward strand.
CAGGCGTGTCTTGCTTGCCCATACTGAGGGCTCGAAAGTTAAGGAGGTAGTGAATGATTCCAAGTCGTCCGTTTATTGTGCGTGGTCTCTATGAATGGATTTTGGAGAACGGCTGGACGCCCTATGTTGTGGTTGATGCCGATTGTCCCGGAGTCGAAGTGCCTCGGCAGCATGTGCAGGATGGTCAGATTGTTCTGAATATCTCGCCAACAGCTGTGCAGTATCTCAATGTGGCTAATGCGGAAATGACGTTTAATGCGCGCTTCGGTGGTGTGCCCATGCAGGTGATTGCGCCGATGGCGGCCATTCTTGCGATGTATGCTCGTGAAAACGGTCAGGGAATGGGCTTTGGAATGGAGCCAGGAGCTGATCAGCTGGAGCAGCAGTTGCTTGAAAAGGTCACCGATGAGATTGCGCCTGCAGGCCTGAGTGTTGTTGAAGATAGCTCAGGTGCTGAGGAGGCCGAGATTCAGTCGGAAGAGTCTGTGGCGGAAGTGCCAAAGAAATCCGACAAGCCTCACAAGCGACCTTCTTTGAAAGTGATCAAGTAGTCTTTTCCCGTAATACAAAAAAAGGAGCCTTAAGGCTCCTTTTTTTGTGGCTGAGCGAGTGGCTCAGATGTATTCGAAGATCTTGACGATCTGTTGAATGCCGCCTACCTGCTGAATAATGCTTACCGCAAGGTCTGCTTGAGCCTGGGTGACACGGCCCATAAGGTAAACGATGCCTGCTTCCGTGATGACCTTGATCTGTGACGAAGGCAGATTTTTTTCTGCCAGCAGTTTGGTCTTGATCTGAGTCGTGATGAAGGCGTCCTGGCTTTGCATCAATAACGTCGCATTAGGCCCAACGCTTAGGCGGTTCTGAATCTGGCGAACGCCTCGCACCTGCTGAACAATTTGCTCGGCTTCCTGTTTGACGCTTTGGTTGGGAACTTGTCCTACCAGTAATACGATACCATTCTGGCTGGTCACGGAAACGCGGGATTGCTGCAGCGCTTGTGAGCCCTTGTTGATGTTGACTGAGGCTTTGGTGTCGATGACTTGGTCATCTACAAATTTACCCACCGTGCGAGAGGTGTAGTCTTCCTGAATCGGTTCGTCACGAGTGGCGCTGATGATGTTAGAGCAGCCAGCTAGGCCGGTGCACAATGCGATCAGGGCGACGCCGATAGGCTTCTTCATTACTCTCCTCCAAAAAGCTGAAAATCAATAAGGTCACACAGGCAATGAATGATCAGTGTATGAACTTCCTGAATGCGAACGGGCATCTCTGAGGGGACGCGTAGCTCAACCTCTTCGGGGCGAAGCAGGGAGCTGATATCGCCGCCATCGGTTCCTGTCATGGCGATAACCATCATGTCTCGATCATGAGCTGCCTGGATAGCTTGTACTATATTAGCCGAGCGACCCGATGAGGAAATAGCCAGCAGGATATCGCCGGGCTGCCCCAGGGCGCGTATCTGCTTAGAATAAACATCGTTGTAATTGAACTCGCTGGCTATTGCGGTCAGTGTTGCTGCGTCAGCACTCAGATTCATTGCTGGCAGGCCGGGGCGGTCGCGCTCAAAACGGTTCAGTAGCTGTGTCGTGAATAACTGACTGTCGATTGCAGAGCGGCCATTGCCACAGCAAAGGATCTTGCCTTCACTCAGCAGGCAATGAAGCATCATTTCGCTGGCATGAGCAATCAGTGGCGTCAGCAGCTCTACCGCATGGACTTTTACGTCAATGCTGGTGTGAAACTGAGCGATAATGCGATCTTGTAGCTCCATGAGAACGGGGCATTTCCATCAGGTAGACAGGGCGTTTTTTAGCCACTGATACTCGTATCCCTCGCTATTCTGTGTCATCGACAGAATATCGAACCTTGAAAAGTGATGCTGCCATTGGCGGTGTTTCTGTAAATATGCAGTGGCAGCATTAATCAGTCGACGCTGTTTGCGGGGGTCTATGGATTCGCTCGGGCTTACCAGACCATCGCGTTTGCGAAAGCGGACTTCAACAAAAACCAGATGCTGACCGTCTGTCATGACCAGGTCAAGTTCACCGTCCGCCAGACGAACATTATTGGCGACGTAAATGAGCCCCTTGGATTCAAGGAAGCGGCGAGCTGCTTGCTCGGCGCTTTTTCCTCGAAAGGCTGCCAGCATCAATCAGTCCTGAGGTTGGTTGGTGATGATGGGGTAAGGCGCGCCGGAACGTATTCTAGCGATGCTCAGCTCGCGATGCACCTCGTTGCCATCCAGTGACAGAATGCCAGTCTGACCATAGAAGCGTGCTGAAGTATGCTCTTTCATTAATGGTACGCGCAGCATTAGCTCAAAAGCATCCATGCCCATGGCAAAGAAGTTAAGCGTGTTGCTGGAGGCTGAGTCCCAGTACTGTTGAACATCCGGGCTGCTTTCATCATGGCCTTTAAGGAGTAATGGCATGATGGTGAAGTACAGGCCGTTGAGATCCTGATCATGTTGTGGGTCTGGGCTGCCAGAGTAAACCTGAGAGGTTGCGTAGACGGGCAGGTCAGAGGCGTAGTTAAACGCCAGCGCAGGCATCACCTGACGTGCCGTCATCGGTTGGCTGATCAGGACAATCATGTCGATGTCATCACGGTGGCGCGCTTTGCCGTTGCGGCGTTTTGCTTGAGCGGCAGTCATGTTCATGTGCAGCCATTGGGTACTGGCATCGACATAGCTGTTCTGGTCGCCCACGCTATATTGGTCTGCGATCTGGCCGCCAAGGCGCGTAAACTCTTCACGAAATGCGTTGACGCCACGTTGAGCCCAATCTCCCGGCTCTGACAGGATCATGGCCGAGTGCTTGCCGTCCTGCCATGCCTGGTGAGCCAGCTGACGGGCTTCATCTTCAATGGTCAGTCCGTATTCGGTCATATTGGTCGGAACGTTGGCGCTATCGTCCAGTACGTTAAGTGCGAGAGTGTCTATGGGGAGAGTGCTCTGGCCCGAAAGCTGGTCCAGCTGAGTTTTTCGAAGCGGGCCGACAACAAAATCGACACCCTGTTGCTTAAGGTCCTGATACAGAGCCAGCAGGTTTGGATATTCCTCAGTATTGCGCACCAGTACCTCAGGCGCGTCAAGACCGCCTTTCTGGCGAGCGTAATAGGAGGTCATGAAGCCTTGCTGAATAGCTTTAGAAACGTAGGAAAGCTGGCCGCTCATGGGTAGCAGCAGGGCGATCTTGTTGGGAGCTTCAGTGTTAGTGTCGGCTACGGCAATCACTTCGCCTGGTGGTGTTTGGGCGGCCGGATGATCTGGCCACTGTTGTTTCCATTGGTTGTAGGCCATGGTCTGACGCATAAGATCTGGCTGGCTGCGAAGGCTCAGAGCCAGTGCCAGCCAGCCTTGAGTCAGTTGGTCGGCTGCATTCTGACGTGCCTGAGTTAGTGCTGTGGTACTGCTTTTTTGCAGGTCTCTCCACAGCAGGTCGTTCTGGGTCTGGCGCTGATCGCCACTCAACAAATCTGAGAGTGCAATGCGCTCCTTGGCTGCATCCAGATAGTCACTGGTCATCTCGAAAGCTTGAGCGCGCAGTTGGTAGAGGGTTTGCAGATCTACGTCAGTTAGCTGTATCCGTTTGAACACAGGATCGTGTAGCCAGAACAGTGCCTGATTGCCATCATGGCGCTCAAGCTCAAGGCGAGCGCGTAAAAAGGCATATTCCAGTTTCAGGTCAGCGGATAACTCGCCTTGATGGATCATGTCAGTCAGGGCTTTGGCATCGCCTGGGCGGTCCTGATCCATTAGCTGCTCGGCTTGCAGCAGCAGATATTCTGAGCGGTCAGTGCCTGCCATCGACGAGCTGCGTGTTATGATGCTCTGGATTGGCTGCTGTGAGGCGGTACGCTGGCGTTGCTGGTTGTTGGTATTAGACGTCGTGGTTACGCAGCCACTTAATGTAATGCTCGCGGTAATCGCGAGGCTCAATGCCAGGCGCTTGGTCAATATACTTGCACTCACGGTCAATCCCTGTTGCCTATGAATTTCTGATGAGAATACTGCTCTGCTATGTCTGAACAGACGCTATATATAGTCGCTACGCCAATTGGCAACCTCGACGATATCACGCCGCGCGCGCTGGAAGTGTTGGCAAAGGTCGATGTCATCGCTGCCGAAGACACTCGCCACAGCCAGAAACTGCTCTCCCACTTTAATATACGAACGCCGCTAGTGCCTGTGCATGATCACAACGAGAGACAGCAGGCAGAGGGTATTGTACAGCGATTGGCCGAAGGTAAAAGTGTTGCGCTGATTTCTGATGCGGGAACGCCGTTGATCTCTGATCCTGGCTACCATCTTGTTCGTGAAGTCAGGCAGGCTGGTTTTCGGGTTTCGCCATTACCCGGGCCTTGTGCTGTGGTGACTGCGTTATGTGCGGCGGGGCTGCCGACTGATCGCTTCGTGTTTGAGGGTTTTCTTCCTGCCAAAGCGCAGGCGCGGATCCAGACCTTGCAGTTTTTGTCTAAGGAGCCGAGAACTGTGGTATTTTACGAGAGTCCGCATCGCATATTGGCCACTCTTGAGGCGATGGTTGAAGTATTGGGCAGTGAGCGACAGTTGGTGATGGCGCGTGAAATCACTAAAACCTTTGAAACCTTCTTACAAGGCACCTTGCCTGAAGTGCTTGATCTGGTTCGGAATGATCCAAACCAGCAGAAGGGGGAGATCGTACTGATGCTGCAAGGTGCGCCAGCGGCTGCGGGTGATGATCTTGATGCTGCAGCGGAGCAGACGATGCGAACGCTAATGGATGTTCTTCCCATAAGTCAGGCCGCGGCAACAGCTGCCAAGCTGACTGGACTTAATCGTAAGGTGTTGTATCAATGGGCTTTGTCTCAGCAGTCCATTGATGGATCAGCTTAATCAGTGCTAATAGCCTTAAAGAACTTGTGAGTTTTGAATCCCGTGGTATCCTTCACGCCGCTGAGTCCGCTGGGCAATCGCCGCTTCCTTAGGAAGGGGAGGAAAGTCCGGGCTCCACAGGGTAAAGTGCCAGATAACGTCTGGGGGGCGTGAGCCCACGGAAAGTGCAACAGAAAGTATACCGCCTAAGCTCGTAAGAGCCGGTAAGGTTGAAATGGTGCGGTAAGAGCGCACCGCGTGGGTGGTAACACTCCACGGCGATGGAAAACCCCACTCGGAGCAAGACCAAATAGGAACCCTTAAGGCGTGACCCGCGCTGGGTTCGGGTAGGTCGCTGGAGGCGTCTGGTGACAGCCGCCCTAGATGAATGATTGTCCTCGACAGAACCCGGCTTACAGGCGGGCTCAGCACCTCTGATTCTCCTCGTTATCCACAGTAGTGCCTTCTTTTATAGACCTTCACTGAATCCTTCTTGAAAACCGTTCATTTAGCCTGTGCGGCGTTAGCTTTTGCCTTGCAATTGCTATGGCGCATTTCTATAGTGTGAGTGGTGAAAAGTGGGGTGAAGTGGTAGGAAAGTGGGTTCAAAGTGGTGGTGAGGTGGAATAGTGGTGATTTGTGGGTAGTTTTCGAGGGCTGAACTCCATCGCGATGGATGGCAAAGGACGCATGGCGCTTCCTGCCAAGTATCGTGATGACTTGCTGCAGCTCTGCGATGGCAACCTCGTGCTAACTATCGATACCGAATCCAAATGTTTGCTGCTCTACCCTTTACCTGAATGGGAAGTCATTCAGCAGCAGCTTGAAGCTTTACCCAGTTATAACCCGGCCACACGCCGCATCCAGCGACTTCTTATCGGACATGCCACCGATGTAATCATGGACAAGCAGGGGAGACTGCTGGTGCCATCGTTATTGCGGGAGTATGCCTCGCTGGATAAGCAGATTGCGCTGATTGGTCAGGGTAAGCGTTTTGAAGTCTGGGATGACGCTTTGTGGCGATCCCTTCGTGATGAGTATCTGGCACCTGAGAATGGTCAGGCTGGGATGCCAGAGGAATTGAGTGGCTTGGCACTGTAGGCGGAACAATGACGGAAGCTTATCAGCACATAACAGTCTTGTTGAATGAGGCTGTTGATCAGCTGGTGACAGATCCCGAAGGTGTGTATATCGATGGCACCTTTGGTCGCGGAGGACACTCGGCGCTGGTACTTGAGCGCCTGGGTCCGAACGGACGTCTTATCGCCATCGATAAGGACCCTGACGCTATTGCTGTAGCGCATCAGCGTTTTGGTGATGATTCACGTTTTCAGATTGTACACTCTTCATTTGCTGATCTTGTTCGTATTGCTGAAGAGCAGGAGCTAACCGGCAAAATCAACGGTATTCTCCTTGATCTTGGTGTTTCCTCACCTCAGCTGGATAACCCCGAGCGTGGTTTCAGCTTTAATCACGATGGTCCGCTCGACATGCGAATGGATACGACTCAAGGCCAGAGCGCAGCTGAGTGGATAAATTCGGCAGATGAAAAAGATATTGCCGATGTGTTCTACCTCTTCGGTGAAGAGCGTTTCTCCCGGCGTATGGCGCGCGCGATTGTAGAGCGCCGCAGCAAAATGCCGATTACCCGCACCTCTGAACTTGCCTCTATTGTTTCTGAAGCCAATCCCGCTTGGGAAAAGGGCAAGCATCCTGCGACACGTGCTTTTCAGGCTACCCGCATCTTTATCAACAAAGAGCTTGAAGATGTTGAAGCTTGCCTGGCCGCAACCCCTGAGGTTTTGGCAAGTGGCGGGCGTCTGGTGGTCATCAGTTTCCACTCCCTCGAAGATCGTATTGTTAAACGATTTATGCGTGATGAATCACGGGGTAAACAGTTGCCCCGCGGTTTACCCGTTACCCAGGACAGTCTGAATATCCGGATGCGATTGCTTGGTAAGGCACAGAAGGCCAGTGACAGCGAAGTTGGTGGCAATGTGCGCTCTCGCAGTGCCGTGATGCGCGCGGCTGAAAAGCTATGAAAAAACAGCAGCCGGTCAGCCTCTATAACACTGGAAGTCGTCAGCAGCGTGCTGAGCTTCTTCAGGGCGCTGTACCTGCTCATCCGGTATTGCAGATGCCCTTCACCAGCTGGCGTCTCTGGGTAGTGGGGGCTTTGTTGCTTTTTATCGTTGTCAGCTGTGTGAGTGTCATTCTCAGTGCTCATTGGAATCGGCGCCAGTTCACCGAACTACAGCAGTTGGAAAAGCGCCAGGATAAGTTGGAAGTGGAGTGGGGGCAGTTGTTGCTTGAGGAAAGCAGTTTGTCGGCTCATGGCCGGGTTGAAACCATTTCGCGAGATAAGTTGGACATGTACTCACCCTCACCCAAGTCAATCATCATGGTGAAGCCATGAGTGCCTCAAAAAATGGAGCGCTGCCCTTCCCTTGGCGCTTTAGAATCGTGCTTGGCATGCTGGGATTGTTGGCTCTGGTACTGATTGGTCAGTTAGTTAACCTGCAGGTTATCCGTCAGGACTTTCTCAATAACCAGGGCGATGCCCGAGCGTTGCGAACTGAGGCTATTCCCGCACACCGCGGCATGATTGTTGATCGCAATGGTGAGCCATTGGCAATTAGCGCCCCTGTTGAGACCCTTTGGGCTGAGCCGAAAATTCTTGGTGAATACCCCGATCACTGGGGAGATCTTGCCAAAGCGCTGGATACACCCGAAGACGAGCTCGGTCGGCGTATCAAGGTGAATGGTAGCAAAGAGTTCATGTACCTGCGCCGGCAGATGACACCAAGTGATGCAGCCAAAGTGATGGCGCTGGGAATTCCCGGCGTTTATTCACGTAAAGAGTATCGACGTTTCTATCCTGCTGGCGAAGTCACCAGTCACGTAGTGGGCTTTACCAACGTTGATGGTCGCGGGCAGGAAGGTATCGAGCTTGAATTTAATGACTGGCTTGAAGGTCATACGGGTGAGAAAGAAGTATTGCGTGACCGGTTGGGGCGCACAATCAAAGATCTCAAACTGATTAAACAATCCCGGCCCGGACAGGATCTGGCACTGACCATTGACCTTCGTCTTCAGTATCTGGCGTACCAGGCGCTGAAGGGCATTGTGGCTGAGAATGGTGCTAAAGCCGGTACGATGGTAGTGCTGGACCCGCAAAATGGTGAAGTGCTGGCCATGGTTAACCAGCCTGCCTATAACCCCAACAATCGTGTTGATGTGTCCTCATCGAGTCTGCGCAATCGTGCGCTGACTGACATGTTTGAGCCTGGCTCCACCATGAAGCCGCTTACTATCTCTGCAGGCATGCTGACGAATACCATTACGCCTGACACTAAGATTGATACCCACCCAGGTACGCTGCGAATTACCTATAAAACGATCCGTGACCACCGCGATTACGGTGTTTTGGATATCACAGGCATCATTACGCACTCAAGTAACGTCGGTGCGGCCAAAATATCCATGATGCTGCCGCAGGATGCGCTTTATCAAACCTTTCATAATTTTGGGATTGGTGTGAACCCTGGCACGGGATTTCCTGGAGAGCAGGCAGGTGATTTGCCGCATTATGGTCCTAAACAGGTACTGCAGCAGGCGACGACTTCCTATGGTTACGGTCTTACGGTCACACCTGCCCAGTTGGCTCGAGCTTATGTCCCCTTTGCGAATGGAGGACGGCTTTTCCCGGTTTCACTGGTGAGAACTAATCAGCCGCCGCAGGCAGTGCAGGTGATTCCTGCTGATACAGCACATTCAATTCTCAAAATGCTGGAAACAGTGACTGAAACCGGTACAGCTACACGCTCACGAGTGCCAGGTTACAAATTGGGCGGTAAGACCGGTACGGTTCATAAAGTTGGGCCCAATGGCTATGAAGCAGACCATTACTTCTCAGTGTTTGCGGGCGTCGCTCCTATTTCTGATCCCCGTGTGGTCGCAGCTATCTTCATTGATGACCCTCAGGGTGGAGAGTACTACGGCGGTGCTGTTGCCGCGCCTGTATTCGGTCGTTTTGTAGCTGGTGCCATGCGCCTTCTTAAAGTGCCGCCTGATGATCTTGAGAAGTTGCGCAAGCTTCAGGGAGATAAGTCATGACAGGCTTCTCAGGCAATGGTCAGCCACAGACGCTGGGTGAATGGCTGGGAGAAGTCGCGGGCGAGCTTGCCGACCTGCCTCGTCAGCGATTGACTATAGACAGTCGACAAGTCGAGGCTCATGACTGGTTTATTCTTGCTGTCACTGACAACGATAAAGCGCAGCGTTTCTATACTGATGCCGTTGCACGACAGCCAGCGCTAATAATTGCGCCTGAAGATGTGCTATTGGCGGATCATGAAGTGCCGGTGGTTCACGTGCCTCAACTGCTGGAACGTTTGGGAATATTAATTAGCCATTATTTTGGTGAGCCCTCACATTCCCTGTGCCTTACCGGTATCACTGGCACCAATGGCAAAACCTCGGTTAGCCAATTTCTGGCCAATGCTCTGGCCGAACTGGGTAAGCCCTGTGGGGTGCTCGGAACCTTAGGTTATGGCTTTCCTGACAAGATGGAAGTGGCAACACACACGACTCCGGATGTGCTGCGGGTGCATCAGCTGCTTAATGGCCTGCAAGCTCAAGGTGCAACAGATGTGGCGATGGAAGTGTCATCACATGCACTGATGCAGGGGCGTGTGGGAGGCGTGCTTTTTGATACCGCAGTATTTACCAACCTGACCCGTGACCATCTGGATTATCACGGCACGATGGAGGCATACGCCAAGGCCAAACAGCTTCTGTTTGTCTCTCGTGGACTTAAGCGTGCGGTCATTAATCTGGATGATCCCTGGGCAGCGGACTTCATTAAAGCGCTTCCTGCGTCTGTTGAGCTGGTGACCTTTGCTCGCGAGCAGGATGCCAGTGTTCATCTGTCCTTATGGCAACCCCATGCGCAGGGCATGAGTCTCTGCTTTCAGACGCCAAGTGGTCAGATTCGTTTTGATACGCCTTTGCTGGGCAGCTTTAACGTCAGCAACTTGTTAGCAGTAGCTGCCGTGCTCTATGCCCGTGGCTTTAGTCATGATGATATTGCTTCTGCCTTATCTGCCCTGCAGCGTGTCCCCGGGCGGATGGAGTCCTTTGGTGGTGAAAATAAACCGCTTCTTGTTGTGGATTATGCCCACACTCCTGATGCGCTTGAGAAAGCATTAACCGCACTTCGCGAACATGTGCGTGGTCAGCTCTGGTGTATTTTTGGCTGCGGAGGCGACCGTGATCGCGGCAAGCGCCCTCTTATGGCAGAGGCTGCGAGTCAGGCTGATCATGTGATTCTGACTCAGGACAACCCACGTACTGAGAGCCCTGCCCAAATTATTGCTGATACCCGTGCTGGTTTTGCGCAAGGTCAGTCTTATGACGTGATCGAAGATCGCAGTGCCGCCATACATGAGACTTTTATTCGTGCTAAAGCAGGGGATGTGATTTTGATCGCCGGCAAAGGTCACGAAGACTATCAGGATATACAGGGTATCAAGCACCCTTATTCAGACCGTGATATTGCCCGTCAGTTGCAGGAGAGCGCCTCATGATTGGCCAATGGACTTTAGCTGATGTGGCCAATGCGATTGGCGCAGAACTTCCTTCCAGTGCTGCTTTTTTACCCTGTGAAGGTGTGTACACCGACTCACGGGCGGCCGCTGAAGGTCGGGTGTTTCTGGCGTTGGTGGGTGAGCGTTTTGATGCCCATGACTTTATTGACCAGGCTATCGAGCAGGGAGCCATCGCGGTTATCGTCTCGCGCCCGGTGGATGTCAGCGTTCCTGTCCTTCAGGTTGAAAATACGCTGATTGCGCTGGGAGCTGTCGGCAAAGCTAATCGTAGTCGCTTCACCGGAAAAGTGGTTGCGGTGACAGGCAGTAGTGGTAAGACCACCGTCAAAGAGATGGCGGCTGCTATTTTGGCGACACAGGGAAAAACCCTTTACACCCAGGGCAATCTCAATAACGAGATTGGCGCGCCTCAGACACTGATGCGTCTCGATGAAACCCATCACTTTGGTGTGATTGAGCTTGGCGCGAGTGGTGGGGGGGAAATCGCACGCACCGTGGCGATGACCAAGCCTCATGTTTCTATTCTTAATAATGCGGCAGGAGCCCATTTAGAGGGCTTTGGCTCTTTGATGGGAGTGGTTAAGGCTAAAGGCGAAATTATTGATGGTGTTTTGCCAGGCGGAAAGGCTGTCCTGAATGCTGACGATCCTCATGTGGATATCTGGGTGGAGCGGGCTGCTGAGAATGGTAAGGGCGTTATTCTTTTTGGCGAGAGTGAGCGGGCTGATGTGCGCTTCTCAGAAGCGGAGGTTGATGCGCTTGGTTTATGGCGTGCGCAAATGATCTTGCCGGATGGTGAAAAACTTTGCTTCAAACTGTCGATTCCCGGCAGACACAATTTAGCCAATGCTACTGCCGCCGCTGCCGCTTGCTGGCAACTGGGGGTGCCTGCCAAAGCCATCGCTCAGGGGCTAAGTGAGGTTAAAGCGGTAAAAGGCCGTTGCTTCCCGATTCAGTCGCCTGCGGGTCTTCGCATTATTGATGATAGCTATAACGCCAACCCTTCTTCGATGACCGCGGCAGTGTTGATGTTATCTGCCATGCCGGGGCCCCACGTATTGGCGCTTGGCTCTATGGCAGAACTGGGTAGCGGTACGGTATCAGGCCATCAGCAGGTGGGTGAAGCGGCCGCGAAAGCCGATATCGACTGGCTGTTTTGTTGTGGTCCCCATGGCCTGCATTACGTTGAAGGCTTTATCGCCGCAGGCGGTGATGCTGAGCGCGCCCTTTATTTTCCGCAAAAAGCCGACCTCGTGGTCGCACTTCAACAGAAGGTAGAAAACACCATGGTCGTACTGTGCAAAGGTTCTCGCAGCGCAGGCATGGAAGATGTTGTTAACGCATTAGCAGGAGGCGTGAACTAATGCTGCTATGGATTGCCAGCTGGCTCAGCGAGTACCACACCGGCTTTACTGTATTTCAGTACCTGACTCTTCGTGGAATTCTCGGTGTTCTGACTGCGTTAGGTCTGTCCCTCGCCATTGGCCCGGTAATGATTCGAAAGCTGCGCCAGTATCAGATTGGTCAGGCGGTTCGTGATGACGGCCCTCAGAGTCACCTTAGCAAGGCAGGAACGCCGACCATGGGCGGCACGCTGATTCTGATTTCGATTGCGATCAGCACCTTGCTGTGGGCGGATCTATCCAATCGTTTTGTCTGGATTGTGCTCGGCGTTATGGCGGTATTCGGTGCTGTAGGCTGGGTTGACGACTACCGCAAGGTGATTGAGAAAAACCCACGTGGTCTGCCTGCACGCTGGAAATATCTGTGGCAGTCGGTAGGCGGTTTCGGGGCTGCGGCAATCCTTTATGCCACCTCCAGCACCAGTGCTGAGACAGCGCTTATTGTCCCCTTTTTTAAACACTGGGTGATTCCGATGGGAGCGGTCGCTTTCATCATTTTCACCTATCTGGTGATTGTTGGTAGCTCAAATGCCGTGAACCTGACTGACGGGCTGGATGGTCTGGCCATTATGCCGACGGTCATGGTTGCAGGTGCCATGGGAATCTTTGCCTATGTGACGGGGAACGCCAAGTTTGCCGAGTACCTGCTGATTCCTTATGTCTCCGGAAGTGGCGAGCTGCTTGTTATCTGTGGAGCGATAGTCGGCGCAGGGCTTGGCTTTCTCTGGTTTAACACCTATCCCGCACAGGTCTTTATGGGCGATGTGGGCGCGCTGGCCCTGGGAGCAGTATTGGGCACTATCGCCGTTATCGTTCGTCAGGAACTGGTGTTGGTCATCATGGGTGGCGTGTTTGTGATGGAAACAGTTTCTGTGATTTTGCAGGTAGCCTCATTCAAGCTGACCGGTCGTCGAATTTTTCGTATGGCGCCATTGCACCACCACTTTGAGTTGAAAGGCTGGCCTGAGCCACGCGTTATCGTTCGCTTCTGGATCGTAACGGTGATGCTGGTACTTATCGGCCTTGCCACATTGAAACTTCGTTAAGGACACGCTTAATGCAACCGATCGCTTCGGATCATCTGACGATAGTTGTCGGCTTGGGTAAAACCGGGCTGAGCTGCGTGCGCTTTTTGCGCGAGCGCCATCGTCAGGTTGTGGTTGTAGACACCCGGGAGGTTCCTCCCGGTAAAGATGAGCTTTCTGCTCGTTATCCCGAAGTACCGCTATATTGCGGAGCGCTCGACCCTGATTTACTGGCGACGGCAACCGAGTTGGTGGTAAGCCCCGGCTTGTCAGTGAAGACGCCGGCAATCCAGGCTGCCTCGGTCAAGGGCGTGCGAGTCATTGGTGACATTGAATTGTTTTGTCGTGAGGCTAAGGCGCCCATCGTCGCGATCACCGGCTCGAATGCCAAGAGTACTGTGACGACACTGGTCGGAAAAATGGCAGAGGCAGCAGGTTTACGCGTCGCCGTGGGCGGTAATATTGGCACGCCGGCGTTGGAGCTACCGCTTGAAGAGGTGGATCTCTATGTGCTGGAGCTTTCCAGCTTTCAGCTGGAAACTACGCATTCCCTTAAGGCCGAAGTGGCAACAGTACTGAATATTTCCCCGGATCATATGGATCGTTATGACGATATGGCCGCTTACCATCAGGCCAAACACCGTATTTTTCGGGGCGCCCGGCAAGTGGTCATTAATAAAGATGATCCATTGTCCTCACCGCTGATCAGCGATGGTGTGAAGCGAAGCTACTTTACTCTTGGGCGTGCAGATCTGAACACTTATAGCGTTCAGGCGGACGAGCAAGGGCGTCGGTGGTTGCAGCAAGCTAATACGAGCATTATGCCAGCTGATGAATTGCGCATTCAGGGCGCACATAACGTGGCTAATGCGTTGTCAGCGATGGCTTTAGGCGCTGCGGTGAATCTGCCTGTAGAAGCAATGTGTCAGGCGCTTCGTGAGTTTGGTGGATTACCTCATCGCTGCCAATGGGTGAGAGAGCACAACGGTGTGCGTTATTTCAATGACTCAAAAGGCACTAACGTCGGTTCGACCTTGGCGGCCCTTGAAGGCTTCGGAAGCACCTTGGGTGATGGACAGGTGATTCTGTTAGCGGGCGGTGACGGCAAAGGTGCTTCTTTCACTGATCTGAAAAAGCCAATCGAGCGCTATGTGCGGGCACTGGTTCTGATTGGACGTGATGCACAGCGCCTGGCCGAGGAGGCTGCTGGAGCAACTCAGGTGATCTTTGCCGAGGATATGGCGGTAGCTGTTAAAGCAGCGGCAACATCCGCTAAGCCAGGCGATATAGTTCTTTTGTCTCCTGCCTGCGCCAGTCTTGATATGTATCGAAATTATGAGCACCGTGGTGAAGTTTTTGCTGAGTGCGTTGGGAGGCTGGTATGAGAGCCTGGCGTTCGGGACAAGCTGTTGAAGTTCCTGTGTACGGCAAAATCAAAGGGCCGTTCGATGGCTGGTTATTGATGATTACCGTTACCTTGCTGCTGATCGGTGCAGTTATGGTGACGAGTGCTTCCATGGAAGTGGCTGAGATGCGCTTTCATGATCCCTTCTATCAGATTGAGCGTCATCTGGCCTTCATGGTGATTGCGATTGGCGCGGCCTGCTTTGTCTGGCGAATTCCTATGGCGTTTTGGCGTCGACAGCATTGGTGGCTACTGATTATTGCGGTGGTTCTACTGATTCTTGTGCTAGTCCCAGGAATTGGGCGTGTTGTTAACGGTAGCTCTCGTTGGCTGCGTTTAGGCCCTATCAATATTCAGGCGTCCGAAGTCGCCAAACTCTTTTTGATGATGTATCTGGCGAGCTACATGGAGCGACGCCTTGATGAGGTGCGCACCCAGTGGTCAGGCTTTTTCAAGGCAATGCTGATTCTTGCCATTCCCATTGTGCTAATGCTGATGGAGCCGGATCTTGGTGCTGTCGTCGTTACCATGGGTATTGCCTTGGGCATGGTCTTCATGGGCGGCATGCGTATGTGGCAGTTCTGGCTGGTTATCTTCAGCTGTCTTGCAGCAGTCGGTGCCGGCGCCTGGATGGAAGATTACCGACGCCAACGTCTGTTGACCTATCTGGACCCCTGGGCAGACCCCTACGGCAGTGGTTATCAGCTGACTCAGGCGCAGATTGCTTTTGGTCGTGGTGACTGGTTCGGTCTTGGCCTGGGTAACAGCGTGCAGAAACTCTTCTACCTGCCTGAAGCGCATACTGACTTTGTGTATGCCGTACTTGCCGAAGAGCTGGGGCTGATCGGTGCTCTGACGGTCATTCTTCTCTACGCATGGCTGGTGTACCGAGCGTTTCGTATCGGCCTTCGTGCAGAGCGTCTGCAGCAACATTTCTCTGCCTTTATGGCGTATGGCACAGCGCTACTCATCGCCTGTCAGGCTTTTATCAACATTGGTGTAAATCTGGGTGTGTTGCCGACCAAAGGTCTGACGCTGCCTTTGATTTCTTATGGTGGGTCGAGTCTGGTGGTTTGTTTATGTCTGATCGCCATTTTGTTGAGGATTGATTACGAAGCCAGAGGAGAGGCGTTGCGCCGGGCGATGTTAGGAGCAAGGAGCGATGAGTAAAAATAACAGGAAAGTTGCCCTGATTATGGCAGGCGGTACTGGCGGGCATGTATTCCCTGCATTGGCTACCGCATTGGAGCTACGCAAGCGGGGTTATGACATTCACTGGCTTGGTACTTCGGACAAAATTGAAGCGCGTGTTGTGCCCCAGGCTGATATTCCTTTGCATGCCATCCATGTAAGTGGTGTGCGTGGCAATGGTGCTCTCAAGCTTATTAAAGCGCCTTTTCTATTGGCGCGAGCGCTGGGTGAAGCACTCAAGGTCGTTATGACTCTTAAGCCATCCGTCGTGTTGGGAATGGGTGGCTTCGCCAGTGGCCCCGGCGGCCTGGCCGCATGGCTACTGAGAAAACCGCTGGTGATCCATGAGCAGAATGCGATTCCAGGCGTGACGAATAAGGTACTTTCGCGCCTGGCCAAGAAAGTACTGGTGGCCTTTGATGATGCGATCTCCTGGTTACCCGCTGCTCAGGTGACAGGTAACCCGATTCGCGAGCGCGTTTGTGCTGTTCGCTCTCCTGAGTCTCGTTATGGAGAGAGGGCAGGAAAACTGCGGATTCTGGTTGTCGGCGGCAGTTTAGGCGCCACGGCGATTAATGCGGTGATTCCTCGCTGGCTTGCGGCATTGCCGGCGGATGAGCGTCCTGAGGTATGGCATCAGAGTGGTGAGCGACATATCGAAGCGACCAGAGAGTTTTATCGGGAACACGGTGTTGAGGCTAATCTGGTGCCCTTTATCGAAGATATGGCGGATGCCTATGCCTGGGCAGATTTGGTCATTTGTCGTTCCGGAGCTCTAACGGTTAGTGAACTGGCAGCCGTGGGTGTTGCATCAGTACTGATTCCTTTTCCACATGCGGTCGATGATCACCAGACTGCAAACGGCCGATACCTTGAACATGCTGGTGCTGCAGTACTGGTGCAGCAGTCTGAACTAAGCGTCGAGTCATTACAGAGTTTATATGCCACCCGGCTGCATGATCGCCAGACTCTTGCAGCAATGGCGCAAGCCGCCAGAAGTCTGGCAAAGCCGGAAGCTACTGCGCAGGTAGCTGATATTTGTGAGGAGATTAGCCTTGGCTGAATTACATATTGCCAATAACGTGCCTGAAATGCGCCGTATTCGTCAGATCCATTTTGTTGGGATTGGTGGCGTTGGCATGTGCGGCATTGCCGAGGTGCTGCTCAATCAGGGTTATAAAATCTCTGGTTCTGATCTCAAGCCATCCCTCACAACTCGGCGTCTGGAAGAGCAAGGCGCACAGGTCTTCTACGGCCACACTCCATCCAATATTGATGGCGCTGATGTGGTTGTTATTTCTTCTGCCGTGAAGGACTCGAACCCTGAGCTTCAGGCAGCTAAAGAGCAGCGTCTACCAATCGTTCGTCGTGCAGAAATGCTGGCAGAGCTGATGCGCTACCGGCACGGAATTGCAATCGCCGGTACCCATGGCAAGACCACTACGACCAGTCTGATGGCATCCGTGCTGACACAAGGTGGTATGGACCCCACGTATGTAATCGGTGGCAAGCTCACCAGCGCTGGCACCAATGCCAAGCTGGGGGCAAGCCGTTATCTGGTGGCTGAGGCCGATGAAAGCGATGCTTCCTTCCTGCATTTGCAGCCTATGACCGCGGTCATCACTAACATCGATGCTGATCATATGGACACCTATGGTGGTGACTTTGGTCGACTGAAGAAAACCTTCATTGAATTCCTGCATAACCTGCCGTTCTACGGTCTCGCAGTGGTCTGCACTGACGATGAGGTGGTGCGAGAGTTGTTACCGGATATTAGCCGCCCGACCATCACCTATGGTCTTAACGAAGAGGCTGATGTCCGTGCAATTAATATCGAGCAATCCGGTCTGCAGACCCGTTTTACCGTGGTCTCCAAAGGTTATGAACCGTTGGAAATAACGCTGAATCTGCCGGGGCAGCACAATGTGTTAAATGCATTGGCCACTATTGCCATTGCTCGTGATGAAGGAGTCTCAGACCAGGATATTGCTATTGCGCTAAAGCAGTTCATGGGGGTTGGGCGTCGTTTTCAGGTGCTTGCAGAACTGCCTGCGCAGAATGGGACAGCCACGTTGGTGGATGACTATGGTCACCATCCTCGGGAAGTGGCAGCGACTATTAAAGCCTTCCGTGAAGGCTGGCCTGGTCGACGTCTTACCATGATTTATCAGCCGCATCGTTACACGCGAACGCGCGACCTCTATGAGGATTTCGTGCAAGTGCTCTCTGAAGTTGATTCCTTGATTTTGATGGAAGTCTATTCCGCGGGTGAAGAGCCTATTCAGGGCGCTGATAGTCGCAGTCTTTGCCGTAGTATTCGCCAGCGCGGTCAGGTGGAGCCTATTTATGCGGCTAATGCAGAAGAGGCAGCCAGTATTCTGCCTAACCTGATGCAAGCGGGTGATCTGGTCCTGACTCAAGGAGCCGGGGATATCAGCGGGTTAGCGCAACTCTTGGTACAACAGGGGAGTGAGGCATCATGAATGCCCATGAAGTGATCGCAAAAGCGGGCCGTGTTGCTGTGCTGATGGGTGGTCCTTCAGCTGAGCGTGAAGTCTCATTAAAAAGTGGGGCTGCTGTACTTGCAGGGTTACTTGAAGCCGGGGTTGATGCCTTTGCGCTTGAGTTGCCTGCTCAGCCTCAAAAAATGTTACCTGCGCTTCAGGCAGCCCAATTCGATACGGCGTTTATCGTGGTACACGGTCGCGGCGGCGAAGATGGCAAGCTTCAGGCGGTACTTGAAGCGCTGGGCAAAGGCTATACCGGAAGTGATGTTGCAGCCTCTGCGTTGGCCATGGATAAATGGCGTACCAAACTGGTGTGGAATGCTGTAGGAATTCCCACAAAACCTGCGCAATTAGTGAATGCTCAAACCGATGCACTAGCCTTGGTTGAGTCCTTAGGCTTACCTCTGGCGATCAAGCCAGTTCATGAAGGTTCAAGTGTGGGGCTTCGTAAAGTCAGCACGATTGAGTCACTTCAGGAAGCGTTAGAGCTGGCGCTTGAGTATGACGACATGGTGATGGCCGAGCCTTGGGTGACCGGTAAAGAATTAACCGTTGGCATTTTGAATGACCAGGTGCTTCCGACCATCAGTCTTACAACGCCACACGAATTCTATGATTACGATGCCAAGTACCTGGCAGACGATACTTGTTACAATTTTGACACTGGCTTGGATATTGCAGAACAGGCACAATTGGCAGCGACTTGTCGACAAGCCTTTGATGTTATTGGATGTAAAGGCTGGGGCAGGATCGATATTATGGTGGACTCCGAGGGACTTCCCTGGCTTCTAGAGGTTAATACGGTTCCCGGAATGACAGATCATAGCCTGATCCCGATGGCAGCCCGCAAAGCTGGCCTTGAAATGCCTGCGCTGGTCGTTGAGATTCTCTCAACAGCCATCGCCGCTCATGGTGTCGAGGGAGGGCCTCTGTCATGATGCCCATGATTCGCTCACCACAGCTGCGTGGACCTGGCCGGCCCCGAGGTGCGACACGTGTGGCTCCCGTCGCTAAACGTAAAACACGTTCTTTGCCATGGAAACAGTGGCTGATGTGGACGTCGAATACGGTATTGCTGACTGCGCTCGTTATTGGGTCTGGTCTTGGCTACGAGAAAGCTAAGGCTTGGCTGGATCGGCCTGTGCGTGAAATAGCGTTACAGGGGGATATCCATCATGTCGACTCTGCTTTCATTTCGCAGGAGCTTCAGCAGGAAGTGACTGGCACGTTTTTTGATCTTGATCTGGATCATATTCGCCAGTTGGTTGAGCAGGATCCTTGGGTTGATCACGCTGAGGTGCATCGCTCTTGGCCTGATAAAGTCATTATCAATATCGAAGAAGCGCTACCTGTTGCCCGTTGGGGTGATCAGGCACTGATTGATTCGGCAGGACGCATCTTTACGCCTGACGCTGCGCAGATGACTGAGTATCAGTCATTACCAGAGCTGGTTGGGCCTAAAGATCAGGTGCATGATGTGATGCGCTATTTCTCAACGCTCAGTCAGCAGCTTAAGTCCATGGGTTTTACAGTTCAGAACCTGCTGCTGGAAGAGCGTGGGGCCTGGACATTGCAAATGGTTGATGAGTCCGGTTTACCTCTTCGTCTTTTGCTGGGGCGGGAAGATTTGCAAAGCCGTCTGGCACGCTTTAGTACGATTTACGAAGCGGCATTAAAGCCACGTCTCGCGCAAATTGAACAGATTGACGCTCGTCACGCTAACGGTGTGGCTGTGCGGTGGAAAACGGCTGAGAATGGCCAGAAAGGTTAAACGATGCTCCTGTCAGGATGACAGAGCGTAATTTATTAGTGTGTCGACGTCGCATCATTCGCGTACGTGAGTACAGGCGATAGAACCAGAGACAAAGGTATGAGCGGTTTATCAGAATCAAACATGATTGTTGGCCTGGATATCGGCACTTCAAAGGTCGTCGCTATCGTCGGTGAAATGGGGCCTGATGGCGAAATCGAGATTGTCGGTATTGGCTCTCACGCTTCGCGGGGTATGAAGCGCGGAGTTGTCGTTAATATCGAGTCTACAGTTCATTCAATTCAGCGTGCCGTTGAAGAAGCGGAGCTGATGGCGGGTTGTAAAGTTCACTCTGTAACCGTTGGTATTGCCGGTAGTCACATCATGAGCCAAAACTCTCATGGCATGGTGGCTATTCGGGATCGAGAGGTTGTCAATCAGGACGTTGAGCGTGTTATTGACGCAGCTCGCGCAGTTCCTGAGCTGGATAAAGAAAAGATGCGCATCCTGCATATCCTGCCGCAGGAGTACATCATCGATAATCAGGAAGGAATTCGCGACCCTCTGGGCATGTCCGGTGTTCGTCTGGAAGCGCGGGTACATCTTGTGACAGCGGCATTGAATGCTGCGCACAACATTGAAAAATGTATTCGCCAGTGCGGCCTTGAAGTCGACAACATGGTGCTGGAGCAACTTGCCTCCAGCTATGCTGTGCTGACAGAGGACGAAAAAGAACTGGGTGTTTGTATGGTGGATATCGGTGGTGGTACTTCCGATATGGCTATTTTCACCGGTGGAGCCATTCGCCATACCGCGGTTATTCCGATCGGCGGTGATCAGGTGACTAACGATATCGCTATGGCGCTTCGCACACCAACCCAGCATGCAGAAGATATCAAGATCAAATATGCATGTGCATTGGGCAAGCTGGCCAGTGCCAATGAAGCGATCAAGGTGCCAAGTGTTGGTGAGCGTCCATCACGAGACTTGTCTCGTCAGTCACTGGCTGAAGTCGTTGAGCCTCGTTACGCAGAACTCTTTGAAATGATTCAAAACAAACTGCGAGAGAGTGGTTATGAAGACCTGATCGCAGCTGGCATCGTTCTGACCGGCGGCACCGCCAAGATGGAAGGTGTGGTTGAATTAGCTGAAGAAATTTTCCATATGCCAGTGCGTCTGGCGAGTCCTCTGGATATCAAAGGTTTGCAGGATATTGTGCATAATCCTGTTTATTCCACAGCCGTTGGCCTGTTACTCTACGCAAAACGTGAGCGTGGCGAGCGGATCTTAATGGACTCAGTCATTTCTGGTAAGCCAGAACCGACTGAAGGGATGATGCAGCGGATGCGACGTTGGTTCCAGGAAAAATTCTGATTTCACCGTATTTGCTTGCGTGACGTGGGCCCTAAAGGCCTGGAGGAGAGGGAGAAATGTTCGAGTTAGTTGATAAGGCGCCGCAAAATGCGGTGATTAAAGTTGTTGGTGTTGGCGGCGGCGGCGGAAACGCAGTCAACCACATGGTAACTTCCTCGGTTGAGGGAGTTGAGTTTATTTGTGCAAACACTGATGCTCAGGCGCTTCGTGACATGGGCGCACGCAGTGTTCTGCAGTTGGGTAGCGAAATCACCAAAGGTCTTGGTGCAGGAGCTAATCCCAATATCGGTCGTGAAGCAGCTCTGGAAGATCGTGAGCGCATTGCTGAGGTTCTTCAGGGTGCGGACATGGTGTTCATTACTGCAGGTATGGGCGGTGGTACCGGCACCGGTGCAGCTCCAGTAGTGGCTGAAGTCGCTCGCGAAATGGGTATTCTTACAGTTGCAGTGGTTACTAAGCCTTTCCCCTTTGAAGGGCGCAAGCGCATGCAGATTGCGATGGAAGGTATTCGTCAGCTGCAAGAACATGTTGATTCTCTGATTATTATCCCAAATGAGAAGCTCTTGCCTGTTTTGGGCAAAAACGTTTCTCTGATTAACGCCTTTGCTGCAGCGAATGATGTGCTGCAAGGGGCGGTTCAGGGTATCGCTGACCTTATTATTCGTCCCGGTATGATCAACGTCGACTTTGCAGACGTTAAGACTGTTATGTCTGAAATGGGCATGGCAATGATGGGAACAGGTAGCGCTCGTGGTGAGGGTCGTGCGCGTGAGGCTGCTGATGCCGCCATTCGTAGCCCGCTGCTGGAAGATATCGACCTGTGCGGCGCGCGCGGTATTCTTGTGAATATTACCGCTGGCATCGATCTGGATCTGGGCGAGTTTGCTGAAGTCGGTAACACTGTCGAAGAGTTTGCTTCCGATGAGGCAACTATCGTTGTTGGTACTGTTATTGATCCAGAGATGAGCGATGAGCTGCGTGTGACAGTGGTTGCGACCGGTCTCGGTGCTAAGCCAGAGCCGCAGATCAAGGTTGTTCCTTCTGCTGCCAGTGGCAACAAGCAGAAGCTGCCTGATAATTACGAACAGCTGGAAATTCCTGCGGTAATGCGGCGTGAAAACGGCACTGCTCAGCAGGAAGAAACTGCTCATGCTGCCCCTAAAGAACATGCGCCATCTCGTCCTGCACCCGCTAAAGACAGTATGGAATACCTTGATATTCCTGCGTTTTTACGCCGTCAGGCGGATTAAGGATAGATCGTGTCCGAGCATTTCGCGGATAGTCAGCGTTAATGCTCGGTGGTAGAATGCCCGCTTAGATTTTTTGGGCTTAAGGTATTTGGCTTCGGCATGATTAAACAACGTACCCTGAAAAACAGTATTCGGGCTACCGGTGTGGGTTTGCATACCGGTGAAAAAGTTTACATGACTTTGAAGCCTGCACCTGCGGATACCGGCGTGATTTTCAAACGTGTGGATCTTGATCCAGCGGTTGAAATCAAGGCTTGGGCTGAAACGGTTGGCGACACGACCCTCTCCACAAATCTTGTCGACAACAACGTACGGGTAGCAACTGTAGAGCACTTGATGTCTGCCTTCGCCGGGCTGGGTATCGATAATGCCTATGTGGAGCTTTCCGCAGCTGAAGTTCCTATCATGGACGGTAGCGCAGCACCTTTTGTGTTCCTGATTCAGTCAGCGGGCATTCAAGAGCAGCATGCACCCAAACGGTTCATTCGCATCAAGAAAAAAGTGGTGTTTGAACATGAAGATAAATGGGTGAGTTTTGAACCTTATGATGGTTTCAAGGTCAATTTTACTATCGACTTTGATCATCCATTGTTCCGTGGTCAGAACACCCATGCTGAGCTTGATTTCTCTAGCACCTCTTACGTCAAAGAAATCAGCCGTGCCAGAACCTTTGGCTTTATGCGTGATATCGAATATCTGCGATCCAAGAATCTGATTCTCGGTGGCAGCGTTGATAATGCGATTGTGGTTGATGATTATGGAATCGTGAATGATGGCGGTCTTCGATATGAAGATGAGTTCGTCAAACACAAGATCCTGGATGCTGTGGGTGACCTCTATCTTCTGGGCCGCAGCCTGATCGGTGAGTTCAAGGGCTACAAGTCCGGGCATTACCTGAACAACATGTTGCTTCGGGAACTGCTTGAACACCGTGATTGCTGGGAACAGGTGACATTCGAGGCTGAACAGCCTGCACCTATCTCTTACGCCGCTCCTCTGGTTGCGGTATGAGCAAGGCCGGCGTAATGCCGGCTTTGTCATCTTCATACCCCAGGGAATGATGGCTGAAGGCATGACACCTGCCAAAGTTGTTTACTCCTTTGATTTGAACAGGGAATTTGCCCTCACTGGTAACGATATCCGCATATGATTGCATCTCTTATAAAAAAACTCGTAGGTAGCAAAAACGAACGCGAATTGCGTCGCATGGGCAAGATCGTCACTAAGATCAATAGCCTTGAGTCTGAACTGGAAGGTTTGGATGATGCTGCGTTAAAAGCCAAGACCACTGAGCTCAAAGAGCGTGTTGCTGGTGGTGAAAGTCTGGACGATATCCTGCCTGAAGCCTTTGCTGTTGTTCGTGAAGCTTCTCGTCGAGTTATGGGGATGCGTCACTTCGATGTGCAGATGATCGGTGGTATTACTCTGCACGAAGGTCGAGTCGCAGAGATGCGTACCGGTGAAGGTAAGACGCTCGTAGGAACGCTGCCTGTTTATCTCAATGCTTTGTCCGGCGATGGTGTTCACGTCATTACGGTGAATGACTACCTGGCACGTCGTGATGCCGAGTGGATGAAACCCCTGTATGAGTTCCTTGGCCTAAGTGTTGGTATCATCGTTTCCGGGCAGGACTCCACAATTAAGCGCCTCGGTTACGCCGCTGATATTACCTACGGTACCAATAACGAGTTCGGCTTTGACTACCTTCGCGATAACATGGCCTTCAGTAAAGAAGATCGTGTGCAACGTGCACTCAACTTTGCCGTTGTGGATGAGGTCGACTCGATCTTGATTGATGAGGCGCGTACTCCCCTGATTATCTCTGGTATGGCTGAAGATAGCTCAGAGCTCTATCGTGCTTTCAACCGCCTTGTTCCACTGCTCAAACAGCAGGCGTTCACAGAAGATGAGTCTGTTGAAGTTGAACCAGGACACTTCACCGTCGATGAAAAGCAGCGTCAGGTAGAACTGACTGAAGATGGTCACCAGTTCATCGAAGAGTGGCTGACTTCCGAAGGCCTGCTTCCTGAAGGTGAGAGTCTGTACGCACCTCAGCACTTGAGCCTGTTGCACCATGCTCATGCCGGTCTTAAGGCTCATGCGCTGTTCCGTAAAGATATTGATTACATTGTTCGTGGTGGCGAAGTCATTATCGTCGATGAACATACCGGCCGTACCATGGTGGGCCGTCGCTGGTCTGAAGGTATTCACCAGGCAGTAGAAGCCAAAGAAGGCGTTCAGATTAACCCTGAATCCCAGACCTTGGCATCTACCACGTTCCAGAACTACTTCCGTCTCTACGACAAACTCTCCGGTATGACAGGTACTGCCGATACTGAAGCCTTTGAGTTGCGTCAGATCTACGGCCTGGATGTGGTGGTTATTCCTACCCACCGTCCAATTCAACGTAAAGACTTTAACGACTTGGTTTATCTGACCGAAGGTGAAAAGTTTGATGCTGTTGTCGAAGACATTCGTGAGCAGACCGCCGCAGGCCGTCCTGTTTTGGTAGGTACTGCATCTATCGAAACGTCTGAAGTCGTTTCCAACAAGCTTACCGCTCTGGGCATTAACCATAACGTACTGAACGCCAAGCAACATGAAAGAGAAGCTTACATCATTGCTGAAGCGGGCCGTCCTGGTGCTGTGACTATTGCTACTAACATGGCAGGTCGTGGTACGGATATCATGCTGGGTGGTAACTGGAAAACTGAGCTTGATCAGCAGGAAAATGTGACTCCCGAAGCGGAAGCTGCTGCCAAAGCGGCCTGGGAAGAGCGCCACAGGAAGGTGCTGGATGCAGGTGGTCTGCACATCATCGGTACTGAGCGCCATGAATCCCGACGTATCGATAACCAGTTGCGTGGTCGTTCCGGCCGTCAGGGGGATCCGGGTTCATCCCGTTTCTACTTGTCACTGGAAGATAACCTGATGCGTATCTTCGCTTCGGATCGTGTTCGCCAGATGATGGTAGCGCTGGGTATGAAGGAAGGCGAAGCCATTGAGCATAAGATGGTTAGTAATGCCATCGAGAAGGCGCAGCGTAAAGTTGAAGGTCGTAACTTTGACATTCGTAAGCAGCTGCTTGAATTTGATGATGTTGCTAATGACCAGCGTCAGGTCATTTACCATCAGCGTAATGAGCTGCTTGAGGCAGACTCCATTGGCGAGATGATCGCTGCTGTTCGTCAGGAAGTGCTTGCCAGTCTGATGGATCAGTTTGTGCCGCTTGCAACCCTTGAGGAACAATGGGATCTGGCTGGCCTTGAAGAGGCGCTGCAGCGCGATTTCGACCTTCAGCTTCCTTTGGCGCAGTGGCTTGAAGAGGATGAGCATCTTCATGAAGAGTCTCTGAAAGAGCGTATTGATCAGGCAGTGACCGAAGCGTATGAAGCCAAAGAAGCAGTAGTCGGTGCAGACACAATGCGTAGCTTCGAGAAGCAGGTCATGCTTCAGGTGCTGGATAATCTTTGGAAAGAGCACCTGTCGACCATGGATCATCTTCGCATGGGTATTCACCTGCGTGGTTATGCGCAGAAGAATCCTAAGCAGGAATATAAGCGAGAGTCCTTTGAGCTGTTCCAGATGTTGCTGGACAACATCAAACGCGAAGTGATTCGAGTGCTATCGCATGTGCGCGTGAAAACTCCTGAAGAGGCTGAAGCTGAAGCACAAGCCTTGGAGCAAGCACGACGTGAAGAGATGGCACGCCAGCAGATTGAGCTGCAGCATGAACAGGCTTCGGCGATGGCGGAAGAAGGTGATGCTGAGTCAGCAGAGCAGGGTGATCAGCCTTTCACTCGTGAGGCTCCGAAGGTAGGTCGCAATGATCTATGTCCCTGTGGGTCAGGCAAGAAGTACAAGCATTGTCATGGGCGTTTAGCGTAAAAGCGCGCTTTTGTACTAAGGCAATATGTTACAAACAGCCGGGTTCGCCCGGCTGTATTCGTTTTTAGCGCGTATAATTGGCGACATTTATTTGATTCAAGGAGACTGGTTATGGCGGTAGGTCCTGAAACGATGGCAGTCATGCATCCTGTAAAGGGTGTCGAGATCGGAATCGCAGAAGCTGGCATCAAGCGTCCTGGACGGCGGGATATTGTTGTGTTCTCGCTGGCTGAAGGTTCCAGCGTTGCTGGCGTTTTCACTCGCAATGCTTTCTGCGCAGCTCCTGTTCATTTGTGCCGCCAGCGTCTGACAGAAGGAAGCCCGATTCGCTACCTACTGGTGAATACCGGTAATGCCAATGCGGGTACCGGTCTTCAGGGAATGAAAGATGCCGTTGCCAGCTGTACAGCGCTTGCAGAAGCTGCAGGTGTTAACGCTGATCAGGTAATGCCGTTCTCGACCGGTGTTATTGGTGAGCCACTTCCGTTAGAAAAAATTACCAAGGCTCTTCCAACTGCTATTAGCAGGCTTTCTCCTGAAAACTGGGAGAATGCTGCTTTTGGCATCATGACGACAGATACGCGCCCGAAAGGCTATAGCACTCAGCTGGAGCTGGGTGGTAAAACCGTGACCATTACCGGTATCAGCAAAGGCGCAGGCATGATTCGTCCTAATATGGCGACGATGCTTGGCTATGTGATGACTGATGCAAAAGTGGAGCAGGGTTTTCTGCAGCGACTGACCCGTGAGGGGGCTGAGTGTAGCTTTAACCGCATCACCGTGGACGGCGATACCTCGACCAATGACTCGCTCATTGTGGCTGCCACCGGCCAGAGTGGGGCCGAGATAAAAGAAGGTAGTGCTGATGCAGAAGCCTTCAAGGCGGCACTGCACGAGCTACTGATTAATCTGGCCCAAGCGATCGTTCGCGATGGTGAAGGTGCAACCAAGTTGGTCACTATCAAGATCGAGGGTGCTGCGACGACAGAAGAAGCGCTTAAGGTGGGATATGCAATTGCGCACTCACCCTTGGTGAAGACCGCGATTTCTGCCAGCGATCCCAATTGGGGGCGTATTTTGGCGGCTGTTGGTTATGCCGGAGTCGATAACCTTAATGTGGATACTTTGCGCATCTGGCTGGATAGCGTTCGTCTTGTGGAAAACGGCGGGCGCGCGGCGTCCTACACTGAGGAACAGGGACAGTCAGTGATGAGTAAGGATGAGTTCCAGATTCGTGTTGATCTGGCTCGTGGCGATGTTACCGAAACTCTCTGGACAACGGATCTGACCAAGGAATACGTTGCCATTAATGCTGACTACCGTAGCTGATGAAAAGTATTCATGTGGTAGCGGCTGCGATTGTTAATGCAGCTGCAGATAAGGTACTGGTCGCTTTACGCCCTGAAGATAAGCATCAGGGCGGGAAATGGGAGTTTCCCGGCGGTAAGGTGGAGTCTGGGGAAACGCGCGAGCTGGCACTTGCGCGTGAGTTACAAGAAGAGGTCGGCATTACGCCGACTTCTCTTCGCCCGTTAATTTGTCTCGAACATCATTATCCGGATAAATCCGTCATTCTTGATGTTTGGCTGGTTTCTTCTTTCGATGGTGAGCCGCAGGGGCGTGAGGGGCAACCTATTGCCTGGGAAGCAATTTCGGAGCTGAAGCCTGAGCTTTTCCCAGCCGCAAATGTGCCTATCATTCGTGCCCTCCAGCTGCCTTCGGTGATGGCTGTTTCTCCTGAGTTCGAAGCTCTCGAAGATCTTTATCGCTGGGCTGAAACTGTTGTCGGTGAAGCTGGTATTCGCCTCGCACAAATTCGTCAGCCTCTCTGGCCATCAGATCAGGTGGCTCAGGCTGCTCGAGCGTTAAGTGCGAACTATTCTGCTGTTCAATGGCAAGTGAATACGACGCCAGAAGCCTTTGCCTTGCTGGCTGGTACCAAGAATCTCGGTCTCCATCTAAGTAGCCATGCTCTGCAAAAGAGCGACAAGGATTTATCTGTCGTTTTTGAGGATGTTTTGGTGAGCGTGAGTGTCCACAATCGCCAGCAAGTCATGGCTGCTCAAGCGATAGGGGCTTCTTTTATGGTGGCAGGTGCTGTCAACGAAACCCAAACTCATCCGGGTCAGGTTGGAATGGGGTGGCCCTGCTTTGCCGAGCTGGTCAAAGAAGCTGTGGTGCCTGTCTTTGCGATAGGTGGGATGCAGCGTGCTGATATTCCCAAGGCGTGGCAAATGGGTGGTCAGGGGATCGCAGCCATCAGGGACTTGCTGTGATTATTCCGCCAGATGCGCTATCAAGCGAGACCCTGAGTGCCATTCTGGAGGAATATGCATCCCGGGATGGCACTGATTACGGGGAAGTGGAATACAGCCTGGCAGATAAGGTCAGGCAACTTCATGCGGCTTTGAAGCGTGGTGAGGTCGTTATTGTTTGGAGCGAGATGGCTCAACAGGTCAACCTGATGAGCCGCGAGGAATGGAATGCGCGCACGGATGATGAACTTTACTGAGTCTCATCCCGTGAACACCAGGCTCAGACCCAGCTATCTTTGTGTGTCATATTCAGCAGGGCCTGCATTAACCCTGTTGCCGTGATTATGCCGCGAAGCTTGTTATTCTGATCTACCACGGGAACGGCATTAAGGTTCTCACGGATGAACAATGAAGAAAGATCTCTCACTGTGGCATTAGGCATACAGGAGTAGAACTTCTGGTTGCAAAGCCGCTGAGCATTCGGTGGCTGGGTAAAAATATCCTGTCCGGCATTTCGCTTCAGCCAGTCCCCCATTGAGCGGTTACTTAAAATACCAAAGAGTCTGTCTGACTCTTTCATCACCATCAATAAGCCGCTGGCTTCTTCCTGAAGAGCCTCCGCAACATTCTCCCAAGGTGTGTCGACCATAATTTTTCTGGGGGAGGGCTGCATAATGTCCTTTGCCATCAGCTCTTGTGGTTCTGTTTCCGGTTGGCTTTGCTCTTCGTAAATTTTTAAGGCTGAACGACGAGTGCCGCCAGCGCTTCTTCGGACCGCTGGATCTATTTGCTCAAGGGTCGTTTCAAAGGCTTCATTTTGGTGTGTTTCATCATTGCTGATGACTTGGCCCGAGGCTGCGGCAATCTCTCTCACTCCGCGCTGGGGAAAGTTTGTGCTGACCGGGGTCACCATTCGCTCGCCCTGATCATGAATGTAGAAAACCATTGGCAATCCCTCTCAACTTCATCAGGTTGTCGGCTATCTGTACATTCTCTTGAACATTTTTTGTACAGTTACTTGCAGTGCTGAGCCTTGACGGCATCAAGTAATACCTTGGGCAGCGGCAGCGGTTCTTTGCTGATTTGGCAGGCTAGCAGCTCTCCGGCGAGAGGCGCGGTAATCAAACCCTTACTGCCGTGGCCCACCGTCAGATAAAGAACATGAGGCTCATTGCACCTATCCTCTACTTTATTAATTTCCTTACTCTGTGCACAGTTACGGTCTGCTTCGAGCCTCTTCAGAGCCGTCACATAAGGCAAATGTCCAGGCGTTGTGCAGCGAAAACTAACCCTGCCACCGACTATTTGTTCTTTCGCAGGCTCCCAACCTGATGGAAAGATCTGCAGCAGATGCGCCAGATTTTCCTCATGGCTTTCGTGGCGCACATTCTTGTCGTTATCTTCGCGGTCAAAAGTGGCCCCAAAGCAATATAGACCCTGACGAGGGGGGGCTATGTAACCTCGCTGGCTAATGGGCACCTCAAGCTGAGGTAAGGAGTCCGCGTTCAGCAGGCTCACTTGGCCGCGCACTTCATTGGTATGTAGCTTCTCATCGGGAAGTAACTGCTGTACCTCGTGTCCGCATGCGAGAATGACATCATCAAAGTGGAAGGTCTCTCCAGCAGTTATCTGTAGTGACCAGCCACTCTTTTGCGATTGGAGTTGGAAAATAGGCGTATCCAGTCGTAGCGAAATCGCTGGGTGTTCAAGCAGGGTTTTACAGAGTGCAGGTGGGTGAACCCATCCTGATGAGGGAAAAAACAGCCCTGGCTCCTGTACTGGAATAGCTGCTACCTGGCTTAGCTCGTCTGCGCCTTTAGCGATGACAAAGCTGTCTGGTAGTGAATGCGCTGAGCCTGATTGTTGGCGCTCTGCATCTTTTTGATTGGCGGGTAGCTGAATCGCTCCTTTGATTTCCCAGTCCTTTCCCTCGCTATTGGCAAGCAAGGTTTGCAGAAGCCGACCGGAGTATAGCTGGCCAGCAATATGCCACTGGCTTAACGCCGTAGGTTGCTTGGGAAGCTTCAGGTAAAGCAGGCCCTGTGCGTTACCGCTGGCGCCAGCGGCAACAGAAGATGCCTTATCAAATACCTGAATGTTGTGGCCGCGCTCAGCGAGCGCATGAGCTACCGATGCGCCCGCGATACCGGCACCTATGACGGCAATATTTCGTGGCTTGATGCTCTGCCTTTTTGGCGCGGACGCCGCTGCAGTGCCAATGAATTTGCCCTGCATCATTTCTCGCTTGCGGCCATAGCCTTTGCAGCGCTCCATGGCAAAGCCTGAAGCGATGAGTCCACGGCGAACAAAGCCTGCTGCCGTAAATGTCGCCAGTGTCGTTTGCTCGTGGCTCAGCGAGGCCAGGGTGTCAAAGAGCGGCTGGGTCCACATTTCAGGGTTGGTTGCCGGAGAAAATCCATCCAGAAACCAGGCATCAACCTGAGCTTCCAGCTCTGGGTAGCACTCTAATACATCGCCGAGCATCAATGTCAGCTGTACACGGCCGCTATTAAAGCGTAGCCGGTGGAATCCGCCGACTGCTGGTGGGTATTGATGAATGAGCTCTTTGGCCTGCTCAGCCAGTTCTGGCCAAAGAGACAGCGCTTTTTCCAGATCGCTTCGGGTGAGAGGAAATTTCTCGACGCTCAGGAAGTGAAGGCGTGCAGTTTCAGGGGCTGTTTCCAGAAAGCTTTTCCAGGCACACAGAAAGTTTAGCCCGGTTCCAAAACCGGTCTCGGCAATGGTGAAGTGCTCGTGATCAGCCATCTTATGCCAGCGTTCTGGTAGGTCATTGTGCTCAAGAAATACATAATGCGTTTCCTCCAGACCATTCTCACGAGAGAAATAGACGTCCTGAAATAGCCCGGATTCGGGCTGTCCCTGTTCATCCCACTGCAAACTCGCATGAGTCAATGGCGCTGAATGATCAGCCATCACACTTACCTGTACTGTAGAAATAGAAGAGGGCATGCCGTGGCATGCCCTTTAGCGTAACGCAAAGAAGGAAGCGGATTTTATTCCGCCAATACTTCTGCTTTCTCAATGATGACTGGCTCTTTCGGAACGTTCTGGAAAAAGCCTGAGTTGCCGGTGTCTACATCGGCAATTTTGTCGACCACATTCATGCCTGCAGTCACTTTGCCAAATACTGCGTATTGGCCATCCAGGTAGCTGTTATCTTTCAGGTTAATGAAAAACTGGCTGGTCGCGCTATTCGGGTCGTTAGTTCGTGCCATGGCAATACTGCCCCGAACGTTTTTAAGTCCGGTATTCGCTTCCAGTTTAATGGGGGCGTGGTTTTCCTTTTTATTCAGGTCCTGCGTCATGCCGCCACCCTGAATCATAAAATCAGGGATAACCCGGTGGAAAATGGTGCCATCGTAAAAGTGCTCGTTCACATAACGCACGAAGTTCTGGGTGCTAATCGGAGCCTGCTTATCGGCAAGCTGAACATCAATAACACCCATATTAGTCGTCAGGCGAACAGTCTCGGCGCTAGCCGCGCCAGCGGCTAGTACGCTGAAGGAAAGCAGGCAGGTAGAGACAAACTTTTTCATCAGAACACTCGCTTAAAGGGACGGACTTCAACATTGTCATAAACGCCAGCCGCGACATATGGATCCGCGCTAGCCCAGGCTTTGGCTTCTTCAAGTGAGGGGAAATCAACGATCACAACACTGCCGGTGAAGCCTGCTTCGCCTGGGTTGTCACTGTCGATTGCTGGGGTCGGGCCTGCGAGAATCAGCTGATTATTGGCTTTCAGTGCTTCGAGGCGCTCCAGATGCGCTGGGCGTGCGGTCATGCGCTTTTCCAGACTGTTGGCTACATCCGACGCGATAATGACATACAGCATGTGATGCCCTCCGTGAATCAGGGATAAAAGGCCAAGTCGCTTAAAACAGCGTCTTAGCGTTGCTCTGTTGTGTTGTCCTGAAGGTGTTTTGCCAAATAAAGCCCTTGCAGGATGACAAAAACAATCGTCATGCCCAGCATGCCAAAGAGTTTGAAGTCTACCCAGATTTCCTGACTGAAGTTATAGGCGACAAACAGATTGACGATACCCATGGCAATAAAAAACACTGTCCAGGCGAGGTTTAAACGCTGCCAGACCGGGTCTGGGAGATCCATCTGTCCGCTCAGCAACTGTCGGATCAGGGGCTTTTTAGTGAAGAGGGGCACGAGGATAAAGGCCAGTGCAAATAGCCAGTTAACAATGGTGGGCTTCCACTTGATAAAGAGGTCGTTGTGGAAAAAGAGTGTGGCTCCGCCCAGCAGCACAACCAGTACCAGCGTTGTCACCTGCATGATTTCAATCTTGCGGGTTTTCCACCAGGTGTAGCCCATCTGCACCACGGTTGCCGGGATCAGCACGGCCGTCGCCAGGAAGATATCTCCGGTGAATTTATAGACACCAAAAAAAATGATGACGGGTAAAAAATCCAAAAATAACTTCATGCGGGTTCCCCGTGACGAATCAGTAATTCAGCTGATTAATACTCTGATCAAGACGTCCAATCAGTGCCGTTAGGGCGCGGGTGTCCTGTCGATAGTCTTTGAAGGCCACCTCAGCCATGGGCTGGATAGCACATTCATTGGGTAGTGTTACGCGAGCATCAAGAATGGCCTGCATTCTTGGGATAAACAGCCACTGTAGCCAGTTTTCGAAGGGCATCAGATCACAGCAAAAAGGTGCGGTACTGGCCATGGCTTCCTCAGAGGGGGGAAGCGTGCTCCAAAGATTATTCTGCTGCAGCGTGGTTTGTAATTCTCGAAGGAGGGTATGAACGTCCTGAGGGCTACTCATGAGTTTTTTATTCCGGTAATGGCAGCGGCGGGCATGTCGATGGTGCGCTCATAGACATTGCCTGCACTGCGTGAGTCAGGTGATTACACCCAATCCGATTTCTTCTTTCTGCCTCGAAGCATCGAGGAGAAAATAATGCCAACCATGATACCTGCCCCGGCAACGCCACCGCCAGCAATAAACCAGCTGGATTTCTGGTTGGCGCGAAGTTGCTGATTGTCACTTTGGGTGCTGGTCAGCTGTTGTTGTAATTGGGATACCTGATCCGTCAGTGACTGTTTTTCGGATTTCCATTGCGCAACCTCACGCATCTGGGCATCCAGTGAACCCAATTGCTTGCTCAGGGAAGAGCGCTTGGACTCGGTTTCATCAAGGTTGGTTTTTAACTGGTCTCGTTGCTGCTGAATACTATCAAGGGTGCTTTGCAGGGAGTCGCGTTCTGTCTGAAGGTTTTCAACCTTCGACTTCAGCGCTTCAATCTGGTCGCGGCTGGCCCGGTCATCCATGAGAAAATAATTGGGTACCCATCCTTCATTACCACTGCCTGTACGGATTTTCGTGAACTCGTCTCCCTTATCGAGTACATCAACCCGCTCTCCACTTTTCAGTCCGCGTTCAACTACCGCTGAGCTGTTTGAGGCTGTCGCACGAACGGCGACAAACTGCACATCGGAGATATAAGCCGTTGCGGCGTAAAGTGGTGCTGCACCTAAGAGAAGTCCTGTCAGCAGACATACACGTGCTTTCACCATGTATGGGATCCTTCAAAATTGAATGAATAAAACACAACGCCCAGAGCTGCGCACGGGCGAAGACGCATAACTTATCCAAAAAAACTGTGGATATGTATGGGAGTAACAGAATGAAAACCTTTGCGAGGGCAGATTACAGCTGCCTTTGAGGCTTTTTGACCAAAAAGGCAGCAGTAATTTTTCTCAGTAAATCAACGAGGTTTCGCTGGTTTCCCGTTCTGGGCAGTGGAAGGTATTAACAATTTTGTCATCCTGCAAGCTTTCAAGGTGTACATCAAAGCCCCAAAGACGATGCACATGCTTGAGCATCTCTTCTGTGCTTTTACCCAGCGGCTTACGATTATGCTGGTAATGACGGAGGGTCAGGGCGCGATCGCCACGGATATTGACGTTGTAGATCTGAATGTTGGGTTCACGGAAGCTCAGGTTGTACTGTGAGGCCAAATTTTCCCGCACCTGACGGTAGCCTTCGGTATCGTGAATAGCATCAACTCGTAGTGTGGATGAACGATCATCATCCAGAATTGAAAAAAGGTGGAAGTCCCTTATCACTTTCGGTGACAGATATTGCAGGATGAAGCTCTCATCCTTGAAGTTATGCATGGCGAAGTGAACCGCTTCCAACCAGTCAGAGCCCGCCAGATCCGGGAACCACTGCTTGTCTTCTTCGGTTGGGTTTTCACACATGCGCTTGATGTCTGAATAGATGGCGAAGCCCAGAGCGTAAGGGTTAATGCCGCTGAAATAGGGGCTGTCGTAGTTGGGCTGATACACCACATTGGTGTGTGACTGAAGAAACTCAATCAGGAAGCCTTCGGTAATCAGCCCCTCATCGTAAAGTCTGTTCATGATGGTGTAATGCCAGAACGAGGCCCAGCCTTCGTTCATTACCTGAGTCTGGCGTTGGGGATAAAAATACTGACCCAGTTTGCGCACAATGCGCAGAATCTCTCGCTGCCAGGGTTCCAGCAAAGGCGCATTCTTCTCGAAGAAGTAGAGAATGTTTTCCTCTGGTTCGCTGGGGAACTTGGGCGCTTCGTCCTCTTTTCCGGCATCTTTTTCCTTGCGGGGAATGGTTGTCCACAGGTCATTCAAATGGCGCTGAATGTATTCAGCGCGTTCATACTGACGCTGTTTCTCTTCTTCTGCAGAAATCGGACGAGGGCGCACATAGCGGTTAACGCCATAGTTCATCAGGGCATGGCAGGAGTCGAGCATTTCCTCAACCGCTTTAGTGCCGTGACGCTCCTCACACTGGCTGATGTAGCGCTTGGCAAATACCAGATAGTCGATAATTGCCGAGGCATCTGTCCAGGTACGGAAAAGATAATTGCCCTTGAAGAAAGAGTTATGCCCATAGCAGGCATGGGCAATCACCAGAATCTGCATCATCAGGGTATTTTCTTCCATCAGATACGAGATGCAGGGATTGGAGTTAATTACAATCTCGTAGGCAAGCCCCATCTGGCCACGCTTATAGCGTTGCTCCGTATCCAGAAACTGCTTACCAAAGGACCAGTGGTTGTAGTTTAGCGGCATGCCGATGGAAGAATAGGCATCCATCATTTGCTCAGAGGTGATGATTTCAATCTGGTTGGGGTAAGTGTCCAGCTTGAAGTCTTTCGCAATCCGGGCAATTTCCTTGTCGTAGGCCTGAATCAGATCAAAGGTCCATTCTGACTGCGTCGAGATCGGTTTCTTACGGCGAGGGGTTGTCATGTTACCTTCCTCTTAAACAGTTCGCGGAAGACCGGATAAATATCAGATGGAGACTCGATGCGCTGCATGGCAAAGCTGTCCGGGTGTTCATCCAGAATCTGCTCATACTCATGCCAAAGATTCTGGTGCGGATTAGTCGTGATCTCTACATAGGCGTAGTACTGAACCAATGGCAGCAGAGACTCGGTGATGAGTTTGCGACAGGAAGCCGAGTCGCCATCCCAGTTATCCCCATCCGAGGCCTGAGCCATGTAGATATTCCACTCAGAGGGGGAGTAGCGTGACTTAAGAATGTCACGGGACAGCTCCAACGCACTGGAAACAATCGTCCCGCCCGTTTCCCGAGAGTAAAAGAACTCCTCCTCATCGACTTCTTTCGCGCGGGTATGATGGCGAATAAAGACCACTTCTACGGACTTGTAGTTTCTCTCCAAGAAGAGAAACAGCAGCATAAAGAAACGTTTGGCGATGTCCTTGGTTTCTCGGGTCATGGAGCCTGAAACGTCCATGATGCAGAACATGACAGCCTTACTCGACGGTAGCGGCGTCTTGACCATATTCCGGTAGCGAAGATCGATATCATCCAGAAAAGGCAGCCGTTTTATGCGTGCTTTGAGCGTCTCAATTTCTTCATCCAGTTCCTTTAAACGGAGTCGCATATCATCAGAAATAGGCGGTTCGTTCAGTATCTGTTCGCGAGCCTGCTGAAGCTCTCTTAACTGGCGACGGTCACTACCTGTAAGCGCGATGCGACGGGAGTAGGCAGAGCGTAGCGTGCGTACAACATGAAGTTTTTCCGGCGTGCCATGAGAGGTAAAACCAGCCAGACGACGCTCAAAAGCCTGGGTATCCTTGAGGTGCTTCTTTACCAGATTGGGTAACTCGAGATCTTCAAAAATGAACTCCAGAAACTCATCACGGTTGATGTGAAAGGTGAACTCATCCATCCCTTCACCGCTATTGCTGGCTTTACCCTGACCCGCGCCACCACCGCCTCCACCATTGGGGCGTTGAATTTCATCCCCTGTGACGAATTCCTTATTACCGGGAAGTGTTCGCGTGTCCAGTCCACCCTGGCCATGGTGAAAATTGGGTTCCGAAATATCCCGGCGAGGGATTGTGATGTCTGAGCCATTACTGACGTCGGTAATGGAACGTGAGTTAATCGCGTCAGACACCGCTTCTTTGATGTGCTTGCGATAGCGCTCAAGAAAGCGCTGGCGGTTAACCGTGCTTTTGTTCTTGCCGTGCAAGCGCCGGTCGATGATATAGGTCATATCCGTCCCTCCATGCCAGAGCATGGTGTTGCTGTATTCCCCGTGAATACAGTTTCAGGGTGAAGGCAGCCGACGAGTTGCCACTGCGTCGGCTACCGGCGCAGGCTTACTGCGATTTGCGCACGCGGATGTACCACTCGCAAAGCAGACGAACCTGCTTCTCGGTATAACCTCGCTCTACCAGACGGCGCACAAACTCGTTGTGTTTTTTCTGGTCTTCTGAGGAAGCCTTGGCGTTGAAGGAAATGACCGGCAACAAGTCTTCGGTGTTGGAGAACATTTTCTTCTCAATCACATTGCGAAGTT
Organism: Pokkaliibacter sp. CJK22405; assembly: GCF_046614695.1. Classification (NCBI taxonomy): domain Bacteria; kingdom Pseudomonadati; phylum Pseudomonadota; class Gammaproteobacteria; order Oceanospirillales; family Balneatrichaceae; genus Pokkaliibacter; species Pokkaliibacter sp. CJK22405. The sequence goes on from NZ_JBKKHQ010000014.1 coordinate 196,493, forward strand.
TCTCGTAGCTCGACCAGCTGGGGTTATGGCCGTTGTGATTGGCTCGTGCACGAAGCACAAAATTCACAATCTCGTTACGGAAGTCTTTCGGGTTGGAAATGCCCGCAGGTTTTTCGATCTTCTCCAGTTCTTCGTTGATGGCCTGACGATCAAGAATGTCACCGGTTTCAGGGTCACGGTACTCCTGATCCTGGATCCAGAAGTCCGCATAGGTGACGTATCGGTCAAAAATGTTTTGTCCGTACTCTGAGTAGGACTCAAGGTAGGCGGTCTGGATTTCTTTACCCAGAAACTCGACGTACTTAGGCGCCAGATATTCCTTGATGAAGCGCAGGTAACGTTCCTGAGTTTCCTCAGGGAATTGCTGGCGCTCAATTTCCTGCTCCAGCACATACAGGAGGTGAACCGGGTTCGCAGCAACTTCGGTCGGGTCGAAGTTGAAGACACGAGAGAGAATCTTGAAGGCAAAGCGTGTGGACAGGCCGTCCATCGCTTCATCAACACCTGCCATGTCTTTATATTCCTGCAAGGACTTGGCGCGTGGGTCGGTATCTTTCAGGTTTTCACCGTCATAAATACGCATTTTCGAGAAAACGCTGGAGTTTTCTGGCTCTTTCATACGTGACAGAACACTGAACTGCGCCATCATTTTCAGTGTGTCAGGGGCGCAGGGCGCTTCTTTCAACGAACTGTGTTCGATGAGTTTTTTGTAGATGTTGATCTCTTCTGACAAGCGTGTGCAGTAAGGCACCTTGACGATGTAGATACGGTCAAGGAAGGCCTCGTTAGTTTTATTATTGCGGAAAGTCTGCCATTCGGACTCGTTGGAGTGAGCCAGAATAATACCGCTAAAGGGCAGGCTACCAATGGCTTCGGTACCGTTATAGTTACCTTCCTGAGTGGCGGTCAGTAATGGGTGGAGCACCTTAATAGGCGCTTTAAACATCTCCACGAACTCCATGAGACCCTGGTTGGCGCGGTTCAATGCCCCTGAATAGCTGTAGGCGTCAGGATCACTTTGGGAGAAGTCTTCGAGTTTTCGAATATCAACCTTACCGACCAGACTGGAAATATCCTGGTTGTTCTCATCGCCAGGTTCAGTCTTGGCAATGGCAATCTGGTTCAGGCGGGAAGGGTAGAGCTTCACTACGCGAAACTGCTCAATATCCCCCCCGAACTCGTTCAGGCGCTTGATCGCCCAAGGGGACATCACGCCATTCAGGTAACGCCGAGGAATGCCGAACTCTTCTTCAAGAATGGCAGCGTCTTCCGCAGGATTGAAAAGATTCAGTGGGGACTCAAATACCGGCGAGCCCTTGATGGCATAAAGCGATACATGCTCCATGAGCTGTTTCAAACGCTCTGCCAGAGAGGATTTACCACCACCCACCGGACCTAGCAGGTAAAGGATCTGCTTGCGTTCCTCCAGGCCCTGGGCGGCATGCTTGAAGTAGGACACCAGTTGCTCGATGGCCTCTTCCATACCGTAAAACTCATGGAAGGCCGGATATCGCTTAATCAGCTTGTTGGAAAAGATTCGTGACAGGCGCGGGTCACGTGAGGTGTCAATCTGCTCGGGCTCACCGATTGCCATCAGCATGCGTTCTGCTGCGGTGGCATACACAGAGGGATCCGATTTACAGAGCTCCAGATATTCCTGAAGGCTCAATTCCTCCTGACGGGTAGCATCGTAACGCTGTTTGTAACTATTAAAGATACTCATAACCATCACCTTACCTTCGCTCGAAGCTGTTCCGGTCAGCAGGCTGTAGAGAAACCAGCCGGTCTGACAAACCAATTAACAGGCGTTAGCGCTTGGATCGTATGTGAAGGACTATGATCAGGACGAGACTTTACCCCCTTAATAAGCCGGCTCTGATCAACAGCATTAGTCACCTCGCTTGTGACGCGCTTGATTGCCTCGGGGACCATGATGTATCGCTGGTCGTCTATTTCATCTATAGGCGCTTTCGCACCGCATCTCAAATGATTTGAGAGCAAATTCTCAGCCAAGTTCCCTTTTTGGCATCGTTCACAGAAACCATGGCGTCCTGTGTAGAGTCCGTCATGGCGGGCGCTGGCGTTAAATGAAAAACACTCAAGAAACGTTATCGTTACACCTACTTGGTCTGTGAAGATTGCCTTATCAAGGGGCAAAAAAAGACTTTGCACTTTATTGGCTCATTAAAGTGTTACTGAGGAACCAGTTTGAAGAAAAAGCCGTCGGCTGGAGAGGAGGATTACCTGAGAGGAGGGTTAAGGCGGGCGCTTTAAACAATAAGCGAGTCGAGTCCCGTCTTATCAAGCCATGTTCTTGAGAATTCCGTGCCATATTCTGCTTTAAGGGAGCGCAGACAGAGCAATCAGAGAGAAAGGGAGAAAGGGAGAAAGGGAGAAAGGGAGAAAGGGAGAAAGGGAGAAAGAAAGTCTCTTGAACTTTCCTCTCCCGAGGTGTGCTACCGACGTGTATCTGGCACATGGAGTGCAGTACTTTCCTTTACCTCCTCCATAACCACATAGCTTCGAGTGTGGTTCACACCGGGCAGGCGCTGCAGAATCTCGCCCAAGAGGCCGCGGTAGGAAGACATCTCGCTGATGCGTGCTTTCACCAGGTAATCAAAGTTACCAGACACAAGGTGGCACTCCATCACATGAGGCAGGCCCATGATCTCGCGGCGGAAATCTTCAAAAACATTGGGGGAGTTGTAGGTTACGCTGATTTCGACAAAGACCAGCAGGCTGGCATCAAGATGCTCAGGATTAAGCCGGGCATGGTAGCCGAGGATGATGCCATCCCGCTCCAGCTTCTTGACCCGCTCCATACAGGGGGTTGTCGACAGCCCCACCTTATTGGCCAGTTCCACATAGGAAAGGCGTGCATCTTCTTGCAGAGCGCGCAAGATATGACGATCTATGCGGTCCAGCTTTCGTTCATTGGATTTGGGAGTCATTAGCGGGATCTTTTTTCTGTTTTTTTGTAATAAATAAGCGGATTGTTATGTTTTATTAGCGAAAAATCGGAAAAAAATTTCGCTGATTATAGATATACTAGGCGAATTGTTTATGCAAGAAATGTCCTGGTGCGAACGCTTTAATCACCGTTACGACAGGGCAGTATCGAGTCTGTAGAGAACGCTTCAGCTCGACATTTCGTTCCTCGCCCCAACCTTCTGGAGCCATTCATGAAAGTCCTTGTTCTTGGTAGCGGAATTATCGGCGTTACGCATGCCTACTATCTTGCAAGGGCAGGTCATGACGTTACTGTCATTGATCGTCAGCCTGCTGCTGCCCTCGAAACCAGCTACGCCAATGCAGGGCAACTGTCATTTGGCTACTCATCGCCCTGGGCTGCACCTGGTATTCCGACCAAGGCCATGAAATGGCTCACCCAGCGTCACGCGCCTTTCAAACTGCATCCGCAAATCGACACGACCATGTGGAAGTGGATGCTGCAGATGCTCTCCAACTGTAATGAAAACGACTATGCGGTCAACAAAGAACGCATGATGCGTCTGGCTGAGTACAGTCGAGAGTGCTTTATTCAACTGCGTAAAGACACTGGTATTCAATACAACGATCGTCAAAAGGGCACGCTGCAGCTTTTCCGCACGGACAAGCAGGTGAAAGCCTCTGCGCAGGATATCGCGGTACTTGATCGCTGTAATGTGCCTTACGAAGTGCTTGATATGAATGCGTGTATCGAGGCAGAACCGGCGCTGGAGCTGGTTAAAGAGAAGTTCGTTGGTGGCCTTCGCTTGCCGATGGATGAAACCGGTGACTGTTTTGACTTCTGTACCAAGCTCGCTGCAATGGCGGAAGAACTGGGTGTTAAGTTTCTGTTTAATCAGGAGATTCAGAAGATTCAGTTCAGCGGTGACAAGGTAACGGGAGTCAAAACTGCGGCAGGTGAATATCAGGCGGATGTCTACGTAGTTGCTCTAGGCAGCTATACGCCATTCCTGCTTGCACCGCTGGGTATTGATCTGCCTATTTACCCGGTCAAGGGCTATTCCCTCACGGTGCCTATCACTAATGAAGCTGCTGCGCCTGTTTCTACAGTTATGGATGAAACCTACAAAGTGGCGATTACCCGCTTTGAGGACCGTATTCGTGTGGCTGGAACTGCGGAGCTTTCCGGCTATAACCTGACGCTGCGTGAGCCGCGCCGAGAAACGATCGCGATGGTCGTAAAAGATGTCTTCCCACAGGGTGGGGATGTGGATAAGGCCGAGTTCTGGACAGGGCTTCGTCCAATGACCCCGGACGGCACGCCCGTTATTGGCAAGACTACTTTCGGCAACCTCTATATCAACGGTGGCCACGGTACCCTGGGGTGGACAATGTCCTGTGGCTCGGGCAAGTTGTTGGCGGATATCGTCAGCGGCGTGAAAACCGAAATTCCTGCGGAAGGTCTGGACAGCAGCCGCTACGCTTAACTTGTCTTTAAGCCGGTGAGTGGCAAGGCTGCTCACCCATTCGAACTTACAGGAAGTCTTATGAGCAACAAAAGCATCATCTCCACTGAAAATGCACCTGCAGCAATCGGCCCTTATTCTCAGGCAGTTAAAGTGGGCAACATGGTTTTCCTTTCTGGTCAGATCCCTCTGGACCCTAAAACCATGGAAGTGGTGACCTCCAGCTTTGAAGCTCAGGCTGTACAGGTATTTGAAAACCTGAAAGCTGTTGCTGAAGCTGCCGGTGGCACCATGGCAGATTTTGTGAAGATCAATATCTTCCTGACTGACCTGGCTAACTTTGGTTCAGTGAATGAAATTATGCAGCGTTACTTCAGTGCACCTTTCCCCGCGCGTGCCGCGATTGGTGTGAAAGAGCTGCCCAAAGGTGTAGATGTCGAAGTTGAAGGCATCATGTCCCTTTAAGACCCTATCAACCGGAAGGCGTCCTGCCTTCCGGTGTTTTACCTTCGGAGAATTCCCATGCGCGCTTTGCGTGCCGAAATCGACCTTCAGGCGATTCGTCATAACTATGCTTTGGCCAAAGCTCAGTTGCCCGGTGGGCGAGCGGTGGCTGTGATTAAGGCCAATGCTTATGGTCATGGTGCTACGCGTGTAGCCGAGGCTCTCGGCCAGGAAGCTGATGCCTTTGGCGTCGCCTGTATTGAAGAGGCAATTGAGCTGCGCCAAAGTGGTGTGGTGAAGCCCATCTGGCTGCTGGAAGGCTTTTTTCATAATGATGAACTAGTGCTGATTGATGAGCTTCGCTTAAGTACTGCGATCCACTCGGATTACCAGATTGAAGCCTTTAAACGTCACAGTTTTAAAAAGCCTGTAGATGTGTGGCTCAAGATGGATTCAGGCATGCATCGGCTGGGGTTCGCGCCTGAAGTTTATGCTTCAGCTTTTGCTCAGCTTCAGGGGAGTCCAGGTATTGCCCAGCTGGGAAAAATGACACATTTCGCCTGTGCTGATGAGCCTGCCCGAGGTTACACCGAGCGCCAATGGCAGCGTTTTGATGAGGTCTGTTCTGCATTGCCTGGACCTGTGAGTGCTTCTAACTCACCTGCCACCTTGTATTGGCCTATGGCTCATGGTGATTGGTTGCGACCAGGGCTAATGCTGTATGGAATATCTCCCTTTGCACCGGGTCATGAGCTTGGTGACCAATTAAAACCTGCGATGCGCATGGTCTCTGAAATTATTGCTGTTCGTGAGCTGCCTGCGGGTGAACCAGTGGGCTATGGTGGACGTTTTAGGACCTCGGGTGAGGTGACTCGAGTGGGTGTTGTCGCCATGGGTTATGGTGACGGCTATCCGCGCCAAGCGCTGGATGGTACTCCTGTCATTGTTGATGGAGTGAAGACTCGCCTGATTGGGCGTGTGTCCATGGATATGCTGATGGTGGATCTGACGCCTGTGCCTCAAGCCGGTATCTACTCGGAGGTAGTGCTATGGGGTGAGGATTCATTGCGCGTTGAAGAAGTTTCAGGTTTCTGCGATGCCATTCCCTATGAGCTGGTGACTAGGCTGACCGGGCGGGCTCCGTTGGTTTACAAAAACGCCTGAGTCATTTTTTAGGCTTGAGAGGCCTGGCCATTTTGATGGCCAGGCTTTTTTATTGGGGTCGTCATAGTGTTATCGGGTGTGCCTGAGACGGCAATTGGGCTAATAAAAAAAGCCGCTCATTGGAGCGGCTTTTTTTTGAAGGCTTGAAAACTGAGATTAAACCGCTTCAGGCTGAGTCTGAGCTTCGAGTTCTTCAATAGGTGTCAGCAGATCGCGGCTGAATGCTTCCTCGTCAACGCTGCAGCCCAGGTATTCAGCAATGATGCGCATATCGCGCTCTGCGTTACCCAGGCAGCTGGTCGCGCCGGGCGAGGGCGTCATGTTGAATACAATGCCTGTGCCTGGGTTGATCTTGGCTTCACCCATCATCAGCTTCTGGCTCTTCTTGTCGATCAGCTGAGGACGAACCCCGCCAAAACCTTTAGCGTAGCTAAGATCATCCACGGTCAGTGAAGGAACGATTTTCTTGATGTCCTTCAGGAACAGGCGACGATTAATAAAAGGTACTTCAAACAGGAAGTTACGGAAAATGTAGTTGCGAATATCGCGAACCTTGAACAGATCCCAGAACACCTTCACAACATTGCTGTCCAGACGCAGTACCTTCAGGAAGTCCCAGAAAGAGGAGGCGCAGTAGCGCTCCAGCATCGGCAGGATAAGCGCTGTAGGCCCAAAGCGAGTTTTACCCATCGCTTTTACATCGTTATCACCATGAACAGCAGCGAAGGGCAGGTGCGGGTTCTGCACAGTATAAACTTTACCGTTTAGCGCCTGAGGGGCGAAGTAGAAAGATCCGGCCATTGGCAGGCAAGAAAATTCCAGTCCATAGCCCATGTTCTGCGCGAACAATAGGGAATGACCACCGGCGCACACCACCACAAAGCGCGCTTCGAAGTTGCCTTTGTTGGTTCTAACAACATGGTTGTCACCGACTTTCTCAATACCTTCAACTTCGGTGGAAAGCATGATGTCGACGTTTTTGCCTTCAATCTTTTTGACTTCAGTCGCGAAGGAGTGCGCCAGTGCCTGATAATCCGCTGCGGAGTATGCATCAACGGTACCGGTTGCGACGATTTCATCAGGACGAAGCTCGCCATTGATCATGGCAACATTGGGCTCAATCTTGGCGATATCTTCTTTTTCGAGCAGTTCCATTTTCGGGAATAGCTCTTTGAAGCGAGTGTAGCGATCACGAATGTAGTCGCATTCCTGCTTGCCAACACCCAGAACCATCTTCGGCATTTTGAAGATGATTTTGTCACGCTCTTCAGCCGGCAGGCGAGTAGCGTAGTGAACGATCATGTCTGCAGTACGTTTGACCTGAGTTGCCTTCTCAACCGTGTAGTTGGTTTCGATGTCACCGCAGTGAATCGTCTGGCTGTTGTTGTGAGCATGAGAGTTAACACGCGCAATGGTGTCATATTTCTCAACCAGGCCCAGGTTGGTAAGGTCAGTGTACTTGGCCAACTCATACAGAAGCGCAGTGCCAGAAACACCGCCGCCGATGATGAGGACGTCAAACATTTTATCAGGCATAATCGTTACACTTTTTGGTGGTCAGAGTGAACAACCTCGCGGATAGTGAGGTCCTCCAGCTCACACTCATGGTGCGGGCGTATATCCTGGAAAATCAGGAACATTCAGCAAACTGAGTTGCGGCTCTGGTTTTCCGCAGGGATTTTTTTGATGCGCTGCATTATAGATGAATCCCGGCAGCTTGGACACTGAGTCCTTGGTATTATCTCCACATAAATTTCAGCAATGGTGGCAACCTTGCAGCGCATAGTTATTCTCACCGGGGCCGGAATCTCTGCTGAATCCGGTATACCCACTTTCCGGGCCAGCGATGGTCTCTGGGAAAATGAGCCTGTGGAAAAAGTGGCCACTCCTGAGGGATTTCAGGAGGATCCATCCCGTGTTCAAGAGTTCTATAATGCCAGACGGGCTCATCTTCAACGTCCTGATATTCATCCTAATGCAGCGCACCAATCTTTAGCTCAATTGGCGGCAGCTGCGGATATCCATCTCACTCTCGTTACCCAGAATATTGATAACCTTCACGAGCGTGCGGGCAGTGACCCGGTTTTACATATGCATGGTGAGCTGCTTAAGGTGCGCTGCACAAAAAGTGGCCATATTTTTGCGCGGGAGACATCACTGGACAGTTCAGAGTTATGCCCATGTTGCTCGCTGGCGGGAACGCTGCGGCCAGACATTGTCTGGTTTGGTGAAATGCCAATGCATATGGACGAGATCTATCAGGCGCTTGCCGAAGCGGACTTGTTTGTGTCCATCGGCACCTCAGGACATGTCTATCCTGCAGCGGGGTTTGTCCAGGAAGCAAAGCACTGTGGTGCGAAAACTCTTGAACTGAACCTTGAGCCTAGTAACAACCAGCATTATTTCGATGATGGTCGCTATGGCCCAGCCAGCGTTATTGTGCCTGACTGGGTTAATGAAATTCTGGCTGAGTCTCGAGTTTCTAAGAAATAATAATCGCCCGCCCCCTGCAGCTGGGCAGGCTTGGAAAGATATTTCGGTTTGAAGTGCTAAGGCGTAAGGGAAAGCGTCTGTACTTTGAGTATTGATAGTAAAGGATGGGTTTAACATGTCATGGAATGCCAACCCGGCACCCTCGGGTCTTATCGACCGTATCATCAGCGATCTTTTGTCTGTTGCGATTCTCAAGCGTGCATTGCTGCCATTTTTGATTGGATTCCTCTTTAGTATTTGCGCTGTCGTTTGGGCTGGAGTGCTGTTATTCGGTTGGGGGAGTGGTGCTTTTGATGGGCAGTCAACCGGAATTGATCAGGTAAATACACAGGCTCAGGCCTGGCTGGACAGTATTCCGCTGATTGGTGTGGTATTGGCTTTCATGGTGAAGGGGCTGATTGGCATTGTGGCTTCTTTCCTGGGGATCTTTGTACTGGGTGAGGGCATGGTGCTTGTTGCGCTCTTTATTACTGCATTCCTGACACCCAGTATCGTCAAGCACATCCATGGCAAGCATTACGCTCATCTTCCCCTGAAAGGGCACGGTAATCTTTTTGGCTCAATCCTGACGGTGCTCTGGAAGAGCTTTTTGCTTTTGGCTGCTCTCCTGGTGTCCTCACCCTTGCTCTTTGTTCCGCTGATAAACCTGGTCTGGTTCAAAGCGTTGTTTTATGCCTATTTTCGTTCACTTCTGGCATTGGATGTCGGTGAAAATACCCTGGATGCACCTACCTTTACGGCCATCAATCGTTGGTCAAACATGCCACTTTTCTGGTTTACCTTTCTAAGCTATTTATTGAGTTTTTTACCCTTTGTGAACCTGTTCGTGCCGATCATTGGTGTTGTGGCGTTGACACATCTCTTCATTCAGCAAAGCACGCGCTATAACCACGGCGATATTATTGGTAACCTGCAAAACTCAGAACGAAGACTGCCCCAGTAGTCCAATTGTTCAGTTTATCAAAGGCGCTTATGCGCCTTTTTTATTGGCTTAGTGTTGCGCGGTGCCTGCTTAAAGCGCTGATTTTTCTTGTCTTTTTAATACCGGAAGCGCATTAATGAGCCTAAGGGTGGGCTGCATGCCCACATTTGTACCAAGGGGGTTTTATGAACTCAGCGACTCGCAATGAAAATAGCCAATACGGCAAAGTAGCCAAAGCGATCATCACGCCTGAGGGAAACATGGATGTGTTATCGCTGGCTGAAGTCCAGCGTTTGCAGGATCTTAGTGATGGTGGTATCCACCGGATTTTTCGTCTATGCAGCCTGGCAGTACTGAATTGCGGCAGTGATCTGGATGATGCCGAAGAGGTGCTTAAGCGCTACTCGGATTTTGATATTCATGTGGTGCAGAAATATCGCGGCTTGAAACTGGAAATTGACAACGCGCCTGCTCATGCCTTTGTGGATGGCGAAATGATTGTCGGTATTCGTGACAACCTCTTCGCGGTACTGCGTGACATCGTCTATACCCACGGGCAGATGCTGCCTGGCGGCAGTCTGGATGTGTCGGATTCTGAAGGCATTTCCAATGCTGTCTTTCAGATGCTTCGCCACGCGAATGCGTTCCATCCACGGGTGAAACCCAACATTGTTGTGTGCTGGGGTGGTCACTCTATCGGGAAAGAGGAATATAACTACACCAAACGTGTCGGTTATGAATTAGGTCTTCGCCGTCTGAATATTTGCACTGGCTGCGGGCCGGGTGCAATGAAAGGGCCAATGAAGGGCGCAAATCTGGCCCATGCCAAGCAGCGTGTTGTTGATGGTCGTTATATTGGCATTTCTGAGCCCGGCATTATCGCGGCTGAGTCGCCAAACCCGATAGTTAACGAACTGATCATCATGCCTGATATCGAAAAGCGCCTGGAAGCTTTCGTGCGCCTTGGGCATGGTATCGTTGTTTTCCCCGGAGGAGTGGGTACCGCAGAAGAAATTCTTTATTTGTTGGGAATTCTGCTGCATCCGAAGAATGAAGACGTTCCTTTCCCGTTGGTGTTTACCGGCCCACGATCTGCTGCCGCCTATTTTGAGCAGATTGACGCGTTCATTGCCTCTACGCTGGGAGAAAAGGCCCGTTCTCGCTATCAGATTATTGTGGATGATCCGGCTGAAGCCGCGCGCGTTATGAAAGAGGGGATGTCCAGGGTTACAGAGTTCCGCAAGCAATGTAGTGATGCCTATCATTTTAACTGGGCGTTGCACATTGATGAGCAGTTCCAGCAGCCCTTCGAACCCAGTCATGAAAATATGGCAGCCTTGAACCTGCATCGAGATCAGGAATCCTGGCAGTTGGCGGCTAATCTTCGCCGGGCAATGTCAGGCATCGTTGCTGGTAACGTAAAGGCCAACGGTATTCAGGCCATCAAGCAGCACGGCCCCTACAAAATCAGTGGAGACAGTGCGCTGATGGCCGAGCTGGATGAGCTTCTGCAATCCTTCGTTGGTCAAAAGCGTATGAAAATCAATGCGGATGAGTACACACCCTGCTATCAGGTCATTCGCTAAGGCGGTTCTGACAGAGCAATTCCTTCTCTTGAAAAAGCCCTGGTAACTACCGGGGCTTTTTGGTTTTTGTCTGACTCGAAAAAGCTGGCGTACTTTGATCGGTCTTTTTGATGAGCTTGGTACTTAAGTACCTTGAGTAGTTTTTTGCCCTGCGCTTTATTGTGCAGTAAGCCAAACGAACTCTCAGTGGAGGAGCGCATCATGGCAACTGAAATCGGTCGCGTTACAGCAGTTATGGGTCAAGTCACCGTCAGAACTCCTGAAGGTGAAGTTAAAACACTCGCTATGGGCGATATCATCAACATGAATGATATGGTTCAGACCGGTCCTGGGGCGACAGTTGTTATCAGCTTCAACAACGGTTCCCAGATGGCTTTGGGCGAGAGTGATGCCGCCCTGCTGGATAGCACCGTGATTCCTGCCGATGGGCAGCCAATGGTTGCAGGTGACATGATTGATGACGGTAGTCAGGCAAGCATGGCTCAGACAGCCGCGGCTCCGGGCGCTGATAACATGTCCTCCATTGATGCAATCCAGCAGGCGATCCTGGCGGGTGTTGACCCTACCCAGGTTCTTGAAGCTACTGCCGCAGGTGGTGCACCAGCTGCTGGAGCCCCAGGCACTGACGGCGGTGGTTTCACTGTTGTGACCATTGACCGCCTTGGTCTTGAGTCCACTCCTGAAGCAGGCTTTGATACCACTGGACCGGCAGCGGCCACCACTGATGATACTACTCAGGTAACAGCGGCTGATCCTGTTGTCGTTGCAGCAGCAGACCCTGTTGATGCGCTGGTATCCATTTCCGGTCCAGACAATATTGCCGAGGGTAGCACTGGCACCTTCACCCTGACGCTGGATCAAACGCCAACCACTGATGTCGTGGTTCAGCTGACTTATTCCGGTACTGCGACAGATGGTTCTGACTACACAGCGGTGACCTCTGTCACTATTCCAGCCGGCTCTAACTCCGCGACATTTGATCTGACTACGATCGATGACAACCTGGCCGAAGGCAGCGAAGACCTGACCATCAGTATCGGCACCGTCACCGGCGGTGGTTTTAATACTGTGGGTGCTTCCGGCACTGATGGCAGTATTACTACGAATATTGTCGATGAAGATCCTGCCACCGATCCTACTCCTCAAAATACTGAGGTTAGTATTACTGGCCCCGACTCAATTGTTGAGGGGCAGACCGGCACCTTCACCGTGACCCTGAGCCAGACCCCGACCACCGACGTCACCGTCCAGCTGACCTACAGCGGCACCGCGA